>CAZSQS010000013.1:0-61205 GCA_964608995.1 uncultured Smithella sp. | reverse complement strand
TTCGTTTATGCCTGGCACATTTCGGCGGCAACAAAGACCTGGGCCGCAAGTGGGGAGAGGTGATCCTGAAGATGATGAAGACAAAGCGTTATCCAAATCTGTATTCGGACATATCGTCATCGTTCGGCATTCCCCAATTCCGGGATCATTTCAAAAAGACCATCCAGGCGAACCCGCATTTGCGGTCAAGAATCCTGTTCGGGACAGATTGGTACATGACAGTGATGGACAACGTCGATTACAGAAAATTCTGCCAAGAGGCGAAGGACTTTCTGGACAGTTTCGACACAGGCCTGTGGGTGCGCTTCACGCTTATCAACCCGATTAAATTCTACAAGCTCGATCAGCAACAGAACATCGACCGGATTGTGAATAATATTGTGGAGACAGGGAAGAGAATAACGGAAGAAGATCAGTATAAATATGATTTAGGTGATTTCACCATTAACGAAGATGAGATAAGAAAGATAGCCGCTTATATCAAGCAGGCCTATGAAATTCATAACGTCTATTGGGAGACGCCGGAGAATGCGCGAAAATAGAACAAAAATAATCAATATAATGAAAACGGTAGGCATAATCTTTACAGTAACCTGTTTCATATTTACAGCCACAACCGTCTATGGGGGAGGAAAGAAGAACATGGAACCTTTGTATGATTTAACTACGGTGCAAAAGCTGGAACCGAATGTTTTGAAGATGCGAAATGAAATTTACTTTCTGTTTCCGGTGTTACTGAATGGCACCCAATACGCCGCTACCAATAGCTGGAACAACGCTATTAATATTCTGAAATTCAACAGGGATAGATTTAGCAGCGATGAATATTTCAAGAATGCATACGATAGCGTTAATCTTCAACCCACGGTGATTCCACCAATAGAAGATGGGGTATTTGGATTCGGACAGATTCGAGGGTTTGCAATATTTGATCTTGAGAAAAACAAGTATAAAGATTTACGTCTATTGCCCTCTATCAATGATACAATATCAAGAATAGCCATAGTAGATGCTCAAAGAAAGCACTTTCTTGTTTCAATAGAGAGATATCCACACAAACCAAAGGATGCATGGGATACAATATCATTAATACGTTTATATGACCTCAGTGGTGATGAGCCGAAAGTGCTCATGGAGAAAGAACACGATAAAAACTATATTTGGCAACTAGAGAACAAAAATATATTTATCTATAGTGGCCACAAAAAAGACATGAAAGTATTTACGCCATATTTTGAGCCAGCCCACCACCCGCTGGTAGATATTTTTAATAAGAATAAAGAACAATTCTTTATTAGAGGTATCAACATTCATCCAACGTTTCCATTAGCATTGATTACCGATGGTAAGAAACCTGGCTACATATTGACTTGGGGCGATAGAAAAAATGCTAATATGGAACAAATCGCAACAAGAGCTTCACGGTTTGAAATTTCTCCCGACGGTAAATGGGCGGTATTCAAAGTTGGCTCTTCAAGTGAAACCCAAACCTACCTCATGCCCATTTCCGAGAAATACCCCTATTACGTCGGAACGCCGATGCAGTTGTTTGAGTACGCTTTCAGAAAATATGCCAGCGTCTGGACCACCAATCCCATAAGCTTTATTGGCGTGCGATCAGGCGGGGAGCTCTACCGCTGGGAACTCACCAATGAAGCTTATAAATCCATGATGGGCGACGATTTCGATAAATACCCTACCTTCCACGATTGGATCGTCGCAAAGGATTTGGAAAAGCTGACCAAGGAAAAGAAGCAGGGATTGGGGAAGTAAAAAAGCAGTTTCCGGTTGACGGTTTCCAGTTTCCGGGTTTTTAATAATTAAAGCAGTGCTGGCGGAGACGTGAGTCCGGCGGATGCCGGATGGTGCAAAGCGCCGGAGGTGGAGAAAGAAAAATTAAGGCACAAGGATCAAGGTGAACGTGATCATCAGAATCGTCATTACTGTTTTGCTATGCATCCCGCTGCTGGTATGTGCGCCTGTGTTCGCTGCAGGAGGAAAGAAAAAGATGGAACCTTTGTATGATCTAAACTCAGTCCAGAAACTGGAACCAAGTACTTTCAAAATGAAGGATGAGATATACTTTCTGTTTCCGGTATTGTTCAACGGAACTCAGCATGCTGCTACAAACAGCTGGAATAACGCTATTAATATTTTGAAGTTTAATGGAAACAAATTCAGTCATGATGAATATTTCCGAAACGCGTATGACAGCGTCAACCTGGAACCAACGGTTATTCCTCCGATTGAAGATGGCGTATTCGGGTTTGGGCAGATTCGAGGTTTTGCAATATTTGATTTGAAGAAAAAGAAGTTTAAAGATTTGCGTCTATTGCCCTCTATCAATGATACAATAAGGCGAATTGCAATTGTCGATATGAACCAAAGGCATTTTATTGTTGACATCGAAAGGTATCCCCACAAACCAAAGGATGCCTGGGATACGATCATTATTCAGAGGCTTTACGATTTAAGTGGAGATGAACCAAAAGTTATCAAGGAAACGGAATTTGATAAGGAATATGTATGGGATTTAGCCGATAATAAGTATTTTTTGTTCAGCGGTTCCAAAAAAGATATGAAGGTATTTACGACGCATTTCGAACCATCTCATCATCCATTGATAGATATTTTCAAAAAGAATAAAAACCAGCTCAACATTTTGGAAATAAAAATACATCAAAAACTTCCTTTTGCTATGATTACAGATAGTAAAAGACCCGGCTACATCCTGACTTGGGGTGATCGTAAAAATGTCAATTTAACTCAAATCGCTATCCGCGGGTCATGGTTCGACATTTCCCCAGACGGCAAATGGGTTGTTTTTGAAAGCAAGCAATCCGGCAACACCCAAACCTACCTCATGCCCATATCCGAGAAATACCCCTATTACGTCGGAACGCCGATGCAGTTGTTTGAGTACGCTCTCAGAAAATATGCCAGCGTCTGGACCACCAATCCCATAAGCTTTATTGGCGTGCGATCAGGCGGGGAGCTCTACCGCTGGGAACTCACCAAGGAAGCTTATAAATCCATGATAGGCGACGATTTCGATAAATACCCCACCTTCCACGACTGGATCGTCGCAAAGAATTTGGAAAAGCTGACCAAAGAAAAGAAACAGGGATTAGGGAAGTGAAATAGTTCATGGTTCATGGTAAAAGCGAGAAAAGCGGTTTCCGGTTGACGGTTTCCAGTTTCCGGTTTTTGAATCATTAAAACAGTGCTCGCGGCGGCGTGCGTCCGGCGTATGCCGGATGGCGCAAAGTGCCGGAGGTGGAGGGTCGTCAGACGAATGATCTGCCGTCAAGATGATGTGTGTAGGGAAGGCCCTGCGTATGACTGTTATCCGTATTACGGACTGCGGCGGCGCGGAATCATCCAGACCGCAGGGCGTAATCCCCGATCACGCCGAAAGCATAAAACGCATTGACGATTGTATTGACTCTGACAAAAATCTGTGCAGAGTTTGCAGCGGTTATATCGGGTGTTGCTGGTAACCGGAAAAAGAAGCACCTTAAGAGTATCCTCTGCTGGGAGGATTAGGCATGTATCGCATTAAAGAAATATTTTATTCCGTTCAGGGGGAAGGCTATTACAGCGGCCGTCCGGCGGTTTTCTGCCGGTTTTCAGGCTGCAACCTCTGGTCGGGAAAGGAAGAAGACCGGGCAAAAGCCCTGTGCCGGTTTTGCGATACGGACTTTGTCGGGACGGATGGCATAAATGGCGGCGCGTACCCGCACTCTGCCGAGCTGGCCCATAAAATTGCCCTGGCCTGGCCGAAAAACGCCAGGAAATCGGTAACGCCTTTTGTGGTTTGTACGGGCGGAGAACCCCTGTTGCAGTTCGATGACGCGCTCGTCAGCGATTTGCATGAAGAAGGGTTTGAAATTGCGGTCGAAACCAACGGCACTCTCGCGGCGCCGGCAGGCATTGACTGGATTTCAGTGAGCCCCAAAGCAGGTGTTGGGCTCAAACAGAAAAGGGGAGATGAATTAAAACTGATTTATCCTCAGGTGGGTCTGGACCCGAAACATTATCTGGATCTGCATTTCCTGCATTTTTTTCTTCAGCCGATGGATGGGCCAAATCGCGATGAGGCCACAAAGCAGACGCTGGATTACGTCTTGCGGCATCCCCGATGGCGCATCAGTTTGCAGTTGCATAAAATACTTTCAATCCAATAAGGGGAAAAATGGAAATTTACAAAGTGTTTAAATTTGATGCGGCGCATCATCTGCCCTGTGTTCCCGAGGGACATAAGTGCGCCAAGATGCATGGCCATTCCTTCCGTGTCGAGGTTCATCTTCGGGGGGACGTGAATCCTCAGATGGGCTGGGTGATGGATTTTGCAGGCATCACGGCGGCCTTCGAGCCGGTTCGAAATCAGCTCGATCATAAATGTCTCAATTCTATTGAGGGGTTGGAAAATCCGACGTCGGAGCATTTGTGCCGCTGGATTTGGTCGCGCCTTCAGCCCGCGCTTCCACAACTGAGCAAGATCATCGTTTCGGAAAGTCCGGAATCCGGCTGTATTTACCGTGGCGAACCCTAGGCGGGAAGGGTTTTGTCCTGCATTTTCTTGATGGCCCAAAAAACGCGCCGCCAAGCGGACCAGGCCAGTTTTCTTTTTCCCATCGGCCACATCAGAATTATCAGTAGGGCCATGAGCGTGGCCTGCGTGTTCCAGTTCAATGAAATTAGGGCGAAAAAATAGACAGGCGCCAGAGCCATCCGGAGTGTCTTTTTCATGCCGTTGTGCTGGGCGAGCGTGTGGGTCCAGGCCGGAGACTTTTCATAATACCAATCGACAAAAAATCGCCCGGCATTGTGCGTGAGCAGAAACCGGTCGCGAAAATGCTCAAATGTTTCAATGGTTTTTTCGGCCGGTGATCCAAAGACGATAGCTGCAATCAAGCCCCGTCCGTCAATGCTGGTCAGCGTTCGGGTTTGCCGGCCCGAGTTGATATTGTGTCGCCATTGGAGCGGCAGTGGCATCATCCTGTCGTTGAATGCGAGGGTGATGCCTGCGTGTTGTTGATCGAAGGGATTGATTTTATTTGTTTCAGATGGATGTGTCGTCATGTTGCCAAAGATGGTTAAGGGGGCTGCGTCAAGAGATACAACGACACTTCCCATGAAAAGAAGGACAATGGATAAAAATGAAATGATCCGATGCATTTTTTTTCAAGCTCCGTGCGATTTGTGACGGGCGTCACAAACAGTAAATCGGTTTTCGCCTTAAAAACTTTAATAAAAAAAATTGCATCCCGCACAACAGTGTGCCGTGCATATCTGTGCCATGGCACATGTGTAAAGTGGCGCAGGGGGGATGATGGTTATAATGATTTGAAATGACGATTCTTTTTATTGAGAGGCGGAAAAGAATTTCAGGCATATTTATTGAAGAAAGCCCTGTATTGAAAAAAAATATTTTTTGGAGGGGGCGCAAAAGCATGAAAACAGGGTGGGCGAAAAAATTCAGTTGGGGAATTTTGCTGATGTGGGCTTTCTGGGGGCTAAGCATAACCGGCTGCGGGAATAATTCCTATGATGAAAGAACCGGGGTGTTTATTGACTCGCCGGTGCAGGGGCTGGCCTACGAGACGGCCGCCCGCAGAGGCATCACCGGTGCGGACGGATCCTTTATCTATGTCTCCGGTGAAAGAATCATCTTTTCCGCAGGCGGCATTGTCGTGGGCGCCACAACCGGAAAGGCCGAAATTACGCCAATTGATCTGGCTTCGGGCGCGACCGGCACGTCGGATCCCCGGGTGGTAAATATCTGCCGGTTTTTGCAGACGCTGGATGAAGACGCAGATCCGACCAATGGCATCGTGATCAACGAAGCAACGCGGGCAAGACTTGTCTGGCAAAGCGCCTGGGGCGCAAATGACGGTTCCGTCTTTGATGACGAGGCGTCCATCTATCTCAACACCGGCAAATTTGACCAGTTCATGGCCGCGCTGCTTGAGACGCTGAACACGGCGAATGTTTTTACGGCTGAAACGCCAAGAACGCTCAAAACCGCGACGGGGGCCAGACGCCATTTCAATACACAACTTCCCGCCGCTGCATTTGAGCCTTATGTGAACAAGGCCGGTATCGGCGTGAGCAACCTGGCCGACGCCACCGTGTTTTATAACACGATTATGGGATTGAATATCATCACAAGCGATGTGGACCGGGACGACCGCGTAGAGACAACCCTGAAAGATTCCCGGCCCACCGGAAATTTCCTGGTGCTGATGCATTTTGCTGATGCGTCTGTGTCCTATGCCAATCATCCGGTGAAAATGGTCTTTGCGGTTCCCAATGCGTGGACGACGTATAACGCGATTATTGCCGCGGGCGGCGCAGGGTTTGCAGAACCGACGGATACGGTTTTAGGCAGCACAACGTATAAAATCGGCATGGCGCTGGACCCGGACGGCTACCTGCTGGAACTCATCGAAGTCACTTATCTGCCCTGGCCTGTTTTGGTGGGCGTAGGGATTGGCGTGAAAAATCTTCAGGCCGCAGACGATATTTATACGCGCGTGCTGGGCAGAAAGTTTGACTACTTCCTGCATGTGGCGAACTTCATGAACGAGGTGGTGACGATCTCGCCGCATCTGCCGACAAAGATCGGCCTGGATGTCGTGCTGATGAATTATTTTGCTGACAGAGCATGCGACAATCTGCCGGTGAAGCTCGTCTTTACGTTGGATGATCCGGCAGGATTTGTTTCGCGTATGGCTGATAATGGTTTGCCCGTGCTGCAGGCGCCGTCGCCAGGCGTTATCGGGATTGCTAAAGATATGCACGGCTATGAGCTGGAGATTGTCCAGACGCCTGAATAATCATCATGGCGTTTCTTTTTTTCAATAAAGCGGCTGTCCGTTTTGCCGATGCGGGGACGGGCAGCCGCTTTCCGGTAATGTCCATCGGTTAAACAATTTGCATTTTAGCGGCTAATATACTAATTTTCCTTCCACGGGGTGCCGCGCTGCCGATGTTTTCGGGCTTTTGCGCGGCTGAGATCATACCCTTTGAACCTGACCCGGGTAATGCCGGCGTAGGGAGTGGCGGAACGCGAAATTTCAATTCAAGCCATGTCCTTTTCGGGGAAAAGGGGATGGCTTTTTTATTTTTTGCAGAGACGCGTATGTCAAAACGTATTGTCATCGTCAGCGGCGGGCGTTTGGGGAATCTCAACTTTTTTCGCTCCGAGATGGCGAAGGCGGCTTCCCGGCTGCTCATTGCCTGTGACGGAGGCGCGCGCTACCTCGCATCGGCGGGTATCCGGCCCGACGTGCTTTTGGGGGATATGGATTCGCTTGCACCCGAACAACTTGCCGAATACGAAAAAGGCGGCGTCGAAATTCTTCGCCATAAAACGGATAAGGATTTTACGGATACGGCGCTGGCTCTGGATTATGCGCTGGCTCTTCAGCCTTCCGCAGTCGATATCTGGGGCGCGCTGGGGGGCCGCATGGACCATGCGCTGGCCAATATTCATCTGCTGATTCGGGGGCGTCAAGCGGGTGTTGGCGTGCGGCTGGTGGATGATTACAGTGAAATGCTTGCGCCGGACGGGGAGATTGCGTTTGGAGATGCCATCGGATGTCTGGTGTCGCTTCTGGCTCTGTCTGAGGTTGTGGAAGGCATCACGGTGGAAGGCTTTCGCTATCCGCTCACGAATGAAAATCTTCTTCTGTCCGAATCACGCGGCATCAGTAATCTCATTACCGCGTCGCCTGCTACCATTCGTTTCCGGAAGGGCCATCTGCTGGTGATCCGCTACTGGAAAAAAGATTTCTTTCCGGAGGCCGCGTAGATGAACAAACCGGCTCGGGTGTTATGCGTGGGCGGCTCCGATTCGGGCGGCGGGGCTGGCATTCAAGCGGATTTGAAAGCCGTTGCGGCCTGCGGCTGCTACGGCATGAGCGTGATAACAGCGGTCACGTCGCAAAACACTAAAGGCGTGCAGGATATATTTCCCATGCCGAGGCGTGTCATAGCGGCGCAGCTGGCGTCGGTGCTCTCGGATATCGGCGCGGACGCCGTAAAGACCGGCATGCTCTTTACCGAAGGCGCCATTCGGGCAGTGGCGGAAAGCATTCTTGCCTATCGCATCGAAAAACTGATTGTGGATCCGGTCATGACGGCCAAGGGGGGACGAGCGTTGATGCAAACCTCGGCGGGACGAGCGCTGACGAAAAAACTTTTGCCGCTGGCTTATGCGGTGACGCCTAATGTTCCGGAGGCGGAGTTTCTCTCCGGCGAAAAAATCCGGTCGATTGCCGCGATGAAGCGGGCGGCGGTTATCATTTATCAATTGGGCGTTAAGCATGTCGTGATCAAAGGCGGGCATCTGCCCGGTTCGAAAAGCAGGGGCAGCATTGATTTGCTCTATGACGGACGTAAGTTTTATGAATTTGCGGCTGATTGGATCGACACGCGCGACACGCACGGCACGGGCTGCACGTATGCGTCGCTTCTGGCCTGCGGTCTTGCTGAGGGCATAGATATGGTGCAGGCGGTAAATGAGGCCAAACAAATGGTCACACGCGCCATTTTGCAATCGCTTCGTCTGGGCGAGGGACACGGCCCGGTGAATGTGCTGACAATTAAACATTAATGGAGTGGAGGAAAGATAATGACACAGTTAGAAAAAGCCCGCGAAGGGAAAATAACGGAAGAGATGAGCCTCTGCGCGGGCACAGAAGGCGTTGAACCGGAATATATCCGGCAGGGCCTGGTGGACGGGACGATTGTGATCTGCCGCAATGCCCATCACACCAGCATCCGGCCGCTTGCGATCGGGAAGGGCTTGCGCACCAAGATCAACGCCAATATCGGCACATCGAAAGACAACAATGATCTGGATCTGGAGCTTGAAAAGCTCGACGTGGCGATTGCTGCCGGCGCAGATGCGGTCATGGATCTTTCCACCGGCGGGAATCTTGCCGATATCCGAAAAGCGGTGATGGAACGCACGACCGTAGCCATCGGCACGGTGCCGATTTATCAGGCGGCGGTGAAAATGCTCAATAGCGGGAAATCCATTTCCGAGATGACGGCGGAGGATCTGTTTGAAGTTATCGAAGAAAACGGACGAGACGGTGTGGACTTCATCACTGTGCATTGCGGCGTCAACCGCCAGAGTGTCGCGGCGGTGGAGGCGCAGGGCCGGGTGTTGGGCATTGTCAGCCGCGGCGGGTCGATGACGGCCAACTGGATGCATTGCAACAACCGCGAAAATCCGCTTTTTGAAGAATACGACCGTCTGCTGGAGATCGCCCGCCGCTATGACATGGTCTTGAGTCTGGGCGACGGGCTCCGTCCCGGCTCCATCGCCGACGCGACGGATCAGGGGCAGGTCTGCGAGTTGATTATCCTGGGCCAATTGGCCGCACGCGCCCGAGCTGCGGGTGTGCAGGTGATGATCGAGGGACCGGGGCATGTACCGATTACCGAGATTGAAGCCAATATTCAGTTACAGAAAAAAATCTGCGAGGGAGCGCCGTTTTATGTTTTAGGGCCGCTGCCGACGGATATTGCTCCCGGTTACGATCATATCACCGCTGCCATTGGCGGGGCGATTGCCGCCTCTGCGGGCGCTGATTTTCTGTGCTATGTGACGCCCGCCGAACATCTTCGTCTGCCGACGCTGGCTGACGTGCGCGAAGGTGTCATTGCATCGCTCATCGCCGCGCATATCGGAGATATCGCCAAAGGGCTTCCCGGCGCACGCGAGCGCGATCTTAAAATGTCTCAATACCGCAAAACGTTTAACTGGCAGGGACAGGTGGATGTCTCGATTGATCCGGAAAAAACCGTCGCGCTTCTGGAGAAAAGCAAAAGTGCTCAGGATGAAGGCTGCTCGATGTGCGGCGAATTCTGCGCGATTAAACTGGGGAAGCGATAGCATGCAGCTCGTAGCTCGTAGCTCGTAGCTCGGAGTTCGTCGCTCGTAGAGATGGGATTAAACCGGTGATCTTTGCCATGACGGATCTCACAGATGAAAAACTGGCGGGCGCAAAAGAGATTGTTCAGCGTCTGAGGCGCGTTGGGTTTGAGGCCTTTTTTGTCGGCGGGTGCGTGCGCGATGCGCTTCTGGGCCTGCATCCGGGTGATTACGATATCGTCACCTCCGCCCGGCCGGAATCAGTCGTTCGGCTTTTTGAAAAAACCGTTGCTGTCGGCGCAAAATTCGGCGTGATTGTTGTTCTGATCCACGACATCCCCTATGAGGTGGCGACATTTCGCAGCGATGACGTCTATGAAGATGGCCGGCGTCCCTCGCAGGTTCATTTTTCTACGGCCAAAGAGGATGTCTTACGCAGAGATTTTACCATTAACGGCCTGTTAATGGACGCCGCAACCGGCGAGATCATGGACTACGTCAATGGCCGGGCGGATATTGAAAATAAAATTCTCCGAACCATCGGCGATCCGTTTGTTCGCTTCAACGAGGACTACCTTCGAATGCTGCGGGCGGTTCGCTTTGCCGCTAATCTCAATTTCTCCATCGATCCGGAAACAAAAAATGCCATCGCCCGATGCGCCGATAATATCCGCAGCGTCAGCGCCGAGCGCATTTCGGAGGAGCTCTCCAAAATCCTGACGCGCGGCGGTGCGCGCCGGGGATTTGAACTCCTGTCCGAGACCGGGCTTCTTTCGCACATTCTGCCTGAAGTCGAGCGGATGAAAGGCGTGGCGCAGCCACCGCGTTTTCATCCGGAGGGCGATGTCTGGGAGCATACACTGATCATGCTCGATATTTTATCCTCCGAAACCGCGCCCCGGACGAATCCTGATTTAGCCTGGGGCGCCCTGCTGCATGACGTGGGCAAACCGCTGTCGCGCACGGAGGATGAAAACGGTATTCATTTTTACGGACATGTGCAGGCGGGCGTTGCCCTCGCCGAAACGATTGCCCTGCGTTTGAAATTTTCACGCGCAAGGCGTGATGCCGTCATCCGTCTGATCCATTTTCACATGGTCTTTATGAACGTGCAGAAGATGCGGCCCGCCCGTTTGAAGCGGTTCTTAAGGATGCCGGATTTCGATTTGCATCTTCAACTGCACAGGCTTGATTGCCTGGCCTGCCACGGCATGCTGGATTCTTACGACTTCTGCCGCGACCAGTTGATTGCCCTGGAGCCGGAAGCGCTGCATCCGCCGCGACTTTTAACCGGCGATGATCTGATCACCATGGGGTTTGCGCCCGGCAAAAAAATGGGCGAGTTGCTCGCAAGGCTCGAAGAAGAGCAGCTCGAAGGAAGAATACGCGGCCGCGATGAGGCCGTCGCATTTGTATTGAATAGCGGCAAGTCCTGATGACCCAAGAGACGCCATCTCGGATCAGACGAATCTGCATCCTTTTAATATTCTTTTTTTTACTGATTGTGTCGATGCCCTCCTGCGCGTCTCGCCCAGCCAAAGAGGTGTCGCCTGCCGACGCAAAGCCATTGCCGAGAATGGGACATACGATTCAGGCCGGCGCTTTTGCACAGGTGGCCAATGCCTACCGGCTGACGGAAAAACTAAAAGATCAGGGGCTCGATGCTACCTACTTCAAAGCGCCGGATGGTTTATTCAAAGTTCGCTTTGGAAACTTCCGCTCGCGCGATTCGGCGCACGCCCGTGCGCTTGAGCTGCAAAAGCGCGGCGTCATTGATGTCTTCTATATCGTCGCGCCTGAAGACTATGCGTCGGCGCGCATCCGTCAATACGGCGAGGCTTATGTAAGAGAGCAGATCGTTCAAACTGCGCGGCAATTTATCGGGGTGCCGTATCTCTGGGGCGGCGCGTCCGCCGACACGGGTTTTGATTGCAGCGGACTCACCATGACGGTGTATCAGTTAAACGGACTGGATCTGCCGCGTCATTCAGCGTCGCAGTATGACGCGGGCGAAACGATTGATCGACGTCATCTGCAAAAGGGTGATCTGATATTTTTTGCAACACGCGGACGCGGTAAAGTCTCGCATGTTGGCCTCTACATCGGCAGTGACCGGTTTATTCACGCGCCCTCCAAGGGAAAGACCATTCGCATCGAGTTCCTCTCCGAGAAATATTATGCCGATCGTTATGTCGGAGCAAAAAAATATTTTTAAAATTTAAAAAATATTTTTGCATGAGGGGGGATGTTGTTTGTTCTGTCTGCCCGGATACGCGCATGATGCACATCAAGACGTCAGGGGGTGATGTCGCTGAAAGCCTTATGCAGCAAGGGTTTCAGCGATATCCCAAAATGCATGTTGATGGTCGCGTCACGAAGAGGATCGATGCGCTCTCTGATGTGATAAAAAATATCCACAATAAAAAAAGTAAAATAATTTTGCACTTTTTGTTGACCGAATAGAAAAAATGAAGTAATATCACGCCATAAAGTTAAGTTACCTGCTGTAAGAAATTTGAAGTTAACTCAACAAAAGGAGGCTATACCCAATGACAGCAACAGCAAAGAAAGTCGCAAAGAAGGCCGCAGCAAAGAAACCCGCCGTTAAGAAAGTAGCAAAGAAGGCAGCGGCAAAGAAACCCGCCGTTAAGAAAGTAGCAAAGAAAGTTGCGGCGAAGAAACCTGCGGCTAAGAAAGTTGCAGCGAAGAAACCCGCCGCCAAGAAAGTGGCAAAGAAGGCTGCACCCAAAAAGTAAAAAAAGCATTATCGAATGGATTTAAAGAGCAGGCAAACGCATGTTGCCTGCTCTTTAAGTTTGTGCGCTACTCATTCCATGTTCCCGGTTGTCTGCAAGGCCCTGTTTATGAATAAAGACTTAATTCTCAGCATTGACAATGGCACTCAGTCTGTTCGCGCGCTGATCTTTGATCTCAAGGGGAACCTGCTTTTCAAAAAGCGCGTTGCCTTCAAACCCTATATCTCCCGCAAGCCCGGCTGGGCCGAACAGGATCCGCACTATTACTGGAGCTCGCTTTGTCAGGCCTGTCAGATGCTCTGGTCGGAAACGACTGTGCCGAAAGAGGCGATCGCGGGCGTGGCGCTCACGACCATGCGCGCCACCATGATCAATCTTGATGAGCACGGCAAGCCGCTTCGCCCCGCAATGGTCTGGCTGGACCAGCGGCGCACCAGCGGATTAAAACCTGTTGGCGGATTCTGGGGGCTGGCCTTCAAACTCTCCGGCAATAGCGAAACGGTCGCCTACCTTCAGGCGGAGGCGGAAAGCAACTGGATTAAGAAGCACCAGCCCGAGGTCTGGAAAAAGACGCACAAGTATTTATTCTTGTCCGGCTACCTGACGCATTGTTTGACGGGCCGGTACGTCGATTCCGTCGCCTGTCAGGTGGGCTATGTCCCCATTGATTTTAAAAAGAAGCAATGGGCGGCCTCCTGGAACTGGAAATGGGCCGCAACGCAGGTGGAGCCGCAAATGCTGCCGGAACTGATACCGCCTGCCGGCGTATTGGGACAGGTGAGTCGTCAGGCGGCAGCGGAGACTGGTATTCCGGAGGGCCTGCCGGTTATCGCCGCGGCGACGGACAAAGCCTGTGAGGTCATTGGCGCGGGATGTCTTGAGCCGCATATCGGCTGCTTAAGTTACGGGACGTCCGCCACCATTAATACCACCCATCACAAGTATATTGAAATCATTCCACCGATTCCGCCCTACGCATCGGCTGTGCCGGATGCCTACAGTCTCGAAATTCAAATCTACAGGGGCTACTGGATGGTGAGCTGGTTTAAAGAGCAGTTCGCCCAGCTTGAGCAGCAGATTGCCGACGAGAGTGGCGTTGAAGTCGAAACCCTGATCGAAGAGCTTCTGCATGACGTGCCACCCGGCGCGATGGGACTCATTCTTCAGCCTTACTGGTCGCCGGGCGTCAAGGTGCCGGGGCCGGAAGCCAAAGGTGCGGTGATCGGGTTTGGCGATGTGCATAACCGGGCGCACCTGTATCGCGCGATTCTGGAAGGGCTGGCGTATGCCCTGCGCGAAGGCAAGGAGCGACAGGAGAAGCGAAGCGGCGTGAAGATTAGCGAATTGCGCGTATCCGGCGGCGGATCCCAAAGTGATGCCGCCATGCAATTAACGGCGGATATTTTCGGCATGCCGACGGCGCGTTCGCATATCTACGAGACCTCCGGCCTTGGCGCGGCCATTGATGCCGCGGTCGGCTTGAAGCTTCATCCGGACTTTCAACAGGCGGTTTCGGAAATGACGCATATCGGACAATGTTTTGAACCGGACATGAAGACCCACCGCATCTACGATCAGCTCTATACGCGCGTTTACAAACAGATGTATTCAAGACTCAAACCCCTTTACGAAGAAATCCGCGCCATTACCGGCTATCCCAAACGCGCCGGAGATGCGTGAGAAGAGAAGAGAGGTAAGAGGTAAGAGGTAAGAGGTATCATGTCGTTACCCCTTACCTAGTCCTTGACAGCTCTGTCAAACAGGCATATAGCGGGGCGGTAAAAATGCAGGCAAAAGACGGGATGGATTTATGCTGGAATTGAAGAATCTTTATTTCACCGTGACGGATGGAGAGTCAGCGCAAGACGCAAAGCGAAACATCATCGACGGAGTCAACCTGACCTTTGAGGATGGAAAATTTTACGCCATCACCGGTCCCAACGGCAGTGGCAAGACGACGCTTGCGAAATTAATTATGGGCATCAATCCTGTCTCCCAGGGACAAATTCTTTTCAACGGGCAGGATATTTCGCCTCTTTCAATCACCGAGCGCGCCCAGGCGGGCATTGCCTACAGTTTTCAGCAGCCCGCGCGGTTCAAGGGTATCACGTTTCGCGATCTACTGACCATTGCAACGGGCATCGACGATGAAAAAAAACTGCTCGAGATCATCTCGCGTGTCGGGATTTGTCCGCTTTCCTTTCTCGACAAAGAAGTGGATGCCAAGCTCTCCGGTGGCGAGATCAAGAAAATTGAACTGGCCCTGACGATTGCGGCCAATCCCAAACTGGCCATTTATGATGAACCGGATACGGGCATTGACTTATGGACCATCGGCCCCATGGTGAGTCTTTTAAAGAAAGAGCTGGCCCAAAACGGTACGACTACCATCGTCGTCAGCCACAATCGCGTTTTTCTGGAAGCGGCAGACGTGATTCTCATCATTCGGGCGGGTAAAATTGTCTATCAGGGAAATCTCGAAGGCGCGATTCCACTGCTCGATGATTTAAGTGTATGCACGTACCGCGATTCTTGCGAAGGAGAAAATGATGCTGGATGCTTTAGATAAGACCTTGCTCAAAACCGTGGCCGATCTGGAAGGCCTGCCCAAAGGGGCCTACAACATCCGGAAAAACGGCAAACTGCTGAGCCGTCAGGTGTCGGCCAATATCGATATTGAAACGAATGCCGACGGGACGGGGATCATCGTTAAAATCAAACCGGGAACGAAAAACGAATCCGTGCACATCCCGGTGATCTTGAGTCAGGCGGGGCTTTATGATGTCGTTTATAATTCCTTTATCATTGGCGACGACGCGGACGTGACGATCGTGGCCGGATGCGGCATTCACTGCGGATCCTCCGAGCCGGAAGGCCATGCAGGCATTCACGACTTTCAGGTGGGAAGGCGGGCGAAGGTGACGTATGTGGAAAAGCATTATGCCGCAGGCGACGGACGCGGCAAGCGAAGCCTCAATCCCACCACCAAAGTCTTTCTGGCTGAAGGTGCGCGTGCGGAAATGGAATTGACTCAGATTGCGGGCGTGGATGAGGCCAACCGGATCAATGAGGCCGTTTTGGGGCCGGACAGCCTGCTGCTCATTACCGAGCGGGTGTTAACCGACGGAAATCAAACCGCCGTTTCAACGAACAACATTGTGCTTCAGGGTGCGGGCAGCCGGGCCAATATGATTTCGCGCTCGGTCATGAAGGGAAATTCCAAACAGACCTTTTATGCGACCATGGATGCCCAAAATAAATGCTTCGGCCATATTGAATGCGACGCCATTATTATGGACAACGGTTCCAACGAAACCATGCCGGCGCTCAAGGCCGGGCATCCGGACGCGGAATTGACGCATGAGGCCTCCATCGGCAAAATCGCCAGCGATCAACTCACTAAGCTCATGAGCCTGGGGCTGACCTATGACGAGGCGGTCAATCGCATTATTCAGGGATTTCTGAAATAGCTGAAGGTGCTTGCATGGGGTTGACGGAGGTCTGCGAGACAACCTTCAGCGTTCCAACGACGCCGATAACGCGGCCATCCGAATCTGTGTGCGGCGCACCGGCAAGGACGATGCGGCAGGGCTGATCCAGCCGGTTGAAGATTGTAAAATACTGGTTGCGCATTTTTGATCCGTTTCGCAGTATGCTGACAAAGATTTCAAAAAACGCTTCGGCATCCTGCGGAGGGAGGAACTCTCTCAGATATTTCCCTTTAAGATCGTCCGGACGATGGCCAAGCATTTCGTTCCAGGCGGGGTTGACGTATTGAATCCGACCTTCCTGATCCAATTGGTAAATCATATCCGGCGCGTTTTCGCTGAGATTGCGAAAGCGCGCTTCGCTGTCTTTGAGTTGCTTATGCGCCTGAATGTTGTTGAGGCCGACGCCGATTTGCTGAGCGATCCCGACCAGCAGGCTTAAGTCGCTGTGTGTTGGCGGCCCGGCTAAGCGGCTGATATCGATGGCCACAACGCCTTCGGTTTTCTTTTGATAAACAATCGGCACGCAGATAAATGAAGAAACGCCCAGGTCTTTGATCAGGTTTTCGCTTTTTTGCGAAAGCTGGGCGGACGATATTTCGTTGCCGTCCGTGATGACCGGCTTTTGCGTCATGTACGCCTGATAAAAAGAGCCGCCTTTGTCGGGTGTAGTCAAACTGAACGTGAGATTTCGCAGCAAAGCGTCTTCGTATGGTGTAAAACCATGGCTTGCCGCGTAAACGAGATGCGTTTGTTCCGGATGGGCAAGCATGGCGAGGCTGCGCTGGAACGACAGTCTCTGATGCAGCGCCTCCAGAACATAACTCAAAAGGTCGGGAGGGTCGAAAAGGGTCGAAACCGCCTCTCCAATTTCGCGGATCAGGACGGATTCGTTATAACGGCGATTAATCTGTGTAATGATTTCTTCTGAGGTTTTTCCCTGCTCGGTGAGATTGGCGGCCATTTCACGGTTGCGCAACATCGATGCGGCAAGCAAAAAACCGGTAGAGATGAGGCAGGCCGACAGCACAGCGACAAACCAGGTATAAAAAGGCGCCACAAACAGAAGCACAATGGTGGCCAGCGCCGTGGCCGTCAGGCTGTAGGCGCCAATTCTTCTCCAAATCAGGGATGCGGGGGTTTCCCAGGAGATGATGTAGCGGCAGTGGGGAGCGCCCCGGTGCTGGCAGTCGGGATGCTCAACGGTGGCGTACTTGCCGGTAAAGATTTCGGCGATGGCTTCATACATGCCCTGACGATTCTGGCACTGGAAGAGTTCTTCTTTGAGGCCGGGTTTGGTTGTGACGATGATTTCATATTGGTTTGCGGCCAGACGCCGTCCTTTGACATTCTGGTGATGCGTGACGGTCGGGGTGACCTTTTCGAGCGCCCAATAGGCCATGGCCGGCGATAAGAAACCGGCCATCGTCTGTCGAAGCACGGCAGAGGCGGTGGATTTCCGGGAGGCGATGTACCGGCCCGCCTGCCGGGCGATGTCGGCATTGCCGGTGACCCGGTCCACATAGTCATGAAACCGGTTGACCTGGGACTGATTAAGCCAGTGTCCCCGGTCTTCGAGTTCATCGTGGGCAATGCCTGCGTAATCGAGCAGTTTGCTGAAATTCATCTCCGGATAATCATTCTTGAGATACTCCAGATATGTCTTGATGATCAGGCTGTTATATAACGGTTTATCCATGACGCGGTTATCGGCACAAACCCGTCAAAAGTTTAGGCTGTTAAATTGCGCTTGAGCTTTTCGGGTATTTTTGCCAAAATGGCGCACCTCAAAAAGTTTCCGGAAACAAGGAGTCTGTTTTATGAATAAAAAGATGATGATCCTTTTCTGCCTGTTGATCATTGCCGCCGGCTGTACGCGTTATGAGCGACAGGTGGTCCCTTTCAAAAGCCCCCAGGATAGCCCGAATGTGGTTTATCTGCAGGGCGCCGCGATTGCTGCGAGAAGTTTTGCCGATGCGGGGGAAGCCAAAACCGCCTTCGGGTTTGATATTCGCTCAGCGGGGATTCTGCCGGTTCAGGTGGCGTTCGACAATAAAAGCACGTCCTCACTGATGATCGTCGCCGAACAGACTTTTCTGATTGATGACGAGGGAAATGTCTGGCCGATTCTGGATCAGAATCTGGCGTATGACCGATTGTCCAAAAATACCGAATGGGGGGAGGTGGCGCCCCAGGCGGCCAAAAGAGGCGTGCTGTTTGGCGCAGCCGGCGCTGTGATCGGCGCGGCCATTGGTATTGTGACGGGAACCCATATCGGAGAGGCGGCCGGCAAGGGAGCGGCCATCGGCGCCGCTGCGGGTGTGGTGTCCGGCGGGGGCGAGGCGTCCATGGATCAGCGCCAGGTTCAGGGCAAGATCCGGGAAGATCTGAAAACGCGATCGCTCCAGTATCGGGCGGTCAAACCCGGCGAGCTGGCATCCGGATTCATTTTTTACCCCGGCGAGGCGAAAACGGCCAAAAGTCTCCGTCTGCAGATTCGGGAAACGGAAACGGGCAAACTGTCCACCTTTAATATGAAATTGAAATAAACCATGAAGGAAGCGCTTCTGGCCGTATGCGGCATCATCCTGTTTCTGGTGGGCATGATTCGCCTGTCCTCCTCGGTGCGCCGGATGATGACGGCCAGGATCAAAGAACTGGTCAAATACGCTGTCGAGAGGCCGCTTTACGGATTGGTCACGGGTGTGGTTTCGGCGATTGCCTTTCAAAGTTCGTCGGCCAGCATTGCGCTGACGATTGGTCTGGTGAGCGCGGGATTGATCAGCTTCTACCATTCCCTGGCAATTGTGCTGGGGGCGGACATCGGCACCACCCTGACGGTTCAGTTTGTCATCTGGCGTTTTACTGATTTCTCCCCTTTCTTTGTTTCCATTGGCGGACTGTTGTGGATGACGCGCCGGGGGCAATGGCGGGCCGCAGGCGAAATGATATTCTATTTTGGCCTGATTTTTTTCGGATTGGATATCATTGCTCAGGCGTCGGCGCCGCTTAAGGATTCGCCCCAGTTCATGCATTTCTTTACGCAGACCAAGCACCCCCTGTTCGGTATCGGGCTGGGGATGGTGGTCACCGCGATTGTCCAGGCGTCGGCGATTCCCATTGCTATCCTGGCGGTTTTGGCCCAGCAGGGTCTTGTTTCGCTCGACGACGCCGTGCCGATTGTGATGGGCGCCAATGTCGGCACCACCGTCACGGCGCTTCTGGCGGGAGCCATTGCCAATATTAACGGCAAACGAACCGCCGTTTCCCATCTGATCTTTAAATGCACCGGTGTGCTGATCTGTCTGGTAATTCTGCCTTTCTTTCTGGAGGTGCTCAAGGGGTTGTCTGATAGCGTTGCCCAGCAGATCGCGCTGGCGCATTTCCTTTTGAATATCATCATCGTGGTCATTTTTATCTTTTTGATTAGACCCTTTGCTGCGCTGATGAACAAAGTTTTGCCGGGAGTGGAAGACGCCCTGCCGGTCTGGCCTGAATATCTAAACCCCAAAGATCTGATTAATCCGGTCAAATCCCTCGACTATGTGCAAAAAGAACTTCAGCGCCAGGCCAAACTGACGCAGATTATGTATTTTCGCACGGTACGTCTGATGGAACAATTCCAGGAGGGTCAACGCCGGGACATTGCCTATATTGAATTGGTGGTCCGGAATCTGCGCTTGCAGATTGTTCGGTTTCTGTGGAAAATATCCGGCCGCCAGCTCTCGGAACCGCTGTCTAGAAAAGTGTTTGCCTATACCGCTTTGGCCGGAGATATTCAGAGCATTGGCAGCCATATCCATGCAATCAGTCTGCTGGCGACGCAAAAGGCTCAAAGTAATCTGGTGTTCAGCGCCTGCGGAGAGCGTGAATTTCAGGAGGTCCTTAGACTGGTCGAACGGAATTTAAATGATGCCGTGACGCTGATGGAGATGTTCAACCCGGAAATCATCAAAGACGTCTTCCCGCGGGAAGAAACGATCGATGTGAAAGTCAGGGAAGCGTTGGATAATCATCTGAAACGCTTTCATCTGCGTCAGTGCTCTCCCGAGTCCGGGCCCATCTTTGTCGAAATGCTCGGCCATCTGGAGCGCATTTCAGACTTATCCAATAATGTCGCGGAATATGTGATGGATTTGAAGTAGCGGGGATGCCGTCGTAAACGCCAATCCTGGCCAACCACACAACAACCGGGCGCAGCGATGACTGTGTACGGTTAAAAAAAAGGAGGAAAAGATGAAAAAACTAATCTCAGTCATAAGCTTAGCGGTGTTGTTTTCACTTGGCGCGGTTTGGACGGTGTCTGCCCAGGACACCCCGCCATCACCGGCGAAAGATGTGACGGTCGATTTTGAAATTGGCCGGCTGGTTGTGGCTACCGGTATTGAAAGTCGCGAACCTTCGGGTGTGGCCGACGTGTTTCCGGCGGATACGCCCAAGGTTTACTGCTTTCTGGAAGCGAAAAACATTGCTCTGGATACGGATGCGGTATTTGTCTGGATCTATAATGGCAAGGAAGTTCTGACCACCTTTTTGCCGCTCAAGGCGGGCGCCAGATGGAGAACTGCTGCAGAAAAGAGCCTCTATCAGCAGGCGGGCGACTGGAAAGTCGAAATTCGCGACACCGCCGATCATGTGATGGGAAGCGTTCAGTTTAAAGTGGAATAATCTGACCGCGTGCGCTCCTCAGAAAACGGGAGCGCACGCAAATCTTAATAATTACTTTTTGAGCAAATCGCGTATTTCCGACAGCAGCTCCTGATCTTTCGTCGGCGGAGGCGGGGCGACCACTTCTTCCTGCTTTTGCTTCATGATCATTCCCAGGAATTTCACAATGAAAATATACAAAGCCAGCGCGATGATCAGGAAATTGACGATTTCGCCGAGAAACAGGCCGTAGGGAATGTCCTTGCCGCTGATGACCAGTTTCCAGCCCAGATACGCCTGTTCGCCCGGTATAATCACGCTGATGAGCGGCATGATGATGTGTTTCACCAGGGAGTCGACGATTTTGCCGAAGGCCATGCCGATGATCACGCCGATGGCCAGATCCACCACATTGCCCTTCAGGGCGAAATTTTTAAATTCCTCCAGAACGGATGATACTCTCCTTTTGGCTTCCATAATTTTCCTCCTTCAGATGTTTTTCAATTACTCGGCTTTGGACATTTCTTCGTAGATCTTTAAGTCGATAATACTGAAAAAGCTCTCATACTGTCTTTTTTCCAGCAGACGGCGCATTTCCCATCCCTTTTTCGTCTTTTTTTCCGTGGTGACGGCCAGCGTGACCTCACATTCTTTCCAGTTAAGTTTTCTGACGCGCGCGTCGGTTTTGGTTCGCCAGTCGCCGGAGACGACATAGTCGGAGGTGACGCGGTTGTGGTCGTAATCGATGGAGACATTTTTGCCGATATCTTTTTCTCTCAATACGGCAGCAATGGCCCGAAGGACGTATTTTTCCCTGGCCTCATATACATGTGAATATTCATCGGGTGTTGACAGAACGGTTTTACCGAAGGGTGTTGCGCAGGAAATCAAAAGGGCAAGCCCTCCAAACGAACAAAGCAGGATCAATAACGTCTTTCGTCTCATAAGGCTCCCCGATTTTGGCGTAAATTAGTTAACGGTTGCTTCCGTTGATCCACCAGTCGCTTTTATCTTTAAACCACCAGTGGGCGGAATCCGTCCGGATGATCTGATCAGCCAGTTTCTGTCCTTCTTCCGTTGAGAGGCGCTTTAGCGCATAGCGAATCCATTCTTCAGAATACTTGTTTCCCAGATCGCCGCATTCCTTGAGTTGCAGAATCAGCGCCAACTGGTCTGCATCGCGAGCCGCGCGGGCCTCCGGTGTTTGTCGGGCGTTGAACTCGTTAATGACCGACCGGATTTCTTCGCCGAAAGACAGGCCCTCCGTCAGCTCCTGAATGGCTTTGGCTTCGTTCACCTCGACATATTTTTTATTGACATAATTCATGTCGCCGGTACGCGCTTCAGGCAAATCGTGCAGGACGCACATTTTCAGCACATGCGGTTCATTAAGGGAGGGGTTCATTTTGCACAGCGCGTAACCCACAAAAACCGTGCGCAGCGTATGCTCCGCGACCGACTCGCTGCCGCTGCCTAAAAACTGATAGCCGCTGCGTGGCGTTTTGCACAGCATGCCCGCTTCAAATAACAGATTGGCGATATTTTCCATCTTAGCCTTTTTTCAACACTTTGATCCGGTTGGCCATCATCTCTGAAATTTTTTTGATCTGCAGCTGCAACGACGCGATGCTGTCGGGCCGGGAACTTTCAATTTTGTCGAGTTGCCCGCGCCAGTGCTCCAGAAGGGCGATTTCATTTTCCTTGAGTTTCTTTTCGAAACGCTCCTGGTATTCCTTGAGAAAAGCGGTGGATGAATCTCCTGTTGCCATAGCGTTTACTCCTTGAAGTGCAAGAATGGCGGCATTATACCATTCAGCGTCAAACATGCAACAAACAATTTGGAAAACGCGCCTGAGAAGCCAGGCAAATGAAAATTTGACAGGCCTTAGCAAATGCTATAAGCAATCGCCACCTAATGGAAGACGGTGAAAACATGGGCTGCAAACCAAAACCGGAGGACATTGCCGGCGGTCAGGCAATACTGGAAGGTGTGATGATGCGTCACGGCAATAAAATCTGCGCAGCGGTCAGAGCGCCCAGTTCGGAAATCGTATTCCAGGAGCGCGACTATGTGCCCCTGACCAAACGCTACAAACCGCTGGGCTGGATGTTTGTTCGCGGGACGATCACCTTGTTCGAGATGATGATTGTGGGCATTCAGTGCCTGATGTTCTCGGCGGAAGTTGCGCTGTCTGAGGAAGAAAAGAAACCTCAAGGATGGCAATTTTACCTCTCCTTCGTTGTCAGTTTTGCCATAGCGATTTTTTTCTTTGTGGTCGTGCCGGCGTTTTTCTTTACTCAGATTAAAATATATATCGACAGTCTGATTCTGCTTAATATTCTTGAAGGCTGTGTCCGGCTGGGTTTGTTTTTATGCTTTCTTTCCGCCACGCTTTTTATGGCGGACATGCGGCGCGTGTATATGTATCACGGCGCCGAGCACAAAACCGTCTTTGCCTGGGAAGACGGCCAGGAGCTCACCGTCGAAAACGTAAAAAAGTATTCCACGCGACATCCGCGTTGCGGCACGAGTTTTATTCTGTTTGTGATGATCGTTTCCATTCTCGTGTTCTCTCTTCTGGGCCGTCCCGATTTTCTGCATCGGGTCGCCTACAAAATTCTTCTGATGCCCGTCATTGCCGGCATTTCCTATGAGGCTATCCGTTTTACCGGAAAATACAGCCGCTTTAAGCTGATCCAGGTCTTGAGCTGGCCGGGGTTGGCCCTGCAGCGCATTACCACGCGCGAGCCTGACGACGATCAGATGGAAGTGGCCATTGCCGCCATGAAAAAAGTCATTTGAAAATCAAACCGTGACATTTTGGATATTTGGAAAAAGTCATCTCAGGCTATCCCGGGCCTGGCGCTGTGTTCTTCATTGACTTTTGTGGGCTGATTAAGTAATAATTACAAACGATTCTTATTTGGGAGATACGCGATGAAAACAAAACACTTGCTTTGGGTCTGTTTGATGATGATCGTGTTGCCGTGCGCGGCCGTTTGGGCGGCTGAAGAAGATACGGCCCAGATGACTTTCATCAAGACCGCCCTGCCCAAAACCACGCTCCACATCTATCGGGTTCAGAAAGGCGATACGGTTTCCGCAATTATTCGCAAAATCCCCGATGTTAAAGAAAAAGATGTCCATCCTTATTTCGAGATGATCAAAGAGCTCAATCCGGACATAGAAAACCTCGACAGTATTCCTGTGGGGCGGGATCTGGTGTTGCCCGGAAAACCCGTAACGGAGGAGACGCAGAAGGACCTGGCTAAAGCGCCGGAGCTATCCGCCGCGCCGGATACACAAGCTTACCGCGTCAAAAAGGGCGACACGCTCATTCGCATCATTAACCGCGAGCTGGGGGTTGTGTCAAAGCATCAGCAAACACTTATGGCCATTCAGGGATTGAATCCGGCGATTCAGGATGTCAACCGGATTTACGCCGGTCAGACCATTCGCCTGCCCGAAGGACAGACGGTGGCCAAAGTGATCGTCCAGACGGCTGAAAAGCCCGGGGAGATTGAGCAGCGTGTTCAGCCGGTCCCAGAAGCCGCGCAGGTCAGGACTGAAGAAAAAACGCAACTGCCACAGAAAATTGAGATCATTGAGCAGGGGCCCGACGCCTTGCCGCCCAAAGAAGCCGAGCCGCCCGCCCGGGAACACAAAGCCGTTGTTCTGACGCCCGCTCAACGTCTGGCGGCGATCAAGCATATTGTCAAACAAATGGGCGGCTCAATGATGACGTCGGGCAACTACTACCTTCCCGTTTCCAAAACCGAGCAGTTGACTATCGACTGCGCGATGATTCCCGTGGTGGAACTCGATGCAAGCACCATTTTTCTCGATATGGGCAACCGTTCCGACATGCAATTGAAAAAAATGATTACTGACCGATGGAGCAATTACAGTCTGATCCGGATTGACGGCAAAGACGACGTCGTCACCGCCCTGAAAAAAATTCTGAAACAAACGAAGCATTACGAAATCACTAAGGTGCAAAAGCCGGTTTCCGTGGGGCTTTCCCCAACGCTGGAAGTGGCGCTCGACTGGCTGATCACCCGCAAGGATTCTCCGCAGTCGGCCAGGCAGGGGCTTCGGTTTGCCTACGACAACGAGCCCCGTTACCCTATGGCTGTTTTAAACCATGCCAAACGCTATGCGCTCTTTATTACTGAAATATCGCCTGAAAAAGGGTTGCTGGATAAACCGGCCGAAGTCTATTCCATGCCGCCGGCCACGATGCTGCCCACGTCATCGGCAAGCAATTTTGCGCACGCCCTGCTGTCGTTTCTTAATGTTGCCGGTAAAAAAGATGTTGACGTCAGCGTCTTCAATATTGAGAAGGACGGATTTAATCTGTCCATCAAGGCGGATGTGGTCGCTGAACATCAGGGAAAAAAATTCATCCTTTTTTCGCGCGATCTTCCGCCGCAGTTTGTCGCCATTCTGGAAAAGGCCGGCAACGAACTGGTGTTTATTTCCGATCAGGATGATTACGCTAAAACACTGGAAACCATCCTTCGGGCATTTTCGTTTCCAAATGCCTCCGGTTATTTCACCTTTTCGGGTTTGGATAAGAACCACCCGCAGTATGTGTTTGGCTTTCAGGGGGTCAAAATCAAAGCCGACCAGGATATCTACGTCGTTCGTGCCGGTTTCAGCGACGATATGCGCGGGCTTTTAAAAGAAGGCTGGCAGGCCTCGGTTGTCCGGTATTAATCATGACCCAAGCCATTGCCCTTTTTTCCGGCGGACTCGACAGTATGCTGGCGGTCCTGCTTATGCGCAAACAGCAGGTGGACGTTCTGGGCCTGACCTTCGTCACGCCTTTTTTCAATGCCTCCAAAGCGAAGGCAGCCGTGCGGCAAATCCCCATCCCCCTGATCATTGAAGACATTACCGAAGAGCACCTGCAAATGCTCAAATCGCCCCGTTACGGTTACGGCAAGAACATGAACCCCTGCATCGACTGTCATACGCTGATGCTGAAGCTTGCTGGACGCAAAATGGAAGAAATGGGCGCTGATGTGATCATTACCGGCGAAGTTCTGGGGCAGCGTCCCATGTCGCAGACCAGGCAGTCCCTCTATGTCGTCGCCAAAAATTCAGGCTATGCCGATGATATTTTAAGGCCGCTTTCGGCACAGTTACTGCCGCCTGTAAGGGTGGAGCGTGAAGGGCGGATTGACCGGTCACAGCTTTTGGGCCTCTCCGGACGCGGGCGCAAAGATCAGATGCGGCTGGCCAATGAATTTGGCCTCACTGCGTATCCGCCCGCAGCGGGGGGTTGCCTGCTGACCGATCCCATATTTTCAAAACGTCTGCGTGATCTGATGGTGCGGGGGGAAGACCGGCATCTGCGCGACTACGACTTGCTGAAATACGGGCGGCACTTTCGCGCCGAAGGCGGCGCAAAAATCATTGTCGGGCGAAACCGCGCCGATAATGAGGCGCTTGGCCGCCTGACGGAGGATGACGATCTGGTCTGCAACATGGCTACTTATCCCGGCCCTTACGTGCTGGTGCCTTACGGGGATGAAGCGGCCCAAACTTTTGCCGCCCAGTTATGCGTGCGCTATTCCGACGCGCCCGATGAGGGCGAGGCGGATGTCGTCTGCCGGCATCGGGGCAATACCATCACCCTCTGCACCCGGGCCGCTTCGCGTGAAGCGTGTGAAGCGGCCATGATGCCGGTTTAAGCAAACAGGCGCTTCTCTAGTGTAATGCGTCTAACACTTCTTCACATAATAAAAGGTATGATACCCTGTATTGTCATTCCCGCGAAGGCGGGAATCCACTGTTTCCGAAGATTTCTGGATTCCGGGTCAAGCCCGGAATGACTAAAAAGATATTTCTGACGCACTACACTAGCGGGCGCGCATATTCCTTCCCGCCGTGTGAGACGGTCGCAGCAGATCATCCACCGTTTTAACCGGATTAAAAACAGCCAGCGGCAATTCAACGAAAACCGTATTCCAGCGCGACATGCTTCCGTTCCACAGGCCCGGCAATTCCTGAGCCAGAAGTTTTTTTCCTTTTTCGGTTTTCTCGCTGATGAGGCAGGCGTTGGGGTCAACAAATTTGGACAGATCAAATATCTCGCCCTTGTAATTCGTGATGCAGCAGACCAGATCGACCGGGTTGAAGTGCGTGGCTTTTTTCCAGAGGGCCCCCTGCGACGGGTTGGCGAAATCGACGTGCGCGGATTCGACAATTTGCAGGGTTTGCGATCCGTCCGGTTCATCCACCCAGAAGGGTCCTCCGCCGGGTTCCCCGTCGTTTTGCACCATGCCGCAGACGCGCAGCGGCCGGTTTAAAAAGGCTCTTAACGCTTTCTTTTTTGCCGCCGGTGTCAGAGCGTCAAAATCAGACGGAAAGGCGTTATGAAAGATCCGGCGGCATTTTTCGGCATACGCGTTTAAGACCGCAGGCGATGCGCCACCCTTATCGAGATTCCGGAGGATGGCAAAGATCATCTCGCGAATGTCCAGCGCCAGCCCGCCCAGCATTTTTTTATAGGGAAGAATCTTTCGCAGAAGATTTTCCGGAACAATATTGTCAATGTTTTTGACAAAGATGAAATCCGCGTGGAGGCCGGCCAGATTTTTTAAAAGCGCGCCATGTCCGCCCGGACGGAAAACCAACCGCCCATCCTCGTCGCGGAAAGGATTTCCGATATGGTCTGCCGCCACAATATTCGTGTCAGGCGATTGCACGGAATGCCCAACCAGGAGGCGGACGTTGAACAGGCGCTCACAGGCGCCTTTTTGTTCTTTGAGTGCGGCCTGCGCTTTTCGGACATGTTCTTGAGAAAACGTAAAGTGAAGACGGCATCGACCACGCCTGTCGCCAAGATAGCTTGCCGCCTCGACCAGATGCTCTTCGAGCGCCGTTCGATATTTTCCATCGGGATACGCATGAAAAGGAATCAGCGCCTTGGGAAGCCAGCCGTAGTGGAGGCCTTGCGGGCTTAAAATGTGATTGAGGAGGCCCGGAATGTTTTGATGCCGAAGGTCTCTGGCGCCAGACGCATTGTCTTTGAGCACACGAAAAAAAGGCATTTTTTTTAAATCGTTCAAAAAAGCCCGGTCAGCCTCAGGGCTTCCGAAACCGCCTTCGCGGGCCGCCGTAAACCATTTGGCAAACATGCGGCTGGCCGCGCCGGAGGCAGGTACAAATTTCAGAAGCTTGAATTTTGGAGCTTCGCTTTCAAATCGGGCGGACAGTTTTGATCGCTCGGCCAAAGACAGGGATAAAATGCCATCGCCTGGCGAACAGGGCCGGTTGAGCTTCAACTGGCGGCGCCCCTGGGCGTAAACCGCCAGTTGGCTTTCGACGTCTTTGCGCGTCAGTCCCAGCGCGCGCATCTGCTTTAAATCCTGAGAGGAAAAAATAGGCTTTTGGCTCATATGACGATGCTCCGAAAGGGATGAATTTTGCCGCCGGACAGGGTGGTATGAATTTCCGACTTGCCTATTGTCAGTAAGGGATAATGCGCTGCAATTCAAGAAAAAAATACGTTCGCACCGAAGATTCAGACGGGTTGCGCTTTGGGGTGCGGTTAGCCAATCAGCTCTAAAAAGAATTTGACCAGATAGGGATTAAACGTGGTGCCGCTGCCCTCGGTCAAGACCTTGATGATTTGATTTTGGGGCATCGCGTCCCGGTAAGGGCGGATGGAACGCAGCGCGTCGTAAACATCGGCGATGGTGATGATCTGGCTGACGATGTTGGGTTTCCATGTCCCTTTCATTTTGGGATAACCGCTGCCGTCATATTTGATGTGG
Organism: uncultured Smithella sp.; assembly: GCA_964608995.1. Taxonomy (GTDB): domain Bacteria; phylum Desulfobacterota; class Syntrophia; order Syntrophales; family Smithellaceae; genus UBA8904. Next base: position 32,634 of record CAZSQS010000013.1, on the reverse strand, counting down.
TGCTCCAGAGCGGCCAGCACCGCCAGACGATGGACGCCTTTGATGTTCATCAGGTAAAGGGCGCCTTGAATGGCGTGCTCTTCCATGATGACGCGTTCTTTGTGCGTCAAAGGCCCGTTTTTCAGCAAAATATCATCGGGCGTTGTGGTCTTTCCCACGTCGTGGAGCAACGCGGCAATCCCGATCTTGTTGAGAGCTGACTCATTGAAGCCGGCGCGCTGGGCCAGCGCCATGGACAAAATTCCCACATTGGAGGAGTGGGTGAAGGTGTATTCATCGTGCGACTTGATTTTCGACAGAAGCTTGAGCGGATGGGATTCCCGGATGATAACCCTTAAATCGGTGACGATCCTCTCCACCATGGTCAGGTCAATACGGGTTTGTTCCCGGCAGCTCTGGTAAATACTTTTTATAATCTGCTCTTGAGATTGGAAGCCGATATCCAGAATATTGACGACGCCACCGGCGTCCGGTTCCGGATCGAATCGTTCGCCCGGGGAGATTTTACCGCTTTCCCTGAGCTTGATCTTCCCCAGTTTAATATATTTGGTCGGCTTGATGAGGGCGTCGCCCGAAGCGGCAAGACTGCGAACGAGGTCTTCAAGCTGCGCAAAAGGCAACCCTCGAAAAAAGGCCATCCATTCCACGCCTTTTGTTTTCATCACCTTGATAAATGCCCCTTTATAGAAATCGGGCAAAAGCAGCGGTTTGTTGCCGACGGCTAAATAATCGTTGATGAGCAAAATGGTCAGTTCCGGATGATCTTTGAGCAACAGATTCAAAAGGTTGAAAGTTTCAACCGTTGAGGAGAGCACCTGGGGATGATCCGGGGGATACATGGCTCTGTTCTGTATGGCCGTGGCCAGCCGCATGATGAGTGTGCCGATGGTTCGTTGAATATTTTCCGTCATGTCACGATTCCCTTTGCGCCATGATCTTTAAACAGCGCTCCCGGATATTTCGATTAAAGGATTTTGAGCCTTTTTCCAAAAGGAACTGGACCTCCTGCTGTGGAAAATTTTCCAGTGATTCGTACAGGATTTTTTTCATCTGCAGGAGTCGGCGCGGTGAGAAAGACAACCGAACGCCTGCGATTCTTTCCAGGTAGGGGATAGCCCAGGCGCTGCCGGAGCCGCCCAGTTGCCGGACGATCAGTTCATTGAGGATGGTGTCCTTTTCCCGAATGACCCATGTTTTCAAAAGAGACATCAGCTCGCCCATCAGCGAAGTGATTTTAAAATGGATAGTCAGGCTGGCGGCCTGCTGGATTTCCTGGTGGCGCGGGGAGCGAAGGCTCCTGGCTAACAAATCAACAGCGTCTTGCTGATTGCAGGAAAGCAGGATTTCCAGCGCTTCTTTTTTTACGCGATAGTCGTCTTGCCGGTAAAGTTGTTTTAAAACGGGAATCGTACGCTCATTGCTGACTTCGCGCAAAAAGTTCATCATGTGCAAAGTCGAAAGCGGTGTTTTCTGACTCATTCTTTTGTGGGCTTCTTCCACGGCCTTGTCGCCGAAGGTTTTCAAAATAGCAATGAGCGTCTCGCCGGCTGCGGTGGTGTCGTCAAGGTACAGGTCAAAAAGCCATGGGATATTCTGCTCGCCGCTCAGAAAAAGAAATTTTGCTGCGTCTGCCGTATCCTTCCCCTGGAGAAGAGCCGGGGTGATATGGGGCGCAATGGTCTCGGGGTCGGAAAGGGTGGCTAAAACATTTGTGGCCTGGCGACGGATATTTTCAGAAACGCTTTGCGACGTGTGACGGCGCAAGGTTTCAATCAGACCGATCAGAAAAGAAAATTGTCCGCTTTGCAGCAAGGCCGGAACAAACAGCGGCAGTCTTTGGCAATAGGCCGCATAAAGGTTTTCGTCACTTTCTTCCTCCATCAGGGCTAAAAGCAATTGGCTGATACTGAAATCAATATTTTCATCGTCGAGAGATTTAAGATATTCAGACAGAGGAAAATCAGTTTCCGAGGGATTTTCAGCCGCAGCGTCGAGCGACAGCTTTTTGAGCAGCCGTTCATACTTTTCAGGGATATATTCTTCATATTTTTCTTTTTTCAGAATATTTTCTATCTCTCGGGCCGACAGGCGCTGCCGGGAATCCTTTGCCGGCTCAGATGCGCTCTGGCCGATCGCCGACAATTGTTTCAAGAGCATCAAAAACGGCGGAGGGATCTGTCTTTGCCCTTCGTTGGCCAGATGAATCATGACTGGAAGCATGTTGTCGGGTAAATAGCCCTGGTTTTCAAGCGCGCCATCGGTTTGCGGCGCGTGCGCAGCCTGTGTCTGGGCCGCACGCAAAAGCTGGTCCTGGAGGTCCGGATGAAAATGATGAATCAGATTGGCAATAACACCGAGGATTTCATGTTTTTCAGCGCTTGCGGGCACGCCGGTTTGACGCTCGTCGGGGTCATTGCCCGTCATTCCTTCATAACCTGAAACCGTGTTTGTCCAGGCCTGAGGGTTATCGTTGAGCAATTTGATTAAGGCGGCGAAATTGGCGTTGTCCAGAGGTGAGGGGGTGTCGTATCGAAGCTCCATTTTGACATCGTCAAAGCGCATCTGTGCAATAAAATCCTGCCAGACATCCTCTTCGCGATTCTCGCGCCTGGTCTTTTTTTCTTCCGAGAGTTGAAAATAGCCGGCATCGATGGTCCTGACTTCAATGCCCTTGATGGCCGATTGGGCCAGAAGGGTTTCCAGATTGGCCATGTAGCGGATTTCGGAGGGTTTGGCCGACAAAATCTTGCTGAAGGCCAATAATTCCTGCTTGGTGACGGCGTTTTTCAGTTTAAGGAAAAGCACATGGAAATTATGCAGGATATGGGCATATTCCTGAAAATTCTTATTGTTTTTGTCCAGCACGGTTTCATTGAAAAGAAGCGTTTTCCCCGTGACCCCGAGGGTGAGCTCAGGCTTTTTCCGAAAATAGCCCCTCAAAAGCGTATAAGCCATATCAGCGCTTTGATCCACGCTGATATGGTCCTCCGGATAAATGCCGATGTTCATCTTCAACAGACTCAGCGCGGAGATAACCTGCGAGATTTGTTTGACATCTGTTGCGGAAACCGCTTCAGATGCATTGGTTTTCGTCGGTGCGTTCATCCGTTAATCCGTCCAGCCGTCATTTAAGCGCATTACAAGGGGGAAGTAGATCATTCATTGCCACGTCGGATGAGGAAGTCGCCTTGCGCATCAGAGGAGTTATCGGACGAAAAATGTTATTTATTAAATACGATGATATTTTTACCGTCTCTCCCCGGATTTTGAAAGTGTGGCTGCGTGGGCCTGAAGGTCTTCGATGCGTTTTTGCGCGGCGGGATGGGTGGAGAACATGTAGGCCCACTTGGGGAGTTTATCGTCGTCTTGCAGGATGCGAAACAGCCGGTCCGCGCCCGCTACCTTGCCGTAGGCGGCATGAACCAGCTCGAGGCCATAGCGATCCGCCTTTTTTTCCCGCTCCTGAGAATAGCGCCTGGCAAAGATGAAATCAAAGCCCTGTCCGAAAATATCCGCGCCCGATGCGCTTCCGACAATAACGGCCGTGAGGATTCGAAAGCCGATGGCGCGGCCCATGCCCTGGAGATGATCGCGATGACGAAAATGTCCGATTTCGTGGCCCAGCACAAACGCCACTTCAATGTCGTCATCCAGCGCATTGACCAGTCCGCGGGTGACGCCGATGGTTCCGCCGGGAAAGGCAAATGCGTTGGGCTCATCATGATCCAGCCACATGATCCGGTAGGGCAGGGGCGGCACGCTTTTACGGGTTTTGAGCTTATCCAAAATGGCGCGGAGTCTTTCGAGTTGCTTTTGACTTTTTTCATCGGTTACTAGCGCATCCGGCGGCTGGAGCTTTGCGAACAGTTTGGCTTCCGTCTCCACGGAAATTTTTGACACGGCAAAATCGATGGCCACGCCGATGAGAAAATAGGCCGCTACCAGCGCGCCAAGCGCCGTTAAAACCAGTTTTCCGAATTCCTTGGCGGCGCCTGAGCGCGCGGAGCTGACGTCCGCTGTTTCAATGGGCTGGCGGTTGACGATTTTCATGATTATTCCGCGTAGCGAATGGCTGTGCCGCAGGCAAAAACTTCCACAGCGCCCAGTTTCTGCTTGTCGCCTTTGGAAATGCTGCTGGTTTCCAGCCGGACGTTGATGATCAAGTCCGCGTCGGGGCATTTTTCCTTCATGCGCAAAATTGCCTCGCGCCGTCCGCGATCAAGAAGGCTCACGTACGATTTGACCTCGCCGCCGAAGATCATGCGAAGCCCCGCCAGGAAGCGCTTGAAATAATCGTACGAGATCACAACGGAGCCGTAAACGAACCTGGCCTCGGCGACGGGCCTGGCGGTTGGGTATTTCTTTTCGTTAATCATCGGGATAGAGGCGGTGCGCTTTTCGCGCTCGTCGATGGAGCGGTAATGCCTTTTTTCCAGGATGGTTCCCGCGATCAGGGCGACAACAATGATCAGCAGGGGAATCGCCAGATTCATGATTAAAGAGATAATGGCTTCCATGGCCGCCCCCTATTCCACTTTTACGGCCGTGCCGTAAATGTAGAGCTCGCTTGCGCCCTGCGCGATGGACGAGGTATTGAACCGGACATTGACCACGGCATTGGCGCCCAGTTCTTTCGCCTGCGCCACCATCCGCTCCATGGCTTGCTTGCGCGCGTCTTCGAGGAGTTCAGTGTAGCCCTTGAGCTCGCCGCCGACGATGTTTTTGAGACTGGCCATAATATCCTTGCCCACATGTTTGGCCCGCACGGTGCTGCCGGACACCAGTCCATAATGTTCAACAATTCTCCTGCCCGGAATTTCTTCAATGTTCGTAATCAGCATGACTGTCTCCTTTTAAGATAGTACCGATAGAATTTCTAAAACCGCAAACCCAGGGTTCGGGCCGCCACCAGCGCTTCGGGAATGTTTGATGATGCGGGACAGATCATATCGTTTCTGCAATGCAATGCAAGAATAAATTGTCAACTCAAAATGGTATGTGTCACTGTGTCCCATTGTGGGACAGATGTGTCCTTTGTGCTCCTAAGGTATCGAACATGCTGAGAAAAGAGCATCTGAATTCGATGCCATACGCGTCTTCGGGGTGTGGCATATTAATTGTAGGTTATTATATCCGTGTAAAATCAATAAAATCATGGAGGATAAAAGTTATGTCCAGGACAGATTGCAAAAGGGTTGGCAGTTTGATTTTTGCAGCAGCAATGCTGTTTGTTCTTTGCTCCACCGCAGGCGCCGCGGCGTGGAGTTCATCCGACAAGTGGGCGGAGTATTCCACGGGGGGCTACCTCATCCGCAACGACGTGTGGGGAAGCGGTGCGGGGCCGCAGACGATCTGGGCCAATTCCTACAAGGACTGGGGGGTGTGGGCAAACCATCCCAATACCAGCGGCGTTAAATCCTATCCGCATGTGGCCTGGGCCGTGAATAAGAAAATCAGTGCGCTCGGCTCCCTGAAATCGACGTTCGGCGTGACGCGCCCCAGCGGCGGATCCTATTCAACAACGTATGACATCTGGCTGGACAATTCCAAATACGAAGTCATGGTGTGGCTCAACAAGACGGGAGCGGTGGGGCCCATTGCCACACAGTGGGATGCCAGTGGAAATCCGGTGGCCGCTTATACCCATGTCAGCCTGGGCGGGCATACCTGGCATGTCTATAACGGATCCAACGGCGCCAACAAAGTGTTCTCATTTGTGCGCACCGGCAACACCAACTCCGGGTCGGTGGATCTTCTGGCTATTCTCGCCTGGATAAAAGCCAGAGGCTGGTATGGCGACGCCACTGTCGGCGAAGTTCAGTTCGGTTTTGAAATCACAGCGTCAAGCGGCGGCATGGATTTTGTCTGCACCAATTACGTTCTGAACGTCAATTCGTCTTCATCGAGTTCATCGTCAAGCTCTTCATCGAGTTCCTCTTCCTCCAGTTCGTCCTCGTCCGGCTCGTCGAGCTGGTGGTGGTACTCGAGCTCTTCGTCGAGTTCATCGTCAAGCTCGTCAAGTTCTTCGAGTTCTTCATCCAGCTCTTCTTCCTCGTCGAGTTCATCGTCATCTTCGGGTTCGAGTTGGTGGTTCTCATCTTCGTCGGGCTGGTGGGGGCGCTAGTGTAGTGTATCGGAAATACCTTTGTGTCATCCCGGGGTTGACCCGGAAACCAGAAATCAGCGTCAACACGGGATTCCCGCCGGATGATTCCCGGGCGCATGCTGGGCGGGAATGACAAAACATGGCATTTATCTTTCATGATATAAAGAAGCGTTAGACGCACTACGCTAGGAAACCGTAAGGGGTGGGCCGAAGCGCCCGATCCCGGGCGTTATCAGGGGCTCCCGCGAGTGTGTTTTCTTGTGGTGTGGCGCGACGCCTTACGGATGATCAGCCGCTTAAGCGCAAAGCCTGCAAAGAAGCCTCCCTGGGGGTCACGCCCCAAGGAGGCTTTTCTTGTTTAAAGCAGGAACCCTTTGATCTCTACCAGGTGGTCGGATCCCAGCCGTTCATGATCTTAGTCACCGTGTAATTGGCTGCTGCGGAATCAGACAGCTGCGGTCTTGAGGAATTGACGACTGCGCCTGATCCCGTGTTTTTATACTCATACATTCTTTCGGTGTTCGGGTAAACGCCGCTCATGCTCGTCCATCCGGCCGTTTTGATATGCGCGCCCAGGGTGCATCTGTAATACACCGCCATCGATTTGATGGTGTTGGATGAAGAGCTCGGATGCCACGGCCTTCCCAGATAAACGGAGTTTGCGCTGTTGGAGCCGCCCGTAATGTTGCAGTTCATGAAGATCAGCCCGTAGCTTGAGGAGGAGTAGGTGCTTGGTGCGGCAATGGATGCGCCGGACTTCGTCAGAGAGCGGATTTCGCAGCCGTCAAAAATGGCCGTTCCACTTCCGAAAATGAAATCCGTGTGGCCTTCGATGTAGCAGTTTTTAAAGTACTGTCGGCCCGTGCCCGACCAAGTTAAAAGCGTATCCTGATGACTGTGGAAGCGGCAGTTTTTATAAACCTGCTTGTCCCCCTCGGCGGACAGGGCGACGGCCTGTTTATTGGCGTACGATGAATTGTCGTAATCAAAATCATTTTTGAAATAGATATTCTCCGCTTTGAAATTGGCGGCTTTCACCGTGACGCTGGCGCTTTTCTGCGTTCCGCCCGCCTGGCTTGAGCATTGTGAATAGGTGAGAATCGTAGAGGTGTTGCTGGTTCCCTTCAAATAGACGTAGGTCTTCGTCGCGGGAATGGTCAGCTTCTCCTTATACGTCCCGTTTTTAATGTTGATCGTAAACCAGCTTTTGTTGTTGTCCGGCACGGCATTGACGGCCGCCTGGACGGTGGTGTAATTTCCCGTGCCGTCCTTGGCGACGGTCACGGACTTGCCGCTCGAAGAACTGGAGCTGGAAGAGGACGAGCTTGATGAGCTTGAAGACGAGCTCGACGATGAGCTTGACGATGAACTCGACGAAGAGCTGGAGATCCACCACCAGGTTGAAGAACCGGAAGAGGATGAGCTCGAAGAGCTCGATGACGACGAGCTGGAGCTCGATGATGAGATCCACCACCACTGCGCTGAGGCTAAATAGGGTAGCATTGCCGATCCGATGAAAAATGTCGTAACCATAAGTATTGTGAAGATGATTTTGTTTCTAGCTTGCATATTGTCCCCCTCCCGTTTTTTAATGATTTACTTACAATAAACATGCCAGATGGGCTGCAAAGACGCTGTCGATCCAGATTGGTAAATATCGATAGATAATCATTGCTTGCGAATTTTGTAGAATCGCGGGAAGCCGGGGTGGGAAAAGCGCCGGACATATCTGTCTAAAAATGAGACATATGCGAACCTGATGTTATCATTAGACGTTTATGAGCAGGGGAGATGTTTTAACTTTCATTTCATTTACAAATCGTTTAATAAGAAAAACAAAAAATGGAAAAAGCGCTATATTGATCGTTTCGCACCAGGAGCCACTATGCAGGAAAATTCGGATTATACGTATTCCACTTCATTTGGCGAAGGGATTCTTGAAATCGTCTTCACGGGGAAATTAACCCTGCAAAGTATCAATGCGTTGCGCAGTGAAATGATGACGATCATCCAGGACATGAGCGCCCGGGCCGTGCTTGCCGATTGCCGTGAGGTCACCGGGCCACACGAAATCGTCGATGCGTATTATCGGACCCGAAGCCTCCCGTTCGATGTTCGTCAGATTCCTGTTGCCATTGTGGATCGCGCAACGGATATCAGTTATCAATCTTTTTTTGAAGCGACGGCAGCCAATGTGGGCATGACCATAAAATGGTTTACGGATGTGGAAAGCGCTCGATCCTGGCTGCAAAGCAAGGTGGGTCAATAAACGTTGCCTGACGCCGGGTCTGATCGATCCACCTCATCCCATCGGGTTCAATGGGCATTATTTTCTCAATAGGGCCACGAATCGGTGTGCTCTACCGGACCGGCTGTGACGCGGGTAGATCCAGCGCATTCACAAATCCCGGCCGGGCCTCCACGCACTGGGGAATAAGATTCACGCTGGGTGCGGCGCTGGTCGCGAAAGGTTCTGTGGCGCTGAGCATCCCCTTCAGGGTCAGTGTCATCGTGGGCTCTCCCTCAATGATGATTTTGTCCTCAATGGGCGGATGCGGCTGCTGCTTGTGGCAGACCTTGTGAACAAAGTGGAAGCCGGACACTTCCCGGCCGTCTTTCAAACAGCGCATTTTGAAATGATGCGCAGAAATTGTTCCCGGCTTGACAATGCCGATGGAGCGCGGATTGAGCTCGATTGCGGCAGTAAACACCTCATGCTCCTCGACGTATTCATCGTAGGCAAGGCCTGCCCGATCGGCAATCACCATCGCTGTCGGCCCGTAGTAAGAGGTGATCATGTCTTTAAGCGCCTGGAGGTCGAACGTCTGCGGGTCCAAGCCATAGCCGAACATCTTCACCCAGGGAGAGAAATTGTAGGAATCATCCTCGCCGCCGGTGACGATGACGCGATCCACGCGGCCCGCCATCGACGCCAGAACCACCGGAAGGTAGGGGTTATAAAGCCCCGGGAATATGCCCTGCTGCACAAAGGTGACACCATTTTCCAGCGCGCAGGCGGAAATCATGTCGTAAAGCTTCGGCGCGGTTTTGTGCAGATGATACAGGGCCTGCGTGGTGAGCACATTCTTCCCGGCGCGAAGGGCGCGGCAAACCATTTCGGCGCCGCGCGTAAACCCGGATGGGCGATTATCGCCTTCGTCGCGCATGTCCGGCAGGTAGAACAAAACCACATCGGCTTCCATGCCCAGCACAGCATCAACATCATCCGAGATGAGAACGCCTGTTTTCGGAAAGCCAAAAACCTCTCCCGCATCCTTGCCAATTTTTGCGGGATCCACATCAATGGCGCCCACGAGTTGAAGCGTTTTTTTGTCCTGAATCATTTTTACGGCGTAGCGTCCGACGCTGCCCATTCCCCAGATGATGACACGGTATGACTTCATTAAAACAAACTCCTTTGACATTTTGGCAGGGAGAAGTCACGGGAAAGCGTCTTCTCCCTGCCGGTTTGGGTTAAATTCTTCTACAGCATTTCCAGCGCCACGGCGATGGATACGCCGCCGCCGCCGCACAGTGTGGCCAGCCCCAGGGTATTGCCGCGCTTCTGCATGGCGTGTAAAAGCGTTACCATAATGCGGCAGCCGGTTGCGCCGGTCGGATGCCCCAGGCCGCAGCCGGAGCCGTTGATGTTCGTGATCTCGCGGTTAAGGCCCAGCTCTTTTTCCACGGCGATATACTGGGCGGCGAAGGCTTCATTGACTTCGTTGAGTTCAAAATCCGCAATTTTCAAATTGGTGTTTTTTAAAAGTTTTTGCACGGCCGGCGCGGGAGAAATGCCCATCACCGACGGATGGCTTCCACCGTAGCCCACGCCTTTGATCCGCGCGATGGGTTTGAGGCCAAGCTCCTTGGCCTTTTCGGCGGACATGATGATCATGGCGGCCGCGCCGTCATTTAACCCGGAGGAGTTGCCCGCCGTCACCTTGCCGATTTTCGGAACAAAGGCAGCCGGAAGGGCCGCGAGCTTATCCATCGTCAGTCCGGGAATGAAATGTTCATCGCGATCAAAGATGATGGGCGGCTTGCCTTTTTTCTGTGGAAGCGCCATCGGCACGATTTCCGCTTTGAAGGAGCCATCGTTAGTGGCCCGCTCAACGTTATTATGGCTTCGAAGCGCCACTTCATCCATTTCTTCGCGTGAGATTTTGTACAGCTCGGCCAAAAATTCCGCCGTCTGGCCCATGATATAGGGCTTCCCCTTATACAGATCGATGAGCGCGCCTTCTTTGAGCGGACCCTTCTCCGGTCCCGGAAGCAGACGCGATCCGCAGTGCAGCTGATGGATCACTTCATCGGCAAACACCTGATCCTGAAGGCGGCATCCCCAACGGGCCGTGAGCACCCGGTAAACGCCGCCGGACATCTGTTCCACACCACCGGCCAAAATAACATCGGCAAAGCCCGCCTTGATCATGGCCGCGCCGGAGACCACCGCTTCCATGCCGGAAATGCACACGCGATTAACCGTCACAGCCGGAACCGCATCCGGAACGCCGGCCATTAACGCCGCCACGCGCGCCGTGTTCATTTCATCAATGTGCTCGTTGCAGCACCCGAAGCGCACATCGTTAATGATGGCGGGATCGATGCCGGCGCGGGAAATCGCCTCTTTCATCGCCACACTGCCCATGGTCGAGGCGTTAGAATCTCTCAGCGTTCCGCCGAACTTGCCGATCGCGGTGCGACAGGCCGATACAATAACTACATCTTTTTCCATAAAAAACTTCTCCTTCAACTGAAATGTATTGATGCAAATATCTTGCTCGCGCGGTTATCTATCGAAGCGATTCCCGAACGTCAAGAAAATTTGCTCACAAAAATATAGCCTGCTGAAAATCGCCTGAGCGCTTGCACAAAGCCTCAGGCTGCACCGTGTTCATTGCGGGCGATGATGCTGTTTTGCACGTCGCGCCCAAGCCTGGTGAAATAGGCGACGTAGCCTGCCACGCGGATGGTCAGATCCGAGTAGTCCTCCGGAGTTTCCTGTGCGGCGCGCAAGACCTCCGACGACACCAGGTTAAACTGGCAGTGATGAATCTTCAAATCGACAAAAGTGCGGATCATCGCAGAGAGCATGCGCACACCGGCGTCGCTTGCAAAAACGTCGCGGTCAAGCCGCATGTTGAGCGTCTGGCCGAAAAAGATCGCCGCGTTGTCGATTTTACCCACCGAGATGAAAACAGCCGTGGGGCCGCTTACATCCACGCCGCGCGTGGGCGAAATGCCATCCGAGAGGGGCTCTCGGGCTTTTCGCCCCGAAGGCAGCGCGCCGACGAGTTTGCCGGTGCTCACATACCAGACCAGCGGATTCTGGTAAGGCACGAGATGGCCCCCGCGGGTATTGCGATGTTTGACCACTTCGTCGCAATAGGTTTTCATCACCCAGGCCACCTGATCATCGACGTCATCGAGATCATTTCCGAATTTGGGGGCCGACAGTAGTTCTTCGCGAAGCGCATCAGACCCCTCAAAGTTTTTATCCAGCGCGTCGACGAGCTCAGCCATCGATATTTTCTTTTCGTCAAACACGCGCTTCTTGATGGCGATAAGCGAATCGCCCACGTCGGTTGCGCCTGCGGTGGCGATGCAGGGGCCGAAGTTAAAACGCGCGCCTCCCGCTTCGCGAGCGATTCCTTTTTCGATGCAGTCTTCAATGAGCGCCGAGGCGTAAATGGTAGGGTAGTGCTCGGCCAGTGTGATTTCAGAATTCTTGTTGGAGATTTCGCAGTGATGGGCGAAATAGGCCAACTGCTTTAAGTAAGCCTCCTGCACCTCTGTAAAGGTTTTGAAATTCCGGGCATCGCCCGTGCGTGCGCCCATGAATTTTGCGTGATAGGCGCTCCAGCCGTCGGCAAGCGCCAGCTCCAGCATTTGCGGTAACAGCAGAAATGGCCCGACGTTAAATTCGGAATCGTAGTTAGCTACGTGCGGCTCGTTGCAGCCGATTGCGCCGCTTGTGCGAGCCAATTCCAGCGGAACGGGCGGTCCGCCGAGCGTGCCGCGCGCCAGAAAATTTTCGACAAAGACATCATTATTGAGAAACATGGGATGCCCTGTTCCCAAAACGCAAAGCTCACAGGCCTTGCGCAAAAATTCGTCGGGCGTCTTGCTGTGGACTAAAACACCGAAATTCGGCTCGACCAGACGTGTGTGCATCATGCCTTCAAGAAAAAGATACGACAGTTCATTGGTCGCGTCGCTGCCATCTTTTTTCAGGCCGCCCACATCCATGTGATAGGCCGCACCCGCCTGCGGAATAAAAGGCGAGACGCCCTGCGTGAAGCGCATGAGCCAGCAGTCGATGAGTTCCTGCGCCTGGGCCTTCGTGATGCGCCCCTCGCGGATGTCGTTTTCGTAGAAGGGGTAGAGATACTGATCGACTTTTCCCGGCCCCACGGCAAACACTATCGGCGTTTCGCACCAGTTGAGAATTTGCGTAAACCAGGCCGACTGGAGCGCCTCATGAAACGTCCGCGCGGGATGGGCGGGAACGTGATCGCAAATTGCGGCGATGCCTTCCAGTTCCGCCTTGCGCGCCGGGTCTTTTTCGTTTTTCGCCGCATTCCGGACGCCTGCGGCAAACTTATGTCCGATGCCTGCCGCCGCCTCCATCGCGAGAATGACGCCTTTCAGAAAAGGAACCTTGCGCAGTTCTTCGGCGTCGTTCCAGTCGAGTCTTGCCAGACGGTCTTGGGCGTCTTTTTTCACGCCTAAGAAACCTTTTTTAAGGATCTTTTCGTAGCCGTAGGAGCAATGCCCGATGTGGTGGCGCGTCATGCCGTCGCTGATAAAGCCGCGGCCCAGGCCGTCGGTCTGGCCGGGGACTTCCTTCATATCCACGCGGGGCATGGCGGGTGGCTTCGAGCGCGTGATGATGTTGATCTTTTTGAGCTCCGGATCGGGATCGCCATAGAGGAGCTCGCGCGTCTCGGGCGGAAGATTGGCGTAGTTTGAGTAAAACCAGTGGCGCTTCCAATCGCCTGTCCCCTTCCAGTAGGGAAGTATTTCTTCTTTGACGATCCGGCGGTCTTCCTCGCTCATGAATTTGTAGGCGTCGATTTCGATTTCCAGGCGCGCGCCCAGCTGTTCCGCGCCCACCGGAACATCGGTGGGGCCGCCGCCGATCCAGCCCACAAACGGCTCGTCGGGAAAAATTTCAACAGGGAAAGCCCCAACCGCCGCCGCAAAGGCTTTGGCACGCCGAAGCACCATTGGTTCCCCTTCCGTTTCTTTCATCGACTTGGCAATCGCACGGTCAAACCAGATGGTGTAAACCGGGTAGGTCCGTTTGGTGTTTTCCAGATAAAAGGCCCGCAGCTTTTTTGTGCGATCGGTCAGCTCAATCGTTGTAAAGGTTTTCAGCAGGTCTGCCATATATTTCTCCTTGTATTATTCGTCAACCGCCGATTTCGACATCGATGCCGAAAGAACGGGTGATGCCGCAAAGCCTCTCCATGTGTTCCTCCGCAGGCGGCTGAAGTGCCGATAGCGTATAGTCTCTGTCGAGCTCCGCGTAGTGGTGAATGCCAAGCAGGTGGTAAGGCAGAAGCTCCAGGCGCAACACGTGCTCGCCCAGCGATTTTACGAAGGCCGCGCTTTGCGAAATATTATCTTCAGAGTCATTAAAGCCGGGGATAATCGGAATTCGTACAATGATGTCGTTTAGCCTGGCCGCCTTTTGAATGTTTTCCAAAATGACGCGGTTGGAAACCCCTGTCCATTCCTGATGACGATTTGCATCCATGTGCTTAAGATCAATATAAACCAGGTCGAGCACATCCAGAAGCGGCGCGAATTTCTCCCAGGGGGCATGCGCGCAGGTTTCCATGACCGTGTGCATCAGATGCGACTGGCATAAAGAAAGGAACGCTCGAACGAATCCGGCCTGCATCGAAGGCTCGCCGCCGCCAATCGTCACACCGCCACCGCTTCGGCGGTAGAAAGCTTCATCCTTTGCGACTTCGTTAAACAATGCCTCAGGGGTGTAATACCGACCGCAAAGCTCCCGCGCAGCGTTGGAGCAGGCAGACACACATGCCCCGCACGCGACACACACCGCTCGATCCGTTTTTACAAAGGCGGTCGTATCGTCTCGCGTGATGGCCTGCTTCGGGCAGGCCGTCACACAGTTTCCGCAACCGAGGCAGCCAGATGCGATGTAAAGCATTTCCGGCTTGGGGCTTTGCGTATAGGGAGAGGAGCACCACAGGCATCTTAACGGACAGCCCTTGGTGACCACCAGCGTCCGGATGCCCGGACCGTCGTGGAGCGAAAAGCGTTCAATCTTTGCAATCAAACCTTTTTGAACTGTCATGGATGGGGGCTCCGTGAGCGTCGCGCCTGCATGGACGTCTCGCGATCCAGCCCCAGAGCGTTAAAGCCCATGCGTTGCAGGAGCTCACCGATCAGGACAAGCGCTGCAATGATGATCCAAAGACCCACACCCGCATACGGATTAAACGTGGTTGCGGCATAAAGCGAAAGCGTAACACCCACAAAGGATACACACCATCCCCACAGGGTGAACCCCCGATGAAGACGAAAGATGCTCTCGTCAAGCGGCACGGACGCTGCGGCAACCAAACAATCCAGACTCCGTTCGGGCGCGCCGCCTTGAAGCGTCGAGAAAAGGCGCAACGCATACCAAAGCCGGATAATGAGAATCAAAAGGGCCAGCACGGGAAGCGCCGGCGCAATCGCATGGCTCAGGCCGGTTGCGCTCAGAAGAAGCGATGAGCTGATTACGCCGAAAATAAAAAACGTTCCGAAAAAACTCAGATAGGGGGAAATGCCTTTCCATCCGGGCCGGCCGGTTTTGGCGTAAATGCCCGACATGCTCCAAACGCTTAAAACCCCTGCGGCAACGGTGAGCCATATCCAAGTCATAGAAGCCTGTCCGCTTTTGTCCATGGCCACGCTTGTGGCCCACAGCAACAAAAACGCGCCGGTAAAGAAAACTTCGCGGCTAAGCCACGACGATCCGATTCGGGTGACGGCCCGATAGGCGCGAAGCGGTTGCCCCAAGTGAAAAAGCGACAGAATCATGGCGCAGATGATGATCGGGCCGGCCCATATCCAACCGCCGGCGGCGGCCATGAAGATGGTATCCCCGCCGGCCCGATTCAAAAAGCCTGATCGGTAAAAAGCCCCAAACGCGACGAGGCCGGCCGCGAGCTGAATCAAAATACTGTTAGCAATTAAAGACCAATCTTTGTGCAACATGGTGTATCGGACCTCCCGGGTCATATCAACAAATAGACGGATGGCTGCGTTTTCTTATCAATAAGCAGTTGCGTGGTTTTCCTGGTTTTAAGCAGCTTTGCCACTTCGCTTGCGGGGTCGGACGCGTCGCCGAAAAACCTTGCTTTGGCCGGGCAGACCTCCACGCAGGAGGGCAATAACCCCTGATCAACCCGCGAATAACAGAAGTGGCACTTGGAGACCACTCCGGCCTGCTGGGGTTTGACAAACGCATCGCCCACCGGAAAATCCAGATCGTACCGGGGGGAATTTTCATTGTAACTGCGCACGCCGTTGTAAGGACACGACAGGATGCACAGCTGGCACCCCAGGCAGGCGTCATAATTTTGCATGACGATTCCGTCTGGCCGCCGATACGTAGCCCCGGTTGGGCAGGCCGCCACGCAGGCGGGCTTTTCGCAATGCTGGCAGTTCAGCGTCAGGTACTGCATCTCCAGATTGGGAAACGCCCCGTGCGGTGTATCCATGGTGGGCCCGCCATACGTCAGCGCCGAATTCCACCAGACGTCTTTGGGCAGGTCGTTTCCCAGCTTGCAGGCCACCGAACAGGTATGGCAGCCGATGCAGCGTTTTATATCGATGAGCATGACATATCGTTTATTCGTCATCGGTCTAGCTCCTCGGAGCGCGCAATATGAATTTGCCGTCCAGAAACAGGAGCAATGAATGCTCTGTTTCCATCATCATCATCATCATCGTCACCCCGGCGTAGGCCGGGGTCCAGTATAAATAATCCTGGATTCCGGCCTACGCCGGAATGACCACTATTTTTGTTGGTATGATCAGACAATTATTATTCTCCTTGGCCCTTTGTGCCTTTGAATGGACGCACCTCACACAGCACGTCATAAAAACTCTGATTGTAGCTCGACGTATTGAGATAGTCGGTCGTCAGCTCCTGATACGATCCTGCGATAAACTGGTCGCGCCGCCAGCCTTTGGGAACGGAGACCATGCCCGGCCTCTGGGCTTGGCTGAACTTTGCTCTCAAAACCACATGGCCGCGGTCATTGAAGACTTCGACCGTGTCGCCATCTTCAATACCGCGCGCCCGGGCGTCGGCCGGATGAATGCTGACTTTCGGCTCGGGGTCCAGCTCGCGAAGCCACGGCGTGTTAAACCACTGGCTGTGCAAACGCCAGCGCTGGCGCACTGTGTGATAGACCAGCGGATATTTTTTGCTCAAGGGGTTATCCGGCCACGCTTCGATGGGCGGATCAAAGGCGGGAAGATGCTCGCGGCTTTTGTCGATAGCGACGCCGCAGTCCATCCGGGGTTTGGGGTCTTCCAGATAAAATTCAAGCCTTCCCGAGGGCGTGCGAAATTTGTTGCCTTCCCAGTTGACCCAGGCTGTAGGCAGCGTCTGCACAACTTTCTCTTTTTTGAGTCGATCCCAGGTGAGCCATACGGCGCGCGCCGCGTCCGTATTGAGCAGCATCTCGAAGAATTCCTCATCCGTGTAGTCGAAGTATTTTCCCTGACCCATACCGCGGGCAATCAACCGCCAGATGTCCATATCCGATTTGGATTCATACGCGGGTTCCAGCGCTTTTTCGCTGAAACAGGTGTAGGGATGAAAAGGGCCCTGAATGATGTCTTCCATTTCAAACCAGTGGCAGATCGGCAGCACCAGATCGGCATGTCGCGTGGTGTCGGTTTCCACCATATCGGCCGCCACAATAAAATCGAAGGCGGGAAAAATCGTATTGAGAATTTCATTTTGGTTGCTGCCGTTGCATACGATGTTGCTGTTATGAATAACGAGCGCCTTGAGCGGATGGGGCTTGCCGTAGAACTGCCCTGTTTTTAAAACCTCCTTGAGGTAAACCCAGGGGATGGTGACGGGCTTTTTTCGATCGGGAAAGAAAAACTCGGCGAAGTTCATGTCGTGGCCTGCGCGACCGATGTGGCCGACACTGGCGCCGGGTTTGGCGATGTTTCCGGTCAGCGACGCGAGAATGCCCCAGGCATGCCCCGTTTGAAGACCGTTGTCGTATTGAATAAAGCCGTTATAGATGCTCGCGGGTTTGCGGGTGGCATACAGGCGCGCCAGATCCCGGATGATCTCGGGGCCGATTTCGCAAAGCTTGCCTGTTTCTTCCGGCGTATAGCGCGCAACCGAGGCTTTCAGAAGGCTGAAGGCTGGAGTGACGGGAATGCCCGAAACTGTGAAGCTGCCTTCCAGTGCTGGTTTTGCAACCTGATCAACAACCCGTCCCTCGCCTGCCTCTTTATCCCACACGATATAGTCACGTGCTTTTTTCTGCGGCACGTCGCCTGTGAGATCGCTTTGGCGCAAAAAGCGCTTCGTGTCTTCCCGCACCAGAAAAGGCGCCACGGTGTGGTTTCGAAGATAGTCTTCGTCGTATATTTTTTCCGACACAATCACCTGAGCCATCGACAGCGCCAGCGCCGGATCCGAACCGGGGCGGATGGAGATCCACTGATCCGCCTTGGCGGCGCAGGTGGTGTAACGCGGGTCGATAACCACGACCTTCGCGCCTTTTTCCTGGGCATCCACAATGAAGCGCCAGTCATGCGGATGGGAATCGGTCACATTGGCCGCCCAGATCAAAATGGTTTTGGCGTTGACGAGATCCGCGCGGTCGTTGCACTGGTTGAAGGTGTTGCCGCTGCCGATCACCCGTCCCAGGCCGAACGTATCGGCCATGTCGAGAGATGCCTCCGTGTGCGTGGCTCCCAAAACGGCGGCCAGCCGGTAGGTGGAGTAAGCGCCGTTTAAATAGGCTTCGCTCCCGCTCACGGCGGAAAAGGCGATGGACTGCGGCCCGAAATCCGCTTGATAGCTTTTAAATTTGGAGACGATAAGCGCAATGGCCTCGTCCCAGGAGAGCCGTTCCCACTTGCCTTCGCCTCGCGCGCCGATGCGTTTCATGGGGTATTTGAGCCGTTCGGGGTCGTAGATGCGCTGGACGTGGCTTAAGCCCCTGAGGCACACCCGGTTGTAGCGCGCGTCCGGATAGGGCGCCATGGAGGTTTTGACGACCTTGCCGTCGCGCACATGCACAAATAAACGGCAGCGGCTCTGGCAGTTGCCCGAGCAAATGCAGCTGAAAACCTTTTCGCCTGCCTGCGGATCGGTGGGGATGGTCTGGCTTGATTGGAAATCGTGCTTTTTCATATTAACGTATTCTATACCTTTTCATAAAAATATTTCATAAGCGGTGCTCGGTGCGCGCGATGATGTTGTCCTGCAAGGGTTTGAGCAGCCTCGTGTAGTAGGCGCTGTAGCCTGCCACCTTGACGACGAGGTCGCGGTATTGATCCGGCTCTGCCTGCGATGTGTGCCCTGTGCTGTTCATACGTGTTTTCCTTTCCGTCTCAAACCCGGATCACCTGGTAAAAAAACTTTGTTCCATATTTGTCATTCCCGCGAAGGCGGGAATCTCGTGATACGCATTCTTTCTGGATTCCCGCCTTCGCGGGGATAACCGCTTTACTTACGCAAGTATTATACCACCGAGGTTCGCTTAAGCCTTGTCGCATATCTGCTGATTATTATTTTAGATACCGTTTTTTCCCTTGCCCGATCCGCCTGAGGCGTGTATCAAATTCGTCTCACTGATGAAATAGTGAGACGAATTTGAGAATAAAATATTCACTGGACAGTGTAGTATGAATCGGAAAGAAGCCGGAGAACTTGAGCTCTTCAATGAAGCGAAGCTCTCGGAGGTTGAGCGCTACAAGAACCGCTACCGCAGCGCGCTTAAAGAATGGAAAAAGTTTGTCGCCGGACGCGACGATATTGACGTAAGCGTTGTCGGGCCGGAGGTGCTGGCTGCCTGGATGCGCTGCCGCAGCATGGGCCTTGATCCGCTGAAACTCCCCCGAAAAAAAACACTCACCGGCGCGGCGCTCAAGAGCCTTCTGGAAAAAAACCACGACTTCATCACGGTCAGCCGCCCCTTTCTGACCAATTTGTACCAGTTTCTTCAGGGGTCGGGGCTCCATGTGGTGCTGTTTGACCGCGAGGGGTATCTACTGGAGATTCTGGGCGATCACGATCAGGCCGAGCTGATGAAAAAAGCGGGGGGGATCGTGGGCGCCCTGTGGAATGAACGCTCTGCCGGACACAATGTGACCGGCGCGATCATCGCCGGGAAGAAGCCCGCTGAGCTTTACGGCAGTGAGCATTTCATCCGGGCCTACCACGGCGAAACCGGTTGCGGCGCGCCCATTTTTGCGCCGGATGGGTCGTTTCTCGGGGGCATTACGCTGACGGCCCGGAATTTCCGGATCAACCCGCATACGCTGGGGCTGGCCGTCGCGGCCGCCTATGCCGTAGAGAATGCATTGCGGACGCGTCAGGCGTTTAACGAGAGCCAGCGGGCCTATCACTACCAGCAAACCGTCATCGCCTCCATCACGGAAGCCATGATCGCCGTGGACAATCACGGGATCATTTCACTCATCAACCAGCCGGCGCAAAAATTATTCGGCCTGCACTCGTCAGGCGACACGGGCCTGCCCCTGGCCGGAATCCTGGCCCGGCGAAACGCGACGCTATTGAAGCTCATCGAAAACCATGACCGCCTCACCGACCGGGAGGTTCGCGTATTTACCGGCAAGGCGTGGAATGATTTCACGCTGACGCTCTCGCCGATCATTTCCACCCAAGGCCGGCACATCGGAAAGATTATTGTTCTCAATGAAATCCGGCGCGCCAGAAAGCTGGCGACAAAAATGATGGGAACGGACGCGGCCTATTCGTTTGAAGATATGTGCGGCCAAAACCCCCGATTTCGCGTGACCATTGAGCAGGCGAAAATGGTGGCTCAGAATAATTCCAATGTGCTGCTTTTGGGAAAAAGCGGCACGGGCAAAGATATTTTCGCGCGCGCCATTCACAACGCCAGCCCCCGCCGCGAAGGGCCTTATGTGGCGATCAACTGCGGCGCCATCCCGCGCGACCTGATTGCGAGCGAACTGTTCGGGCACGAGGAAGGCGCGTTTACCGGATCGCGGCGCGGCGGCAGTCCCGGCAAGTTTGAACTGGCCGACGGCGGAACGATTTTTCTTGATGAAATTGCCGAATTGCCGCTGGATTTGCAAACCGTGCTCTTAAGGGTGATTGAAGACAAATCGATTACCCGCATTGGCGCAAAGCGCGCGCGAAAGGTCGATGTCCGCATTATCACGGCCACGAACAGGAATCTGAGGCAGGAAGTTGAAAAAGGACATTTTCGCGAAGACCTCTTTTATCGCATCAATGTCTTTAACATCGAAATGATCGAGCTTCGCCAGCGGCCGGACGACATTCCCCTTTTGACCCGGTGGTTCGTCAAGAAATATGAAGACAGCCTGGGAAAGAAAATTGCGCACATCGACGAGAGCGTTCTTGAGGCGTTTATGGACTACGCCTGGCCCGGCAATGTCCGCGAACTGCAAAATGTGATGGAGCGGATGATGAACTACGCGCGCACGGATAGGCTGACGCCGGATTTAATCCCGCCGGAAATTACCGAGGCCCGGGCCGTTTCCGAGGCGACAGGCGAGCTGGAATCGCCTGTGGAGAAAGAAAAAAAAATCATCCGGCACATGCTGGATCTGGGATTTGATAAAAAAAGTATTGCCGACAAACTCAACCTCTCCCGCGCCACGCTCTACCGCAGATTAAAAAAATATGGATTTTCGGTTCCCTCCTGATGCGCGGGTGCGCTCGTCAGCGCATCAGCGGTAGCGTATGGTGAAGCCGCCGAGGTTTCCTGCAAACGGTTCTTCTTCGGATTCGACGCGCTCCACGCGGGCGTGCGGCGGGCCATGATGGCACCACGAAAGCATCTGGTCGGCGCTTAAATCGTCGCCTTCAAAAAGCGCCTCCACGCGGCCGTCGTCGAGATTGCGCACCCAGCCGGTGAGGTTCAGCGCACGAGCCGCGCGTTCGGTTTCGGCCCGGAAGAAAACACCCTGAACCCTGCCTGACACATAGACGTGAATTCTTTTCATGAGAATGTCCTGCCTGTGAGCTTTAGAAATTCCGATTCGCTTAAGATGGGAATGCCCAGCGCCCGGGCCTTCTCGATTTTGGAGCCCGGGTCCGCGCCGGCCACGACGTAGGAAGCCTTGGCGCTGACGGAGGACAGGACGCCTCCGCCGCCGGCTTCCACAAGCGCTTTGGCCTCGCTTCGGCCAAGGGTTTCCAGCGTGCCGGTGAAGACGAATAATTTGCCCGCAAGCGGCGCGCTGATTGGGGTGTTGTGTTTTTGCGGCACAACGCCCGCCTGTTGAAATTTTTGCAATACCTGAGCGTTTCGCGATTCGGCAAAAAAGGACACGATGCTTTGCGCGATCTCCGGGCCGATTTCAGAAATGGCCGTGAGGTCGTCAAGACCCGCCTGCGCCAGCGCCTCAAGGTTTCCGAAACGCTCCGCCAGGACTCTGGCGGTTCGTTCACCCACATGCCGGATGCCCAGCGCGAAGATAAATTTGGAAAGCGGCGGGCTTTTGGCGCGGGCAATAGCGTCGAGCAGATTCGATACGGATTTTTCCGCCTTGCGGTCCAGCGAAAGCAGTTTTTCTTTCGTCAGAAAATACAGATCCGCCGGATCGGTGACAAGGCCTGCGTCGAAAAGCTGGGCTGCGACTTTCTCTCCCAGGCCTTCAATGTCCATCGCGCCGCGCGAAGCAAAGTGACGCAGATGTTCCTTGATCTGCGCCGGGCAGGACAGATTGACGCAGCGCCAGGCGACTTCGCCTTCGGGCCGCGCGACAACCGACCCGCATTCCGGGCAGTGCTTCGGCATGGCAAAGGTCCGTTCGCTGCCGGTTCGCTTTTCGGAGAGGACACTGACCACTTCGGGAATGACATCGCCTGCGCGTTGAATAAGCACGGTGTCGCCGATGCGGATATCTTTTTTTTGAATTTCATCTTCGTTATGCAGCGTGGCGCGGCTGACGGTGACACCGCCGACACTCACCGGTTCCATGATCGCCACGGGTGTGAGCGCGCCGGTGCGGCCCACCTGCACGACAATGTCGCGGATGATGGTGGTTTCCTGCGCCGCTGGAAATTTGCACGCGATGGCCCAGCGCGGCGAGCGGGACACCTGGCCTAATTTCTCCTGAAGCGCGAGGGAATTGACCTTGAGGACGACGCCGTCAATGTCGTAGGGCAGGGTGCTTCGCATTGTGCCGATCTTTTCAAAGTACGCGATGCAGGCGTCAATGCCGCTTGCCTCTTCAATGAGCGGGCTGACGGGAAACCCCCATGCGTCAAGCGCGTCAAGCGCTTCGCGATGCGCGGCAAAGGTTGCGCCGCGCGCCGCTTGGACACCATAGAGAAAAATGCTCAAGGGGCGTCGCGCGGTGATTGAAGGATCAAGCTGGCGAAGCGATCCGGCGGCTGCGTTTCGCGGATTGGCAAACGGCTCTTCTCCTTCTTCGTCGCGGCGGAGGTTCAGCCGTGCAAAGGCGTTGCGGTCCATGTAAACCTCTCCGCGGATTTCAATCCATTCCGGCGCAGGACGCTCCGGGTGATGCTTCATGGTCAGCGGCAGCGAAGCGATGGTTTTGAGATTTTGTGTGACCTCCTCTCCGGTGGTTCCGTCGCCTCGCGTTGCGCCCCGGAGAAAAACGCCGTTTTCATAGATCAGGTTTACCGCCAGGCCGTCGAGTTTGGGTTCGGCGACATAATGAAGATGCTCAACCTCGGCCATGCGGCGCAGGCGTGCGTCGAAGTCCCGGATGTCTTCTTCGGAAAAGGCATTGGCCAGGCTCAGCATGGCGGACGGGTGTTGAAACGGGGCGAATTTGGCAAGCGGCGCCGCGCCCACGCGCTTAGTCGGAGATGAGGCGAGCCCATCGTCCGGCCAGAGGGCTTCGAGTTCGGCCAGCTCGCGCATAAGCGCGTCGTATTGCGCATCGGATATTTCCGGCGAATCGAGCTGATAGTAGCGCCGGTTGTGGTGCGTGATGAGGTCGCGTAACTCGGCAATGCGTTGAATCGCTTGGTCCTTGTTCATCATGGGGTGACCGCGTAAAAAGTAGCCCGGAGCGTCATTCCCGCGCAGGCGGGAATCCATAAAGTTTTAATAGAACTGGATTCCCGCCTGCGCGGGAATGACTGACGTGAGGTGAAATAGATTACTTGCCTGTCCATCATTTCACCAGCCGAAGGTTGGGTTTTGGGGATTCTATTTTGGGCGTCCGGTCAGATGCGGGATCGGGCGACGGATCAGGGGCTTTTCCCTGTTTGGCCAGCATCTGCTCATTGAAGATGGCGTTTTTCACCCGAATGGCATTAATGACGGAAAAAATCACGATCGACTTTTCCCACTCCCGTGAAAAAGAAAAGGTTTCCATCCGGGTTTTATATTTGTCCCAAAGCGCCGTGACCGAAGCTTCGTCAAGGCCCAGGATCGTATCTGCAATTTTGTTTAAGGCGTCTTCGTGTTTGCTCATGAAAAAATGTTTAACGAAGCTTGCCGGGAATGTCAAAATAAAAAACATTTGCCAAACGCTCAACTTTCCGGTTAGTTTGCCGAAGTATAGGATAGCGCTTAAGGGGAATTCATGGCAAAAATCGACGTGCTTTTGAAAATGGTTCTGGATTACAATGCCTCCGATTTGCACATCTGCGTGGGCGAACCGCCGCTTTTGAGAATCAATGGTGAACTTCAGCGAACAAAATATCACGATCTGGTGCCGGAAGAAGTGGAAGTGCTGCTTCTGGAGATGCTCGACGAAAAGACGCTTTCGCTTTTAAGATCGAAAAAGGATATTGATTTCGCCTACGAGTTGACGGGGGCGGCCAGATTCCGCGGTAATATCTTCATGGAGCGCAAAGGCTATGGCGGCGCGTTTCGCGTGATTCCCACCAACATCCGGACGCTGCGCGAACTGGGGATTCCCGATGCCGTCTATGCAATGGCGCGGCTTAAAAAAGGATTGGTGCTGGTGACCGGCTCCACTGGTTCCGGAAAGTCCACCACGCTTGCGGCAATGATTGATCTGATCAACAAGGAGAAAAACGCCCACATCATTACGCTGGAAGATCCCATCGAGTTTATTCACCCCAAGGGCAAATGCCTGATCCATCAGCGGCAGCTCGGCTTTCACATGGAGAGCTTCGCCTCCGGCCTCAAGGCGGCGCTTCGCGAAGACCCGGATGTCGTGCTGGTGGGCGAGATGCGCGATCTCGACACGATTCAGCTGGCGCTCACCGCCGCCGAAACCGGGCTTTTGGTGCTGGGGACGCTGCATACCTCCAGCGCGCCTAAAACCATCGACCGGATCATTGATGTGTTTCCCACTACGCAGCAGTCGCAAATCCGGACGATGCTGGGCGAATCGCTTCGCGGCGTGGTATCGCAGTCGCTGATGAGGCGCGCCGACCGCAAGGGACGCATTGCGGCGGTGGAGGTCATGGTCTGTAATACAGCCATTCAGAATCTGATTCGCGAGGGCAAAACCTTCCAGATTGTGTCGGTGATGCAGACCGGCAAAAACATTGGCATGCAGCCTATGGCCGACCATATCCGCAAGCTTCTGGGCGATGGGGTGATTACGCAGGAGGAGGCGGATACGCACGCCAGCCGGATTGAATAGGATGAAATAAGCACGGATGAAAGATTATCAACTGCTCAAAGACCACCTGATTGCCTCGCGAAGGCTCACCGACGAGATGATAGCGCGGGCGGAAGATTACGCGCTGACCTCGGGGCTGGGGCTCGATGAATCCATTATATTTTTACAAATGTTGAGTTTTACCACCCTGGGGCAGGCGCTGGCGGAAATGCACCGCAAACCCTACGAGCCGCTTCTGGGAAAGGGGCCTGCGGATGCGGCCCGCTTACGCATCTCGCTGAAAGCGGCCGAAGCCTTGTGCGTCTTCCCGCTTGCCTATGACGCGAAAAGCGGCATTCTCAAGCTGGCGGTGAGCGATCCGGAGGATGACACGCTTGTGCGGAATTTGCGCTCGGCCCTTACCGCTTCGGTCGTGCTGGAGATGACGGTCGCAAGCCGGCCGGAAATCCTTATGGCCATCGATGTCTATTATAAGGGGCGGCCCTATATTCCCGAGCCGGAATTGCACCTTCCGCAGGGGTTTACCATTGTGTCCCGCGACGACAAAGACAAACAGACGCTCGATATTGAAGAGGAGACGAAAAGCGGCAGCCGGATTCTGCTTTTGGAGCCGGATCTTGAGCGCTCACGCGCCTTGATGACGCTTCTGCGACGCGAGGGGTTTCCCAATGTCAAATGGGTAGCGTCCGTGAAGGAAGCCGTCAAAACGCTTGAAGAGGAGCCGGTGGACCGGGTCGTGGCCAATGCGCGGGCCTTTCGGCTTCAGGGCCGCTTTGCGAAAAAACTCTCCGATCACCTTTCGCCATCCATTCTGTCGTTTTACAATATCCGCTCCATGCTGCTGACCCAGGAGCATGCTTATGCGCAGATGAGCGCGTCGGTCATATCGCTGGTGTCGTTTGCCGTCCGGCGCGCCCTGCAAGATGCCGAAGAGGCGCTGGGCGAGATTATCGCTGTGGCGCGGTATTGCAAGCTTTTGGCCATGCGCATGGGGCTGCCCGCGGTCTGCGTCGATGGCGCGGTGCTGGCCGCCTGGCTGTCGGCGCCGGGCATTGGCAAAGTCATTTATGAGTCGATGGCGTCCCCCTATGCGCTCGATGAAGTCTTTGACGAGGGCGCCCTGAAGGCGTCCACCCGCGTCGAACTCCACATTCTGACGCTTGTCAAAAAATATTTTGCGCTCAAGAAAGCCTCTCCGGAAGTCGCGGGCGATATGGATAAAATTCGCAAAAGCCTCGCGGGAGCGGATGACCGGCCGGAGGATCGCGCGCTTCTGGAGGCGTTTTTGAATGTGATTAAAGACGATGAGTTCCTCAAAGATGTGGGACGCGCCAAACGCCGCGTCGTGGTGGTGGATCCGGACTATTCACCCGATTCCGCGCTGGCGCTGCGACTGGGCAACGACGGCTATGAGGTGGTGGGCGCCTCCGATGCGAAAGCGGCATCGGCGCTTATCTTCAATTCCGGCGCGGATGTCATCCTCTCCGAAGTGACGCTGCCCGGCGCCGACGGTTTGCGGTTCTGCCGCGCGCTTCGCGAAAACGCGTCCTCAGCCCGCCTGCCGTTTTTCTTTTTGACCGGCGATGACCACCGGAATCTCGCCACCGAGGGCATGGAAGCGGGCGCCGATGATTTTTTTGTCAAGCCGCCGGATCTGGAAATGATGTCCATCAAGATTCGCAACATTCTGGGTTTAAAAAGCGCGCGGGGAAATAAGAGCGGCATTTCCGGCACGCTTCGTGATATGAGTTTTACAGACATTATTCAGAGCCTGACCACGGGGGATAAAGATGTGGAAATAAGGTTGCGCTCCGGCAATCGCAAGGGCGTCATCTATATCCAGCAGGGCGAAGTGATTTTTGCGCAGGCGCAATCGGCAGAGGGTCAGGAGGCCTTCTACCGGATGATGACCTGGCAGGAGGGAGACTTTGAGATTATGGCCAGCCATACCGTGCCGCAGCGCAATATCTTTGAAAGTGCGATGTCGCTTTTGATGGAAGGCGCGCGGATCGCCGATGACGACAAGGGGCTGACGGAAGAAGATATTTAGCATTTAGCCATGATGAAAAAGGGGGGCCTATGCAATTAAGGATTGATACCATCAAGAAAAGAGCGATTGTTTATTTTCCGGAAAACACGCAGATGAGCGGCTGTTTTTTTGTGTCGGCCATTTCGGCCTTCCGCGACGGAGGCGAACTGGTGTCCGAACTGTTGGCGCGCGACCGCAATTATATTCCCTTTGAAAATGATGAGGGAGAAATCGCCCTGTTGCGCAAGGAAAATATCATGATGGTCTATGTTGAAGAGGATCCGGCCGACAACGACCTGCCCGGCTACAAGCAGGTGCAAGTGGTTATTCATCTGATGACGGGGAAAATCATGGCCGGTAAGGTGTCCTTTGCGCTTCCCCAGACGCATTCGCGCCTGTCGGACTTTCTCAATTCCCGAGAGACGTTTTTCCGTCTGGAAGTGGAAGGGAAAAACTATCTGGTTCAAAACCGCTTTGTCAAACTGATTACGGCGCCCGCCCCGACATAAGCGCTCAGAGGGGAAGGTCTGTAACGGCGTGCCTTACCCTTGTTTGTCCGGCAAAACTTCCCTGAGCTTTTGAGCCATGGATTCAATGGTAAACGGCTTTTGCAGGAATTGCACGCCTTCTTCCAAAATGCCATGGTGGGCAATGATATCGGCCGTGTAGCCGGACATGTAAAGCACGTTAATATCCGGCCGGATTTGGGTCAGCCGATCCTTCAGGTCTTTTCCGCTCATCTTCGGCATGACCACGTCTGTGATCACCAGGTCAATTATCGTTTCCGGGTTTTCGCAAAGAGCAATCGCGTCCATCGGATTTTGCGCAACAATAACCGTGTAGCCGAAGGATTCGAGAATGCCGCTGGCGATTTGCAGCACCATGGCGTCGTCTTCCACCAGCAGAATGTTGCCTTTTCCGATAAACGCCGGCTTCTCCTGCGCCCCTTGCGCGGTATGGCGTTTCACCTCGGTGCGGGGCAGGTAGATGAAAAACGTTGTTCCCGCTCCGAGGTGGCTGTCCACATCGATGTAGCCGTTGTTTTGCTTGACGATGCCGTAAACCGTGGCCAGTCCCAGCCCCGTGCCTTTGCCTTCTTCCTTGGTGGTGAAAAACGGTTCGAAGATATGCTGGAGGGTTTCCTCATCGATGCCTGTGCCGGTATCGCTCACTGACAGGCAGACGTATTGCCCCGGCTTAAAGCCCATATGCTTTTTGCAAAACTGTGCGTCAATGGGGGCATTGCGGGTTTCGATGATCAGCTTGCCGCCTTCCGGCATCGCGTCGCGCGCGTTGACGGCCAGGTTGATGAGAATTTGCTCGATTTGCGAGGGATCAAACAAAATCGGCCACAGGAAGTTGTCTCTCTGAAATCGCAGTTCAATATCCTCGCCGATCAGGCGGACCAGGGCCTTTTGCGTGTGGGCGACCAGATCGTTCAAATCAAGAACCCTGGGTTCGATGACCTGCTTGCGTGAAAAGGCGAGCAGTTGCGCGGTGATGTCGCGGGAACGCACAGCCGCTTTTTCAATTTCCGCAATATCCTTCAAAACCGGGTGTTGCCGGGCCAGACGCAGTTTGGCCAGATCCGCGTAGCCCAGAATGACGCTTAACATATTGTTGAAGTCGTGAGCGACGCCACCGGCCAGGCGGCCGACCGTTTCCATTTTCTGGGCCTGATTCAACTGCGCCTGAAGGCGGCTTTTTTCTTCGTCGGCCATTTTACGCTCAGTGATATCCCGGCCCGCCAGCAGCACGCCCGTTGTTTTTCCCTCTTCATCGTGGGTAAAGGTGGCCGTGACCTCCATCCACAGCGTGCTGCCGTTTTTGTGGCGCAATCCCTGCTCAATCGTCCGGGAACGATACCTGTCCACTGGTTGGCCGCTGAATTGAAGCGCCAGCTCCGCCCCGAACGCATTTTGCGCCAGCTCGAATGACTCCGGCGTCAAAAGCTGGTCAATCGGCATGGCCATGATTTCTTCCGGGGTGAAGCCGGTCAGCCATTGACACGAGGGGCTGACATACGTGTATTGCAGATTCAGATCGGTCGTCCAGATGACTTCATGGATGTTTTCAATGATCATCTTGTAGCGGTTTTCACTTTGCACCAGCGCTTTTTCAATGGACTTGCGCTCGGTGATATCGCGTCCCACGACTAAAACATCGGTGATTTTACCCTGCGCGTCGCGGTTGAAGGTGCCGGTCACCTCCATCCACAGCGTGCGCCCGTCTTTGTGAATCAGTTCGATCTCGATCGTGACGGCGCGGTTGGGGTCAAAGGGCTTGCCGCTTTCCTCCAGCGCCATTTCTTCGGCCAGCCTGCCGGTGGCATAGGCGTAAGATTCGGGCGTAAGCGCATGATCCAGGGGAAGCGAAAGTGTTTCTTCCGGCGTGTAGCCGGTGATGCGCGTGCTTGACGGGCTGGTATAGGTTCGGTTCAAGTTCCGGTCCACGGTCCAGATGACGTCGTTCATGTTTTCGACAATCATCCGGTAGCGCTTTTCGCTTTCCTGAAGAGCGTCCTGCGCCCGTTTGCGGGAGGTGATGTCGCGGCTTGACCAGATGATGCCGATGGGCGCGCCTTTGCCGTCTCGTTGAAAGGTGGCGTTGACTTCTTCCCAGAGGGTGCCGCCGCCTTTTTTGTAGCCTTCGAGTTCAAGCGTGACTGAGCGCTGCGGGTTTGCCACCATGCCGTTAAATTCCGCCTCCAGCATTTGCCGGACGGCCGAATTCGCCTGCTTAAGGGATTCCGGCGTCAGCATTTGCTCAAGCGGCATCGTTTTCATCTCCTCCGGCGTAAAGCCGGTGACGCGGATTTCCGACGGGCTTTGATAAACAATTTGAAAGTTCAAATCCATGATGGCGATACTTTCGTACATATTCTCCACAATCGTGCGGTAGCGGATTTCGCTTTCAAGAATTTGGGCTTCGGCCTGCTTGCGTTCGGAGATGTCCCGGGCCATGCCGATAATTTCCGTGGGCTTGCCGTCTTCGTCACGGTTGAAGACGCTGCTGACTTCCAGCCACAGGGTTGAGCCATCCTTGCGTCGTTGCTCAAATTCAAACGTCGATTTTTTATCCGGATCAGACCGTTGTCCGCGTGCTTCCAGATCAAGCCCGCGTAAGAGCGTTTGCGCCGCGATTTCATAGTTATCCTTTGGCAGAAGCTCGCTTAGGGGAATGCTCATGATCTCTTCCGGCGTATACCCCGTAATGCGATAGACGGAGGGACTTAAGTAGGTGTAGTGAAAATCGAAATCCATCGTCCAGATGATATCGCGCATGTTGTCGGAAAGAATGCGCAGGCGCTTTTCGTTTTCTTCAATGGCGCGCCGAACCTTTTGTCTTTCGGTCACATTGCGGCTCAGGCAGCTGAATCCGGAGGGCTTGCCCCCTTCGGCGCGAATCAGGCAGACGGACATCTCCACATAGACGATGGAGCCATCCTTTGCCAGAAGCTCATGATACAGAAAGGTCTTGTTTTGCCCTGTCCTGTAAACCTCGTTGAACATGCGAAAAATTTTGGATGCATGTCCGGGTGGAGAGATCAGGCGGTAATTTTTCCCGTCCAGCTCCCCTCGGGCATAGCCCAGCATCCGGCACATGGAATTGTTGAAAAAGACAAAATTTCCCCGGAGGTCCGTTTCCAGGTAAGCCTCTTCCATGTTTTCAAAAATGCTCCGGAAATGCTGGGCTTCCCGGGCATAATGATCTCTGTCCGTTCTCAGGGCGTCAGTCGTCTCTTCTGCGCCATAATCCTGATTGGTCATGGTTCCATCCTATGCCGACAAGACTTCACGGATTTTTATGCTGAGCGCTTTGATGTTGAAGGGTTTGGGCAAAAACTGAACGCCCTCCTCCAAAACGCCGTGATGCGCGATGGCATCGGCTGTATAGCCCGACATGAACAGCACGCGGGTCCCGGGCTTAAGGGCGACCAGCCGGTCGCGCATTTCCTTGCCGCTCATTTTCGGCATGACCACGTCGGTGAGCACCAGGTCAACCGGTTCTTCAAGGTTTTCAAAGATAGCCATGGCTTCCAGCGGGTTTCTGGCCGCCAGCACTTTGTAGCCCAGGGTTTCAAGCATGCCGGTGACGATGCGCAACACCAGTTTCTCGTCCTCCACAAGCAGGACTGTCTCATCCCCTCGGACAAGTTCCTCCTCTTCCGGAGCATTCAAGGCGACGTGGGCCTCTTCGCTTCGCGGCAGGTATAGGTGGAAGGCGGCGCCTTTGCCCGGGGCGCTTTGTACTTCGATAAAGCCGTTGTTCTGTTTGACAATGCCGTAAACCGTGGCCAGGCCCAGCCCCGTCCCCTTGCCGGCTTCTTTGGTGGTAAAGAAGGGTTCAAAGAGATGTTCCAGCGTGTCGGGGTCCATCCCGCATCCGTTGTCCCGAACCAGCAAATGAATAAATTCTCCCGGTGTGGCGCCTGCGCGTTTGCGACAGAAGGCGGTATCCAGCACGCTGTTTTCCGTTTCGATGGTCAGTGTGCCGCCGTTCACCATGGCATCGCGGGCGTTGACGGCCAGATTCATCAGGATCTGCTCAATTTGCGACGGATCGAACTTGATCGGCCAGAGATTTTTTCCGAAAACAACGTTGAGGTCAATGTCCTCGCCGATGAGGCGGTTGAGTGTTTTTTGCGTGCCTGAGATTTGATCATTCAGATCAATAATTCTGGGTGCAATGATTTGTTTTCGTGAAAAGGCCAGAAGTTGCGCCGTAATGTCGCGGGAGCGCACAGCCGCTTTTTCAATTTCCATCACGTCTTTTAATACGGGATGGTTTTTCCCCAGGTGAATTTTAGCCATATCCACATAGCCCAAAATGACGCTGAGCATATTGTTGAAATCATGCGCCACGCCGCCGGCCAGACGCCCGACCGTTTCCATCTTCTGGGCCTGGACCAGTTGCGACTCAAGCAGGATTTTTTCTTCAGCGGCCCGCTGGCGTTCGGTAACGTCCTTGCCGATGACGAGAATTTCTCGGATTTCACCGCGGGCGTTCCGGGTAAACGTTCCGGTGATTTCCAGCCACAGCGGATGGCCGCTTTTATGGATGGCCTCCACGTCGATGGTGACGGCCCGGTTGGGGTCAAAGGGTTTGCCGCTGGTCTCCAGCGCCATTTCCTCTGTTAAGCGCCCGAGCGCGTATTCGTAAGAAGCGGGGGTGAGCAGGTTTTCAAGCGAAAGCGAGCGCGCTTCTTGCGGCGTATAGCCGGTTAATCGCGTACTCGACGGGCTGATATAGATGAATTGCAGATCCATGCCGATGGTCCAGATGACCTCGTTCATGTTTTCCACAATCATCCGGTAACGCATCTCGCTTTCCCGAAGCGCCGTTTCCGCCAGTTTGCGCGACGTGATGTCGCGCGTGGTCGTAATGATGCCAATGGGTTTTCCGCTTTCATCGCGCTGGAAGGTGGTGTTGGCTTCAGCCCAGAGAGTGTGGCCTTTTTTATGGTAGAGCTCGATCTCCAGGGTTTTTGACGGGTCGGGACTGGCCGTGCCGTTTCGCTCCGCCTCCAGCATTTCACAGAGGGTGTCGGTCACCAGTTTGTAGGAGTCTGGACGCATGATCTCCTCTATCGGCTTGGCAAGAATTTCTTCAGGCGTGTAGCCGGTCAGACGAAATTCCGAGGGGCTCTGGTAGATGAACTGGAGATTCA
>CAZSQS010000012.1:0-62071 GCA_964608995.1 uncultured Smithella sp. | reverse complement strand
TGACTAAAAATACTTGCGCATCATGGACATGATATGGAGAACAAATTTACCGTGGGGAAAAGGGACTTATGCCTTGATCTTGCCCCCAAAGGCTGTTATATTCCGGCAAAGTTTAACAAGAGAAAAGAAGATGCTGACAAATAAAAAAATTGTGCTTGGAATATCGGGCGGAATTGCCGCCTATAAGGCTGCGGAACTGACGCGCGCGTTCATCAAGGCGGGCGCCGAAGTTCGGGTGATCATGACCCGAAGCGCCACGGAGTTTATTACGCCGCTTACGATGCAGACGCTGTCGCATGGCCCCGTCTATACCGACATGTTCCTGCCGACCGAACGCTACGATATGGCGCACATCTCTTTGGCTTCCTATGCCGATGCTTTTGTTGTGGCGCCGGCCACCGCCAATATTCTCGGTAAAATTGCCTCCGGCATCGCCGATGATCTGCTCTCCACCACGCTAATGGCGCAAGACAAGCCCACGCTGATTTGTCCGGCCATGAACACGCGGATGCTTGCCAATCCGGCGGTTTCCGACAACATCCGGAAGCTCAAGGCCTATGGATACACCGTGCTTGCAAGCGGCGAAGGAGAACTGGCCTGCTCGACGTCCGGGTCCGGCCGCCTGCCGGATATATCAGTCATTGTGGACGCTTTGGCATCTTTGTTAACAGTGAAGGATTTTTCAGGTGAAACCATTTTGATTACGGCCGGTCCCACGGAAGAGCCGCTCGACCCGGTGCGCTTTATTTCCAATCGTTCATCGGGCAAAATGGGATATGCGCTGGCGCGGGTTGCAACGCATCGCGGCGCGCGGGTGATTCTGATTACAGGGCCAACGCATCTGACGCCGCCTGAGGTGGATAAAATCTGCCCTGTGCGCACAGCCGATGAGATGCATCGCGCCGTGATGGACCATTTTTCAAAAGCCACGATCGTCATCAAGGCTGCGGCCGTCGCCGATTATCGGCCCAAAGATGTTTCAGAGGAAAAAATAAAAAAGGACAAAGGGCCTGCCGCGATTGATCTGATCCGCAACCCCGATATTCTCGCCGAGCTGGGCGCTAAAAAAGCATCCTGCCTGCTGGTGGGCTTTGCGATGGAAACCGAGGAATTGCTGGCCAATGCCCGTGCGAAGCTTGCAAAGAAAAATCTCGATATGATTGTGGCCAACAGCCTTCGCGAAGAAGGGGCGGGGTTCCAGGCCGACACCAATATCATCACCATTCTTGATCGTGAGGGACGATCCCTGTCTTTCGATAAGATGACTAAAATCGATGCCGCGCAAAAAATCCTGGATCATATCCGGTTACTCAAACCTCGTCGGGAGGAAGCATGACGCTAAATGATGATGCGGCATTGAACGGCGCGCCGCGAGAGGTTTTGCTCGATGTGGTAAGATCCGTTAAGGAACAGGTGTTGAATTCAAGAAACATGTATGTGGAAGTCGATTGCAAAAAACCGGTTGTCGTAAAGAATTCTGAAAAGCAGATGTCAAATGTCACGAAAACGGATTTACTCGGGGCGCTGTCCACGCAAGTTGCGGCTTGTCAGTTATGTCCGCTTGCAAAAACGCGGAAAAATGTTGTCTTTGGTCAAGGAGATCCCAACGCCCGGCTTGTCTTTGTCGGCGAGGCGCCCGGCGCGGATGAAGATGAGAAGGGACTGCCCTTTGTGGGCAAGGCCGGGCAGCTTCTGACAAAAATTATTAACGCCATGGGGCTGGACCGCAAGGATGTGTATATTTGCAATATTCTCAAATGCCGTCCGCCGGGGAACCGCAATCCGCTGCCTGAAGAAATTCGTCTGTGCGAGCCGTATCTGAAAAAACAGTTGGAGCGAATTTCGCCGCAGGTCATTTGTGCGCTGGGATCTTTCGCTGCCAAAACACTTTTGCGCACGGAAACACCGATTACCGCCTTGCGCGGACGTTTTCAGCGTTACGAAGGCATCGCGCTGATGCCGACCTATCACCCGGCGTATCTGCTTCGTAATCCTTCCGCCAAAAAACAGGTATGGGAAGACGTTCAGCTCATCATGAAGGAACTGGAACGTTCCGGACAATAGTTGGCCTTTACAGAGGTGACGTTGTGAAAATAAAATGCTTGCTCATGCTGTTGTTGATGTTCCTCTGCTGGGCCGGATCGCTTTCGGCGGCTGAGAAACCCGTTTTTTTTACCATCAAGCTCGAAGGCGTTATCACCGCTCCTTCGGCAAAATATGTCGCAGACCGGCTGGACGAAGCGGTTAAAGCCGGCGCGGAAGGGTTGATTATTCTGCTCGATACACCCGGCGGGCTGGACACCGCCATGCGCGATATTGCCAAAACCCTTTTAAATGCCCCCATCCCCGTCATTGTGTATGTCTATCCCTCCGGCGCGCGCGCCGCATCAGCGGGGGTGATCATCACACAGGCGGCGCATGTCGCCGCCATGGCGCCCGGAACCAATATCGGCGCTGCTCATCCCGTCGCCATCGGCATCGGCGGGGGTGAGATGGACGAAACCATGTCTAAAAAAATTGAAAACGATGCGGCGGCCTATGCGCGCAGCATCGCCAAAACCCGCGGCAGAAGCGAAGAATGGGTGGAAAAGGCCGTGCGGCAGAGTGAATCCATTACAGCGGACGAAGCCCTGAAGCTCAAGGTGATTGATGTGGTGGCGGCGGATATTGAGAAGTTGCTTGCAGCCATTGATCAGCGGGAAGTCACCGTTGCGGGCCAATCCAGAAAAATCAATACGGTTGGCGCTGTGCTGGATGAACGAGAAATGGGGACGCGCGATGGAATTTTGTCGGCGCTGGCCAGTCCCAATATCGCCTATCTGCTGTTGCTGATCGGCCTGGCCGGTTTGTATTTTGAATTTTCCACACCGGGCGCCATTTTGCCGGGGGTGATCGGCGGCATTTCCCTGCTTTTAGCTTTCTTCAGTCTGTCCACCTTGCCGGTGAATTATATCGGCATACTGCTGATCTTATTTAGTATCGTTTTATTTATCGCGGAGATTAAAATCATGAGCTATGGCATGCTGACAGTGGGGGGGATCGTGTCGCTGGCGCTGGGATCGTTTCTCCTGTTTGACACACCGGAGCCTGCGCTGCGCATTTCGTTTCAGGTGCTGATTCCGGCGGTGTTAGTGACATCGGCTTTTTTTATCGTAGTGATCTGGCTTGCCGCCCGGGCGCAAATGCGCAAACATTTCTCCGGGGCGGAAGCAATGGTGGATGCGCCCGGAGAGGCGGTGACGGATATTGATCCTGAAGGCCAGGTGCTGTATTCGGGGGAATACTGGATCGCGCAAAGCGACCGGAAGATTCCCAAAGGGGCTAAGGTGCGGATTGTTCGGGTGGAGGGACTTCGCCTGACCGTTGAAGAAACATCAAATCTGACAAAATAAAAATATTCGGGAGGAAATGCAAATGGGCGTAGGATCATTGCCGGTGCCGTTGATTGTCGTCGTTGTGCTGGTCATCATGTTTGTGGCCGCAGCCGTTAAGGTAATGAATGAATACGAGCGGGCGGTGATTTTCCGTCTGGGGCGCATCCGGGACGTCAAAGGACCGGGGTTGATCATTATCATTCCGATTATCGATAAGATCGTTAAAGTCGATATGCGCACGATCACGATGGACGTGCCGCCGCAGGACGTCATCACCAAGGACAATGTGTCCATCAAGGTAAGCGCGGTCGTCTATTTCCGCGTTATGGACGCCAACGCCGCCGTGGTAAACGTGGAAAATTATCTCTACGCCACATCGCAGCTGGCGCAGACAACGCTTAGGAGCGTTTGCGGTCAGATGGAACTCGATGAGATTCTCTCTGAGCGTGAAAAAATTAATATGAATCTTCAGGCCATTTTGGACCGCAGCACTGAGCCTTGGGGCATTAAAGTGTCGCTGGTGGAAGTCAAGCATATCGATTTGCCCGAAGAGATGAAACGCGCGATGGCCAAACAGGCGGAAGCCGAAAGAGAAAGACGCGCGAAGATCATCAACGCCGAAGGCGAGTATCAGGCAGCCCAGAAGCTGATTGACGCAGCGGCGCTCATGGAGACGCAGCCGATGTCGCTGCAGTTGCGGTATTTGCAGACGCTAAACCAGATCGCCGCCGAGAATAACTCCACCACCGTGTTCCCGGTTCCTATTGATTTGTTCAAACCCTTTTTGAAGTATATGGATAAGTCATAACGAGGACGTTACCAATACGTTCCTTTAAGAAAATAAAAAATGTTAAGGAGAGAAGTTATGCCCAATACGAAAAAAAATGTGCTCACCGGAGGGTTGATCCTGATTACGCTTGGGGTCTTGATCTTCATCAGCAAAACCACAATCTACAGTTTCGGTCAGACCTGGCCCATTTTGCTCATTGTCATCGGTGTCAGCACACTGATTCAACGGATACGCGCCATTGAAGGCTGGTTTATTACCGCCGTCGGCGCCATCTTTTTGTTTATCGAGTTTTACGGCTTCGATCTGTATAAATACTCGCAGTATATTCTCCCGGTCGTGTTGATTCTCCTGGGCGTCTTTGTTTTGTTAAAAAAACGCAAGTCTTAAGGAGTCCGGCCCGGAAATTGATCTATGGTTTTTAAACAGAAGAAGGCGCTGGTGCTCACCGATTTTGACGGAACCATTTGCACCGTGGATATGGGTAGCAGCGTTTTGAGTCATTTTTCGAAAAAGAGCTGGGATGACATTGATCGAGAATATGTGCGGGGGGCTTTGGGATCGCGGGAAGCTTACGCCGCAATCGCACCGAGCATTGCTGCTACGTCTGATGCGGTTTGCAAGTTTGTTTTAAAAAAAGGAAAGATCGATTCGCATTTTGTCCGTTTCTGCCAGCTGGCGAAAAAAAAGGGCATGGATGTTAAAATTGTCTCCGATGGCCTCGACTTTTATATCCGGACGCTTTTGGCAAAATATGATCTTGCTGACTTGGATTTTTATTCCAATGCGCTGACGTTCAGCAATGGGCAGGGCGTGGCCATTGAGTTTCCGCACATGAACGCTCTATGCGGGAGATGCGGCACCTGTAAGAATAAAATCCTGCACGAGCACAGGCTGATCTACGAGCAGATCATCTATGTCGGAGACGGGCATTCGGACGTCTGCCCGTCTCGTTTTGCGGACCTGGTCTTTGCCAAGGACGTTCTCTGGGATAAGCGGGACCTTCTGAGCGGCGCGACGTATGTCCCGTTTGAAACCTTTAAGGATGTTTACCAGTATATCAAGACAAATTTCTAACGGAGAAATCCATTAAACGCGTTCAGGAGAAAGCAGGGATAACGGGTTATGAGCATCGCCAAAAAAATCAAAGCATCAATTTCACATTCGTCCATGATCCGCAAAATGTTTGAAGAAGGCGTCTTGCTCAAACAGAAGTTTGGGGCAGAAAATGTTTTTGATTTTTCATTGGGGAATCCCAATGTGGACCATCCGGAAGCGTTTAAGAAAGAACTCATCCGCGTGGCGAATCAGGAGATTGTCCTCAAACATGGTTACACGCCCAACGCCGGCTACCCCGAGACCCGCCAGGCGGTTGCCCGGAAAATCAGCGAAACGTCCGGGGTGAAGATATCAGCCGATTCCATTGTCATGTCCTGCGGTGCGGGTGGGGCACTCAATGTCATTTTAAAGTCGCTCCTGGATCCCGGCGATGAAGTCATTGTTTTGAAGCCTTTCTTTGTTGAGTACCCTTTTTATATTGAAAACTATGATGGGGTGGTGAAATATGCGGCGACGAAGCCGGATTTTTCTCTGGACATTCAGGCCATCGCCAAAGCCATCACCCGTAAGACCAAAGCCATTATCATCAATTCGCCCAATAATCCCACCGGCAAGGTTTACAGCAAAAAAAATATCGCCGATCTGGCGCGCCTGTTAAAGGAAAAAACGCTTCAGCGCAAAAAACCGATCTATCTGATCGCCGATGAACCCTATGCGGAAATTGTTTATGACGGCGTGAGTGTGCCGAGTCTGCTCAAGGCGTATTCTCACAGCATTATCGCCTATTCCTATTCCAAAACCCTGTCGCTGCCGGGCGAGCGCATCGGCTACATCGCCGTGCATCCCAAAATTTCCGAAGGCCATGATCTGATCAATGCCCTGATTCTATGCACCCGCATTCTCGGGTTTGTCAACGCGCCTGCGCTGATGCAGCGGATTGTGGCGAATCTGCAGCATATCACGGTTGATGTGAAACTCTATCAAAGAAAACGGGATTTGCTATGCGACGGGCTTTTACGGGCCGGGTATTCGTTTATCAAGCCGCAGGGCGCTTTTTATTTGTTTGTGAAAAGTCCAATTCCCGATGATGTGGCTTTTGTTCAAATGCTATTGAAACACAATATTCTGGTTGTGCCCGGAAGCGGTTTTGGATGCCCCGGCTATTTTCGGATCGCGTTTTGCGTGGATGACGCCACCATCATCAATTCGATGCCGGGGTTTACCGACGCGATAAAAGAAGGCAAGTAACTCTAGCTCGATATTTGCAGGGAACGGTTTAAAACCGCTCCCTGCAGCAGGAAATCGTCTTGATTGATAATGAAATAATGCCGGTTTTTCAGCTTTCCAAAACTTCCCGGATTTTCTGCGAAAAGTCTTCCATGCGGAAGGGTTTTTTCAGAAACGTCTGTACGCCCTTGTCCATAATGGCTTTCACCGCGCCCATCATGCTGTAGCCGCTGCACAGGATCACTTTGACCTTCGGGTTGATCTCCCGGATCAGATCAATCGCTTCGCCGCCGCCCATTACCGGCATGACGACATCCATGATGACCAGGTCGATCATAGCGCCCTTTTCCGAATAAATGGCGACAGCTTCTTCACCGTCGGAGGCGATGATGACTTCGTAGCCCAGGGCTCTGAGCATGGCGCCTGTGACATCTGTAATGACTTGTTCGTCATCCACCAGAAGAATGGTTTCCTTGCCGGAGCGATTTTTAACCGAAGCGGTTTCAGGTTTCTTCTTATGCGGCGTTTTGGGGGAAGCAGGCAAATAGACGTGAAAAGAAGTGCCGGAGGATTCATCGCTTGTGACCTCGATCATGCCCCCGTGGCTTTTGATGACACCATAAGCCGACGCCAGCCCCAGGCCGGTTTTTTGAATCTCGTCCTTAAGGAAGGAGGATGGACTGAACAACTGTCCCCGGGCGGTTTCATCGAGGCTTGCGTCTGGAACGCTTAACGAAAACCGAACATAGGGGCCTGACTTGACGCCATGAATGTTGACATGAGCTTGATCCAGCATCATGTTGTCCGTTTTGACCAGTAAAGATCCTTTTCCCGCAAGCAGCGCTGCGGCGTTATTGAAGATGCTTTGAAACGCCTGATCCAATTGCGTGGTGTCTGCTTCAATGGCCCACACATACGTTGAATATTTTTCGTTGATATGAATTTCTTTGCGGCCTCTGCCAAAGGCCGCCACCGAATCCGAAATGAATTCATTAAACTCGATGGTTTTCGGTTCAAGCCGACCGCCACGTGCGCATTCGAGCAACTGCTCGGTTAACTGAGATCCGCTGATAATCTGCTTTTCGATGGCTTTCAGTTTGTCATAATTTTTATCGGATGGGGAAGTTTCCATAAGCATCAGGGAGGCATAACCCTGAATTCCCATCAGAACATTATTGACATCATGCGCTACGCCGCCGGCCATGGAGCCGATGGCTTCCATTTTCTGGGCATGCTGGAGCTGGCTTTCCAGTTTTTTTGATTCCGTGACATCTTCACAGATTAAAAGGAACCGGTCGTTGTCGAGCGCCAGCGAATGAATCTGGATGGACTTCTCAACCGGGTGGCTCATGGTGACGGTATGGATTCTTGTATTGGCGATTTGGGTATAGGGGAGCTCATGCAGAAGAATGCCACGAACCTGCCTTCTGTAATTGCCTTCGGGGAAGGCCGCGTCGAGCCACTGAGACAAGCTGGAGTATCTTTGTGTCCCCTGTCCGAATATTTGCGGAAATTTCTCATTATGAAAGTCGATGATCTCTCTGCCGCTGATCAGCATCAGCCCAAAAGGCATCAATCGGATGATACTTTCGAAAATTTCCGGATTCTTTTCAAATTCTGAATTCATGTGTCAACCTGTGCCACGTTACTTTACTGGTATAAAAAGCCGTTGATTAAAATTTTCGCGAAAAAATATTTTAAATCCTCATGTTTCCGAACAAAATATATGAAGAAGGGCTTGCAAGTCAAGAACATTATAGAATTTTTCGAAAAAAGGGCACCCCGTTGGCGACGGTTTGCCGGTAAGTATAAATAAAATATACATAATAACAATAAGATGAAATTGCCTTACCCGACCAGTGCGTCAATTTCCTCTCTCAGCGCATTCAGGCGTTTGGGGGAGACGCGGTAGGGGGTTTTAAGCTCCTGGGCGAAAACGGAAACTTTATACTCTTCAATCATCCAGCGAAATTCTTCTATCTTGTTGCGTTTTTCTGCTGAGGCGTTGGATGGAGTGTTATCTTGCAGATTTTCGAGTATGTCGCAATAGATGGAAACGTCTTTTAATCGCTTTTGTGTTGCCGCCAGATTAAGCGAGCCGCGTTCGGCGCGGATCGCAAGCGCCTTCAGATAGCGGGGAATCTCGCGCAGGCGTTCCTCGCTGTAGCGCTCCGGAAAATTTGCAGGGACCAGCGCCGCCAGTTCCTTGCGCGTATCGTCCAGAAACTGATAAACGGGCTTATTGGCGCGATTTTTCTGCATCCAATTTTTCAACAGCAGGTCCGTATCCGCAAAAGCGCGAATGATAGGCTTAACCCCTGCCAGCGCCTGTTGGCCGTAGGGCAAAATTTGTGTTTCGACCGACCGGGTGTGACGCATAAACGCGTCTTTATCCCGAAAGGGATGCGTGAACAGGTCCTTTTGAATACGGTTTAGCAGGGCAAGCTCAATGACTTTGGGCGGGCCGATGCAGGCGGCCAGATCTTTGAGCTCACCTGTGAAGGCAATATTTTTTTTCAGCGTCTTTAGTTTATCCGCAAACAATAGGGCCAAAAGACGCGCTACGCCCTGTGGATGTGTTGCATCCGCCTGAGCCTGCGACAAAAACAAACGAAGATTAACAGTGTCATCGTGCACACACAGGGCAGGGTAGGCATAGCCGGTGACGCCGTGCGGGCCTTTGATCTCGATACTTGGCGGCAGATCGCCGAAATCCCAGACGGTGAGGTTGTCTTTTTCCCAGGTTTGCCGATACGACTCCAGGCTTGAGGTTTGAATCTGACCGGAGAGGTCCTTTTGCAAGGCGTCCAGATCGCGGCTTGTTTTCACCTCGTGGCCCGTTTCGTCGCAGACGCGGTATCGCACCTGCAAATGCAGCGGCAATTTTTCAGGCGACCAGAACTCAAGCGCAACAGTGATTTTATAACGGGCCTGCAAAAATCGACTAAGTGCCGTGTAAACGGAAGCCTCGCGGGATTCCTCGGAGGCGCAAAACACCCTGGCCACTTCAATGAGCGGCGGCAGCTTGGAGCGGAAATTTTTAGGCAGCGATTTCAAAAGATGCAATACTTTTTCCTGCAAAAGCGATGGCAGCTGCTTTTCGAGATTTTCCGAGGCAGCTTTGGACACAAGCCCCACCGGCAGTTCAATGGTCACGCCGTCCTCGGCGCGGCCGGGATCAAACCGGTATTGGCAGGGAAGGGCGGCGCTTCCGATTTGCACCGCATCCGGATGCCCGGTGAGCGCCGCCTCGTCAGGCTCGCGGGCAAGAAAATCCTCCTGCCTCAGACGCAAAAACGCATCGCCGCCCCGGTCTTTGATCAGCTTTAAAAGCGACCGGATGTCAGAAATCACAGGCAGTCTTTCTTCATAAAGGGTGGCAATCGCTTCTTCATCTGCGACAATGCCACGTGTGCGGAGCTTATCCTCCAGCGCTTTGGCCTCTTCCCACAGGGCCAGATTGTGCTCGAGAAAGGGCACAGGCCTGCCGATTTCGCCTGCTACGAGCGCTTCGCGGACAAAGATGTGTTTGGCCTCGTCGGGATTGATTCGGTCATAGGCCACGCTTCGCTTCTCGACAATTGTCAGGCCAAAAAGCGTGACCTTTTCAAACACAACCACTTCTCCACGTTTTTTTTCCCAGTGTGCTCCCCAGTAAACATGACGGCAATGATCCCCTCCTAACGCTTCGAGCCAGTCGGGCGAGATATTGCCGCAGTTGCGGGCAAAAAGGCGTGAGGTCTGAGCAATTTCGGAAGCGACAATCCACGCGCCGCCCCGGTTGAAAAGGCCGGAGCCGGGAAAGAGCATCACCTCGCGTCCGCGCGCGGCCGTGTAAAAATTCTTTTCTTTCTTCTGTGCGATATTGGAAAGATAACCGCTCAAAACACAGCGTGAAATTTTATCGGCAAGCGTCTGGTCAATCTCAAAGCGGCCCGCCTTTTTTTTCTTTTTCCCGATGGGGGCTCCAGAGGCGATATCGAGAATCTGGGAATAGATGTCGCGCCATTCCATCATTCGCCGGTAGGACAGAAAATGATCATGGCAGAATTTGCGAAGTTTACTTTGCGAGGCGAGCGATTCGATGGAGCCCGCATACTCGTTCCACAGTTGCAAAAAACCCAGAAAGTCCGAATCCGGATGCTGAAACTTCGCATGCGCGACCGCCGCCAGATTCGCTTTTTCAAAGGGGCGCTCCCGCGGGTCCGAGATGCTCAGCGCCGCGGCGATAACGGCCATTTCAGACAGGCAGTCCTCTTTTTGCGCCTCCAGAATCATGCGCGAAATCCTTGGGTCCAGCGGATAACCCGCCATTGCTTTTCCCATGGGCGTCAGGCGATATGTGTTTGAATCCGGGTCTTGCTGGTCGGGTTCGATGGCGCCCAGATCACGCAAAATATCAATGCCGTCGCGGATGCTTTTGGGCTGGGGCCGGTCGATAAACGGAAAGGAAAAAGGCGAGCCCAGATGAAGCGCCAGCATGCGCAAAATTACGCCGGACAGATTCGAGCGCAGGATTTCCGGCGGGGAATACAGAGGCCTGTCGGCCAAATCCTCTGGCGAATACAGGCGGATGCAGATGCCGTTGGAGACGCGGCCGCAGCGGCCTTTGCGCTGTTCGGCGCTGCTTCGGGAAATGGGTTTTACCGGCAGCCCCGTCGTCTGAGAGCGCGGGTTGTATTCCAGAATCCGTGCAAGCCCAGCGTCGATCACATATTTGATGCCCGGAATCGTCAGAGACGTCTCCGCAATGTTGGTGGCCACAATGATTTTTTGTACATCGGCCGGCGCAAACACCTGCTTCTGGGCGCCTGCGGAAAGCCTCGCATACAAAGGCAGGATAAGCCCGGAGCAGCGCTTCGTCAGGCGCTCGCAGGTTTCGCGAATGTCGCGTTCCGTCGGCAGAAAAATCAAAATATCATCAAAGCGCCTCTCTCGTTGCAACTGCTCCACGGAAGAGACGGCCGCATCGACATACGTGATTTCGCCCTTTTCTTCCTGACCCGGATCAATCGGCGCATAGCGCACTTCGACGGGAAACATCCGGCCAGACACCTCGATGACCGGCGCGTCGCCAAACGCCTGGGAAAATTTGGCCGTATCCATCGTCGCCGACGTGATGATGACTTTGAGATCTTTTCTTCGGGAAAGAAGCGTGCGCAGGTAGCCCAGAATAAAATCAATGTTGAGGCTGCGCTCGTGCGCTTCATCGACAATGATCATTTCGTAGGCCGAAAGGCGCCGGTCGGCCTGCGTTTCGGCAAGTAAAATGCCGTCGGTCATCACCTTAATGAGGCTTCGGGGCGATGTCTTTTCCTCAAAACGGATTTTATACGACACACTTTCGCCGCAAGCCTGGCCAAGCTCCGACGCAATGCGCTGCGCGATACTGACTGCGGCAATCCGCCGAGGCTGCGTCAGACCAATCAGGCCGCGCCGCCCCAGACCTGCCGCCAGGCACATCTTGGGAATCTGTGTCGTTTTTCCCGATCCTGTTTCGCC
The DNA here is from genome assembly GCA_964608995.1 of uncultured Smithella sp. Lineage (GTDB taxonomy): Bacteria > Desulfobacterota > Syntrophia > Syntrophales > Smithellaceae > UBA8904. The sequence goes on along the minus strand of CAZSQS010000012.1, from coordinate 50,122 downwards.
GGTGAGGATGACCACCTGGGATTTCCGGATGGCTTCGATTATCGCCTCTTTTTTGGCGGTAATCGGAAGCGAAGCGGGAAAGGAAAATGTCGGGATCGGTTTTTCACCATTCGGCGCCTGGCGCCCCCGGGGGCGTTGATGTAGAGGGGTGGGCTGCAAAATCTCTTCTCCGTTATTTCCGGCGCCACGGTTTACCCGGCAGTGGCCGGGAAACCAATCCTTTTGATGAGGCGCTTGAGTGTCTATTCCATATCGCAAAGCCGGCTGTCAATCATCATTCGAAGTTTCCAGTGATCTGTTATCGGTTAAAGCGCAAGATCTTCCTTTATGGATGACAATGCATATTCGCAAACTTTAAATAATTCTTGACAAACCCTTCAATGCTCTCTACAAATCTAACAGCGTTCGGTGTATGGACGTTTATGGGATTGATTGAGTAAAAAAGTTGTCTCGTCTTTTAAAAGGGTGGCTTTAAACGTCCCGGCAAAGGACATGAATTTGCTGAAAGGTTGTTTGTTTCAGAGTTTTCAAAAAGTAGTCTGGAAGCACTTCTGCCCCGTATCGCTAAGTTTTCGACGATCTGGTTTCAAGGCGTTCCACGTGTTCCAAAAACGTATTGGCCTGAAAGAATCCGGCGCGTAAATTTCGTCATCGTCAAGTCCGTGATCGCCGACGGACCTCCTTGATGTAACCCTCCATGGACTGGAAATTCCCACAGGCAGTGACTCTGAAAAATATTTGTCAATGATTGCGTCATGAAGTTATGGCTTTATGACCGAAAAAAAACAGAAGAAGAAAGGAAAAGCAGTATGAAAAAGTGGAAAATGGTTTTGTGTTCAATGTGCGTGTTGATGTTTGCCGCATGGGGTTCTACGGTATCCGCCGAGGAAATTGTTATCGGCTTCACCGGACCTTTGAGCGGCCCCGCAGCCGAGTATGGCCAGGATTGTATGTATGGTTTGGAAATGTCTATCAATGAACTCAACGCGGCGGGAGGCGTTACGATTAAAGGCAAGAAATATTCGTTTCGAATGGAAAAACTCGATGACCGGGCCGATCCTACCCAGGCAAAAAACAATGCCTTGCGGTTCGTGAATCAACAAAAGGCCATTGCCGTTTTCAACCCCATGATTACGACGCTTGCCGCTATCATGTCTATTCCGCAGACGCCGGGCCAAGAATTCATCATTGCCGGTTACACCAGTATCCATACCATCATGGAGAAGGGTCATCCGATGATCATCAATGCGGTGTCGAATTTTGCCACCTACGCGCAAAACATGGCTGATCAGGGCCGGGCCAAAGGATGGAAAAAACTCGCAATGGTGGTGACGGCGGGCGGTTACGGCGATGCCTGGCGTAAAGTCTTTGCAATGATGTGGGTCAACAAGGGCGGACAGATCGTCGGTGATTACCCGGCAAACTATTATACGGAGACGGATTTTTCGTCCCAGCTGGCGGCGGCCATCTCCAAAAAACCCGATGCCCTGCTGGTTGGCGGACCATCGGCCACGACGGCTTTGGTGATTGAGCAGGCCAGAAATATGGGTTACAAAGGCGGGCTCATTATGATTGATCAGGCCAAGCCGGATTATGTGGCCAAAGTACTGGGCAATATGAAATTCCTGGAAGGTATGATCAGTACGGGCGCCATTGCCGCGTTACCGCTGCCGGCCGGTCCTCCTTACAATAACAGATTTCGCGCGGCCTATAAAAGAGAGATGACGGCGGAATGCGTTCTTCACTACAACGTCATGCAGGTTATTGCCAAAACCGTTCAAATCACGGGTTCAACCAACCCTGCTGAAATTCGTAAAAACCTCTACAAGGCGCTGCCGACTTCCGGCGACAAGGTACCCAATGAGTTGTTCGGTATTGAAGAAAACGGCAATTTCTTGTGCGGTCTGGTCATGCAGACGGTGAAGGACGGCAAATTCAGTAAAGTCGATTACATTCTGCCCTTCCCGAAAACACAGGCTGAATTTGAGAAATACAAAAAGATGAGCAAAACGGCTGAGCCGGAGATGATCCGCTGGTCGCCCGTTCAATAATCCGTTGGTTTTGGTGAATCGGATCAAAACCGGCAAAACATCATACCCCCGTTTGTCTCCATGAAAACGGGGGTTTTTTACAGACCCCTGTGGGGATATTCCAGGAGGATGTATTCGTTATGACGCTTGTCTTATTTATACTGGGGATTGTGTTATTGCTTGGAGGCGGCGAACTGCTCGTGCGCGGGGCGTCGCGACTGGCGGTTTCACTGGGGATTTCACCGCTCATTGTCGGGCTGACCGTTGTTGCGTTTAGCACCAGCGCACCGGAACTCGCCGTGACGCTCAAATCGGTTTTTGCCGGAAAGGCGGACATCGCGCTGGGAAATGTGGTTGGAAGCAATATTTCCAACGTCCTTTTGATTCTCGGCGCGAGTGCTGTGCTGATGCCCGTGGTGGTCTCCCAAAAAATCCTTCGCATCGATGTGCCTCTGATGATCGGCGTGAGCGTCCTTTTGTTTGTGCTGGCGTTGGATGGACAGATCAGCCGCCTCGAGGGGATTTTGCTTTTTGCCGGAATTGTCGCATACACGGTTTTTGCCATCCGGCAGGGACGCCGGGCAGAACCCGATGTGGAAAAAGAATATGAGAAGGAATACGGCGGCTCGCGTGAAAAATCAAAGTATCGCTGGTTACTTGATCTGGTGGCAATAGGAACCGGCGTTGTGATGCTGGTTGTCGGATCAGGGTGGCTGGTGGACGCGGCAGTGGCCGTAGCAAAGGCCATGGGGTTGAGCGAACTGATCATCGGGTTGACCATCGTAGCGGTGGGAACCTCCCTGCCGGAGTTTGCCACCTCGATCATTGCCATTCGGAAAAAAGAAAGCGACATCGCCGTTGGCAATGTCGTGGGCAGCAATATTTTCAATATTTTGTCGGTCATGGGGCTTACGGCGATGATCGCGCCGGAAGGCGTAGCCGTGTCCAAGGCCGCGCTCTACTTTGACATTCCCATTATGATTATGGTTTCAGTTGCCTGCCTGCCCATTTTTTTTACAGGGCATCAGATCAGCCGTTGGGAAGGGGTGCTGTTTGCAGCCTATTACATTCTTTATGTCATCCATTTGATTATGAAAGCAACAGCGCACGCGTCTCTGTCATTATTCAACCGGGCGATTTTGTGGTTTGCTATCCCTTTAACCGTCATCACATTAATTATTTATTGCTGGCGAAGCCTGCAAAACCGAAACAAACTCAAAGATGCGCCCAAGGGGGCTGACAAACAGCCATAATATTTTACTATTGACCGTTTAAGCATTCATGTGCAAATTAGCTAAACAAAGTATTCAGGTACAATGATGAGCGAAGCCCATAGCAAGCGTGACGAACAGGTGATCGAAAAAGAGCGCTCCGAGACAAAGGACCCCTCGTTTTACCGGGTGATTCTTCTCAATGATGATTACACGACGATGGATTTCGTCATCCATGTTCTCGAAACGGTGTTTCATAAGCCACCCGCCGAGGCGACCCGGATTATGCTCAGCGTTCATAAAAAAGGGGCGGGGATTTGCGGTGTCTATACGCGGGACATTGCTGAAACGAAAGTGACTCAGGTGCAGGAAATGGCGCTTCAGCATCAGTTCCCGCTTAAATGCACCATGGAGAAAGAATGATTAATAAAGAGCTGAGCCTGGCGCTGGACGCCATTATTAAAGATGCCCAAAACCGTCGGCATGAGTATTTGACCGCCGAGCATATTTTGTTTGCTCTGCTCCATGATGAATCAGGCATTGAGATTATCAGCGGCTGTGGCGGAGATGTGATGCGGATTCGTGAGGCGATTGAATCCTTTTTCACAAAGAGCATTCCTGTGCTTCCGACAGGCAAAACATCAAGCCCCATTCCAACGCTAGGATTCCACAGGGTGATTCAGCGCGCGATCCAGCATGTTCAGTCGGCGGAAAAATCGGAAGTTGAAGCGGGCGATCTGCTGGCTGCCATTTATGAGGAGCCAGATTCGTTTGCCGCGCATTTTCTGAACCGTGAAGGTATTTCGCGTTTTGATGTCATCCAATACATGTCACACGGAAGCGAAGCCCCGCGCCGGACGCAAGAGGATGGCGCGCCCTTTGCGGAGTCGAAGCGGGGAAATGTTTCCGGTCAGACGGAGCCGAAGTTTGCGGGGGCAAGCGATCCGCTGAAGCTTTATGCGGTCAATCTCATCGACAAGGCCGCAGCGGGTGAAATCGATCCGCTGGTGGGCCGCCAGGCAGAGATTGAACGTACGATACAGGTGCTTTGCCGGAGAAAAAAAAATAATATCGTATTGGTGGGTGAGCCAGGCGTTGGCAAAACCGCTGTCGTGGAGGGGCTTGCACGCAATATATTCAATGGACATGTGCCGTCGGCCTTAAGGGGCGCGATCATTTATGCGCTCGACATGGGAGCGCTTCTGGCCGGCACGAAATACCGGGGCGATTTCGAAGCCAGGCTCAAAAACACCATTGCAGCGCTGGAAAAGATTCCCGGGGTCATCCTGTTTATCGATGAAATTCATACGGTTGTCGGCGCGGGCGCGACCAGTGGCGGCTCGATGGACGCGTCAAATCTTTTAAAACCGGCGCTCAATTCCGGAAAGCTGCGCTGCATCGGGGCAAGCACTTACGAGGAATTCAAAAACAACTTCGAAAAAGACCGCGCATTGTCACGGCGCTTTCAAAAGATCGAAATATTCGAACCCAGTGTTGAAGAAACCATCGACATCCTCAAAGGGTTGCGCTCCTATTATGAAGCCTTTCACGGCGTGCATTATACCGAAGCCGCTCTTCGCGCGGCCGTTGAACTTTCCGCCAAATACATCAACGATAAATTTCTGCCGGACAAGGCCATCGACGTGATCGACGAAGCGGGTGCAACGCGAAAGCTTGTTGCCGCAGGAAAGAAAAAACCCGTGGTGGGGGTCAAAGAGATCGGAAAGATGGTTTCGCACATGGCCAAAATTCCTTCCCTCACGGTGAGCGTTTCCGATACGGAGAAATTGAAGGATTTGGAAGCCCGGCTCAAGGGGGTGGTTTTCGGTCAGGACAGCGCCATTGCCTCGCTGGTTTCCGCCATCAAGCGCTCGCGTGCGGGGCTTGGCGCACCGGAGCGGCCCATTGGCTCTTTTCTCTTTACGGGGCCCACGGGCGTCGGCAAGACGGAAGTCTCCAAACAGATGGCCCATGTCCTCGGCGTCAAGTTCATCCGTTTCGACATGAGCGAATATATGGAGAAGCATGCGGTGGCGAGGCTGATCGGCGCGCCTCCCGGTTATGTCGGCTTTGATCAGGGCGGGCAGCTCACAGACGCGATCCGCAAGCATCCATACAGTGTGCTCCTGCTTGACGAGATTGAAAAAGCGCACCCGGACATTTTCAGTATCCTTTTGCAAGTGATGGATTACGCCACGCTGACTGACAACAACGGCAAGAAAGCCGATTTCCGAAACGTTATTGTGATTATGACGTCCAACGCGGGCGCCAAGGAAATGGACCGGGCGACCATCGGCTTTGGCGACAGAAGATCCGAGGCGCGATCGAAAGGTGCGGAGGCCATTAAAAAACTGTTTAACCCTGAATTTCGAAACCGGCTCGATGCCATTGTGACGTTTGATCCTCTGACGCCTGAGGCCATGAAAAAAGTTGTAGGCAAGCTTCTGGGTGATCTGGCCTGTCAACTTGGTGGCAAAAAAGTTCAAATACACCTGAGTGACGCTGTGAAAGACTGGCTGGCCCAAAAGGGCTATGACGATCAATTTGGCGCAAGACCGCTTGCCCGGCTTATTCAAACCCAGATCAAGGATGCCCTGTCCGAAGAATTGCTCTTTGGAAAACTTCAAAAGGGCGGTTCGGTGAGCATTGATTTTCAAGAGGGAAAACTATCCATCCATTACAGTGATTGATGCCCGTTTATCGACTGACAAAAAAATATATATTTCCACCGGCTGAACTTGCAGAGAGCGACGGCTTGCTTGCTGTGGGTGGAGATTTAAGCGTCGAGAGGCTTGTCCTTGCCTATTCCAAAGGCATCTTTCCCTGGTATTCGGATGATACTCCCATCCTGTGGTGGTCGCCCGATCCGCGCCTTGTCCTTTTTCCCGAAGAGCTCAAGATTTCCAAAAGCCTCAAACAGACTATTCGAAAAGGTGTTTACCGCGTGACGGTGAATACCGCCTTTGAAGCCGTCATCCGCGGTTGCGCCACTGTTGATCGAAAGGCGGGGGAGGGGACCTGGATCACGCTCGACATGATCGCGGCTTATGTCCGTCTTCATGAGGCGGGGTATGCGCATAGTGTTGAGTCGTGGCTGGGGGATGAATTGGCCGGAGGCCTTTACGGCGTCATGCTGGGGCGGGCTTTTTTCGGCGAATCGATGTTTGCCAGAAAAACCGACGCCTCGAAAGTCGCGTTCGCTCTTTACGCGGCCGAACTGTTTGAGAAGGGAATTGAAATCATTGACTGCCAGGTGACGACAGAGCATCTGAAACGATTCGGTGCCAGAGAAATCCCCCGCGCCGAATTTCTAAACCGTCTGGAAAACGCCCTTCTTTGAGCCTTTGGCCTTTCGCCTTTCACCTGCTGTTTTCAGTCCACCCAGTTGTCCGAAATATTGAGGCGCTTGAGTTTTTCCACAAGTGTCGTGCGATTGAGATTCAGCAGTTTTGCTGCGCGATTTTTAACGCCGCCGCTCATCTTGAGCGCTTTGAGCAGTAAATCTTTTTCCAGGCGGCTGACATGATCGTTGAAGTCAATGCCTTCCTCAGAGAAAATCACCGGGCTGGTTATTGTGTCCACGCCCGGCATATTGCGGATTTTCGAGGGCAAATCTTCAATGACAATATCGCCTTCCTCTTTCATGACCACGAGCATTTCAATCAAGTTCTGAAGTTCGCGGACATTCCCCGGCCAGGAATATCGCATGAGATAGTTTACGGCCTCCGGTGAGATACGCTGAACATTTTTCTTTTTGAGCTTATTGAAACTCGATAGAAAATGATTGGCCAGAATCAGAATATCCGACCCGCGTTCGCGAAGCGGCGGAAGATGAATGGGAATGACATTGATCCGGTAGAAAAGATCTTCGCGGAACTTTTTTTCAGCAACCGCAGTTTCCAGATCCTGATTGGTTGCCGCGATGATGCGGACATCGACATTAATCGTTTTAACCCCGCCGATGCGTTCGAATTGCTTTTCCTGAATGACGCGCAAGACCTTAACTTGCAGTGACGGGCTCATATCGCCAATTTCATCGAGGAAGATCGTTCCCTTATCGGCAAGCTCAAAGCGTCCCATCCGGGTGCGGATCGCGCCGGTGAAAGCCCCTTTTTCATGGCCGAAAAGTTCGCTTTCCAGCAAGTCCTCCGGAATGGCGCCGCAGTTCACGGGAATCATCGGCTGATTGGCGCGGTCGCTTTTAAAATGAATGGCGCGGGCCACCAGCTCCTTGCCTGTTCCACTTTCACCAGTAATCAAAACGGTGGAGTCCGAATTGGACACTTTATCGATGGTGCTGAAAACTCTTTTCATGCAGTCGCTGTAGCCGATAATTTTGTCAAAATCCTGCCGCTCTTTCAAATGTTCCTTAAGGGAAACGTTCTCATTGTGAAGCCTGGCAAAATTCATGGCCCGTTCGACGGAGAGCTTGACCAGATCGTCTTTAATCGGTTTGGATATAAAATCAAAGGCGCCCATTTTCATGGCGGAAACCGCCGCATTGACGGTGCCGTGTCCGGTAATCATGATGACCAGCGCATTTTTGTTATTTTCTTTAATAAATTTGAGAAACTCCAGACCATCCACATTGGGCATGCGCAGATCCGTTAGAACAAGATCAAACTGCTCTTCCAGAAAGGCCTCAATGCCCTCGCGGCCGTCGTTGACCGTTTTGACATCGTAGCCGTCTTCCTGAAGGATTTCCGCAAGCGTTTCTTTATTGAGTTCATTGTCGTCCGCAACGAGAATTTTTCCTGTTTTCATTATAAAATCCTGTAGGTTGACCGAGTGTAATATTTTTGACGAATATTAAGATATTTGTGTCGAAAAAACAATAGTAAAGTGCCGCAAAGCGTCAAAAAATAAACAAAGCGGTTTTTTTATGACTCCCGGCCGAAGATAGACAAATCATTATTTTTTAAAATAGTACGTTAATCTTAAGTATTTTATTTTTTTGCCGAATAACAAAGTGAAAGATCGCCGCCGTGTTCCTCCGGCACGAAATGATCTTGTTGCACCGTAATATCAACAGTTTAGTTTTTAAGCAGACGGGAATTGGCATAAGGATTGCTCATAATGAATAAACTCGCGCGATCCTGTCAGGTTTCGAGGTAAGTATCTGGATATGGCTCATGATGTGTTGCCGGCTATAATCATCGAACGGATATAAGACATGGCGATTGGCACTTTTGAACTTAAAAACACTGATTTTGAAAAAATAAGCCGTCTGGTCTATGAGCAGTGCGGCATTTTCCTGCACGAAGGAAAAAAAGAACTGGTCAAGGCGCGCCTGAGCAAAAGGCTTCGCGCCGGAAAATATAAGTCCTTTACCGATTACTATCACTATGTGACAACGCCGGAAGGAACCGATGAACTCATTACCATGATCGATTCCATTTCCACCAATCTAACCTCGTTTTTCCGGGAAGAAAGCCATTTTGTCCGTTTGCAGCAAATTGTTAAATCATCCATCGAGAAACCGGTATCTCATGGCGCCAAAGGAAAATTCAGCATCTGGTCCGCAGGTTGTTCAACGGGTGAAGAGCCCTATACGATGGCAATTACCGTTTTGGAGGCCATGCAGAACCGGCCATTTGATTTTTCTATTCTGGCAACCGATATTTCCACCAAGGTGCTGCGGGTTGCGCAGGCGGGAGTCTATGTTCAAGACAGGGTCAAAGGCATTGCGCAGCCGGTTTTGAAAAAATATTTTCAGACAGGCACGGGAAAGTTTGAAGGACATGTGCGGGTTAAAAGTGATTTGATGAAGCTCATTACCTTTAAGCGGTTTAATCTGATGGACAGCATTCCGGCGAACAATGAATATGACGTGATATTTTGCCGCAACGTCATGATCTATTTTGATAAGAAAACGCAAAATGAGCTCGTTAATAAATTTTATGGTGCGTTGAAAAGCGGGGGGTACTTTTTTGTCGGTCATTCGGAAAGTTTAACCGGGTTAAAGCATCATTTTAAGTATGTCGAACCGAGCGTCTATCTGAGATAACTATGAGTGATTTAATTGTAGGCATATCCGATTTTAAAATCAGCAATAATCTAGGCGACGTGGTGATTACCTACGCGCTGGGGTCCTGCATCGGTATTTCCGTTTATGATCCGGTGGCCCGCGTGGGAGGTCTGCTGCATTATATGCTGCCGGATTCAGCGCTGGATGAACGAAAAGCGAAAGATAACCCGGCGATGTTTGCCGATACGGGAATTCCCACCTTGTTTAAATCTTGTTATCAGTTGGGGGCGGAAAAGAAAAGAATGATCGTCAAAGTGGCGGGCGGCGCAAGCATTCTCGATGACACCAATTTTTTTCGTATCGGTCAAAAAAACATCATGGCCATGAGAAAGATTTTTTGGAAAAATAATGTGATGATCGCCGCCGAGAACACCGGGGAAAATTACAATCGCACGGTTCGGCTGGAAATGGCCACCGGCAAGACGTATGTTAAAACCTCCGGAGGGGAGATGAAGGAACTATGAAAGTAATTGCCCGCATTCTCAAATCGATCGATGCGATTCCCGCTTTCCCGGCGACAGGTAATAAAGTTGCCCAACTGCTGGGAAGAGTCGATTACTCCGTTTTAGAGGTCGCCAATGTCATTAAATACGATCCCTCTATTACCGCCAATATTCTCAAGATGGCCAATTCGGCCTATTTCGGATCGCAGCACAAGATCAGCACCATCAATGATGCGGTGATGTATCTGGGGCAGAAAAATCTCCTGCGCGCCATTCAAACCGCCGGGGTTTCCAAGTACTATAAAAAAGGCGTATCCGGATATTATGATAAAGCATCGGATCTTTGGGAACACTCCGTTGCCGTGGCGCTGATGTCGCAGATCCTTTCAAAAAAGATTACCGGCGAGGAAAACACGACGCTTTACACGGCGGCGCTCCTGCACGATGTCGGCAAGATCATCATGGGAGAATTCGTGCGTGATGAAATGAGAAAAATCACCTTTCTCGTGGTCGAGCATCACATGTCTTTTCTGGAGGCGGAAGAAATGGTGTTGGGCATTAATCATGCTGATCTGGGGGGGAAGATTGCCGAGCATTGGAATTTTCCCATTGAAATTCGTGATGCTGTCGCGTTTCATCACCGGCCGGACTTGCTTGAAAAAACCGATAAAATTATGCCCTGGATTGTTTACATGGCGGATGAAGCCTGTCTGATGATGGGGATCGGCTCTGCGGTGGAGGGGTTGGCTCAGCGGGCGGTGGGCGAACTTTTGAAAAAATTTAATTTGAGGATGAGAGACCTGGAGCAAAGCATGTTGCTTTTGTCTGATGACTTGAAAAGCGCAAGGGAACTCTTAAGTATTGTATAGGTAAAAAGGAAGGGTGACGTTATGTCATTTAATCTTTTAATTGTGGATGATTCCGCTTCCATGAGGGCCGTGATCAAAAAGGTCATCAACATATCCGGCTTTCAGATGGATCAGTGTCTGGAGGCGGGAAATGGCAGGCAGGCGATGGAGTTGCTTGCTGATCACTGGGTGGACGTCATTGTTTCCGACATCAATATGCCGGACGTCAGCGGTTTGGAGTTACTTGAGCAGCTGAGGAAAAACGAAACACTCAGGGAAATTCCGGTGATCATGATTACCACTGAAGGCTCTGAGGAAAGAATGAAGGAAGCGTATGAACGTGGCGCGAAAGGGTTTATCAAAAAACCATTTCTGCCGGAAGAAATTCGAAAAGTTCTTTACGAAGTCATAGGAGTCGGGCAAGATGGACAATATCAAGAAGATTCAAGAAGTGCTGATGAACTCGATTTTTGATGTTTTCGAGAAGATGTTTTTTGTTTTTCTGGAACCGCTGGATGAAGAAATCCGTTATGACATGGTGGCCTCGATTACATTTAGCGGACCTCAACACGGAGAAATCAAAGCCTATCTTTCGCGCGGAATAGCCAGCAGCATGGTTGAGAATATGCTGGGTTATGAGCCGAAAGACGTAACGGATAAGACCATGGAGGATTGCGCCAAGGAGGCGCTAAACATGATTACCGGTAATTTCCTGAATAAACTGGATCCGAAGCACGTCTATGATCTGTCCATTCCGGAATTTGAAAAAAAAGAAGGAAAATTTTCCCCGAATCCGGATCTGACCGTCGGCGTTGTTTTTGATTCCGATAATGCTTCCATGGGCATCGGGTTGAAACTGGAAGAAAAGGCACAGGTCTCGTAAACAGGAACGCTCAAGAAAAGCAGGATTGGAAAAGGATGGCCCGGTGAGCAAGATTAAAGTGTTCATTGTTGACGATTCCGCGGTGGTCAGGAAGATATTTTCAGAAGAGCTTTCGAAATATCCTGACATGGAGGTGGTGGGCGTGGCGCCTGATCCCTATGTCGCCAGGGATAAAATTGTGCGCCTGAAGCCGGATGTGGTTACACTGGATATTGAAATGCCGCGGATGGATGGCCTGACCTTCCTGCGCAAATTGATGAAATATTTTCCAATTCCCACAATCATCGTCAGTTCGCTGACGCCACAGGGTGGGAAATTAACCCTGGAAGCGATGGATATCGGTGCAGTCGATGTTATTGCCAAACCCAACTCGGCTTACAGCGTGGGCGATATGTCTGCGCAACTGGTGGAAAAAATCCGGGCTGCCTCGCGGGCCAGGATCATCAAAAAAGACCTCAGCGCGCAAAGCGCTCTGGATGCCGAACCCATGCGCGCTCTGGCGCAAACGTCCAACAAGGTCATTGCCATCGGTTCTTCAACCGGCGGGACGGAAGCGCTCAAAACGATTTTAACGAAAATGCCTCCCAATGCGCCGGGAATCGTGATTGTTCAGCACATGCCCGCCAATTTCACCAAGGCGTTTGCCGGCAGGCTCAATGATCTTTCCCAGATTACCGTTAAGGAAGCCGAGGATAACGATTCTGTGACGCCGGGAACGGCGCTTCTGGCGCCGGGAAACTTTCATATGATTCTTCGGCGCAGCGGGGCGCGCTATTATGTCGAAGTGAAAACAGGTCCGATGGTGCATCATCAGCGCCCCGCGGTTGATGTGCTTTTCAAATCCACGGCAAAAAATGCCGGGGCCAATGCCATTGGCGTCATTTTGACCGGAATGGGCTCGGACGGCGCGGAGGGGCTTCTGGAAATGAAAAATGCCGGCGCAAAAACAATTGCCCAGGACGAAAAAACCTGCGTTGTTTTTGGCATGCCCAAGGAAGCCATTAAGCTCGGAGCGGCCGATAAAGTTGCTCCGATTGAACAGATTGCGACAGAAATTATCAATATGGTGTGAAAAATGACCTATGAAAATCTGATCAAGTATTTGAACACCCTGGCCCAGGAATATCTGTTTCTGGAAAGCAAAGACTTTGACATTCCAACGGCGGGCAGGTTTCTCAATCATCTGCAAGCGATTTCGGATGAAGCCAAGGAGCTCAAGATCAACGCCATCCGAAGCTGTGCTGCCTCTTTGAGTCAAATTCTGGAAAAAGCTATTCTTGAACAGATTGAAGACAAGGACAAGGCAGCAAGCGTTTTTGAAAGCGGCATTCATCTGATGCAGGAGATTGCCGACAGCTATTCCATCAGTGGAAAATACGATGGTAGCGTCCGGGAGTTTCTTGAGAAAACAAGCGCGGTGGCGGGCTCCGCCCGTGAGGCCGGTGATATGGAAACGAAGGAGGAAGGGGATGTCTCTGAGTCTCTTGACGCGCCGGGTGACGACGCCGGTAAAATACAAATCCAGGATGAATCGCTGACACGCGACTTCATTGCCGAAGGACTGGAATATATTGAAGAGATTGAAATCAATATCCTCAATCTCGAAAATGAAACGGAAAACAAGGACTATATTAACGCTATTTTCCGTCCTTTTCATTCCATCAAAGGCGTGGCCAGTTTTCTGAATCTCGAAAACATCCGGTTTCTCGCGCATAATCTGGAGGGCTTGCTGGATAAGGCCAGAAACGGTGAAATTGCCGTAACACCGGCTCTGATTGATGTGGTTCTCGATGGCGCAGACGCGTTAAAGAGCCTCATCGGGCAGCTTCAGGAAGTTCTGGAGGGAAAGCCCCAATCGCCCTTAAATATTGATATTCCCGCGATGGAGGCGCGCATCCACAAAATTGAACAGGGGTTTGATCTTGAAGCCGGCGCCAAGCCAATTGGCGAGATTCTTGTGGATGACGGCGTGATTTCCCGAAATAAACTTGAAGAAACACTGGCAAAAACTTCGGCGCCCGCCAGGAAAGTCGGAGAAGCACTGATTGAAGAAGGCGTTGTCAAGCCCAAGCAGGTGTCTCAGGCCCTCAGAAAGCAAGTCGATCAGGTCACGGATCTGACCACGATCCGGGTCGATACCGTCAAACTGGACGATTTGATTGATATGGTAGGCGAACTCGTGATCACCCAGTCGATGATCTCTCAGGATTTAAAGAATCAGGTGAATGTCGATAAGGGACTGGTTCGGGATATTTCGCAGTTTTTCCGCATTACCTCCGCCCTGCAGCGCGTCTCCACGAGCCTGAGAATGATTCCGATCAAGCAGACCTTCCAGCGCATGTCGCGGCTGGTGAGAGATCTGGCCAAGAATGCGGGCAAAATCGTAACGGTGGAAACGGTGGGCGAAGACACGGAAATCGACCGCAACATGGTGGATGAAATCTACAATCCTCTGGTGCATATGATCCGTAATTCCGTCGATCACGGACTGGAGACGCCGGCCGAAAGAATCAAAGCCGGAAAGCCCGAGCGGGGCGTCATTACGCTCAAGGCCTATCATCGGGGAGGCAACATCGTCATCGAAATTGCCGATGACGGCAAAGGGCTCGATAAACAAAAAATTATCAATAAAGCCGTCAAATCCGGAATGATCCGCGGGGATGACAATTTTTCCGATCAGGATGTTTTCAAAATGATTTTTATGCCCGGTCTTTCGACGGCCGAGCGGGTGACAGATGTTTCCGGACGGGGCGTGGGGATGGACGTGGTCAAACGCGCGGTGGAAAAACTGCGGGGTAAGATTGAAATTGAAAGCGTTGTAGGCGAGGGAACTACATTTATTACCCGTTTCCCGTTGACACTGGCCATTATTGACGGCATGATCGTCAAGGTCGGTTCGGAAAGTTATATCCTGCCCACCATATCCATCCGTCAGGCGCTCAGGCCAACGCGCGAAAGCTATACAAATGTTGTCGGCAAAGGTGAGACTATCAATGCCATGGGACAATTGATGCCACTGATCCGGCTGTATGACGTGTTTCACATTGAACCGGAGCATAAAGATCCATGGGAGGCCATCGTTGTCGTGGTGGATGGCGAAAACGGGTCGCGCTGTCTCATGGTGGACAAGATTGTGGGGAAGGCCGAAGTTGTGGTAAAAAGCCTCGGTGAAGGATTGAAAAATACAAAAGGTCTGGCGGGGGGCGCCATTTTGGGCAACGGACGTATTGGATTAATCATCGATACGGAAGGCTTGTTTGAACTGGCAGAGGCATAACAGGGAAAGTTTATCAAAAGAATACATCATCTTTACGGAGACGAGGTTGAATTATGAACGAAAAAAATATCAAAGTTTTAATTGTTGACGATTTTTCCACGATGCGCAAAGTTGTGAGAAACCTTCTCAAACAAGTCGGCTACGAAGACATTGTGGAGGCGGAAGACGGCGTCATGGCCCTCAAGGCCCTCAAGTCCCAGAAGATTGATGTGATCATCTCCGACTGGAACATGCCGAACATGACAGGCATGGAATTGCTCAAAGCCGTTCGAGCGGATGCCGAACTGGCTAAAACGCCTTTTCTCATGGTTACTGCAGAAGCCCTTCAGGACAACGTGGTTGCCGCAGTGAAGGCGGGTGTCAACAATTACATTGTCAAACCGTTCACGGCCGAAGTTCTCAATGAAAAGATTAAGAAAATCATGGAAGGTATTAATAAATAATCTAATTCTCCAAGATAACTAGAAAGGGAAACTATGAACGTGAAATTCATTAATCCATTTTTGGATGGTACGGTAAGCGTCTTGAAAACCATGGCTTTTGTAGAGCCACGCGCCGGCAAGCCGTATCTGAAAATCGACAATCTGGCCAAAGGCGACATCTCCGGCGTCATCGGTTTGACGGGATCGGCGACCGGATCGCTTGCTCTGAGTTTCAGTGAAGCGGCCATATTGAAAATTGTATCCAACATGCTGGGGGAGCCGGTTAAAAGCATCAACAACGACGCTAAAGACGCGGTGGGTGAAATCACCAACATGATTTCGGGTGTCGCGCGCAAAAATCTTGAGGCGGAAGGTTTTTATATTCAAGCCGCCATTCCGACGGTGGTTTCCGGGAAAAATCATTCCATCACGCATGTCATGGGCGGACCAAGCCTGATCATTCCCTTTGAGATTGATGAGGGGACATTCGTAGTTGACGTATGTCTTAATGAATAATGATGTTTTTTACTGGAGAACAATAATGCTGATTCTCCGGTTTCGCTGATCCAGCGGGTCCAGCGGAATCAGCAGTTCCTGGTCGGCATAGCCCACCACACGGGCAATACGCGACGGGTCGGTTCCAAAGGCTTCCAGCTCACGGCGGGCCGCCGATGCGCGGGACGTGGAGAGCTCCCAGTTGGTGGTCTGGCCGCTTTTAAAGGGTGCGGAATCCGTATGGCCTTCCACAACGATTTTACCCGGAATGTCGGCAATATTTTCAGAAACCAATTTCAGTATTTCTCTGGCTTTCGGTGTGGGCGAATCTGAGCCCAGCGCAAACATCATAGCGCCTTCTTCACTTGAATCAATAATTTGAATGCGAATCCCGCCTTCAATCACATCCACCAGAACCTGATCGCGGGCACCGGACATTTTTTCATCAATGGATGCCCTGATTTTATTAACTATTTCTTCATCGGCCGGCGTCAAGTTCTGTTTTGCTTTCTTTTTTCCGAGAACCTCCTGACCTTTGCCTTTTGGGCCTTCAGGCAGTTTTGATGCATCTGTAGGAAAGTTCGGGTCTGTCATTCGTGCATCTTTGAGCGAAACAGCGGATGTTCCGCTTTCCTGAAAAACACTGTAATGTTGAAAATATTCAGAAAGAGCGGCTCTTTTCTCATCGGAAACCATGCTTAAAAGCCACAAAAGCAGAAAGAAGGCCATCAGGGCGGTTACAAAATCGGCGTAGGCCACCTTCCAGGAGCCGCCATGACCGCCTGCCTGTTTCTTTTTTATTTTTTTTATAATAACGGGTGGACGGTTTTCTTCCATTATGTCTCAACTTGTATGTTCGGATTTACTTTTTAGCGGCACGCATTGCTTCTTCCATTTCAATAAAAGACGGTTTTGCCTCAGACGGAATAACACGGCGGCCGAATTCCACTGCGACTTTGGGCGCAGCGCCGCCGCCGATGAAGGATAAAAGCGCCACCTTAATCACATTGAGAAACTGCATATCTTCGTTGGCGATAAACTCCATATTTTTCGCCAGCGGCCCAACGTAACCGTAACACAGTAAAACGCCCAGAAACGTTCCCGCCAGTGCGGCGCCGATGCTTGCGCCCAGCACTTCGGGCGGTTCCTTAATTTTGCCCATGGTGAGAATAACGCCCAGCACCGCGGCCACAATACCCAGGCCCGGCAGACCGTCGGCCATCGTGGCGATGCTGTGGGCAGGCGCCATCGATTCTTCATGATGGGATTCCAGCTCTTGATCAATCAGGGATTCCAGCTCATGGGGGGCAATGGTGGTGGTCATCACGGTGCGCAATGTGTCCGTGATCAAATTGATGGCAGCATGGTTTTTCATAATTTTAGGATAGGCGGAAAAGAGCGGGCTTTGCTGAGGTTCGTCCACGTCCGCTTCAATGGAAACCAGTCCCTGTTGCCGGATTTTGTAAAAAATGCCGTTCATCATGATCAGGACGTCGGTGTAATCCTGCTTGGAATTAGGCTTGTAGGAAAAAACGCGGGCTATAGAGCCGCCAACCGCCTTGAGCACTTTCAGGGGTGAGGCAATGACCAGCGCGCCGATGGCGGCGCCGAGAATAATCATTATTTCCACGGGCTGAAAAATGACGGAAAGATTACCGTGCTCAAGGAGATAACCGCCGATGACGCAACCTGTAACAATGATTATACCAATAATAGCAATCATAAAATAGGTGACCTACCTCCTTTTTAACCGCAGGATTTCCCTTTCGGTTTCAAAAACGAAGCGGATGATTTCACTCTGAATGAAATCATCCATATTAATAAAACAGATAGAGGTGTCATATTCCGGATTCGGTTTTTCGTATTCCAGCACTTCACCATAAAGGAAAAAAGCGATGGGTTTCTGAAAGAGCATCACCTTAACTTCCAGAATATCACCCGGTGAAAAAATTCCCCCCGTATTAAAGCTCATTCCGCCACCGCTGATGTTGACTTTCGCAAGGGACAAACATTTGAATCCTTCGTGCTGAATGGTCAGCATGCGGATGATTTCATCGAGCTTGCCATTGATGTTTTGAAGCCATTGCGCAATTAATTGATCGTCAGGATTAGGCAATTCCTTGAATTCCGCAAGCAGGGACTCACCGGCCAGGCGAGCCCGGATGGTTTCTCTGTTTCCGGGAGGAATCAGTTTGTACTCCATCGGGATGAAGGTATCAACTCTGGAATACGCTCTTTTGTTTTCAATAACGGTATCATTTTCATCGACCATATCTCTCTCCAAAATGCATAAGTAAAAAAATAATATGCAATACAGATGCCATCGTTGCACGCTGTAAGATGTGCTGTGCATATGTATTTCAACAGGTTAGCGATAGACCAGGTCACATTTGTATAAAAATAATCGTCAAGATATTGACGAAGCGGTGGGCTAATTGACAGCAAAAGGGAAGAGTCGGGCCAGCCCCGCGCGATCAAGAGCGTTGTTATTGACTGAAAACACTCAGATAACCATATGGTATGCAAATTGCTAATAGTTTTAAAAATGGTGTTTGTGAATGAGTTTTTAAAATGAAAAATGGCAAAGACAGATATTTGATCCTTCTGATTTCCCTTGGCCTGATCTGGATGGTGGCGGCTCATGCGGCGCAAGCGAAAGACAGCGCCTACGGTGTTCATTTTTCATCATTCAAAACGGACGGACAGGCCCAAAAAGATGCCCAGAGGCTCACCGCCCTGGGATATGACGCATTTGTGCGCGAAGTGGATCTTGAAGGGCGCGGCAAGTGGTACCGGGTGTATGCCGGCAGATACGCAAGCGCCGAGACGGCCTATGCAGCCGCGATGCGATTGAAGAGCAAAGGGCAGATTGATCAAATTTTCATCCATCTTCTGACGGGCGAAAAAATTGCTTTAGTCAAAGCCATAGAACCCAAAGGCTCAAAGGAAACAGCCCTTTTAAAACCGGTTGTCGGCAATAAGCGAAGCAAGCGTTACCACCTGCCGGGCATGCCCTATTACGATCGGGTTTACAGGCAAAACCGTATTTTGTTTGCTACAGAGAAGGAAGCCATTGCAAGTGGCTATTACAAGGCCGGAACGGGAAAAGACATGGAAGTTGGTGCTGAGCTAAAAGCGCAACCGCCGCAACCGCCGCAACCCGTGCCTTTGGCAGCAGGTCAAGCGCGTTTGGTGAAACCCGTCACGATTAAAGAAAAGGCTGCCCAAAGTGAAGCGTTGGCCTCGCTGATTCTGGGAGAAAAAAAGCTGCTTCCACCTCCCCCTGCTCTGAAGGACATGGAAAAAGACAAACTGGATGATTTCAGGGAACCGGACGAAAAAGATATTGTTGAGCCGGAATCGGATTCTGAACTGTATGCAAAGGCTATGGCTGAGTTTAAGAACAAAGACTATGAGCAGGCTCTGGTCACGTTCAAGGAGTTTATCAGCCGGGAAGATACATCCAAAGAATGGGGGCAGCGTGCCTTGCGTCACATGGCGGATTGTCACTACTGGCTGGGCCGGGAAGAGGGCGACAAGCAGCAACTCCTGATGGCCTCGGAATTCTATAAAAACACGCTGGCGAGTTTTCCCGATCCCAATGAGGACAATGCGCTCACCTATTACCGCCTGGCGAAAACCTACGAAAATCTCCAGTATTATCCTGAAGCGATCAAGCAATATCATCATTTGATAGAGAAATATCCGCAATCTTCCCTGGTGCCCGAAGCCTATTGGCGGATTGCCGAAATCTATTATACCGATGGAAAATTCAGTGAAGCCGCGGAGGGGTATATCCGCTATCTGCTGAAATACCGTGGCGTTGCACACACGAAACGCGCCTTTTATCTGGTAGCCCATTCGTTTTACAAAGCCAAACAGTCCACCAACGCGGAGATCTGGTTTCGCGATATTATCAAAAGATGGCCGGATCTGACACAAATGCCCAAAAATATTATTTTGGATTATGCCAGGCACAAGATGGATATGCTGCGCTTTACGGATGCGACAGACGCTTTTTCTTTTTATGTTAACGTCTATCCGGACGACCCGCAAATCCGGGAGATCACGATGATGCTGGCTGATGCCTACGCCAGAGCCGGCCAGGTAGCGGCGGCGCTTGGCGTTTATTCCAAAATGCTGGCAAAATATCCCGACAGCCCTCAAGCGGCTTTGTGCATGCTGGCCATGGCCAATCTGGGCGTTGAGGCCCCTGGCGCTAAAGTGTTTCGGGAGGCGAGCGGCATCGAATATTACCGGAATCCTTTGGATACCTACGATGAGCTGATGATGCGCGACGCTACCGCTGACATTGCCGAAGAGGCCATGCTGCAAAAAGGGATTGCCCTTTCTAAAAAGGGGCAAAAGCGAAAGGCGGCCGAGGTTTTTCTGGAGTTTCTCAGCCTCTATCCGGAGAGCAAACGCATCGCCTCCGTGTCGCGGGCGCTCAAAAACGCTTCTTCAGATTTGATCGATGAATATTATGCCAAAAAAGACCATCTGGCCGTAGCGTATGTCTATTTCAGGTCTTTCAGCGCGCTTGAAATGGAGGAAGATGAATATCCCGAGGTCCGCAAAATTGCCGAAAGCCTGAGAGCCTTGAATCTTATAGATGATTACGTCGGCGTTTTGAGCAAGTACCTTCGTGTTGTTAAAGATGAGACGACCCGAAATCGCGGAATGCTGAATCTGGCCGAGGGGCTGATTCTCCAGGGCAAAGATGATGAAGCGGAAAAAATGCTTCTGGCGTTGATGAACAGGCCTTCCGCGAAAAAATCCGATCTGATGTCCGGTATTCAAAAAAATCTGGCGGAAGTGGCGTATCGGCGCAAGCAGTATGGCCAAGCCGTTTCCAATTACAGCGCGGCCGTACAAGCCGGTCAGGAAATGCCTGATCCCGGAACTCTCTATTTGCACTATGCCCGATCGCTGGAAAAGCAGCGCGAGGATGATCAGGCCCTTCAAAAATATTTAACAGCCGTGAAATATCTGGATTCGCAAAAAAACCTCAAACCCACCGCAGGCATTGTTTACAAGGAAATTGGCGATCTGTATGTGAAAGGCAATAATCTGGGCCTGGGGCTCAATATGTATGCCAAGGCGCTGGAGAGCGCAAGCGATGAGGACATGAAGCTGTGGTCAAGATTTCTGGTCGGACAAACGTATCTGAAGCTCGACCGCGAAGATCAGGCGCAGACGTATTTCACGCAAATCAAAACACAGGCCGGGCCGGAAGGGTTCTGGTCGAATGTGGTTGATTTTTACTTAAGCGACATCCAGTGGTGGCAGAAATACGGTTCGGTCGTTCAAAAATAAGGATGGTTTCATGCAGGATTTGACCTGGCTGCAACAGTCATTTGAAAACTTTAACAAGGCGACCTCTGAGCTGGAACGCGCCTATTCGCGGCTTGAAGAGAGATTTGCTCTGCTTAATTCGGAGCTTGAAGAAAAAAATGCCGAGCTGGTGAAAACAGTTGCGGAAAAAGAACAAACCAAAAACTATCTGCAAAATATTCTGGAGAGCCTCATCAACGGCGTGGTGGTCACCGATCTGGATGGCCGGATTCAAACGCTCAATGCCTGCGCGGAGATGTTCACCAATGTTCGCCAGTCCGATGTTCTTTCCCGCCACATCAGCGTTTTATTCGAGTCCATGCCGAAAGACGACTGGCGCAGCATTAATCTGGGTGAATTTTTCAAAGGAGAAGCGGGGCATAAGGTGAAAATATCCGGCCGGACGCTGGAAATCTTCTGTTCGCCCTTTAAGTCCCCCGAAGGCGAGATTATTGGCAATGTGTTTGTTCTGCGCGATATCACCGCCATTGAGAAGCTCGAAGAAATGGCCAAACGCACCGAAAAGTTTGCTGCGATGGGCGAAATGGCGGCCAATATCGCTCACGAGGTGAGAAATCCGCTGGGAAGTATTGAACTATTTGCCTCATTGCTTTTAAAGAATCTTTCCGATCCGAAAGATCGGGAACGTGTGGTCCAGATCATTTCCTCGGTGAAAAACGTCGATAACAAAATATCCAATCTGCTTTTATTTACCCGTCGGCAGACACCTCAGATGAAAAAAGTCCGCCTGCATGCGATTTTGTCGGAAGTCATGGCGTTTTCTGAACAAATTATCCAGCAGTCCGGAACGCAAGTGGTGGTGGATATGGATGAGCGCGATATTCTGATTTCAGCGGATGCCGAAATGATCAAGCAGGTTTTTTTAAATGTTATCCTCAACGCGCAGCAGGCCATGCCGGATGGCGGCAGGTTATCCATTATCACGCGCCTATCCCCCAAAAGTTTCATGAATCCCGATGAGCGGATCGCCGAAGTCATCTTTCAGGATGCCGGTCCCGGCATTCCACAAGGTGATGCTTCACGCGTGTTTGACCCGTTTTTCAGCACCAAAGAGGGGGGCTCCGGTCTGGGGCTGGCGATTGCGCACAACATTGTCAGTGAGCATTCCGGCGCCATCTCCGTGGAAAATGCGCCTTCGGGCGGCATGATCGTGAATATCAGCTTTCCCGCCCTGGCGGCGGAAGTATAAGTTTGGAGTGTCAGGATGTCAAATGCCGAGCGATTACTGATTGTCGATGATGATTCTTCCATGCGCATGGCCCTTTATGAGTCGCTCAGCAGTTGCGGGTATGATGTGGACGTGGCGGAAAACGGCGCGGATGCGCTTGCAAAATTTGCGGGCGGCCATTTCGCCGGCGTGGTGACAGACATGCGCATGCCCAAAATGAGCGGCATGGATGTTTTGCGGGGCGTCAAAAAAATATCACCTTCAACGCCGGTCATTCTCATTACGGCTTACGGCACGGTGAACACGGCCGTCGAGGCGATGAAGGAAGGCGCGGCGGAATTCATCATGAAGCCTTTTTCGCTCGATGACCTCGAATATGCGGTGAAAAATGTCCTGGCGTCCACCGTGTTGCCGAAAACGGAAAAAGAAGAGGCGGGCGAAACAGCCGGTCTCAATCCGCCCAAAGATATTATTACGAAGAATGAAAAAATGCTTTCGCTTCTGGATATGCTCAAAAGCGTCGCCAAAAGCAAATCCAGCATTTTAATTCAGGGGGAAAGCGGCACAGGCAAAGAGCTTTTCGCGCGCTATGTCTATCGGCACTCCAACCGCCGCCAGATGCCGTTTGTCGCCGTCAATTGCGCGGCCATTCCCGCGCAGCTTTTAGAGAGTGAAATGTTCGGTTATGAGAAAGGGGCTTTTACCGGCGCCACCGTTAAAAAAATCGGCAAATTTGAACTGGCCGACTCAGGCACGTTGCTTCTGGACGAAATCTCCGAAATGGATATTCAATTACAGGCCAAGCTGCTTCGCGTCATTCAGGAATCCGAAGTGGATCGATTGGGCGGCAAAATGCCGGTTCCCATTGATGTGCGCATAATTGCGACCACCAACGCCGATCTGCAAAGCCGGATTTTACAAAAGACGTTTCGCAGTGATTTATACTATCGGCTCAACGTCATTCCGGTTATCGTGCCGCCGCTTCGCGAAAGAAACGGCGACGTGATTTTACTGGCTCAGTATTTCATCCGTAAATACAGCGAGGTGAATGAAAAGCCGGAGCCGGTTTTAACGCCGGAGGCACAATCGGCGCTTTTATCGCACGGATGGCCCGGAAATGTACGCGAACTGGAAAATGTGATTGAAAGAGCCGTGCTGATCTGTCCGGACGGGCAAATTGCGCCGGAGCATCTGTTTCTAGAAAAAAACGAACCGGCGGCAACGGTTAAGGCAGCCGATTTCAAAGCCGGAGAACAACCGCGTCAGGAAATTGACGATCACGCAGGTCATACGCTTTATGAAATGGAAAAGAATATGATTTTTGACACGCTCAACCGGGTCAACTGGAATAAAACGAAAGCCTCAAAAATTCTGGGAATCAGCGTGCGTACGATGCGAAACAAGCTCAATGAGTATGGCATTTCAGATGCCTCGCCTGATGAATAAAACTGGTATGTGATTTGCAAACTAAAAATCGGGGAGAATAAGACATGGAACCATTATTTGGAAAAACGTTCAACATGCTGGGAACCCTGATGGATTACCGCGCAGAGCGCAATAAAGTAATATCCTCTAATATCGCAAACATAGATACTCCGGGATATAAGCCATCGGACTATGTTTTTAAAGAGGAACTCTCCCGTGCGATGGATATTCAGATATTATTAAAACGGACAGATGAGAAACATTTTCCTAATGCAGGGGACGAAATTTCCAAAAATGACTTCAAAATGGTCACATCGGATGAAAAAGTTGATCTCGATACGGAAATGACCAATCTGGCGGAGAATCATCTGATGTATAATTTAACAGTTGAACTATTAGCGCGTAAATTCAAAGGGATGCGCAGTGTCCTGACGGAGGCTAAGTAATGGAATTTTTTACCACCTTTAAAATTACCGGCAGCGGGCTTTCCGCCCAGCGAAAAAAGATGGACGTCGTCACCAGCAACATCGCCAATGTTTCGACGACCAGCACACCCGAAGGCGGTCCATACAAAAGAAAGGTCATGTCCTTTACAGCCGATCCGTTAAAAAAAGGATTTGACGTGGATTTGAAGGATGCCGTCAACGCGGTTAAAGTGGGGCAGGTCAAAGATGAGCAGGAAGGCTTTAAAAAAGTGTTCGATCCGGCGCATCCGGATGCGGATCCCCAGGGGTTTGTGTTGCTCCCGAACGTCAACCTGATGCTGGAGATGACGGATCTGATTACCGCCTCGCGGGCTTATGAAGCCAACGCCACGGCCTTTGACGCGATGAAGAATATGGCCATGAAGGCAATGGACATCGGCAAATAAACCATAAATATTTTCAGGAGTATTTGACATGACGGATGATTTGTTGATTCGCAGCAGCATCGATGCCCTCAAACCCATTTCCGGGATTGAACCGAAAAAAGCCGAAGGCGATTCGACGCCCGGCGGGGTCTCCTTCGGATCGATACTCAAAGATGCGATCACGGATATTAATAACCTGCAAAATGATGCGGATCAGGCCATTGCCCGGGTACAGCTTGAAGATGCGGGCTCTATTCATGATGCGATGATTGCGCTGGAAAAGGCGGGAATCTCCTTTCAGGTCATGATGCAGGTGCGAAACAAGATCCTCGATACGTATCAGGAAATCATGCGGATGCAGGTTTAAGCGGATTATTTTTTAGCAGGGGAAAAATATGGATTCTCTGACGCAATATTTGTCAAAGCTGTGGACTGGCTTTGAAGCAGCCAGCGCAGGAAAGAAAATTTCCATTTTCGCCGTGATTGCAGCGGCGGCAGGCCTGATCATTCTGATGTTTTTTCTGACGACGCAAGTGGAATACCGCGTTTTGTTTTCCAATCTTTCCAATGAAGATGCCGGCAATATCGTGACGAAGTTAAGCGAGAAAAAGGTCCCCTATAAACTGTCGGCTTCAGGAAACGCCGTCTCCGTTCCGGCGGATCAGGTTGCCCAGCTTCGGCTGGAGCTGGCCGCTGCCGGTCTTCCGCAGGGAGGGGGCGTCGGGTTTGAGATCTTTGACAATAAAACGCTCGGCGCGACGGAGTTTGAACAGCAGCTCAATTACCGGCGCGCTCTTCAGGGCGAATTGTCCCGCACGATCAACGGTTTTGACGAAATCCAGTCCAGCCGCGTTCACATCGCTCTTCCCAAAGAATCCCTTTTTATCGACCAGCAGAAGAAAGCCACCGCCTCCGTCACGTTGCACCTCAAATCCGGTAAAACCCTGAAGCCTTCCCAGATTGAAGGCATTGTGCATCTGGTGGCCAGTTCCATCGAGGGCATGAATCCCTCGGATGTCATGGTGGTGGATTCGCGCGGGAATATCTTGTCGAGCAAGCAGGGAGACACACGGTTTTCGAAGATGTCCGCCCAGCAGATCGACTATCAGCAGAGTATGGAGCGGAATCTGGCCTCGCGCATTCAATCACTTCTGGAAAATGTAGTCGGTCCCGGTAAGGCGTCTGTTCGTGTCAGCGCGGATCTGGATTTCCGCATCATGGAAAAGACGGAAGAATCGTATGATCCGGAAGCCCAGGTGGTTCGCAGCACGCAGCGCAATACCGATCGGGAAAATGCCGTCAGCCCCACAGGCGGTGTATCCGACAACCCCATGAAGGAAAAAGTTGACGAAATCATCAACTACGAAATCAACAAAGTGGTCAGTAAAACGGTAATGCCGGTAGGCGAAGTCAAAAAGCTTTCCATCGCCGTGCTCGTTGACGGCCGGTACAAGAAAAATGAACAAAATGAAGAGGTCTATGAGGCGCTGCCCCGAAACGAAATTGAAGCGCTTGAGGATCTGGTCCGCAAATCCGCCGGATTCAACGCCCAGCGTGGTGATCAGGTGGTGGTGTCCAACATGCCGTTTCGTAAAGCCGATATTGAAGATGATGTTGAACCGGCAACGATTCGTGATACTGTCGAGACCGTATCGCCTATTCTTAAATACGTGGGTATATTCGGGCTGACGGCGTTTATCGTGTTGTTTGTTCTTCGTCCCATGCTGCAAAGCATTGTTCGCAATGTTCCGGCGCCCATTCCGGTTCGAGCGGGCGCGGGAGCAACAGCGGGCGCAGCCGCTCAGGAATATACCCGTCAGGCTGAGGGGGCATCCGCCTATGGCGGGCCTGAACAGCCGATGTCGGAAATGGATGTCACGCAGGCTATGGCCAAGGCCGATGCAAAACAGTTTGCCGATATTCTCCGGAACTGGATTAAATAATCAGCAAATGACTTGGATGAAGCATTAAGAGGATATTATGACCGGTGAGGAAAAAGCAGCCATTTTGCTTTTATCGCTCGATGAAGAGATTGCGGCCAATGTGATGAAAAACCTGCGGCCGTCCGAAATCCGTCGTCTTGGCAAACAGATGAGCCGGATCAACAACATTCCTTCCGAAACGGTCAGCACGGTGGCCAAGGAATTCTGCACGATGGCCAAGGAAGTCGGCGGCGTGATTACGGTTCGCGACGGCATGTCGAAAAACCTGGTGGTCAAGGCTCTGGGCGAAAAAGAGGCGGAAAATATTCTGGGGTCTGTCGAAAGCGGTGTTTTTGATAACCCGGTAATTGAGAAACTCAATGAAATTGAGCCCAAGGTTTTGGCGGATTTCACGCGGACAGAGCACCCGCAGACGATTGCGCTGATCATGGTTCATCTGAAACCCGAAAAAGCCGCGCAGGTCCTCGAGCATTTTTCACCGGCCATTCAATACGAAATCACGAAACGCATGGCGACGCTCAAAAGCGTTCCGAACGAGTTTGTTGAAGAAGTCGCCAGAACCCTGGAAAAAGAACTGATCACGGGGAATTCCTCCGACATGCAAATGGGCGGCGCCCAGGTCATCGCTGATATTTTAAACCGGATGAACCGGGCCACCGAAAGCGCAATTATGATGTCGCTGGAGGATTCCGATCCGGAGCTTGCCGCGCAAATCCGTAATTTCATGTTCAGCTTTGAGGATGTGCTCAAACTCGACGACAAGTCTCTGCAGGAACTGATGAAGGAAGTCAGCGCCGAAGATTTGGCCCGCTCGCTCAAGCTGGTGGATGAAGGGCAGCGCGAAAGAATTTTCAAAAACATGTCCAAACGCGGGGCGGAAATGCTTCGTGAGGAAATATCACTTATGCCGCCGATCCGTCTGTCTGAAGTGGAAGCCAGCCAGCGTAAAATTGTGGAAACAACGAAAAAGCTTGAAGCGGAAGGCAGGATTGTTATTCTGCGCGGAGACGAGAAGGATGGATTCGTTTAAAAGAAAAGTCATCAAAGCCGGTGAGATCGTCAATACCGGCAGGTCGATTCCCTTATCCGGAAGCGGCGGCACACCTGAGGGCGCCAATACCCGTGGCAGTGCCTCCGGCGCACGTCCCGCGGGAAAAGGACCTGTCCAGGCGCAAGCCACAGTTCAGACAACCGAAAGCCAGATGACAAAAATTTCTGAAGAAGCCTACGCCAAGGGATATGCGGAAGGGAGAAAATCCCTCCATAAAGAAGCGGCCAGCGCCGTTGAGGCGCTGGCCCAAGCGACCAAAGCGCTGCCGTCCGTCAAGCAAATGATTTACGACAAAAGCGAAGAGCAGATGGTCCGGCTGGCTTTTGCTATCGCCGAAAAGATACTCCATCAGGAGGTATCGGAACGCAAGGATGTGATCATTGACGTGCTCAAGGGCGTTTTAAAAAATATTCAAGAGACGGAAGGCATGAAAATCCGTCTCAATACGCAGGATTTCCGCTATATGATGGAAGTAAAAAAAGATTTTTTACAATCCTTCGACGGTATCCGCAATGTCGTTTTTGAGGAAGACACCAGCATTAAGCGCGGCGGCGCGGTGGTCGAGACGCTTCTGGGTGAAATTGATGCGCGTCTGGAGAGTCAGCTCAAGGAAATTAAAGCCGTCCTGTTGCAGAAGAAGTAGGCGGGAAGGGAATACAGATGTCAAACGCACCGGCCATTGACCTGACAAGGTATGAAAATATTTTAAAACGGATCAATCCCATCCGCGTCAATGGCAAAGTCAGCGAAATTATCGGCTTGATGGTTGAAGGTTACGGTCCTGCCGCTTCGATTGGCGAGGTCTGCGGCATTGTGCCGGTAAACGCGGAAGCGCCGGTTGAAGCGGAAGTGGTCGGTTTCAAAAATGGACGCGTGCTGCTGATGCCGCTTCAGAGCATTCAGGGGCTGGGGCCCGGCTGTAAAATCCTCGCCATGGGGCGCAAGGCCGCAATTGGCGTGGGAAACGGTCTTCTGGGGCGTGTTATTGACGGTCTGGGAAATCCGATTGACAATAAAGGCCCCATTCATTTTGAAGATGAATATCCGATTTATGCTGAGCCGATCAATCCCATGGATCGCGGCCGCATTAAAAAACCGATGGATCTGGGCATCCGTGCGCTAAACGCCTTGTTCACCTGCGGGCAGGGTCAGAGAATGGGAATCTTTGCCGGATCCGGCGTGGGTAAAAGTGTTTTGATGGGGATGATTGCCCGCCACACGCAGGCGGATGTCAACGTGATTGGCATGATTGGTGAGCGGGGAAGGGAAGTCCGGGAGTTTCTCGAAAAAAATCTGGGAGAGGAAGGTCTGGCGCGTTCCGTGGTTGTGGTTGCCGCCTCCGACATGCATCCTCTGATTCGTATGCGGGCCGCGTATGTGGCCACGACCGTGTCCGAGTATTTCCGGGATCAGGGGAAAAATGTGTTGCTGATGGTGGATTCCCTCACGCGCTTCGCCATGGCGCAGCGGGAAATCGGTCTTTCCGTCGGTGAACCGCCAACGACCAAAGGCTACACGCCGTCCGTCTTCAGTCTTCTGCCGAAACTGCTGGAGCGCTCCGGAATTGTGGAAGGCGTCGGCAGTATTACCGGGCTTTACACGATTCTGGTGGAAGGCGATGATTTCAATGAACCGATATCCGACGCGGCCCGGTCGATTCTGGATGGACACATCACACTCTCGAGGGCGCTGGCCAATAAAAACCATTACCCGGCCATTGATGTTTTGCAAAGCATCAGCCGTGTGATGACGGATATTGTGGATTCCGAGCAAAAGAAACTGGCCAATGACATTCAAAACATTCTGGCGACACATAAAAAGGCGGAGGATATTATCAACATTGGGGCCTATGTGGCAGGTTCCAATCCGTCCATCGACTATGCGATTAAAATGGTGGATAAGGTGGATGCGTTTTTGTGTCAGAATATTGAGGAACGCATTGATTTTGAAACGGCTAGAAGACAGTTGCTTGAACTGTTTAAAGAGTAAAGAATGTTTAAATTTAAACTGCAATCGGTCTTGGAATACCGCATTAACCTGGAGGAGAAGATTCAGGGCGAATTTTCCCAGGCCAAGCGTGATCTCGAAGAGCACAGGGCGGCGCTAAAGGCCTTGATCGCGCAGAGGGAAAAACTGATCAATGATTTGCGAAATCTCAAACAGATGGCCATTCCCGCGGACGATATCGCGTCGATGATCTCTTCGGTGGACTATGTTCGCAACCAGGAGAAAACGCAGGAGGAGATCATTCAAAAAGCCAGGGAGGCCCTGGAGCAAAAACGAAGCGAGTTGATGGAGGCCGTAAAAAACCGCAAGGTGATCGAAAAGCTTCGCGATAAACACGCAGAGGAATACAGGATTGAACAGGGAGAACTCGAGCAGAAAAATTCGGATGAAATGTCCGTCCTGAAATTCCGCAGGAGAGAGGTATGAAAAAGATTCTTATCGTGGCGCAGGTGCTGATTGTGCTTCTGGCGGTGGTTAAGGTTGCATCCGTTTTTGGTGTGTTTACATCATTTGACCTGTCGGATCCCAACAGCATGATTGCTTCTCAGGCGATGGCGCAGGCTAAGGCTGAAAACGAGGTTGCCATAAAACCAACACCTGGCGCTGAAGCGGAAAAAAAAGAGTCACCGGAATATTTTCTAACCGCGCCTGTTTCCAAAGATCCCATGGAAGATATTCTTTCCCAGAAACGCGATCTGGCTGCGGCACTGACACAGAAAAAAGCCGAGCTCGACAACCGCGAAAACGCCATACGTGCCGATGAGCAGCGCCTGATCGCGATGCGCAAAGACATTGCGGAAAAGATTGTTATTCTCAAAGCCCAGGAAGAAAAACTGGCCGCCCGGATGGACGAGGAAAAAGAAGAGGATATTCGCCGTTACAAGGATATGGCCAAAGTTTATGAAAATACCCCGCCGAATAAAGCCGGCCCCATGATGGAAAAACTCGATATCAAAACCGCAGCGGGGATTACCATGAACATGAAAAAGGAAAAAGCCGGTGCGCTGTGGGCCTTTATCACACCGCAAAAAGCCGTGGCCATTACGCGTCAAATTACACGCTCGGGAGGGGAGAATCCGCAATAGGCACGATAGGCGATGGGCTATGGGCAATAGGCTATGGGCTATGGGCTATGGGCCATAGGCCATAGGCAAGAGGCAAGAGGCGATAGGCGATATCCGGGACTCTGTAAAGGGGTCCCGGATTTTTTATATGGGGCAGGTGTAAATACAAAATTCAAAATACGGGTTTGATTGGTGGCTTGACGGCCTTTTTTGCCCTGTCGAACCGGAAGAAATTTCCTGCTTCTAGCCTTCCTTTAATGATCAAGTCGTGTAATGTCATGATAATATAGGTAAATATATCATGGCATGCCCTTTGCTTTCTTAATTAGCAAAACACTGAAAGGTTTTTTTATGAGCATGAATATTGCGCCACAAAATGTTTTCAATCCGGAAATGAATCTGGGAATGCTGCTTAAAATGTTTGAAGCCGGAGAGCTTGGCTTTGTGCAAGACGCCGGACTGAATAAGGCGATACTGGAGGGATTGACTTCAAGCGATAACCTCTTTTCAGAGGTGCTCGGCCGGCAAATGGCCATGCTGGTGCAAAGCAGTGAAGGGAATGTTGACGAAGCCGGGATCAATCTTCCGGATATCATCGGGAAAATATTTCCGGATAATCCAAAGATGGTCCAACACGTTCTTGCTGACGTAAAAGAATGGCTGACTAAAGAAAACAATCCTGAACCCCCCGGCCTTATGGGGGAAAAAAATATGGTGGATGCTGAATCTTCCGGGTTTTCTGCAGCATTTGCAGTCGGACAGGGTCATCTTCCTTTTCTTTCCTGCGAGACAAACCTTTCTAACCATCATCATGAACATTTATCTTCGGAAAAACTCCAGGCGCAGGACTTTGCAAAGGTTCGCGACTCCCTTGTAAAGGCAATGGCGTCCATTGGGCATCAGGCAGGAGAAATACAGTCTTCAACGCTTTCAGAACAGACGCTACCTTTAAAAGGGGCGGCTGTGTTAAGCGACCTGTCGGCAAAGGATGCTAAGGCGAATGCGCAAGATCTGCTGAAGAAAAATCATACGGCCTTTAAGGTCAGTTCGGGTGCTGACCAGACGAACGGTTTGCCGAAGGCGGATGATGGTTTGCAAAAATTAAGTTCTGTCAACATGCCTCAATCGGAAGAGGGCAGGACGCCATTTACTGTATCGGACGCGAAAATTCATTTGAAAGACGGAACCGTCACACTCGGTGCTACGCCTTCACGTCCGACGTCGGAAATGCTGCAATACCGGCCTCAGGTGACGCAAGACTATATTAAGGTAACCCATCAAGGCGTCACAATTACCGAAGGTGCACCACAAAAGGAAGCATTGCAAACGGCGGATAACGGTTTATCAAAATTAAGTTCTGCCAACATGCCTCAATCGGAAGAGGGCAGGACGCCATTCACCGTATCGGACGCGAAAATTCATTTGAAAGAGAGTGCTGTCACGTCAGTAAGCACGCCTGCACAATCGAATTCGGAAACGTTTCAATACCAGTCGCAGATTGCGGATGGAAAGCCCAAACCATCCTGGCAGGAATTTTCGATGGATCGCCCAGTGCCAAGGCCCGATGTCTTGCAAAAATCGGATGATGTTTCTGCGTCCAGAGGTTTTGTTAAAACGGGTGATGTGGAAGAAATGGTTAAAACTCAAGATGGCAACAAGTCTGCCACGCTCGTTTTGAATAAAAAAGATCAGCCAAATTATTCCGCCCTTGTGTCTGAGACTGAAAACAACATTGCCTCCGTTGGAAAGAAAAGCACGCAAGATCATTCCGGTGCTGTTGCCGCAGAAAAAATTGCATTCGACAGACTTCGTCCGCAAATGGATGCCGGCATTAAAGCAACGCTTGCAGAAACAGATGCGCTAAAAAGCCAAGCGGAACATAAAATGAGCTCCAAAGCTTCGATCCTTCATGCGCCCAAAACCTCTGACAATATTGGCATGAATACCCCGGCTTCAGCGGGTCAGGTAAGCGAAAAATCAGCGGCGGGTGAAGTTGCGCCTGCTCCGATTATTAACCGCGTAGCGGCGGAGTTTCGCGAAAACCTGATGAATGAGGGCGGAAGGGTAAAGATTATACTCACACCACCTTCGCTGGGAACGATCGAAATGGACGTATCCGTTCAAAACGGCAAGGTGCGGGTGATGCTCATGGCTGATAGCCGGGACGTTCAAAGAACGTTGACGGGCAATATTGATGCGCTCAAAGGCGCTTTGCAATCCCAGGGCCTGACGATTGAGCGCTGCGACGTCATGATGCAGGATCGGCGCGAGGAGTATTCGCAGGGCTTTAACGGGCAGCAGGCCTTCGGGCGGGATTCGGGTCAGCGGGAAGGTATGGATCGAAGACCTGCGCTGGAAGAACCATCGCCTCTCCTGGCATCCGGAAAACCTGCGCAAAAGTCGCCGGTCAGTCAGGGACAGAGCGGTTCGGCATCCATCAGTTTATTTGTTTAGAGGAGGTTAAGGAAAAATGGAGACAAGCATTTCGAACATTACCGGAAGCGCCGCAGGCAGCGTGCAAAACGATACAAAAAGAAACGCGCTGGACAAAGATGCCTTTATGAAAATGCTGATTGCGCAGTTGCAAAATCAGGACCCGCTCAACCCCATGGACGGTACGGAATTTGCCGTGCAACTGGCGCAATTCACGTCGCTTGAAAAACTGACCAACCTCAACGAGACAATGAGCGTATTGCCGGATTACTTGAGCACTTTCGCCAACGCGCAGATGGTCAATATGATCGGTAACGAAGCCATTGCCAAAGGAAACGTGATTGACGTCAGCGGCACATCGGCGAAAATTACCTACCGATTGCCCGCAAACGTGGCCAAAGCCACTATCAGCATTTATGACGAAAACGGCGCCCTGGTGGACAAGGTCTCCGTCGGCCAGCAGGAGGCCGGAATTCAGAATGTCACCTGGAATTGCGGGAACATTGCACCGGGGAACTATACCTATGAAATCAGCGCCGAAGATTCGTCAGGCCGTGCCGTCACCGCCGATACGATGATTTCTGGTGTCATCACAGGGGCTTCATTTAAAAACAACAGCGCTTATTTAACGATTAACGGTCAGGAAGTGGCATTTTCCAGTGTCATCGCCGTCAATAAAGCAACCAATTAACTTTGAGGATAGAAGGAGGAATTCATTATGGGTAGCGCACTATGGGCAGGAATTTCGGGGCTTAATGCCAGCTCCAAGGAACTCGACGTCATCGCCAACAACCTGGCCAACGTCAATACGATCGGTTTTAAATCCAACAAAACTTATTTTGCAGATGTTTTAAGCTCGAGTCTTTCCGGTGGCTCCGGCGGAAGCATGCAGGTCGGGCGCGGCGTGTCCGTATCAGAAGTCCAGACGCAGTTTGGCGCCGGATCGTTTGAAAGCACGGGAAACGCAACTGACGTGGCCATCGACGGCGAAGGTTTCTTTATGGTCAATGACCCGGCAGGCGCGACGTATTACACGCGCGCAGGTGCATTCAATTTGAATTCCGACGGCCTTTTGGTGGACATCAATAAATATCGTGTGCAAGGACAAGTTGTCGTCAATGGAGAACCGTCAGGACCGCTGACGGACATCAATCTGCGTGAAGCCCAGTCAGAGCCGGTCGTAACGACGCGGTTTGCTCTGGGGGCGAATTTGAATTCCGCAACAGCCGCAGGTGGTCAATACAATACCACGCAAACCGTTTATGATTCCCTGGGCGCCAAACACACGCTCAATACCACTTTTACTAAAACAGCAAATACAACGAGTGGCTACTGGGGCATACAAGCAGCTCTGGATTCATATAACGCAGATGAGTTGTCCATTGATGGTGTCATATTTAACAGCAATGGGGAATTAACAGGCGTTTATACCGGTGAAATGGAAGATCCTGTCAATGTCACAAGCCCAGGAGGAGGAACAGTTACGGATCAAATCTTGAATCGTGCCGGTATGATCTACCAAGACGGCACCATTACACTAACCCGTGGCGCAAGCGCTGCGCTGTGGTCAGCGGCCAGCACGGAATATGGTGATGTGCGTGTCACGGTAGTAGATTCCACAACGATTACTGTCAGCTTGGATGGAACAGGTGCAGCGGATATTACTCTGCGTCTATCTCCGCAACCTGATCCACCTGCTGCAGCAACTTGGGTTTCAGGTGATGAGATCGAATTTGACGTCACCCATGCGGCTGATGCCGTTGGCTCCAATCAGACGAACAATGTTGATTTTTCAGGTGCTACACTAGACAACGGGGCGACAATCGGCACCGATGGGAATGTGACTTGGAACGTTACTGGCACAAATGCGCTCGACATCACGCAATATGCGTCGGCGTCAGTGATACGCGCTATTAACTCCGACGGTTACGGTCCCGGTCAGTTGAAGTCCATATCCATCGACACTAACGGCCGGATTAGCGGTTTCTTCACCAACGGTCAGACCTCCGAACTGGCGCAAATAATATTAGCGTCTTTTCCCAGTCCCACGGGGCTCATGAAAATGGGGTCAAACCTGTTTGGTGAAACGGTGTCCTCCGGGTCCTCCATTCGTAACATGCCTGGCGAGTCCGGCACGGGTACGCTCACGCCCAATACGCTGGAAATGTCCAACACGGATATTGCCACCGAGTTTATTAAAATGATCACGGCGCAAAAAGCCTATCAGTCCAATGCACGCGTTATCACAACGCAGGATGCCATCATGCAGGAACTGATGAATCTCAAGAGATAACACGAAAGCCACGATGGGCGGTTTAGCCGCCCATCGTGGTGACCTATTTTAACTGTCAATTCTTTGACAATTCGTCAAAAAAAGCATTTTATCTCAATCGCCTCTCAAGGAAACCGCCTTGCGTCCTTTGGCGACATCTGTCTGTAATCTATTGATATACCGTAAATATCAGCATTGTCATTTTCATGGCGTGGTGATGGTATGCTCTTTGCTAATTAGCTGTTGAAATAATATAAAACAAATGGAGAGGACTATGGCCGCAGCCGAAAAGAAGAAAGACGTAAGAGAAGAAGATGAAGAAAATGAAGAGAAGAAAGAATCGGAAAAAAAGGGTTCGTCTCTGAAGTGGATCATTATTATTGTCGTTGTGGTTGTTTTGCTCGCAGGCGGTGGTCTTGGCGCCTACTTCTTCTTGTCCAGGCCCAAAGCGCAGAGCGAAGAATCTGCGGTTCAAAAAGAACCGTCGAAATTCGTTGTTTTCTGGCCCATGGATCCCTTCATTGTCAATCTGGCCGATACGGAAAGTGAAAGATACCTGAAAGTGGTCATGCAGCTGGAGTTATCGGACCAGCTCCTGGTCGAGGAAATGAAAAAGGTCAATCCCAGGCTTCGTGATGCGATTCTGGAGTTGCTGTCTTCCAAAACGCATAAAGACGTTATGGATCCTGCAGGCAAACAGCGCCTGCGTGATGAAATCGTCATGCGCATGAATATGACGGTGGATTCGCCTAAAGGAAAAGTGTTGAAAGTATATTTTACGGAATTTGTTATTCAATAGCGGGATGAATGCATGACCAATATTCTTTCTCAAGAAGAAGTCGATGCCCTGCTTCGAGGCATATCCGGCGGTGAAATTGAAACGGAAGCAGAGGAGTATCACGAGCCTGGTGCGATTATTACTTATGACCTGACCAGCCAGGATCGCATCATCCGCGGCCGCATGCCGACCCTGGAGATGACCAATGAAAAATTTGCCAGAACGTTTCGCACCACGCTGTCCTCCATCCTGCGCAAGGTGATTTCCATTACAGCGGTTTCCGCCGACATGATCAAATTCGGTGAATTTCTCAAAACGCTGCCGGTTCCGACCAGTCTCCATCTTTTCCGCATGGACCCGATGCGCGGCAATGCCATCTTCGTCGTGGAATCCAAAGTGATCTTTACACTGGTGGATATTATCTTCGGCGGCACCGGCACAGAGGCCTTCAAAATTGAAGGACGCGAGTTTACGGCCATTGAAAACAACCTGATCAAAAAAGTCGTGCTAAGTGCGCTGGCGGATCTGGAGAAATGCTGGAAGCCGCTGATTGATCTGACGATTACCTATCAGCGTGCGGAGATCAACCCCCAGTTTGCGCAAATTGTTCCTCCCACTGATGTGGTCGTCGTGATGAATTTTGAAATTGAAGTGGAATACACCACAGGCGTGGTTTCTATCTGTATTCCCTATTCCATGCTGGAGCCGATCAAGGAAAAACTGGCCGCCGGTTTTCAAAGCGAACAACTGGAAGTGGACAAGGCCTGGTCCAACCGTTTTAAAGGCGGCCTGATGAGATCCTATGTCGATCTCATGGTTGAGCTGGGGAAGGTTTCGATCAGCGCCAAAGATATTGTGAATCTCAAAGCCGGTGACGTCATTCAACTGGATCACTACTCGTCGGATCCGCTCGATATATTCGTGGAGGGCATACCGAAATTCAGGGGTTTCCCGGGTATTTTTAAAGGCAATCAGGCTATGCAAATTGATCAGGTTATCATGGGAAAAGAGGATATGGACTATGGAACAGAATGAAATTGATGAATTGATGAAGGGTGTGGGCTCGGCAAAAGAAGCCCCGGTTGAAGAGGACACCATCAGTTGGGACGACGTCAAGGACGAGATGGAACAGTCGGCCCATCCGGTGGCGCCCAAAACGGAAATATCCAGCGTGCAGTTTAATGAGCTGCAAAAACCGTCCGCCCAAGCTAAAAGCAATCTCAACCTCGATTTCATTTTAGATATTCCGCTCACGCTGACGGCGGAGCTGGGCCGAAGCAAAATGCTTATCAGCGAACTTCTACAGCTGGGGCAGGGGTCTGTGCTGGAACTGTCGAAGCTGGCCGGTGAGCCCATGGATATATTTGTCAATCAGCGTTTGATTGCCCGCGGCGAGGTGGTGGTCGTCAACGAAAAATTCGGCGTGCGTCTGACGGATATTGTCTCTCCGGCGGAGCGCGTCAACAAACTGGGATAAGCGGATCGGTCGTATGGAAAACGTCTCTCTGGTGTCATCATTTCTTCGAATGATCTTTGCGCTGGCCATTGTGCTGGGGCTGATGATTGGCGCAATGTATGTTCTTAAAGTCTTTATGCGGCGCACATCGCCGGTTGCCGACTCGTCGTCTTTAATTCGTGTGATCGCCTCACATTACCTGGGCCCTAAATCCCGCATTATTCTGGTTGAAGTGCCTGAACAGGTCATTGTCGTGGGGTTGTCCGGGCAGCAGATGACAACGCTTGCCCACATCAATGATCCTTTAACCCTTGCCAAAATGAAAACGCATACGCCCCGGGATGAGGCAGGCGGCTTTTCGAAAGATAAAATCGCCAGATTGCTGTCTTTGACGAATTTGCACTCAGG
Organism: uncultured Smithella sp.; assembly: GCA_964608995.1. GTDB lineage: Bacteria > Desulfobacterota > Syntrophia > Syntrophales > Smithellaceae > UBA8904. Next base: position 12,275 of record CAZSQS010000012.1, on the reverse strand, counting down.
CGCCAAAAAGGATGTGAACGGGAAATGAAAAAAGACGTGTTCCTGCCTGCTGCTTTCATTTCCGGCCTGACACTTTGCTTCGTGGTGTTGATGGCCGCCCCGCTTGAGGCGGCGCAGGCTTTTTCACTTCCCAATGTCAATTTGACGCTCTCAGGCGGCACGACGGAACCGGAAAAAATTCAGTCGCTCATTCAGCTCGTCATCCTGTTGACGATCCTGACGCTTGCCCCGGCTATTCTGCTCATGATGACTTCCTTTACGCGCATTGTGATCGTTTTGTCCTTGCTTCGGCACGCCCTGGGCACGCAGCAGATGCCGCCCAATCAGATCATTATCGGACTTTCGCTGTTTTTAACGTTTTTCATCATGTCGCCCGTCATTACCAGCGTCAATAATGAAGCGCTTCGTCCCTATTACGAGGAACAGATTTCCGGTGAGACGGCCATGACCAAGGCGGTTGCGCCGATTAAGGCCTTTATGCTCAAACAAGTGCGGGAGAAAGACCTTGCTTTGTTTATTTCCATCGCAAAAGAAGAGCGGCCAACCAAGCCGGAGGATGTCTCTTTGACGACGCTGATTCCGGCCTTTGCCATCAGCGAGCTCAAAACCGCTTTTCAAATCGGATTTATGATCTATCTGCCATTTTTGATACTGGATATGGTGGTGGCCAGCGTGCTTTTGTCGATGGGTATGATGATGCTGCCGCCGATCATGGTCAGTCTTCCATTCAAACTGCTCCTGTTTGTGCTGGTGGATGGCTGGTATTTGATCGTCGGTTCGCTGGTGCAGAGTTTCCGATGATGCGCAATGTGGCGGAAAAAACCGAATTCATTGCGGAAGAAGGAGAAAGTTAATGACGCCTGATACCATCGTTGGATTAATGGCGGAAACCATCAAGGTGACGCTATTGGTAGCGGCGCCGATGCTATTAGTCGGCCTGATTGTCGGCGTGATGATCAGTCTATTTCAGGCGGTCACGCAAATTCAGGAAATGACGCTGGTATTCGTACCCAAAATCGTGGCTGTGCTGATCACCCTGATTGCGGCATTGCCCTGGATTCTGGGGATGCTGATGAAATTTACAACCGATCTGTTTTCCAGCATTCCGATGTATGTCAGATAGATAAGACATATGAAAAGTCCGTATGGGAATTTAAATCATGAGCCTGCCTTTTCTCTCTCAGGATCAACTCGATGCCTTCATTTTGGTTTTGCTTCGGGTCAGTGCGATCGTTGCACTGATTCCTGTCCTGTCTGAAAGAAGCGTTCCTGTTAAAGTCAAGGCCTCTATTTGCCTGATCGTTTCGTTGCTTGTTTTTCCGCTGGTGCATGCCCAAATCCCGCCACTTCAGAATCTTCACGTCATTGAGCTGGCTTTTCTGATGATCGGCGAAACCCTTATCGGAATCACCATCGGGTTTTTAGCCCGCCTGATATTTGCGGCCATCCAGCTGGCCGGCAACATCATCGGCTTTCAAATGGGATTTGCCATTGTCAATGTGATTGATCCCGGCAGTTCTCAGCAGGTATCGATTATCGCCGAGTTTAAATACCTGCTGGCCATGCTGCTTTTTCTGGCGGTAAACGCCCATCATCTTTTTTTTCAGGCCATTACCTATAGCTACACAGTCATCCAGCCGCTGTCGTTTCATTTATCCGGAGAGCTCATGCAGTTCGTTTTTGATGTCTCCAAAGAGATGTTTGTGATCGCTTTGAAAATTGCCGCGCCCATCACGGCTGTGATGCTCTTTACCAACGTGGGCTTGGGTATTGTGGCGCGCACCGTGCCACAGATGAATATTTTTATAGTTGGTTTCCCGCTGCAAATATCCATGGGGCTGATATTTTTAGGTATATCAGCGCCGTTGTTTGTGCGTTTGACACAGCAGATCTTTGTCGGACTGCAAGGAACAATATTCGCGGTTTTGCGCCTCATGTAAAGGGGTTGAAGGGCGTCATCAAACGTATCTGAGAGTAACGAAATCTTGACGCATCCGTCAGGAAATTGGTGGAATTGAGATGGCCGAAAGCGACGACAACCAGGATCGAACCGAACAGGCAACATCGAAGCGGCGCGAAGATGCGCGTGAAAAGGGTCAGGTTGCCCGTTCCCAGGAAGTGGTATCGGTGGGTATCCTGATTGCCGGCCTGATCTTCTTCTATTTTGGCAGTACGGATTTTCTGAACAAAATCATAAATATCATGCGGACGATCCTGCGAGACGCCGCAGTGGTGGAGCTGACACCCGTCAGTATCGAGCAAATATTTTCCAGCTATATTTACCAGGGGTTTGGCTTGATGTTCCCCTTGTTGATGGCGGCTGTTATTGCTGCCTTTCTGGGTAATGTCCTGCAATTCGGTTTTATGATTACCTCAAAATCCATCGAGCCGAAGTTCGACAAGATCAGCCCGGCCAAGGGGTTTAAAAGACTCTTTTCAATACGTTCCTTTGTGGAATTGTTTAAGGGAATATTTAAGGTGACGGTCATTGGTGCTGTGGTCTATCTAATCATTCGCAATGAATTCGATAATTTAATGCCACTGGCTGACCAATCCGTCTGGGGGATGCTAAGTTACATCGGTGGCGTCTGCTTCAAAATTTTGCTGGCGACGACCGTGATGCTGGTTTTTATGGCGGTGCTCGATTACGCTTATCAGCGCTGGGAATATGAAAAAAGCCTGCGCATGACCAAGCAGGAAATTCGTGATGAATATAAAAACACGGAAGGCGACCCGATGATTAAGGCCAGAATCCGCCGGATTCAAAGGGAAATGTCACGAAAACGCATGATGGCCGAGGTCCCCAAGGCGGATGTCGTCATCACCAACCCGACGCATCTGGCTATTGCCATCCGGTATAATCCGGCCAGTATGCAGGCCCCGGTGGTTGTGGCCAAGGGGGCGGATGTCATCGCGGAAAAAATACGACAGATCGCGAAGGAAAATGATGTTCCTCTTGTCGAGAATAAGCCTCTGGCACAGGTATTGTATAAGATAGTGAAAGTGAACGCGAGTGTGCCGGAAAGCGTCTATAAAGCAGTGGCGGAGGTTCTGGCATTTGTTTACGAACAAAAGAAGATTAAAATATTCGGGTAGCACAAATGGCGGACGCTGAGATTACAACCGGAAGGAACGCATTTCTTGATTCAGCAAGATCCAGCTCGGCAATGATCGCAATGGCCGTGGTGGGCATTTTGCTGGTCATGATTATTCCGATCCCGCCGATGATGCTCGATGTGCTTTTGTCGTTCAGTCTCGCGTTTTCGATTATCATTTTGCTGATGTCGATGTACGTCTTGAAGCCCCTGCAATTTTCCGTATTCCCCTCCATTTTGCTGATGGTCACGCTTTTGCGCCTGTCTTTGAATGTGGCCTCAACACGCCTGATTCTGCTTCACGGCAATGAAGGGACGGAAGCGGCGGGTATGGTGATTCAGGCGTTTGGAACATTTGTGGTTGGCGGAAACTTTGTCGTCGGCATGATCGTGTTTCTGGTTCTGGTCCTGATCAATTTTGTCGTCATCACCAAGGGCGCCACACGCGTGGCGGAAGTGTCGGCGCGCTTTACCCTCGATGCCATGCCCGGCAAGCAGATGAGCATTGACGCGGATTTGAATGCGGGACTCATCACGGACACGCAAGCCAGAAAGCGGCGGGCGGAAATTGAACAGGAATCGAATTTCTACGGCGCGATGGACGGCGCTTCCAAGTTTGTCCGCGGCGATGCCATTGCCGGCATTCTCATCGTTTTGGTCAATGTCATCGGCGGATTGATTATCGGCGTGTTGCAAATGGGCATGCCGGTGGCTGACGCGGCTCGTAATTACACGCTCTTGACGGTCGGCGACGGATTGGTGACGCAGGTGCCGGCCCTGATCGTCTCAACGGCGGCCGGTCTTCTGGTGACGCGCACCGCGACATCGACTGAATTGGGCGAAGAGGTCAAATCGCAGGTCTTCACCCAGCCTCGGGCCATTGCCACCGCCGCCATTTTGCTTTTTGTATTTGCCCTGATTCCGGGCATGCCGAAAATATCTTTTATCCTGGTCGCGTCGATCATTGCTTTTGTGGCCTGGCGCGTGGTCGTCAGTCTTGCCCGAAAAAAGGAAAAGGAAGAAGTGGAAGAAAAAGAAGCGGCGGCGCCTGTGTCGGAACCGGTGGATACGATTCTGCCGCTCGATGCCATGGGATTGGAAGTCGGCTACGCGCTTATTCCCATGGTTGATGCGACGCAGGGCGGTGAATTACTCCAGCGTATAAAAGTTCTTAGGCGTCAGCTCGCAACAGAAATGGGATTTCTTCTTCCGGCGATTCACATTCGGGATAATTTAAAACTCAAACCGGATGAATACAGTGTTTTGCTCAAAGGCGTGGAGGTCGCGCATGGTTCCGTTATGATGGGACATCATCTGGTGATCTCTGTTGATGAGAAGGATGCGAAGATCAAGGGCATCGCCACGAAAGAACCGGCTTTCGGGCTGCCGGCGATGTGGATATCCGATCGTGAAAAAGATGCGATCATGGCCAAAGGCTATGTGGTGGTGGACCCGGCGACCGTCATGACGACACACCTGACGGAGCTGGTGAAAACCTACGCGGATGAACTGTTAGGACGCCAGGATGTCCAGACGCTTCTGGATAATCTCGAGCAGATTTATCCGCGGGTGGTCAAGGAACTCGTTCCTAAAACGGTTCCGGTCAACCTGCTGCATCGTGTTTTGCAGCGTCTCTTGCGCGAGAGAATCTCCATTCGTGACCTCATGACCATTCTCGAGACAATGGGTGAATACGTTGCGATGACCAAAAATGCGGATATTTTAACCGGCTATGTGCGTCAGGCGCTGGGGCGCGCAATCACCAAACAGTATCAGGACAAAGACGGCAATATCACGGTGATGATTATTTCGCCGGATATCGAAGATAAAATCAGCCGGTCCATTTCGCATACGGAATATGAGTCGTTCGTCTCGCCGGATCCCAGCGTGGTCAAACGAATGGTGACGAGCCTGCAAAAGCAGGTAGCCGCCTTTGCCGCGAGCGGCCTGCAACCGATTTTGCTTTGTTCTCCCAATACACGGATTCATTTTAGAAAAATTCTGGAGAAGTTTTTTCCGTCTATGGTGGTGCTGGCACATAATGAAATATCGCGTGAAGTGAATATCAAATCTCTCGGAATGGTAGAGTGAGGCTATGCAAGTCAAACGCTATGAAGTGTCAACCATCAACGAAGCCCTTTTAAAAATTAAAAATGACCTGGGGCCGGATGCCGTCATTTTGTCCACCCGGAAAATTAAAAAGGGCAGGCAGGACGTCCTGGAGGTGATGGCGGCGCGCGATGAAGCTCAGGTTTTGTTGACGCAGGCCGCTGTGGAGACGGTATCATCGCACCCGGTAAGTGCCCCGGGGCGCCCGGAAGACGCCATTGCGCTGTTTCGCGGCGAACTGGCGCAGATGCGAAAGGCGATCGAAAGTCTGCAACGACAGAGCATGCTGGGGCGCGAGCTTGCCGAAATGAAACAAACGCTGGACGCATTTTTCGATGTGGTGGGGATGCGCAAGGGACGGGCGCCCAGAGAGGTCAATTCCGCCCTATATATGCACTTGACGGGAAATGGTTTTTCAAAAGCCAGCGCCTGCAAAATTGTGGATGCCGTCAATGCAAAAATGACCGGTGCGGCGCCCATGAATGAACAGGCGGCTTTCGATCTGATGGAGGCCTGCATTGCCGGCTCATTGCCCGGCCGGGAAGTCAAAAAAGGCATGGCGCGCATACAGATGTTTATCGGACCGACCGGCGTGGGCAAGACCACGACGCTGGCCAAGCTTGCCGCCAGATACGCGCTGATGAAAAAGAAAAAGGTCGGATTGATTACGACGGACAATTATCGCATTGCCGCCGCCGAACAACTCGGAACGTATGCCAGAATCATGGACCTTCCCATGGAGAAGGCCTCCAGCCGTGAAACCTTTGATGACGCCGTGAGGCGTTTTTCGGACCGGGATGTCATCCTGGTGGATACGCCCGGACGCGCCCGTCCGGATGACGGGTATTTGAAACAAATCCCGGAGGCCATACCGGATCATCTGCTTGAAACCAATTTGCTCATCAATGCCACCGGCAGCGTTGATCATCTGGAAAATATCGTCACGGCCTATTCCCGATTTCGAATTTCAAATCTGATTATCACCAAAATTGACGAATCGCGAAAATTCGGCATGCTCTACGACATTATTTCCAGAACAAACAGGCCTGTGACCTATCTGACCTGCGGACAAAACGTCCCGCAGGATATTGAAGAGGTGACTGCGGACAAAATGGCAAACTTACTGATTGGAAGCGCTGCCGCAGGCGGCATTCAACCCGTTGAACGATCATGAAAATATGAGGCAAGGAGTAATATGACCGTGGATCAGGCTGCACAACTTCGGGAAATTAAAAAAAAGGAAAGAGATCCGGAACAACGCGCCTACAGCCGGGACAATGCGGACAACTATGCGCTTCGGCAACATGATGTCCGCGTGATTTCCGTGACCAGCGGCAAAGGCGGCGTCGGCAAAACCAATATCGCGGCGAATCTGGCCTATCTTCTGTCGCGCCGGAAAAAGAAAACGCTCATTCTTGATGCGGATGCCGGACTGGCCAATATCGATGTGGTCCTCGGCATCAACGCACCCTACAATCTTTACCACATCCTCACGGGAGAAAAAACGCTTGCCGAAACGCTCGTCAAAGGACCGGGAGGCATTAAGATTCTGCCCTCTTCATCGGGTATTCCGGAAATGGCGGAATTGTCACGCGGCCAGAAACTGACGCTGATCGATGAGCTCAATACCCTCAACGACTCGCTGGATTTTATGCTGATCGACACAGGCGCGGGCATTTCATCCAACGTGATGTATTTCAATATGGCGGCAAAGGAAATTATTGTGGTGACCACGCCGGAGCCCACAGCCATGACGGATGCCTATGCGCTCATTAAAGTTCTGTATCAGCGTCATGCGAAACGAAGATTTCGGTTAATTGTCAATATGGCAAAAAACGCTACCGAGGCCAAAGAAGTTTACGCAAGACTGGCCCGCGCGACGGATCATTTTTTAAATTTAACGATTGAATATTTAGGCTATATTGTATTAGATGACAAAGTCAAAGACGCAGTTCGACAACAAAAGGCGCTGGCGGAACTCTATCCACAATCTCCAGCCGCAAAATGTCTTGAAAAAATTGCGGACAAATTGTCCGCGGAGAATATGACTGAATATGAAAACGGCAGCATTATATTCTTCTGGGAAAACATCCTTGAAAAAAACCGCCGCGCATAAGCAGAAGCGTGATGAGCTCATCATGAAGTATGCGCCGCTGGTGAAGAATATTGTCGGGCGCCTGGCGGCCAAACTGCCAATCCATGCGGTGGACAAGGAGGATCTGGTCAATGTCGGCATCATGGGATTGATGACGGCGCTGGATAAATATGATCAATCCCGAAATGTGCAGTTTGAAACGTATGCCAGTTTTCGTATTCGCGGCGCCGTGCTTGATGAACTTCGCGCCAAGGACTGGGTGCCCCGCGCGACACGCAGCAAGGACAGCAAAATTGAAAGTGCCATGAACGCGCTGAAAAGAAAGCTGGGACGGGCGCCGGGTGAAGTAGAGATTGCCGAATACCTGGGCATCAAGCTGGATGACTATCACAAGCTGCTTGATGAAGCGCGATGCGTCACTATTGTTTCTACGGAAGATCTTCCGCCGGATTACCTCGAGCGCTACAGTCGGGAAGACGTTCTTGAGTCCATCAATAGCGATAATCCACTCAACATGCTGGTGGATATGGAATTCAAAGACAAGCTCAAACAGGCGATCAATCAGTTGCCACCGAAGGAAAAACTTGTTTTGTCGCTTTATTATTATGAAGAGCTCACCATGAAAGAAGCCGGCAAGGTGATGGATTTGACGGAATCACGTGTTTGTCAGCTCCATGCCCAGGCCGTTTTGCGGCTCCGGGGAATGGTCAAGTTTGCCCGATAGCATGTAAAAAAGTTGGCGGATCATGAAAAAAGCAAGGCTCGATCTTCTGGAAAACATACCGGACATTGATCTCGCGACGCCCGAACCCCAGCGTCCGCCCGACGTTGGGGAGGGGGAAGCGGAATCTGCACCAAGCCTGCCGCGCCGCTGGGCATTCAATAAAATCCTGCTGATCGGCGCGCCTGTGGCGCTGATACTGGCAGGGGTGGCTACCGCCCTGATTTATTTTTTACTGGCAGGCAGCGTTCCCCCGGAGGTGACTCCGGTTGCTGAAATCGAGCCGCCGCCGCAGGAGCAAATCTTGCCGCAAGAAACAGCTGACGTTTCCATCCCGGTGGTTTCAGAAATCGCCTACCTCGGCGACTTTATGATTGACGTCAAAGACCATCAGGGGAAAAGCCACATCCTGTTATTTGACCTGGCGTTGTTTCTTGGTCCGGATCAGGCCCCCAAAAGCATTGAGGAGGATTTTGAAATTCGAAATATCATTTTCAAAACAGCCAAAGGGCAGCATGCGGCGGCTCTCAAGACCCTTGAAGCGCGAAGAAAACTCAAAATCGATCTGGCCGATGCGCTGAATGAAAAGCTTGGCAAAGGCGCCGTGAAGAAAATATATTTTACGAACTATTTTATGATGTAACCGGGTGCGGCCGAAATGACGAGCGCAGTGAAATCGCAACAAGACGCGGAGGAAACCATGGTTAAGGGTGAAATTTATAAGGCGCTTGAGGACGATTTTGCAGCGACGTTCATCCGGGAGCTCATGCCGGGCGTGCTGCATAATTTCGCCAATCCCTTAAACGGCATCATGGGGCGCTCAAAACTTCTGCAAAGAAGAATTGATGATACGGTTAAAAAAATATCGGAAAAATATCCGGAAACCGCAGTGGCTTTTCAGGATGAACTCCAGCGCATTCGAAACGATATCCGTTCAATCAACAAGGAAAGTGATGCATTTTTCGATTTATTTCGGGATGCCTCCGGAAAATTCTTTCTTCTGGCCGCCAAAGGCGAAGAAAGAGTCAATCTTTCGAGTTTACTGGCCGCAGAAATGCGCTTTGCAAATTTTTATCTGGAGTTCAAACATGAAATCCATAAAGAATCCTATTTTGAAGAATCTTTGCCGGATATTTTCGGAAATGTTGCGGAATGGTCTTTAATCTTCTGGCGCTTGATCCGGTTTGCCATGAGCCGGGCGCTGGCAAGCCAAAGCAAGGAATTTTTCCTCGAGACAAAGCATGACTTTGAAAATGTAATTGTCTTATTGAAATATTCAGGGACGCCCCTGCCTGAGGCGGATAACGAAATCATCACCAGCTATCTTGAAAAACAGACCGGCGACATGGCCGGGTTAAATGCAGAAGAGGGGGTTTTACTGGCTTTTCGATTGCTGAAAAAGTATCGGGCCAACGTCAAATTTTACACTCAAAATGATCAAAACGTGATTTACGTCACCATCGGGTATAAGTCAGGCAAAGGCTGAATGGAACAAAATTTAAGTTATTCTCAAACCTTGACGATGTATAGTGCAGAAGGGAGCCTGTTTTTCATCAATAATGAAACAGGAAGGACAATACATGGTCAGGGCGATAGATCTCCAGACATCCATTTTGCAGAGTTCTCAGGTTGAAAAAATTCAGCAGATTCAGCAGCAGCATGCTGATATGCAGCAAAAATATTTTCAGCTGAGACTGTCGGAAGAAGATCGTCTGGCGCATGAAAAAGTCAATAATTCCGAAGAGGCGGAAAGAACGAAGATTCGTCGCCAGGAAGAAAAGGGCGATCAGCGCAAAGGCGGAAATCCAAAACAGCAATTCCAGGCCGAACTTCTCGAAGATGAAAACGGCGAACCACAAGAGGAGGGAGGTCACATCAACATAACGGTATAGAATGGAAATGACAAATCCTGTTATTCTTCAACTCGTTATTGATCTGGCCCTGCTGGCGGCCGTTTTGTTTCTGCTGTGGCGTTTAAATGCTTCCGTGAGAAACCCCATCCTCAAATCTCACCGCGAAATGATTCAAGACCTCAAAGCCATTATGGATGAGTCTCAAACGTCGTCCGAGGCGTTTCTCCAATCGCTTGAACAAAGCCGGCTTACGCTCAAGGAACTGGCCATGGAGCTCGATTTGAAAGAAAAGCGCGTCAAATCCATTCTTTCAAAAGCAGAGTCGGTTCAGCCTGAAAACGGCACAAATATGCCGTCCGGGAATACGCCGGATAAATACGCTCAAGTCGTCGAGATGATTCGCAAGGGCTATTCGGAGGCGGAAACCGCCAGAGTGACCGGATTTACCGAACCGGAAATCGGATTAATCATTGACCTGTACCGGGTTAAAAATGAGAATGCCTGATGGCCGTTATTCCTGTTTTACCCAATGCGTCTATTCCGCTCAAATCGGTGCTCGAGATTCCACGGACCCCCACGACGCTTTCCAATATCATATCCGGCGAAGACGTCAGTGTGCGCGTGATAGAAAAGCTTGAAGGCAACACCTATCTTATTTCCCTCAAAGATACGCTTCTTAACGCAAAAAGCGATATCCCCCTGAAACCGGGAGACACACTTGGCGCCCGGGTTTCAAGCCTTGTGCCGCAGATTCTTCTGACCCTTTCGGATCCCCAGAAACAAAATATGGATGCGAAGATTAACGAAAAACTTCTGCACTGGAGGATGAATCCCGGTTCGCTTTTAGAGCTTTTGAGCAAGGTTAACGAATTTACATCCAATCTTCGGGCCACTAATCTTACTGAATCCTTTTCGAAAAATGAGATCGACGGTTTAATCAAGATGCTGGGGAATCTTGTCTTTTCCGCGAAAACAAAAGATAACCCACTGTTTGTGAAAGATTTCGTATCGCGCATTGGACTGATGCTGGAGCGGGATCTGGCTTTGGGGCTTTTGCGAAGCGGGCAGGGAAAGCCGGCAATACTTGCGGATAATTTAAAGGCCTCTCTTTTGAAACTATCGGATGCTTTGACGCAGGCGCTTCAGAATCCGGCAAAGCAAGATCCGGCAGCTTTTGCCCGACTGTCCAATCTGCTGTCATACACCACCGATGCGCTCAAAACGGTTGAGGCCCGACAGGCGGTCAACGTTATTTATTCACAAAATGAAAACGGCCTGTATCTGCAAGTTCCCCTGTCTGATGGCCAGACCTTGCGCCAGGCCGACATATTTATCACGCCGGACGATAAAAATGCCCAAAACGAAAAAAAATTTTCCTCCTGCGCCATACGCATTTTTCTGGATATGGCGTATCTCGGCCAGCTGTCAATTGAGGCATCGCTTCGGGAAGGGCGCATCCGCTGCGTTATTCAATGTGAAAATGATGAGGTTCGAAAATGGCTTGAAGCGAAATCCGACACGCTTAGCGCAGCGCTAAGCGCCATCGGCTGCGGCATTGAAAAAATTGATTGCGTGAAAACATCGGATCTGGAGCAAAAACGAATGGCCTTCATTGAACACAGCATTCTGGGGGCGACCGAGCTGGTAAATTCCTTTGCCTAGGGGCAACTTGTGAAAAAGGAAAAGAACAACAAAGCAAACGTTAAAATGGCTGCCGCCATTAAATATGACGCGGAAAAAAACAGCGCGCCGCAGATGACGGCGCGCGGCCAGGGCAATATTGCGGAAAAAATTCTTCAGCTGGCCCATGACCATGGCATCCCCATTAAAAACGATCCAGACCTGATCCAGGTCTTAAGCAAACTCAAAATCGGCGCGGAAATCCCCGTAGAGCTTTACCGGGCCGTCGCGGAAATTCTCGCGTTTGTCTATAACCTCAACGAAGAAAAGCGTTCCCAAAGCGGCGGCAGTTGATGACCCGGGACGAATGTCGCCACGCATTTTGCCATGATTCATTTGGAAAGCATCGTCCAATGGACCTGGGTGGATGAGCCGGGCGGGGATTACGGCTCCGACGCGCCGACGGGTCTCACCGTCACGCCATCGACCACCGGCCTGTATCTGGCCTGGAAGCCCTCCCCGCAAGACCCGGGCTGCGTCACCGGCTACGAACTCTCCCGCTCCACCTCAGCAGGCGGCGTTTATTCCGTTTTGACCACCGTCGATAAAGGCGTCGCAAATTACAACGACACCACCGCCTTGGAAGGCACGACCTATTTATACAAAATCCGTGCAAAATCCGGAAATGACTTTTCGCCCTATAAGACAGAGATCAGCGGCAAGCGATAGCCATGATCCCGAAGGGATCAAACGTTTATAGCATAACGTTTCATTCCAACATG
>CAZSQS010000011.1:0-62160 GCA_964608995.1 uncultured Smithella sp. | reverse complement strand
GTCCGGAGCTTGGAAATCGGGAGAGAAAAGTTGCTTCCTCGGTGGGAACTTGGGGCTCGACTTGACTTCCTATGTGAATCCCTTGTTTTTCAATGTGTTACGGGGAAGATTGAAGCTTGAGACTGAGTTGCGGTCGAGCGCTGTTTGCTCCACCAAGACATAGTCCAAGGAAGTCCCATGGAAAGGCAAAAACCCGTTAGAAATAGCGGGTTTTTTGTTTTCTGTTGTCCGGGGATATGTGCTGGCGTCCATTAAAATCTGGCCTGTAAATCTTTTATTTCAAGACCCGCCCCCAAGAACGACCTAAAACTGAAGAAAGGGCTGACCTGTCTCACGCGTGGCGCGTCAGTCCAGCAGTTTGCCCGGCGCATGCTGGAAATGCCGGAGGCCGCGCGAGGAGCAACCGGCAACTGGACACAGGTAACCGTCAACAGCCCTTTGTCCTCCGCTGGCGGGGGGGGCGCGAAGCGCCGGGGGTGGATGCAGTGGGTTATTGTCTCGTTCACCATCCACCATTGGCCGTATTTCTTCTTGAAATAATATTAAGAAGTTGTCATATTCATCGCGCTTCATCAGGGAATACAATGAAAAAACAGACATCCATCGAAAATACTAAAGGACAGGTAATCTTATATAAAAACAAACTGGAAGTCCGTTTGGAAGAAGATACCGTCTGGCTTAGTCTGAATCAATTGGCTGATTTATTTGAACGCGATAAATCAGTTATATCTCGCCATTTACGCAATGTATTTGAAGAAAAAGAGCTAAACAAAGATTCAGTTGTTGCAAAATATGCAACAACTGCCACTGACGGGAAAATATATAAAGTCGAATATTTCAATCTGGATGCCATCATCTCCGTCGGTTATCGAGTGAATTCAAAACGTGGAACCCAATTCCGCATTTGGGCAACCAATGTTTTGCGCAAGCACTTGGTGGAAGGCTACACCATCAATGAAAAACGCCTGAAAGCCCAGCAAAACAAAATCAATGAGTTACAAAATGCCGTGCGTCTGCTGGGCAATGTCGCGCTTCTGGAAGGTGTTTCCGATGAAGCGAAGGGAATCGTTCAAATTATTTCCGAATACTCACGGGCATTAAATATGCTTGACGATTTTGACCATCAGCGCCTTGCATCACCTAAAGGCACGAAAAAATCAAAATACAAACTGACCCATGAAGAAGCCAGAAACATCATCGAACAGATGAAAAAGAAATTTCGGGATTCCGCTTTGGTTGGCCAGGAAAAAGACAAAAGCTTTCAAGGTTCCATCGGCGCCATTTACCAGACCTTTGACGGCAAAGACGTCTATCCCACCACAGAAGACAAATCGGCTCACTTGCTTTACTTCGTAACAAAGAATCACAGCTTTGTGGACGGCAACAAACGCATAGCCGCCGCGCTATTCATTTGCTTCCTTCAGAAAAATGGCATTTTGCTTGGCAAAGACGGAAATAAACGAATTGACGATAATGCCCTCGTCGCTTTGACGCTCATGATCGCTGCGAGCAAGCCTGCGGAAAAGGATATTATGATAAAAGTGATTCTCAATCTTTTGGCCGGGCGGTAAGGGCGGATGGTTTGTGGTGAATGGTCAATGGTAGATGGTGAATCGCAGTAGATGTCTTCAGTCGGTGGAGTCGGAAGTCCGGCGCATGCCGGATGTCACGACGTGACGGAGATGGACGCCTCACGCCATTATCTTTTCCCTATCCACCATGCGCAAATCGCCTGTCACCTGTTTTGTCCACCGCTGGCGGGGGGGGGCGCGAAGCGCCGGGGGTGGATGCCCCTTCCCTTGTCTGCTAACTGCCTGCGGATAACTGTAAACAGCTAACCGTCAACTGTTCTTTTTGTCTATTTCCCTTGCAATCCATTGAAACAGTTGTATTATTTGCCGCGCATCATCAGGTGTCTTATGCTCCATTTCGCCAAGCGCCACAACGTTTCAGGCATGATTCGCTAAAGTCCCGCCCCTCTGCAACTGCGGATTATTTTATGGATGGTTGGAAATCAGAGAATTTGCAGAGAACAAATAGATTAAATATGAAGCAATGGCTTGTCCGATTGATATATTGAAGTACGTCCCCTAGCGCGCGTCCCCTAGCGCGTCCCTGAATGATGATCTCGATCCATTGCCGCCCTCTACCGGATTCAATAACGTGCAATGGAATATTGGGAGCGCAGCAGTCGGTGGTAAGAAACCAGGCCTGCGACTCATCGCTTCTGATTGTTTTCACAAAACTTTCCTCGCTCAAATGTTTTACGTCGCCTTCCTTTACAATATCTGTGCCAGAAGCCTGTCCATTTGAAATACTCATTTATTTCCGACTATCGCCTCTGCCAATCTCAACAAAAAGCGAACAGGAAATAAGTAATAGTATTTATTATCAGATATTTAAGTTATTTGATGGCCATTGCCGTGTCTTGAAGTGGGAAAGTAACCACAAACCTTTGTCATGTCGGTGGCGTAAAAAGTCTCATTCACCTTGAATCAAATGTGTCTCTGCCTGACACACATGAAACGCAATATGCAACACCATGATTACAAGCACCTTCCCACTAATTAATTATCTCTAAATAAATCATACACATATAAATTAGTACGCCACCTGGCACATGTTTTGCTAAAACGTTAATATTATTTTTGCGACAGCCTTTTCCCTGACCCTTACCGGTTGAATTAAGGATGCAGTCAAGGCGTGTAATACCGCGTCGTATTTGACTTTTTAAGCAGGGGAAACGACACAGCAAAGGGAGAATCCGGGCGAAAACAGCCCGGTTTACCGGAAAAGAACCATGGTTTTAGGACAATTGTTAAGATGTAAAAACTTTTGTCTATTTTACTAAATTTCCCAAAGGAGGATTCATGAAAAGAACAGTTTTTAAAGTAAGTGTGTGTGCGGTGTTTGTTGTTTTGGTCTCCATGTTTTTGGCTTCATCCATTCTGGCGGCGGATACATCCTGTAAGACCAAGTATCCGATTATAATGGCTCACGGAATGGGTTTTTACCCGACATCTACGCTGCCCAACAGCTTCCCCGGCATCGTGGAAGCTCTGAGAGCCTGTGGCGCGACCGTTTATATCACACAGGTCGAACCGCTGGGAACATCGGCGGAAAAAGCCGTACAGTTCGTCAACGGCTATAAATTCAATGGCGTGACGTACGGCAACTTCAAGGGCATCAAGGCAGCCAGCGGCGCCGCAAAATTCAACATCATCGGCCATTCGCAGGGCGGTCTGTATACCCGTTACGCCATCTCCAACCTGGGTATCGCTCCTTATGTAGCCAGTCTGACCACCGCGGACTCGCCACACAGAGGCTCGCTCATCGATACGATTTTGGCCGCTGAAGCAAAGTTAATGCCTGATGTGGCAGCCAAATTAACGGTCGCCCTCAATCCGTACAGCATCGCTTACCTTGCCAAAGCCACCGGCGATTCCGCCGCAACCGTGGCAGCCAAGTTGCAGATCAATCAGACGGACCTGTCCGTCGAAAACATGACTTTAAAATTCAACCCCAATACACCGAACAAGGCGGGTGTCTATTATCAGAGTTTCAGCTGCGCCTATAAAGTGTATACCCCCATTACGTCCACCCTGGCAGGACTTCAACAGATTATTGCTCTGTACGCCAACACCCTCCCGAAAGCGCCCAATCCTGAAGACGGTATGGCCATTTCCAACTTCCTCCAGGCCGGCATGCAAAACTATGCATCCACTTGCTTTCAGTTCGGCGGCGGTTTGGGCGACGGACTGGTTCAGGTCAGCTCAGCCAAATGGGGCAACTACCTGGGAACGCAGTTTGGCGCGTGGTACAACACCAAAGGCCTGAATCATTTCGACGCCATTAATATCAACAAAGGCGCAACGTGGAACGCCGTCGGCTACTACGTGCAGGTCGTGAAAAATTTGAAAGCCAAAGGTTTCTAATCTGAGTTTTTAATCAAATAATGAACATAGAAAGGGGATAGCGCATTTTATCCCCTTTCTTTTTTATGTTCTTTCCGAAACCGGTTTGCGTGATGATGATTTAGCAAAATGAATGAAACACCAATGATGAAAAATGTTCTTCAATATACCCTGAAAATCGCCTTACTGGCCGTGAGTATTTCGCTTGGTCTCACTTGCGGACACAACTGCCTGGCCAATACCAAGGCAGACGCACTTGCGCAAAATCAATACATCTTCGACAAAAACTTTCCAGCCCCTAAAATGGCCAAGCCTTCTGCCGGTCAACCCTACCTGTCCGGTGGAATGGTCACAACGGACACCCTGGGCCTGTTTCGATCGCTGGAACGAAAATATGCGGTGAATTCTATCGAAGAGCTCGGCAGGCATTATGAAGGGGTCCGCCAAGATCTGCAATCCCGCTTTCAGCCGACGGATGCCCAACGGCTTTTCGAAAATTACAAAACGTATCTGTCCTGCCAGATCGCGCTTGTCAACGACAGCCGCTTCGAAACAACATCCATGGACCCGAAAGAGCTTCTGGCGCAGCTCTCCCAGATACAGAATTTCCGGCGGGAAAAACTCGGACGGAAAACCGCCGACACTCTGTTCGGCAAAGAGGTCAAGGACCATGAATATCTGTTACGGCGCTTGATCATCATCGGCAGTCCCGACCGATACGGAAAAGAGAAGGAAAAGCAGCTGCAAAAACTGAAAGAGGACATGTGGGGCGGCAAAACTGTTTCCATCGGCGATGACCAGGAACCTTACAATCTTTATGAACAAAGGCTGCAAATCTATTCCAGAGACCTCTCGGAAATGAATGAAATCAATCGCAGACAAATGATCGAAGCATTCCGAAAAGAATATTTCACCCCGGAACAGATCGACCGGCTGCAGAAAGCCGATGCGGAGGTTGCCGCCGATGAGGAACATCTGAAACGTTATCGCGCAGAGGAAAACAAAATCCTTAAAACAACCGGCATGTCTCTAGACCAGCAAGATGCTGCCATCAAAGCATTGCAGGATCAATATTTCGGCACGGAAGCGGACGCCTTCCGGCGCAGGGAAGCGATGCTCAAGGGCACGGAAAAATGATTTTAAAAATTCCCAGAAAAAGCGCGGACTTCGTTATGACTCTCGCCAAAGAATGGCCTCACAAACCGGGCCTTTAGTCTTCATCCAGACGTAACAATCCATGTCTTCTCAGTTTGCGGTACAGCGTGGTTCGGGACATGTTGAGCTGCAAGGCAATATTATTTTTACTGAGCTTCAAGGTGAGCATGTGGCGCAGCAACCTTTTTTCCTTTTCTTCGGACGTTTCAAAATCCAGTTTTTGTGTGCGGACCGGGCGTGTATCAACCAGTTCCGGCGGGATAAGATTAGAGGTCAGGTGATCTAAAGAGGCATAATTCACCATCCTCTCGACGACGTTTTGCAGTTCCCTCACATTCCCCGGCCACCTGTAATTCATAAACGCGTCGATAACCTGTTCATCCGCGCCATGAATGATTTTACCCTGTGCCTTTGCGTATTTCCGAATAAAGTACTCCACAAGAAGCGGGATGTCGTCTTGCCTTTCGCGTAGCGGCAGCAGTTGAATATTGAAAACATTCAGGCGGTAATAAAGATCTTTGCGGAAATTGCCGCGGTTGACTTCCGCAAGCAAATCCCGATTGGTGGCGGAAATAATCCGGACATCGATGGCACGGATCTGGTTGCCGCCAATGCGCACAATACATTTATCCTCGATGACGCGCAGGAGCACCGCCTGAATATCCAGAGACATTTCGGCGATTTCATCCAGAAAGATCGTTCCGCCATCAGCCAGCTCAAACTTGCCCTGGCTGCCACCCCGGCGGGACCCGGTAAAGGCGCCTTCATCATGTCCGAACAATTCGCTGGCAATCAGGTCGCGCGGTATCGCCGCGCAGTTGATGGCGACGTAGGGGCCGTCTTTGCGCGGGCTGTCGTTGTGAATGGCCTGGGCCAGAATATCCTTGCCCGTTCCGCTTTCTCCCAGAAGAAGCACGTTGGACAAGCTGGGGGACATCACGCTGGCCTGTTCAAGAATTCTTTTGAAATGCTCATTTTGACAATGGATATCTTTAAAAGTGAAATTGGCTTTGGCGCCGATGGTTCGGGCCACAAGCGACTTGATTCTTTGAATTTCGGAAAAGATCAGCAATTTTCCGATCAGCGCCCCCCCGGACAACGTGATGCTGTTGCAGGTCAGGGAATAATCTCCTGCGCCCTGGACCGTCCGGATGCGGACCTCCTTGTCGCTGACGGAATCCTTTTGTTCAGCGACAGCCAAAAAACCCGTATTTTCTTCGCCTTTGAAAATCTTCCGCAGCGACATACCACAGACAGACACATTGTCGAGGGCAAACATCTGGCTTGCCTTTTCATTAATGGTCATAATGTCGCCTTCATGATTGACAACGATGAGCGCTTCCGGAATCGATGAAAAAAT
Organism: uncultured Smithella sp.; assembly: GCA_964608995.1. GTDB lineage: Bacteria > Desulfobacterota > Syntrophia > Syntrophales > Smithellaceae > UBA8904. The sequence goes on along the minus strand of CAZSQS010000011.1, from coordinate 55,731 downwards.
TGCTTTCTGCAAGCTTGCGGCGATATCCGTCTGCTCAAATGCAATTTTGCATTGAACGAGAGCCTTCTGGGTCTGCCATTCATTTTCAATGGCCTGCGCTGCGGCGACAGCCATGAACAGCGTATGCGGATGCGTATCCAAGTAAAAATTGCTGACTGAAATGCAGCCCAACAGATGACCATCGGGATCGAAAATCGGAGCGGCGGATGTGGTTACAAAATGAAAATATTTCATATAATGAGTGGCACCCATCATTTGCACCGGCTGTTTCCGGTTGAGAGCGTAGGCTGTGGGGCAATTACCTGCATCTTCTTCCGTCCATCGGCTTCCTGGAACAAAGTTGAACATTTTGTTGTAGATGATATGTTTCTCCTCAATCAGGACGTTGATCAGATAGCCATCCTTGTCCATCAGTCCGACCGAATAGTTGCGATCTTTCGTAAACTGGAAGAGCCTCTGGGCAAAAGGCCGACTGATGTTGATAAACTCCTGGTTGGCGCTAATTTTTTCATGAAGGGCGTCACCGGTTAAAATAACATTTTGCGGTTTGGCCAGCGGATCGATATTCAGTTCCCGGCAATGCAGCCATCCATCCAGCGTTTCCTGAGAAACGATGGTCGTATCTACATCATTTTCTCCGGAAATGAATTTTTTCCACTGAAGATAAATGGACTTATTGAGCCTTCTGAGATCATTTCCGTGATTTTCTGAGGGGTCTTCGTTGAAATAGTCGAATGTCCGCATAAGTGAATCCTCCATGGTGGGCGGCACGCAATAGTATCATATTTGTTTCATATTGCGTCGTGTCTCAGCAACATACGGAACACAAAATGGCACACCAAGTCAACCCCAAAATACCTCACTTCTGATCAAATCGATAAATATCAAATAATATAAGATACATATAATATCGAACGCCTGCTGGCACACAATCTGCTAAATAAATCGACAAGAATAAAATTTGAGAACTTCGTCCCGGTCGAAGAAACAGGGAAAGCGAGGTTGTGACATCCTGCGACAACGTGAGTTGCCCGCAAGCTTGCATTTACGCCAGAAATCCAATGCGTATGCAAAATTCAATCAATTAAAGGGAGGTATTTGATGAAACCCTGCAGTGCAATGCGACATCGGCCTCAAGCCTTGGCGCCATAGCTGGTAAATACAGCGGGGTTTATTACAAGTAGGGAACAAGGGGATGCAACCCCTTGTTCTAAAAGAGGAGAGGGATTTTCATGCAAAGGATGCGCGCACTGATCATTCAAATGAAGAAATGCGGACAACAGGTTGGTCCTGAATTTTTTCGGGATACAAAAAAATAACATAAACTAAAAAAATGCATTAAATCAAAAGGAGATTGATGATGAAAAGAAAATCAGCAGCCAGTTTTTTGATCCTGTCGTTCGTGTGCCTGTTTTTGGTGGGCGCAACCTTTTCAACCTGTGAAGCCCAGTGGTGGTGGCTCTCATCGTCGTCGAGCTCGTCAGGCGGCACCACCACCGGTTGCCCGTCCGGCGCCATCTGCCGTCCGGAAACGCCCGGCTCTTATGGCACAAGCGGTCCTTACGGCTATACAACCACCTCATTGCCCGGCTATGCCGCAGGAGCTACCGTTTATGTTCCCAAAACCGCCACTGCGCCTTTTTCAGCCATTGTCTTCATGCAGCCCTTCTGGGGCACGCAGGCCAATGACGCAGCTTGGGGACCTTTCTTTGCCACCCACGGTATTGTCTACGTCAACTGCTCCGCCAACAGCACTACAACGGACACAGTGGATATGAGAGCCACCCAGCAGTGGAACGCCTACAATGCGCTTAAGGCGATGAACACCCGTACGGGCTCCGTACTCAAAGGCAAGCTTGCCACCTCCAGAATCGGTTTGATGGGCTGGTCAATGGGCGGCGGCGCCACCTGGATCAACGCTTCCAAATCGGGCCCTAAAACGGCTGTGACTCTGGCGGGCCACAATATGAGCGCCGTCAACTTCGCCTCCAAAGGCTACTCCATCAAGTGCCCCACCCTCCTTATGAACGGCTCGACGGATATGACCGTTCTGGGCGGCATGGGCCAGTCCCTGGGTGTTTACACCGCAATTCCTTACGGTGTCCCCAAAGCAATCTATGAAATAACCTTAGCCGGTCACTTTGACTGGAGCGGCCCGGTCACCGCATTGACGCCCAACAGCGGCAAGATTGCGCTGGCCTTCCAGAAAACGTATCTGGACGGCGACACCCGCTGGAAAACGTACATCCGCCGCCCGCTGGATGCGTTGGTCTGGAGGACGTCAAGCATTTAACCGTCTTGTTCGCATCATATGCGAAACAGTATGTCAGCATCAAAAATCCGGGTGGGCCCAAGCCCCCCCGGATGCTTTTAAGTCTGCAAGAAGCAACGACACTTAACTCAGGGACACCTTACAAGATATCTTTTCTTCATCACTTCCTTTAAGCATTTGGTCAGTGCATGAATATTATTCGAGCTTAAAAGATTTGTTATGAAGCATCAGGTTCCTTGGCGATGGATCTAAGAAGACGCCGTGAGATTATCGGCAGACACTCAAGTCTTTAGGTGTGCGCGGCCCATATGCGTATCACCTCAACGTCACATCATGTCTCATTTAAGAGACAGATGACACGGAAATTGCAACGCAGCAATTTACCTAAAAATTCATACTTAAAGGGACGATTTAGGGGACGTACTTCAATATATCAATCGGATAATCCGCTGCAGCATATTCAACCGCTATCTTTGCTGGAGCTGCCTGGAGCAGTCAGGGGGACGGGGGTGGGTGCGGGTTAAATCTTTATCTTTGACAATTCGGCATTGGTTGCCGGTTTTCGGTTATGCGTTTACGGCTGATGAGGACCGCGGGAATATATTTATTCTGGAATGTTAACGGTGCAATAATAGTAACGGCAAATAACCAGATTAAAGCATGATGGTTCATCCCGGCGAATACCCTGATAACCTGAAGACCACGCCAGGTGACGCGAGGGCACAACAATGACCATTTAAGACCATTTAAGTCTGGTGCCTGTAAGACAAATCGTGTAAATTACCATCCGACGCGGGCGTTTTGTCCGGAATAAGACTGTGGTGCCCGCAGAGCGGGAAGACATCCTTTTAGAACTGATGCGGAGGCAGATGAATACTTTGAAAACAGGTGTTGCGGCCGTTGCGGCATTATTTACCTGCATGTTTCTTGTCTGCGGCATTGCGATTGCGGACTATATCGGTTCTCCGACAGAAGAAATTGCCGGTACGGTAATCCAAAATGAAATAACGGGAGAACAAACCCCGGTAAAAAAGAACCGTGGCGAAAAAAAAGAAAAAGCGGTGCTTCCGGGAAGTATGGAAAAGCGCAGATCCGCTTTGCAGGCGTCTTTCCGTAAGGCCGGCATCAGCTCCGATGAGGTTGATGAAATATTTTCCGACGAGCGTCTCGAAATTTACCATCATATCTATTTGTCACCGGTACCGAAAGAAGGCGGCAAGAAAAAGAGAAAGCTCCGTTACTTCGATGAGGAGTTCGGTCTGCTCAAGCCGGAGTCTATTGAATCCGGAAAAAGAATCATAGCGGAAAACAAAGAACTCTTTGAGAGGCTGGAAAGTTTCTATGGTGTCCCCGCCAATTATATAGTGGCTATTATCAGGGTCGAAACGAATTTCAAAGAGCATCTCGGCGAATATGATGTTTTCAATTCTCTTTATACGATGGCCCTGCTCAGCAAAAGATCAAAGCGCGTTCGCATGGCCGGCAGAGAACTGGTCACCTGGGTAAAGACATGCAAGCAATGGGGCATAGACCCGTTTGCCGTGAAAGGCTCCTGGGCCGGCGCCTTCGGCATTCCCCAGTTTATGCCTTCTTCATATGTTATGTTTGCCGTGGATCACAATAACGACGGGATCATCGATCTGTATGATTATCCCGATGCTTTTGCCAGCGTCGCTAATTACCTCCGTCGGGTGGGCTGGCAAACCGGCAACGTGAAAAAAATGCGCCGGGCCGTCTACCGCTACAACCATCAAAAAGCCTACGTCAACGCCGTCTTCGCTTACGCGGAGAGCATCTGAGTGGAAAAATGGGACATCCTTCAATTGGGGGGGGGTAATCGGGGGCTTCAAAATATCAATCGGATAATCCCCTTCCGCATATTCAACCGTTATCTTTGCTGGAGCTTCCGAGCGCGGTCAGGTGGCCGGGGGTGGGTGCGGGATAAATCTTTATTCTTGAGAATTCGGCGTCCTTTTCTGGCGCCACTGTCTGATTCCGGCGATTTGCCGCGGCAAACAGGGAAAATAAATGTGACAGGCACAATTACTGCGCAGTTTTGTAAATGAAAAATGTAGAAATGAAACTGGAAGGTCATACAGGGTTGCGAAGACGGCCACAGGCTATGTGTTTTTGAAACTATTGATGTTCAAACAGTATCGGCATTTGGCCAAACTATTATTGACATACAAAGACGCGCTTTCTATACTGCTTTCCAAAGTAAGTCATCTCTTATTAGATAAGGATAAAGCTTTGACTATCATTTTATTCAAACGGGGAAAAACGGGGCGTTGCCTGGCGACTATTTTTCTTGCGGGCTTGATCATCATGCTGACAGGCTGCTCTTCGTCAGATTCTGCTTTTGATTACAGCCTGACCAAAACCGAAGGTCGCAAGGCGGTGCAGGAGCAAATGAATAAAACCGGCGCTTCCTCCTTGTCCCTTGCCCTGGTTGATGGGGACACAGTGGTCTGGTTGGAGACTTTCGGTTACGCAGACAAGGAAAGTCTGACTGCTCCCGGCACGGATACAATGTATTGCATCGGTTCGACAAGTAAAATGCTGGCGGCGATTGCCGTAATGAAACTGGTTGAGCTTGATTTTGTCGCTATTGATACGCCGCTTGTCAACTATATTCCCTCGTTTTCCATGCTCTCGCCTGAATACAATCAGATTACGGTGAGAATGCTCATAAACCACGCGGCGGGATTCCCCGGCACGGATGAGCGCAATGCGGAAACAACGTCGCCGCTTTCTTTCAGCTTTTCGGCTCAAATACGAAATACACTAAAGACGAAAAGACTCAAACACATGCCCGGCTACCTCAATGTTTATTGCAACGATGGCTTTACAATGGTGGAAGAGCTTGTGTTGGCCGTTACCGGCAAAAGTTATGCGCAGTTTGTTCAGGACGAAGTGTTTACCCCGCTCGGCATGAGCCATAGTCATTATCCGCTGGATTACTTTCCTGCGGACAGTTTTGTGAAAAGATATGACAGCGAGGGAAATCTTCGTCCGCAGCTGTTTCTCAATACCTTCGGCTCAGGCGGTTTATACAGCACACCTGCGGACATGGCCAAAGTTGCGATGATGTTGATCGGCGGTGGAGCGCTTGGCAATGTGCGCATCTTGCGTCCTGCTTCTGTTGCCGCTATGGGGGTTGATCAGACAACGGGGAAATTCAATCCGGTCAAAAGCTATTCGTCCAGTTTTGGTTTAGGATGGGACACGGTTTTACAGCCTGGTCTGCGCGCCGTTGATGTTACGGGTTGGCAAAAGGGAGGCGATGTTCCATTATTTGGCTCTGTCATGACGGTTGCTCCGGATGAAGGATTGGCCGTGATTGTTATGGGCGCTTCAGGCGGTTTCGCCTCGGCCAATGCCATTGTTATTGCCGAGCGCATTCTGCTCATGGCGCTTTTCGAGAAAGGGCGCATTGCAGCGATGCCCGAACCGTTGATTATATTGACGCGCCCGGAAAAGATGCCGGCGGAGGGTTATCTTGATTCCGTTTGCGGATATTACACCAGCAACAGCAGCTTGATGGAGGTCAGGAAAGCGTCTGCCAATTCGCTGAGCATTTATAAATATGAGACAGGCAGTTCCTGGCAAAGTTGGTTTGCCGATTTGAAAATGCGCGATAATGATCGATTCAGCAATGACGCCAATCCCGGAACGGAAATCTCTTTTGTGACGGCCGACGGACGCCAGTATCTTATTACCCGCTATGTCACCGGATACGGCCATTATCAGGATTCGCTCGTCTATGCGCAGAAAGTTTACGCCGCAGGCTTGCTTCCGGAAGTGTGGACGGCGCGGCTTGGCAAAAAGTGGCTTCTGACCAATGAGCATCCCGATTTTCTGGACAAGTGGTCGTCGCCGGCAATTGTTCTGCATGCCGTGGATAATATGCTGGTCGTGCAGCAAGATGGATTTCAGGTTGTGAATCCTCTGTTTGGCGATTTCCGTGCGGCAATGACGCTTCTGATTCCTCAAATAAATGGACGAGATATTGATGATGTTTTCGTTGAAATGCGCTCCGGTGAGGAGTGGCTTCATCATCGCGGCAGTTATCTGTATCGCCCCGGCGATACAGTGGCGGCGCTTGCCGATGGTATTAATATTGTGCCCATTGGCGGAGAAGGATTGTCCGAATGGCGGCAGCTAAATGCTGTCGGTGCGACAAAAACAGTGGTGATTGCCCCGGTTGACGCCGATGGCCGCTGGAAAATATACGACAGCAGTTTCCGGCAGATTGATATGGGAGCGGGTGCGAGAAGCTTATCCCTGAGCGATGGTATTTATTATCTGTTGCTCCACAATACGGCCAGCGTAAATATTTTATAGCGCATAACACTTCAGGGAACAAAGGGGTGGAGTTGTTAACGTCATTGGATTTGTTCAAATCTTAATTATTGACAATTCGGTATCGGTTATCAGTTTGCGGACAGGAGAAATGGTTTAAGGATTTAAGTGCGAGGCGAAAGGAGCAAGGAACAAGGAGCAAGATCCAAGGCTAAAACATCCACCTCCGGCGCTTTGCGCCACCTCCGCCAGCGGAGGACAGAAGAGCTAGTGTAGTGCGTCAGAAATATCTTTTTAGTCATTCCGGGCTTGACCCGGAATCCAGAAATCTTCGGAAAAAGTGGATTCCCGCCTTCGCGGGAATGACAAAACAGGGCATCATACCTTTTATTATGTAAAGAAGTGTTAGACGCACTACACTAGCGAGGATCACATCTTCATTCAGGACAAATCTTCATTGTTGACATTTCGGAGTGATAAACGCCCTTCAATTGTTAAGTTGATCATCAATTCAGCTGTATTCATTAAGCTTTAATGTCTTTTAGTGTAAGATCAGGCCTTTGACTATCCATCTTTACCAAAGGGCATGGACGGTATTTGATTCGACTCATTTCGGCGCATTCGGGGATTCGTGCTTGAATCCGGTACGCCTTTAGATTAAGACTCGTCACACGCCTGTTTTACGTTTCGTTTTGCAGCGCTTCGGGCTATTTGCCAGGGGTTGACAAATCGTTCCGAAATAGCGAAGGGTCTCACGGCAGGGGCTGAAGATCATTAGCTGCGGGCGAAAATAAATACGGTCTGAAGGAGTTCTTTCATGGCGGAAGAGATTTACGAACGGTTAAGACAAAAACTGGATTCTTTGACCAAGGGCTATCCCCAAACGGAAAAAGGCTCCGAGATGGTCTTTTTGAAAAAAGTCTTTTCGCCCGAGGATGCGGATCTTTTTATCCGGATGAAGCGCGGCTTGCAGACGCCCGCACAGGTTGCAGCCGATCTGGGAATGGACGTTTTGGAAACGGCACGCAAGCTTGAATCGATGGCCCACCGCGGGCTTTTGTATTTCGAACGCGAAGGGGCCGAAAAGAAATACCGGATCATTCCTTTTATCCACGGCATCTGGGAATTCAACGTGGACCGCATCGATCAGGAAGACGCCGTGAACATGGGGCGCTTCTACGTGGAGGGTTTCGGGAAAGTCCTGATGGATTATCATATTCCCATCCGCCCGCATCGTCCCTGTCCGCGCCGATGCCGTCCGGGACGGACAAATTCTCGATTATGACGATATTGAAAGCATCATTAAAAAGCAGACGCTGATTGCCGCCACGGACTGCGCGTGCCGCAAGGTGGCCACGTTTGCCAAAAAGCACTGTTCCTGCGTGGATGAGATGAATGTCTGCATTATGTTCGGTAAGGCCGCCGAGTACAGCCTGGAAACCAACATCGGACATCCGCGCGTGCTGACGGTGCAGCAGACGCTGGACATTGTGCGCCATGACGACAAGGCCGGTCATTTTATCCAGGCGTCGCACGCGAAAACCTCTTCGGGTTTTTGCAATTGCGCCAAATGCCACTGCGGCTTTCTGATGGCCGCCAAAATTTTCCGAGGCACGGGCTTTGAATCCTGGAGCAACTACAAATGCACGAAAAACGACGAGGCCTGTATGGATTGCGGCGCCTGCGTCGATCGCTGTCCGATGAAGGCGCTGAGCGTCGGTCCGGATGAAAAAGTAATTTTTGACCGCGACAAATGTTTCGGCTGCGGACTGTGCGTTACCACCTGTCCCACGGATGCGCTGATTCTGGAGCGAAAGCCCGACGACCAGCTGATGCTTCCCCTGGATGACAAGTTCTTCGATAGTCAGGAGCGGATGGCGGCAGAGAGAGCTGAAATCGAAAAGGCCAGAATGGCCGCCAAAGCCAAACCCTAGGCAAACCCCATGCACGAGCTTCCCCTGACACAGAATATTCTGGACACGGCTTTGGCCTACGCCAGGCGGACGGACTCCACAAAAGTGGTCACCATTGTGCTCAGGCTGGGAGCGCTTCGCGATATCAAGAAGGAATGGATTGAACGGTATTTCCGCTATATCAGCCGCGGCACCATTGCCGCAGACGCCGAGATTCTGGTGATTCCCGATCCCATCGTGTGCCACTGCACCGACTGTGAAAAAGATTTTGAAATCAACCGCGCAAGCTACGCCGGAGAAGCGATTGTTTGCCCGGCCTGTTCGTCGCAAAATTATACGCTTCTTTCCGGAACAAAGTTTCAGATCGAGGGCATTGAAGTCATTTGAATGCCGCACACGGGGACTATGGCCTTGGAAAATAAATTGGCGGAAGTGCATGGGAAGCCAATTAATCATATAAATATATGAAATATATCACAAATTAAAATTGATAATTTATCACATACCCCTATAAATACCCCAAAAACAAAAAAGGAAGATGACTGCTTCCGGGTTCGCCCCAGCGTCTCTGATCGCCTCGGCAATATTCCCATTTCCGGCCGACGGCTCAAGAATGTCCATTCCTTCGGATATATCAGCCTTATCCACCGTTTCCTCTGCGGTTGCTTTCGGTGTCGGGAAGAAATCTTGGCCCACGTTCTTACCGATCAAGCCCCGCTCCAGCATCTTTGCTTTGTCGGCTTCTTTCAGTCCTGCCCGGTATTGGATAAACTCACGAAGAGCCGCCCGCTCCATTTCGGCATTCTCGATGCCCATGTCGCGCATACGCCGGGCGTTTTCAAAGATAGGGGTGTATGGGCTGTAATCTCCGCCGACAGAATCATTTATTTTCTTTAGCTCTTCCAGATGATCGTTGTTTCTGATGACAATGCTCTCGCCTTTTACTTTGCCTATCATCTTGCCCCATTTTTGGGCGATGCGTTTGGTTCCTTCCTTCTGAACCCCTTTGTCGATTAACTGCGAAATGCTGTCTTTGCTTATTTTCGGAAACACCAATGATTCTATGTGATCCACGGTGTCGATAGTAGCAGCTTCCCCTTTGTGTTTTCCGATAAAAGACACAGCCTTTAACATTGTCGGATTTTATTTTTGTTCAAATTATTCGTTGAGATACTCCACTTTTTTTTAAGAATGTCAATCAGCTTGTCTTTTGGCTGTTAAGCTTTCCCCGTGCGTGCATATTTGGGGAGCTTGCGCCGGTATCTTGTGTTGATCGGGGGGGCAATAGCACCGGCGGCTTTTTTGCCAATATCGGCTGCGCGGGGATGCGTACCACAAAGCATCTGCATAACGCACAGACTGGTACGTCTTTACCAATCAACACCTTGTGATCTCAAAAATTCTTGTACAGGTTGATAACCTAATTTGGCTGCACTTTTGAGATCCTTGATCGCCGGCTGTTCGTTGCCAAGTTTGGCGTGAGCAAGCCCCCTGTTATAATAGGCCTCTGCATATTGCGGGTCGATCTCAATGGCCTTGGTAAAATCATTTATCGCCTGCTTGAAGTTGTTAAGATTGTAATAAGCAAGACCGCGATTATTGTAGACCGCGGCATGCTGCGGGTTGAGCTCTATAGCTTTATTATAATACTTAATCGCCTGCTTGAAGTTGTTAAGATTGCAATAAGCAAGTCCCTTGTTATTATAGGCCTCTACATATTGCGGGTCGAGTTCAATAGCTTTATTATAATCCTTGAGCGCCTGCTGATGATTGCCAAGATCGCTATAAGCACCCGCTCTGGTGAGGTAAGCCTCTACAAGCTGAGGATTAAGCTCTATGGCTTTATTAGAATCCTCGATCGCCTGCTGAGGATTGCCAAGATTGCTATAAGCAAACCCTCTGTTGACGTAAGCCCCTGCAAGCTGAGGATTGAGTTCTATAGCTTTATTAGAATCCTTGATCGCCTGCTCAGGGTTGCCAAGATCGCTATAAGCCAGCCCTCTGTTGAGGTAAGCCTCTGCAAGCTGAGGATTGATTTCTATAGCTTTACTGCAATCCTTGATCGCCTGCTGATGATTACCAAGTTTGCTGTAAGCATCCCCTCTGTTGAGGTAAGCCTCTGCAAGCTGCGGGTTGAGTTCTATAGCTTTATTAGAATCCTTGATCGCCTGCTCAGGGTTGCCAAGGTTGCTATAAGCGAACCCTCTGTTGACGTAAGCCCCTGCAAGCTGAGGATTGAGTTCTATAGCTTTACTGCAATCCTTGATCGCCTGCTGATTGTTGCCAAGTTTGGTGTGAGCAAGCCCGCGGTTATAGTAAGCCACTGCAAGCTGCGGCTTGATTTCTATAGACTTGGTGAATGCTTTTACTGCTTCGGAGTGGCGGCCAGAATCGTACATTCTATTGCCTATTTTAAACCATTCTGTTGCGCTTAAATTGTCGATATTTCGCTTTTTAGTCTGTGCCTCGCACACAACAGCAACAGACAAAATGCCAGTGTAAAAGAATATTGAAAAAAAACAGACCACAGCGATAATGGATCGGATTTTCATCGGACAGCCCTCCGCACTTCGATTTATGACGTGTGAAAACTTACCATAACCGAAGGGGAAATAGAATCCAGTTTTTGCGTCAACCGTTTCGCCCGTCCGGTTTGAAACGGGATTGGTAAGCACTTCAATTTGTCCGTCGCTGTGAGATGTTAAGTCGTTTGGGAATCCCGGTATGCTGCCTCATCCATGATTTTGTTGATCCGTGATATCGCCGCGCTGAGCGCGTCCCAACCTTCAGGCTTGATGCCTGTTTCTTCGACGCGCTTTGCCTGATCCAGCAAATACGCAATGCGCGCCGCCAGTTCTGTGTCTGTAAATTGTCTGTGATGGCCCTTGTCCGACATCTGTAAATTTTCGAGCTTGCTGATTCTGTGTGATAAATTCATGTTCCCCTCCTAATTAAATCCCGAATTTTCTTATGGCGACAATCAATAAATCATCCGCTGAAATGTCCGGACCGTATTTTTTGCGCAACTCGGACAAGCGATTTTGAATCAATCGTTCACGCTCCGAATCATTACTGCTTTGATATGAAACGACAACAATATTTCCCTTTTGCGGAATTGCGCCAGTCCGAACATTTGTCTCTAGGGCTCTGATTCTTTTATTTAAACTGGTATTCATGGTTTACCTCCATTGGTTTGTTTTTCCAGTGCTTCAATCCGTTTCTCAAGATCGCCGCCTTCAATCACCCGCAACAACACAGAAGCCATATAGGTTAAGGTTTTCCCCTTGCTTTCTGTTATGCGGTCAGCTTCCACGTTTCGAATCAAGCCGGAAAGAAACAGCCGAACATCCGCCGCCGATGATAGCCGCCGTTTGTCACCCTTCACGCTTTTATTCGATTTATCTCTAATATTTTTCATGCTTTAAATACTTACCCCCTCCATCCACCTACCGGTGGCGTTAATGCCTTGTTTGTGTTCCAGTGGTTTTCCATTGTTCCACGGCCTGCTGGAATGTCTCCAGTTGGGCCGCGCCTTCCAGTAATGCCCGGTGGAGACGATTAATTTCATCTTCAATGGCGGTTACGTCGGATGTGTGGTTCCAGACGCCGCCCGTCTGAATGTCGATAACCGTTTGTTCCAAAATTCCATCGGCTACCAGCGCCAGCGTCTCCCGCCTGCCTTCTGACAAAGGTTTCCTTGTATCCGCTGGGGAGATTCTAACAACCTTCCCCTGAAGACGATCAAAAAGCGTTTCGGGGATGTTGATAATCGTGCCTTCGGGAATCACGCCTTTAGCCGTGCTGAATTGCTCAATAACTCGGACTTTCACAGGGACACCTCCGAAATATCGGTTTCTGATAAATATATTTCCTCTAGGCGAGGTGTTTTTTCGGTAACATAGTCACATTTCAATGATAACGGTATCTTATCCGTATTTTCTTCGGTAACACGCCGGTAACGTGACTGAATTTCAGTAACATCCAAAGGCGGTGTTACTGGGGCTTCGGTAACATGTAACGTTTCAGTTACACTTAAATCATTGATCTTATTCGTTTGTGACCGTGTTACCGGATTTTCGGGACATACATAACGAGTATATGCGTCAATGAACTGATTTCTCTCGTATCCCTTCGCGGTCTCCAGACCAACGCGAATGGTTTTGCTCTGGATGCCATAGTCGGCCAGCCTTTTAGAAATCTGCCGGGGTTTGATCGGGAATCCCTTATTGTATGACGCCCACGGTTTTTCTTCATCGGCGCATAGCAACCGGACAACTTCAGAAAGCGCAATACGTGACAGTCCTTTTTCATCAAACAGATTTTTAACATCGGAGAGAAGTTCAAGGCCAATACTCATAGACGCCCGGTCTTCACCTGATAACGAAAGCGCCGCTTGTGTCCCAGTCAAAAGCCAGTTGCCGCCAGCTACCTCAGCGATAGCAAGAAGCGGCTCCCAATTATCCTGTGCCCGGTCATTCATGCTGTGTGGTAGTGGCGGACGCGCTTTTCTTACACTTTCGGCATAGTCTTCAGCAAAACGCGCCAGCTTAGCCCGGAGTTCGTCAAATAGGATCGGATCTGCCTGACGAATACGCTCCACCTTTTCATGAGGAAGTTTCCGCCTCAGTTCTAAAATAATCGCCCTATCCATCAGCGTGTCGGCAACGTGGCCGATTCCTGCAATGGCCTTTGCTCCCCATGTGCAAAACTTTGTCGGCTTGAAATCCTCGCCCATGGTTCGGATGACAAAAGCGGAGTCCCTTGTGTGCCCGGAATTTAGAAGGCCCCGAAGCTCTTCATTGTCTTTCAAAAAAGCGTCGGCCTCGTCAATCAATAGCGTTGGCGCCCATGCGTCAATCGATCTGAACAGTGCCGCCGGTGATATGTTGCTGGCTGTGAGCGGCCTGGCTGCCAACTTTCCCAAAAGCGACAATAGAAGAGTTTTCCCACAACGTTTTTCCGGTGCGGTGATGACTGCCAATGGTGCAACTTGAATAACATCCATCAGCCACGTCATGGCAATCCATAAAGCGGTAGCCTCCGAAGTCTCTTTTTTGCAAACAATGAATCGCTGGATTGTTGCGGAAATTTCCGAAAGCATCTTTGCCGGGTCAACCGCATCTGGCCACGGTTCCACGGTCTCAAAGGGCATTCCGTCATCGTCGCTTTCCTGCCGCGCCTCTTTGACTTCAGCGTCAAGCGTTCCGATGCGGATGCCAAGGGCTTTAGCTTCCCTCTTGCGTATCCGGTCATATTCCATCGGAGACAGTGCCGCCAGACGTTGCACGGCTTCGTCAAGCGTATTAACCTTACAGACGGTTACGGCCTCGCTGGGGGGCATGTCCGCCGCCTCGATACATCCCTTGACAGTTTCTAAACCTGAAAGGCGCGCCAGATCGTTGAAGTCCGTATCCTTCGGCCCTCGATTATCCGGGAAAACAGGAATCGCCAGCACGCCATTGACAGCATGTGCCGCTTCGGTGGCCTTCGTCCGTCCTGGATTCCCATCGGTGGCGTGATCATCGTCGGCGGCAATGACGATCTTCATATTTGGAAATATTAATCGGTGATTTTGCGCCACGGTAAGCAGATTGCCTGCGTCAAAGGCTATTACAACCGTGTGCCCGGTGGCTTCATGGGTAGTTGCGCCGGTGGCGAATCCTTCACAGATAATGATGGTATTGTCTTTACCCTGCCCGATCTTAAAGAAATGCCCGGTCTTAACGGTTCCGGTTTTAAAGACTTTGTTCCCATCGGGTGAGATAAACTGCAATCCGTGAAGCTTTCCCGCTACGTCCTGGAGAGGAATAATCAGGCTGCCGTTGAAAACTTTAAGCCCGTGGGCGCTGATGCCTTTGTGTTTCAAATAAGGATGATCGTCACTCGCCGGTTGCGCCTTTTCCCATGCCTCCGCGCACCATGCCCGGCATTCTGCCTGCACACGTTTGCGCTCTTCATCCCGCAGGCGTCTGGCCGTTTCCATCTTTTCCGCATACGCGGCTTTTTCTGTTGGCGTCATGGTGTTGTGGCTTTTGCTGCACCATTTTTCATTAACGCCGCTTTTCCAATCACCGAAAGCGCCCGACGCCGGATCGTCAGCGTAGAAGACGTACCAGCCGTTTTTATTTTTGGCTTTGCCGCCAGTGGGAAAACGATGCAGATTTTTGTCTGCGATAATCTCCGCAGGCGCGTCGATGCCCGCTTCCTGCATGGCTGTTCTAAAGTCGGTGATAGCATCCATCAGTTTTTCACCTCCAGTAAGAAACGGACAGCATCAATCCGACGTGAAAGCACCCGGTCAAAACAATTTCCACTAATCTGTTTTTCAAGACGCGATAAAAGGTGCTTCAGGTATAACCGATCAATAAGTTTCATCATGGCTACACCTCGCCGCGCTCGGAAATGAAATTGTCAATCGCGGCGCGAGACCAGCATGTGCACCGCTCACCGAGGCGAATCGGCGCAGGGGCATAGCCGGAACGAACCCATGCCCACCAGGTGGATTTGCTTACGGGCATAATTTTAAGAACATCTTTTAGGCGAAGAAGCTGCGTTGTTTCTTGTGACATAGGAGCGATCCTTTCTGGTTGCGCTCCGAAGCAAAAAAAAGCCTCGGAAACGTGGTTAAACGTTCCGAGGCCTTGGAAATGTTCCTTGGTCAATCGGCTGATACCCCCTGACCCTAGGCCCAACCCGATGTTGGTGCTGTTGTCAAACGGGGATTTTTCCTATCACCATTCTGAAGGAAGCCTGCATGCCGCCGCAGGCGAGCTAAATTGTGCTTAACTTATAAAACAGATTCATATCGCTTGTCAATAGTCTATTTGCACTCTGTTACACTACAAAGCGTTACTTGCATTTTTTTTAAACGGAATCACCTTTGCCCCCTGTTTCAATCCGTCCAAATAATCCGCCCATACTTGCATCATGCGCCGCCGTTCATCAATGTGTTGCGTTCGATTGTAGGCACGGCCTAATACGTCCGGCACCCGGTGCGCAAGCTGTGCTTCGATTGCGTAAGGTGTAAACTGCAAGACTTCATGTAAAAGCGTTCGAGCCGTTGCCCGGAAGCCGTGGGCAACTACTGTGTTGCCGTCAAAGCCCATACGCCGAAATGCCGCGTTGATCGTGTTGTCTGACATGCAACGCGAAAAAGACCGCGTTGAGGGAAACACATATTGCCCATGTCCGGTCAGTGGTTGCAGTTCCCGCAGGATGACCATTGCCTGTGCCGACAAAGGGATTATATGATCTGCCTTCATCTTCATTTTGGATGCGGGAAGATTGATTTGCTGACCATCGAAGTCAATATCCTTCCATTCTAGGTGCCGGAGTTCTCCCGGTCGGCAAAAGAACAAGGGCAGTAATCTTAAAGCACACTGCGCGACAAAGCCGCCCCGATATGCGTCCATTGCGCGAAGAAGTGGGGCAAGCTCCTTTGGGTCAGTCACCGCCGCCATGTGCTTTCTGGTCTCACTTGTGGGCGGAAGATCGTCAATTTCTAAGCCTTGCACGATATTGTGTTGAGTATATTCGTTTGAAACGGCGTGAGTGAAAACTTGCCTCATGATTGTCAGGATCCGGCGCGCCGCCTCGAAGGTGCCTCTTGACTGGACACGCTTCACAACGCTTTTGACGTCCTTTACGCTCACTGACGTGATGGGGATTGCACCAATCCACGGGAAAACGTCTTTTTCTAAGCGCGTCAGAATAGTTGCTGCGTGTTCCTCTGACCACTTGAATTTTTTATGGTTATGAAATTCCCGCGCAATGACTTCAAAACAGTTTGCCGCCGCCTCGTTTTTGGCGTCTTTAACTGCTTTGCGATTGTCCGATGGATCAACGCCGTTATCGAGTAGCCTTTTTGCATCGTCCCGGCGCTGCCTTGCGTCAGACAGGGTAACAGTCGGATATGCACCTAGAGCAAGCAACTTTTCTTTCTTGGCGTAGGTGTATTTCAGCCGCCACAATTTGCCGCCCGAAGTCGTTACCAACAAAAACAAACCGCCCCCATCGGTTAATTTGTAATTTTTGGCCTTTGGTTTGGCATTTTTGACCTTAGCGTCTGAAAGTGGGAGAATTCTTTTCGGCATAAGGCTTTCTCCTTTTTTTGGGGTATCTGGTTTTTTTTTGGGGTATATTTCTTAAATTATACCCCAAAAACAGATGGACTTTGATGAACCACATAGCACGTCTTTGGATGAATGACAACAAAAAACCCGCTATTTCTAACGGGTTTCAGACTTCTTTGGACTGTCTTGGATTGTCAATGGCGGAAGTGCATGGGAATCGAACCCACCTGGGACGGTTCTAGCGCCCCACACTGGATTTGAAGTCCAGGAGGCCCACCAGTGACCTTGGCACTTCCAGTGGGAAAACTATTCTACATTTAACGTTAAAGGGGCTGGCCTGTCAATCGGGAAATGGCGCTTTCGGAGGAAAATTACGTAAAAATATCCAGAAGCGTCTGCTGCATGGCGTCGGCGGTTTTAACCGAAACGACGTTGGCTTCGAAGGCATACCGGGTGACGATCTGATCGACAAATTCTTCCGCGAGGTTGACGTTGGACGATTCGAGCTCTTCGCCGGTTCTTTCGTTTACGCCCATGGAGAAGCCGGGAGTGTTGACCTGTTCAATGGTCACCTGTACGCCACCGGGATAGGCTTCCTGCAGCTCGACGCGGCTTTTTTTGAAGTTATTCGTATTGACATTGGCGATATTATTGGCGTTGACGTCGAGTTTGATATCGAAGGCCTTAAGGGCGCTGAGCGCTATTCCAAATGCGGATGACATAAAATTCTTCCTCCCTGCTTCTTAGTCTTTATCGGCGTCAGGGCGGAAAAACTTTAATAGTCCGGAAGTTTGAGCAAATCTTCGGGGTTATCAAACAGATAGTCGGGCGCGGCGGCGGCCATCAGGTCTTTGGAGTGCCAGCCCCAGGTGACGCCTACGGTTTTCACGCCCGCCTGAGCGCCTTCTTTGATGTCGCCGGTCGTATCGCCGATGTAGTAGATGTCGTGAAGGCCCACGGCATATTTTTGAATGACGTGAAGGATTTTATCTTTTTTGCTCAGCATAAAATCCGATCCCAAAACTTCGTCGAAAATGCCTTCGAAATCATACAGGCGCAGGGCCTCTCGAATGGTGGGCGTATCGTTGGACGAAATCACGACCAGGGGATGATTCTTCTTGAGCTCGCGCAAAACCGGCCGCACTGCGTCAAACGGCTTCATCTCGGCGTAGTTGACCGCGGCCAGAATGTCGAGAGAGGCCGTCATGAATTTTTCCATGTCGATGCCCTTCGCGGCAAGCGACGCATAAAAATTATCTTCGAAGAGTTCCAGAAACTCTTCGCGGCCGCGCGACAGCGGCTGGCCGATGACCTTGAGGCAGTCGGTGACGGTTTTTTCATACACATCGAGCGAGTCCACCAGGACGCCGTCGAAGTCAAAAAGCAGCAGTTTCATGTGGGTGTTTGTTCCTCCAAGGGAAGCAAAATTTCTTGAGGTCATTCCAAAATGGTTTACCGGGTGGATACCGGGCGAGATGGAAGGCGAAAAACGTTTCATAAAAACTGGATTCCCGCCTCCGCGGGAATGACAACATTAACGGTATCTTACTTATACGCAAAGCTTTTCAAACGGTTGATCTTTTTGGCATCCGGCTTTTTAATGACGCCCTTTTGCGTGATGATGGCCGAAATCAGCGCCGCGGGGGTGACATCAAACGCGGGATTGTAAATCCGAATGCCTTTCGGCGCGACGGCGATGCCGCGAAATCCGGCAACCTCGTCTCCGTCTCGCTCTTCAATGGGAATGTCCGCGCCGGTTTGAAGAGAAAAGTCAAACGTCGAAAGAGGCGCGGCAACATAAAAGGGAACGCCATGCGCTGCGGCTAAAACGGCCAGCGAATAGGTACCGATTTTATTGGCTGTATCGCCGTTTTGCGCGATGCGATCCGCGCCGACGATAATTTTATCAATTTTACCCTGCTGCATGAGAGCGCCCGCCATGCTGTCGCAGATGAGCGTCGCGGGAATTTTTTCTTTTTTCATCTCCCAGACGGTGAGTCTGGCGCCTTGCAGAACCGGGCGCGTTTCATCCACATAAACATGCAGACGCTTTCCTTCATCGCGCGCCGCGCGGAGGACGCCCAGCGCCGTTCCATAACCGGCGGTGGCCAGAGCGCCCGCGTTGCAGTGCGTCAGGACGTTGTCACCATCCCCGAGAAGAGCGCTCCCGTGACGGCCCATGTATTTGTTGGCTTCAATATCTTCGGCGCAGATGTGTTTGGCTTCGGCGATCAATGCCTTGACGGGATTCTTGCATCCGCTGGCCAGCGCTTCCTCCAGGCAGCGCTGCATGCGTTCAAGCGCCCAGAAGAGATTGCGCGCCGTGGGACGGGCCGCCGCGATTGAATGGCAGATGACAGAAAATTTTTTCCGAAGTCTTTCCTTCGGCGCGTTGGCCAGTGTCAGTGCGCCCAGCGCTGCGCCCATGGCTGCCGCCACGCCAATGGCGGGCGCGCCGCGCACCGTCATGTCGCGGATAGCCGCGATGATCTGCCGATAGTCGGTGCAAACCACGGAGCGCTCCACCTGCGGCAGCGCGTTTTGGTCGATGAGGACCACGGAATTGTTTTTCCAGTAAACGGGTCGAATCATCCGGCCAGCGCCTTTTGCAGGAGATCATTGACGAGCTTGGGATTGGCCTTCCCCCCGGTTGATTTCATCACCTGGCCGACAAAGAAACCGAAGAGCTTGTCTTTGCCGCTTCGATATTGCGCCACCTGATTGGGGTTGGCTTCGATAATTGCCGCGATGGTTTTGGCCAGTTCTCCTTCATCGGTGATCTGGACCATGCCTTTTTCGGCGATGATGGCTGCAGGTGGCTTGCCGGTTTTATACATATCTTCGATGATGTCCTTGGCCATCTTACCGCTGATGGCACCTTCTTCAATCAGCCCGATCATGTCGGCCAGTGACCGGGGGGCAATGGGGCAGTCGCGGATGTCGCGCTTATCCTCATTGAGGAATTTCAGAACCTCACTCATGAGCCAGTTGCTTGCGACTTTGGGCTTGCCGCAGAGCTTGACGACGTCTTCGTAGTAAAGGGCCAGCGCCTTGTCGGAGGTGAGCACGCCTGCGTCATAGGCGGGGATGCCGTATTCGGCGACAAAGCGTTCCCGCATGTTTTGCGGCAGCTCCGGCAGGCCGGAACGAATCTCATCGATCCAGTTCGAATCGATGACCACCGGAACCAGATCGGGATCGGGGAAGTAGCGGTAGTCATGCGCCTCTTCCTTGGAGCGCATGGAATGGGTCACGCCCTGGGCGTCATCCCACAGGCGGGTTTCCTGAATGATCTTCTCGCCGTTTTCCACACGGTACTGCTGACGCTTAATTTCATAGTCCAGCGCCCGCTGCACGTTGCGAAACGAGTTCATGTTTTTTAGCTCGGTGCGTGTGCCGAATTCCTTCTGGCCGCGGGGGCGGATCGAGACGTTCGCGTCGCAGCGAAATGATCCTTCCTCCATGTTGCCGTCGCAGATTTCCAGATACACGAGAATTTCATGCAGGCGTTTGAGGTATTCGGCCGCCTCCTCGGAGGAGCGGATGTCGGGTTCGCTCACGATTTCGATGAGCGGCACGCCGGTGCGGTTAAGATCGACATAGCTTGACGGGTTGTTTTCATCATGGATGAGCTTGCCCGCGTCTTCCTCCATGTGGATGCGCGTGATGCCGATCCTCTTCTTTTCGCCGTGGGTTTCAACCCAGATGAAGCCGTGCTCGGCGATCGGATAGGCGTATTGTGAAATCTGGTAGCCTTTGGGAAGATCCGGATAAAAATAATTTTTACGCGCAAACACGTTTTGCGGGTTGATGATGCAGTTGGTCGCAAGCGCCATCTTCATGGCGTATTCGACGACTTTCTTGTTGAGCACGGGCAGTACGCCGGGCATACCCAGACAGACCGGGCAGGCGTGACTGTTGGGCGCGCCGCCGAATTTGGTTGAGCAGCTGCAGAATATCTTGGTTTCGGTAGTGAGCTGGGCGTGGACCTCGAGCCCGATGACAGTTTCAAAATCCATTATAAAACGGGCCTCCTTTTATCAAGAGCGGCGGCTTTTTCGTAAGCATGGGCAATTTGCAGCAATTTCCCCTCTTCCAGATGATTGGCCAGAAACTGCACGCCCATCGGCAGGCCGGCTTTGGTGAATCCGCACGGCACGGAGATGCCGGGGATGCCGGCGAGATTCGTCGAGATGGTGAAGATGTCGGACAGATACATCTGCAACGGATCATCGGTTTTCTCGCCCAGCTTGAAGGCGGGCGTCGGCGTGGTGGGTGTGAGGATAATGTCGCAGCGCTTAAATGCCTCATCGAAGTCACGGCGGATGAGCGCGCGCACCTGCGAGGCTTTGCCGTAGTAGGCATCGTAGTAACCGGCCGAGAGCGCGTAGGTGCCGATCATGATGCGGCGCTTAACCTCCGCGCCGAATCCTTCCTGGCGGGTTTTGTTGTACATCTCGGCGAGATCCCGGACGCCTTGGGCGCGGAAGCCGTATTTGACGCCGTCGTAGCGTGCGAGGTTCGATGACGCCTCGGCCGGAGCGATGATGTAATAAACCGCCAGGCAGTATTGCGTATGCGGAAGCGAAATATCCACAATCTGCCCGCCGCAGGCCTTGACCACCGCAATGGTTTTCTCGATGGCGGCGGACACTTCCGGATCGATGCCGTCAACAAAATATTCTTGAGGAATGCCGATTCTCCAGCCGGTAATGTCCCGGCCGAGAAACTGCCGGTAATCCGGCACTTCGGCTTTGACAGACGTGGATTCTTTCGGATCGTAGCCGGCCATCACATTCATCATGATCGCGCAGTCTTCCACGTCTTTGGTGAAGGGGCCCAACTGGTCGAGCGACGAGGCAAACGCGATAAGCCCAAAGCGCGAGACGCGGCCGTAAGTGGGTTTCATGCCCACCACGCCGCACAGCGCCGCCGGCTGTCGGATTGAGCCGCCCGTGTCGGAGCCAATGGAAGCGATGCACTCGTCGGCCGCCACGGCCGAGGCCGAGCCGCCGCTGGAGCCACCGGGAATGCGCTCCAAATCCCACGGATTTCGCGTCGGTCCGAAATACGACGTTTCGGTGGATGACCCCATGGCGAATTCGTCCATGTTGGCCTTGCCCACAAAAACTGCGCCCGCGTCGGCCAGCTTTTCAACCACGGTGGCGTTGTAGGGCGGAACGAAATTGTGCAAAATATGCGAGCCGCAGGTGGTGGGAATGCCTTTTGTGCAGACAATGTCTTTTAGCGCCACCGGAATGCCGGTGAGTTCCCGACTCCGGCCCTGCTGAATGTCTTTATCGGCTTGATCCGCCTGGGCCAGCGCTTTCTCCTTCATCAGGCGGATGTAGGAATGGACGCGCTCTTCCACTGCGTCGATGCGGGAAAAGACAGACTCGGTGATCTGGCGGGACGAGACCTCGCCTTTTTTCAGCAGGTCTTGCAATTCATGAATGGTTAACGAATATAACTCCATAAGCTCCTCAAAATTTTTATCCAAAAATGTTCATTGATCCGCAGGCTGGCACTTTTTTGTCTTTTACAGATCCGTAAAAAGGGCGGTCAGGTAAAATGGGTCAAGGGCTCAAGCGGATGCCTTTAATTAATCAATAACTTTCGGCACGCGGAAAAATTCTCCCCGTGCATCCGGCGCGTTGGCCAGCGCCTGTTTCGTTCCCAGAGAGGCCGAAACCTTGTCTTCGCGAAAGGCGTTGGTGACGGCGATGGCATGCGTCATGGGCGCGACGCCTGTCGTGTCGAGCTCATTGAGCTTGTCGATATACAAAAGAATATCATTGAGCTGCGTGGTGAACTTTTCTTTTTCCTTGCCGGGAATATCCAGCCGCGCCAGCTTCGCGACATATTCAACATCAGACGTGCTTAGTTTCAAGTAAAAAACCTCCTTTTTAGAGAACATCCCAATAGGGGCGCTGCACAGAGAGAACTTTTTCCAGCACCGGTTTATTTTGTTCGTCCGCCTCGGCTTCCATGCCGGCAAGCGTTTCTTCGGCACAGGTGGTTTCGTCCCACATTTGTGCAAGAGTGGCTTTAACGCAAGACGTGAGCCCGGCTACATGATAACCACCCTCCAGGACCACCACCACCTTGCCCCCGCAGCATTCATCTGCAATATCGAGCAATATGCGTGCCATGGCGGCAAAACCTTCCGGCGTCACGCGCATGCCCCCCAGGGGATCTTTAAAATAAGTGTCGTAGCCCGCCGAGACCAGGATCAACTGCGGCTCGTAGGCCAGAGCGATGGGCTTTAGAATTTTACGGAAAACCGAGACAAAGGTTCCATTATCCGCACCGCGGTTTAGCGGCACATTGACGGTGAATCCCATGCCCATGCCTTCGCCGGTTTCCTGCCAGCTGCCGGTGCCCGGATAATAGGGATATTGGTGGGTCGAGAAATACAACGCCTGCCGGTCCGCATAAAAAATCTTTTGTGTGCCATTGCCGTGATGAAGATCCCAGTCCACAATCAGGATTTTTTTAATGCCGTGCCGATAGCGGGCGTGCATCGCGCCGATGGCGATATTGTTGAAGACGCAAAAGCCCGCGGAATTGCCGGCGCCTGCGTGATGTCCGGGCGGACGGACGAAAGCAAACGCATTATTCACCTCGTCTGTCATCACCGCATCGATAGCGTTGAGCACGCCTCCCACGGCCAGTTTGGCGATTTCGTAGGTCTCGGCGCTGGTGACCGTATCCGGATCTAAAATGACATGACTTTTTCCGGCGGTGGACGCTACGAAGTCGATGTAGTGATCTGTGTGAATGTAGGCAATTTCTTCGTGTGTGGCCACTCGCGCGTCGATGGCGTGATATTTCCAGGACGTATCCGGATTGTCCAGCATTTCATAGATTGAGGCCAGGCGGGCCGGGCTTTCCGGATGCGAAAAACCGGCGGTGTGCTGCAAGTAGCGACCATCTTTTACAATTCCTGTTTTTCGAGACATGCGCGCCTTCTTTCCGCTGAGGTTTCAATGCATTTCAATGGCGTCCCATTTTTACCATAAATGATTTTAAAGCGCAAACGTAACGATTATTTCAGCTTTTTTCCATGGTCTTGTGAAACTGGATTTGCGGCCACTCTTCCATGGTGTGAGACAGGCGCCACTCGGAAAGCGCCAGGTAAACCAGATTGCCCTCCGTGTCCATGGCCAGATTCATGGCATGTTTCTTCCGGAAGTCATCCATCTTTTTGGAATCTTCACAAGTGACCCATCGGGCGGTGGTATAGTCCGCCTTTTCGTAGTCAGCGTAAACACTATATTCATTTTTGAGCCGCGACATGGTCACATCGAATTGCAGCGCGCCCACGGCGCCGAGAATGCTGTCTGCGCCCCATACCGGCTTGAATACCTGAATGGCTCCCTCTTCGGAAAGCTGCGTCAGGCCTTTTTGCAGATGTTTTACACGCAGCGGGTCTTTAAGGCGCACGCGGCAGAAATGCTCCGGCGCGAAATGGGGGATGCCCGTGAACTTGAGCGGCTCTTTTTGCGAAAAGGTGTCGCCCACTTTAATCGTGCCGTGGTTGTGCAGGCCGATGATGTCGCCGGGGTAGGCTTCGTCAATATTGGTGCGGTCCTGCGCCATGAAGATGGTGGCGTTGGACAATGTTACTTCCTTGCCGATGCGGTGTTGCATCACGTGCATCCCGCGCTCGAACCGACCCGAACAGACCCGCAGAAAGGCAATGCGGTCGCGGTGTGCCGGGTCCATGTTGGCCTGAATCTTAAAGACGAAACCGGAGAAATCTTCTTCGTCGGGACTGACCGGCCTCGTGGTCGTTGGCCTGGGCACGGGCGGTGGCGCAATTTCCACAAAGGCGTCGAGGAGTTCCTTAACGCCGAAATTGTTAATGGCGCTGCCGAAAAACACCGGCGTCTGGCCGGCTTTCAAGTATTGTCTGATGTCGAAGGGGTTGGCGGCGCCTTCCAGAAGCGCGATTTCGTCGCGCAGCTCATTGGCCTGACTCGAAAGCAGCTCGTCGAGGACCGGATCGGATAAGTCACTGATCAGCACCCCGCCGTCGGAGCGCCGGTCTTTTCCCGATGTAAACAGGTGCAGGGTTTGCGTGTATAGATTATAGACGCCCTTGAAGCGTTTACCCATGCCGATGGGCCACGACAGCGGCGAGCATTCAATCTGGAGCTTGTCTTCGATGTCTGCCAGGATGTCCAGGGGCGCGAGGCCCTCGCGGTCGAGCTTGTTGATAAAGGTGATGATCGGTGTGTTGCGCAGACGGCAAACTTCCATGAGCTTTTGCGTCTGCGTCTCCACGCCTTTGGCGCTATCGATGACCATGAGCGCGCTATCGACGGCCGTGAGCACGCGATAGGTGTCTTCGGAGAAGTCCTGGTGACCGGGGGTGTCTAGCAGATTGATTTCGCAACCCGCGTATTCAAATTTCATCACGGAAGACGTGACCGAGATGCCGCGCTCTTTTTCAATGGACATCCAGTCCGAGAGCGCGTGCTTGGAGGCCTTGCGGGCCTTGACTGCACCGGCCATCTGGATGGCCCCGCCGAAAAGCAGAAGCTTTTCGGTGAGCGTCGTTTTGCCCGCGTCCGGATGGCTGATAATGCCAAACGTCCGCCGCTTTTCAATTTCCTTTAAAAGTTGCTTGCTCAACTTAACCCCATTCGTAGGGAACGGTTTTAAACCGTTCCCTACCCGAATTTTTAGTTCCGCGCAGGGAAAGGCCTCGATCCGTTCCCGATAAGGTGCCGCCTCTTAACGGATAATCCCCCGCCTGTCAACCGGCAAGAATCTGACCGGAGATGATCTCATCATCGGTTTGAATTAAAAAATCCTTGACAAAATAGCTGGCTTGAATCAAAGTCCCCACCCGTGAGCGGGCGTAATTCAGTGGTAGAATGCCAGCTTCCCAAGCTGGACGTCGCCGGTTCGAGTCCGGTCGCCCGCTCCAGATTGTCAGCCTCAAGGCAGCCACCCCCGGGTGGTAAAATAGTGCTTGCGTTGCCTTTTTTTATATGGTAGCAACGCTCCAACCATCACTGAAAGTAGTATGCTGAAGTGGGCTTTTGCCCACTTTTTTATTTTCTGAAGCGGTTTTTATGTACGATGATTTGAAAGACAAAATTTGGCAACTGGCCGAGCCTATGGCCGTCTCTGAAGGGATGGAGCTGATTCACGTGGAGTGTATCAAGATGCACTCCCGATGGGTGTTTCGCCTTTTTTTAGATAAGGAGGGCGGTGTGACGCTGGATGACTGCGCCACGCTCAGTAATCAACTCGGTGATCTTCTGGATGTTCATGATTTGTCCCGCGGTCCCTATACGCTGGAAGTTTCTTCGCCCGGATTAGACCGCCCGGTCTCCCGCGATGGTGACTTTGAAAAATTTCAAGGGTCAAAAATTAAAATCAAAACCCATATCAAGATTGACGGCATTAAAAATTTTCAGGGAAGGCTTGCGGATTTTGCCGAGGAAAACGGCCGGAAGGTGGTTCGGGTTGATGTGGGGGGTAAAATTTACACAATACCTAAAAACGAAATCGCCAAAGCCAATCTGGTGGATGAGACGGCGATGAAGACGGAAGACTAAGAAAAGCCGGACGTCCCGGTTTATGGGGACGCGGGTTTATAACAGGGAGGAATGTGTCAATGATGCTGCAAGAGCTGAAACGCCTGATCGATCAGATGGGTAAGGACCGTGGTATAGACAAGCATATTATCACGGAAGCCCTTGAGGATGCCATGCTGACGGCTGCGCGTAAAAAACTTGGGCAGAACGTGGATGTCGAAGCCCATTATAATGACGATGTCGGGGAAATTGAAGTTTTCCAGTTTAAAACGGTTGTCGATAAAGTTCTGGATCCTGAAACGCAGATTTCCAAGGAGGAGGCCAGGGCCAACCTTGATGAGGGCGCGGAGCCGGGCGACTCGCTGGGAATGAAAATTGAAACCAGTTCTTTTGGCCGTATCGCCGTTCAGATGGCCAAGCAGATTATCATTCAACGGGTGAAAGACGCGGAGCGCGACAATATCTATGACGAATACAAAGACCGCAAAGGCGAGTTGATCAACGGGTTTGTGCAGCGCTTTGAAGGCGGCAATATCATCGTGAACCTGGGACGGGCTGAAGGGGTTGTGCCGCTTTCGGAACAGATTCACCGTGAAACTTACAAGCGCGGCGAGCGCATTCGCTCGTATCTGTTTGAAGTCAAGAAAAACACCAAAGGCGCGCAAATTATCCTGTCGCGCACGCATCCGGCGCTCCTGAAGGCGCTTTTTGAAGTGGAAGTCCCGGAAATATCCGAGGGGCTCATTGATATTGTCAGTGTGGCGCGCGAACCGGGTAAGCGCGGCAAAATCGCCGTCAGGGCGAAAGACAAGGATATTGATCCCGTGGGCGCCTGCGTGGGCATGCGCGGCTCGCGCGTTCAGAGTGTCGTGCAGGAGTTGCGCGGGGAGAAAATTGACATTATCCCCTATACCGAAGACGCGGCCAAGTACGTTTCCAGCGCCCTGTCCCCGGCCAAGGTCAACCGGGTGTTTGTCGATGACGAAAACCGTGCGATGACGGTCATCGTACCCGACGACCAGCTGTCGCTGGCCATCGGGAAAAACGGACAGAATGTTCGTCTGGCGGTCAAACTGACGGGTTGGAAAATCGATGTGAAGAGTGAAACCATGGCTGCGGATAAGGAAGACGACGGGTATAAAGCTCTGACCAAAGTGCCCGGTATCGGGCCGGCCATGGTGGAAAAACTGATGGCTGCGGGAATCAAAAGCATTGCGATGCTTGCGGCCACCGAACCTGAGGTGCTGGCTGAGATCCCCGGGGTCGGAGAAAAGACAAGCCAGGAATGGATCCAGGAGGCGATACGGATACTGGACGAAGAAACAAGCGATCGTAAAAAAGCGTAAGCGTGTTGTCAGCAAAAGAACATTTCAATTGAGGGAGTTTCGGGAATGGCTAAAAAGCGGGTTCACGAGTTGGCCAAAGAACTTGGTCTGGAGAATAAGGAGCTGATTGCTCATCTGGAGAGATTGGGGATTACCGTGAAGTCCCACGCCAGCACGTTGGAAGATCAAGACATCGAGCGAATCAAAGAGGACTTGCAGGCCAAATCACCCAAGCAGATTGTTGAGGAGCGCATCAAGACCACGGTTATCCGCAGACGCGCGGTGCGCGTGCCGATTGAGGCCTCCGACGAGGCCTCCGAAGAGGGACAAGAAAAACCGGAGGATGAAAAAGCGGCATCCGGGGAGGTTTTGCAGGAAGAAACCAGAGCCGTTGAGCCCGAGGGTATCGGAGTGCAGAAAGTCAACGTGGAGGCGACTTTGGTCGAATCCGCCCAGGCGGCAGATTCGACGCTGGCGGCACCGGGCGAACCTGTAAAAGCGGCGCCGGAAGAGGTTACGGCCTCCTCTGCGACGCAAGCGGCGCCGGTTACCGAAGAAAAACCTGCAAGGCCCGAACCGATTATTCTTCCTGTGAAGGTGCCGAAAAAGCCACCCATTATCATTCCCGTGAAGCCGCCGATGATGTCCCGAAATCGCGGCGCCAAACCGGAGGACAAAAAAGATATTTCCGCAAGGCCCGCCGCCCCGGCCAGACCGGGCGAAAAGATTATCGTACCGCTGCCGGATAAGACGATTAAGCGTGAGCCGGAGAAGCCCCGGAAAAAGGGCAAGGGGCCGGTGGAGGTCTTCATTGAAGAGGAAAAAGAAGCGCCCCGCCGCAAACTGGCCGGAAAGACGATTGACAAGAAAATCGAAAAGAAGATCCGCAAGGATGACGAGGATACGGAAGTCATTTACTCCAAATGGCGTGAGGACAAGCGCAGCGCGCCCGTCAAGATGAAGAAAACCGAAATCACGGTGCCCAAAGCCATTAAGCGGCGCATCCGTGTCGGAGAGACCATCACAACCGGGGAACTGGCCAAACGCATGGGGGTCAAGGTCGGCGACGTGATCAATAAGCTGATGGGCATGGGCGTCATGGCCAGTATCAATCAGTCCATTGATTTTGACATTGCCTCGCTGGTCGCCTCAGAGTTCAGTTTTCAGATTGAAAAGGCGGAACTGGAATTTGAAGACACGCTGCAAACGCCCGAGGCTACGCAGGAAAATCTTCAGTCGCGCGCGCCGATTGTCACTATCATGGGGCACGTTGATCACGGCAAAACCTCGCTTCTGGACGCCATCCGTCAGACCAACGTCATCGACGGGGAAGCCGGCGGCATCACACAGGCCATCGGCGCCTATCATGTAAACATTAATAACCGTGACATCGTGTTTCTCGATACGCCCGGCCACGAAGCCTTTACGGCCATGCGCGCCCGCGGCGCCCAGGTGACGGATATTGTCGTCCTGGTGGTGGCCGCCGATGACGGCGTTATGGATCAGACGGTGGAAGCCATTAACCACTCGAAAGTGGCGGGCGTGCCCATTATCGTGGCGATCAACAAAATCGACAAACCCGGCGCTGATCCCGGAAAGATCCAGCAGGCGCTCACCGAATACGGACTGCTGTCGGAGGCCTGGGGCGGCGACACGATTTTCTGTGAAGTGTCGGCCAAGAAGAAACTGGGCATCGAAGAGCTTTTGGAGATGATCCTGCTGCAGGCCGATGTGCTTGAACTCAAAGCCGATCCGACGCTGTCTGCGCGCGGCATCATTATTGAAGCCAAACTGGATCGGGGGCGCGGCCCGGTGGCCACGGTCCTCATTCAGCAGGGCACGCTGCGTGAAGGCGATGCGTTTGTGTCCAAGACGGAATTCGGCCGGGTCCGCGCAATGATCAACGATCAGGGCAAGCGCGTCCGCGAAGCCGGCCCCGCGATGCCTGTGGAAGTCATCGGATTTTCGAGTGTGCCGCAAACCGGCGGCGAATTCGTCTGCGTGGAAGATGAAAAGAAGGCGCGCAGTATCGCCGATTACTGGGTGCGTAAGCTGCGGGAAAAGGAATTGTCGTCGTCGTCCAAAATCACACTCGAGCAGCTCTATGAAAAAATCAAGGAAGGCGTCAAGGATCTCAACGTCATTCTCAAGGCCGACGTGCAGGGGTCCATCGAAGCCATTGCCGATGCGCTCAATAAACTTTCCACCGGAGACGTTCAAATCAAGACGATCCACAGCTCTACCGGGGCGATCAGTGAAACGGACGTCATGCTGGCGTCGGCATCTAACGCGATTATCATCGGATTCAACGTCCGTCCGGACGCGCGGGTGACGGATCTGGCCAGCCAGGAAGGCGTGGAGATCAAACTCTACGACATTATATATAATGTCATTGCTGATGTGAAAGCGGCGATGGAGGGGCTCTTGGAGCCGGAGTACAAGGAAGTGGTTCAGGGGCGCGCCGAGGTGCGCGAGCTGTTCAAGGTGCCCAAAGTGGGCGTTATTGCCGGTTGCCATGTGATCGACGGCAAGATTGCCCGATCCTCCGGCATCAAGCTGGTGCGTGAGAGTGTCGTGATCTTTGACGGAAAAATCATGTCTCTGAAGCGTTTCAAGGACGATGCCCGTGAAGTGCTGGCCGGTTTTGACTGCGGCATCGGGATCGAAGGGTATAACGATCTGCACGTGGGTGATGTGATTGAATCCTATGTGACGGAGACCATCGAAAGAAAGTTATAGCAGGGATGATATTCACTTTATGGTGATCGGTTACGGCATCGTCCGGCTCAGGATCCCTCAATCCGGTTCTTTAAAGGATAAGCGCAGCGTTTTGAACAAAATCCTCAAACGCACGCAAAACGCGTTCAATGTGTCTGTCGCCCAGGTCGGTGATTTGGACAACCATACCTTTGCCGAAATCGGATTTGCCATGGCCGGTAATGAGTCGCGCTATATCAATGGCAAAATGGAGCACCTGCTGAGCTTTATCGATGAGCTCAATGTGGCGGAAATTTTGGGATCAAAAATTGAAATAATGGTGGTTTCCGATTTTTTACAGGAAACCCTGTGGGAAAAAGGCAAATACGATGAATTTTAAACGGGCGGACCGGGTCGGCGAATTGATTATGGCGGAAATGTCCGACATCCTGCGAAAGAGTGTCAAAGATCCTCGCCTGCACGCGGTGACGATCACCGCCGTCAAGGTGACGGACGATCTTCGAAACGCCAAGATTTATTTTGTCGAGATGGGAAAAGACGAATTGAACGAAGAGATTGAATCGGCGCTGGGCAAGGCCAAGGGGTTTGTGCGCCGTGAGCTGGGGCATCGCCTGCAGCTTCGGTTTGTGCCGGAGATCCTGTTTGTTCATGATAAGTCCTTCGGTTACGGTCACCGAATAGATCAGTTGCTGGCTGACATCAAAAAGGAAGAAGAGGGTCATGGTTAAAGACATTCTCGCGGCCATCGCCCATGGAAAAAAGTTCTTTATTACGGCGCATGTCCGTCTTGACGGCGACGCGCTGGGGTCGGAACTGGCGCTTTATCTGATGCTCCGGGAGCTGGGCAAGGACGTGATCGTCTGCAACCAGGACGCAACGCCCTACCACTACCGTTTTTTGCCCGCGGCAGCCTCGATTGTTCATGACGTTGGGGACATTGCCTCCTATGATGTGGGTTTTGTGCTGGACTGCTCCGAACTGGATCGTGTCGGCCGACTGGCGGCGGATGTGACTAAAATTCAAACGCTGATCAACATTGATCATCATGTGTCCAACGGTGGATTCAGTCCACTACGCTATATTGACACGAAAGCCAGTTCCACGGGAGAACTGCTTTACCGCCTCATGCGCAAGATGCATGTGAAGATGACGGCCGAGATCTGCACGAATCTCTATGCGGCGATTCTGACGGACACGGGCGGCTTCCGCTATTCCAGTACCCATCCGGAGACCCTCCGGGCGGCGGGCGATCTGGTGGAGGGCGGGGCGGACCCGCAATGGATTTCTGAGAATATTTATGAAAGCGACCCGCCGGTTAAGCTGAAACTTTTATCGAAAGTGCTTGAAACGCTGGAACTGGATATGGATATCAAAACGGCATCCATGGTGGTGACGGAAGGCCATCTGCGGCAAACCGGTGCGACGATGGAGCATACGGACGGATTTATCGATCTTCCGCGCACCGTGAAGGGGATCGATATTGCCATGCTCTTCTCGCAGATCGGTGACAAGAACTACAAGCTGAGCCTGCGCTCCAAAGGCCGGGTCAACGTGGAAAAAATAGCCGCTCAATTCGGCGGCGGCGGGCATGTCAACGCAGCGGCTTGCCGGCTGTCTGGCGACATCGAGGAGATCAAAAACCAGGTGCGGCAGGCGGTGAAGGCATTATAGCGTTGATGGATGGCATAGTCGTGATCGACAAACCGGCCGGGTGCACCTCCCATGATGTCGTCAGCCGGGTGAAGAAAATTCTGGGCGCGCGCAAAGCCGGGCACACCGGCACGCTCGATCCGATGGCCACGGGGGTTTTACCGGTTTGCGTCGGCGAAGCCACCAAGCTTGCGCAGTTTCTGTCGCTGGAGAATAAAACCTACCGGGCGACCATGCTTCTGGGAGTGCGCACTGAGACGCAGGATATTGAAGGCGCTGTGACGCAGAAGTCCGATGCAGTCGTCTCCGAAGAAGCGATCCGGCAGGCGCTGGGGCGGATGGTGGGAAAGATTCGGCAGACGCCTCCGGCCTACAGTGCGCTCAAGCATAAAGGGAAGCCTTTATATCAATATGCGCGACGTGGGGAGTTCCCGGAAATAGCCCCCCGAGACGTGGAGATTTATAAGCTTGACGTCCTGGAGGTCTCCTTTCCCTGTGTGACCTTTGAGATGTCCTGTTCCAAAGGCACGTATGTCCGGACGGTGTGTGCGGATGTCGGAGAGGCTTTAGGCACAGGCGCCTGTCTTTCAGGATTGCGCAGGCTCAAAAGCGGTTTTTTTTCTGAGGCTATGGCGGTTTCGCTGGAAGATCCGGCGGCAAGGATGCCGGAAACGCTGCGTGAGCGGATGATCCCTCTGGCGCAATGTCTGCCGTCCATGGTTGCCATGATGATCGGCGAGGAGTCGGTGGCGAAATTGAAGACCGGTTTTCAGCCGGATACGCAGATGCTGGAATCCAATGTTCCAGCTTTCCTTGCGGCGGGAGATATGATAAAGCTTGTCGATACCCGAGGTCAGCTGGTTGCAGTGGCTCAGATGATTCTGGCGGCAGGGGAGCTGGCAAGGCAGGATGCGAAAAACCAGGTCGCCCGGATACTCAGGGTGTTTAATTAAAAAAGAAATAGTAAATTTAAGGGAGGAAAAAAGCGTGTTATCTGTAGAAAAGAGAAAAGAATTAATCGAAGGCTACCGGCTTCATGAAAAAGACACGGGTTCACCGGAAGTACAGATTGCTCTTTTGAGCGCCAGAATCGAGTATTTAACCGAGCACTTTAAAACCCACAAGAAGGATCACCATTCCCGACGCGGATTGCTCAAGCTCGTGGGGCACCGCAGAAGATTGCTCAACTACATCAAAGAAGATGATGTTGAGCGTTACCGTAATATTATTAAACGTCTGGGCCTCAGAAAGTAAGTATCGTCATTCAAGGGCGGAAGGCAAAAGTTTAATCCGATTGGCCACGAGTATTGAAATACCTGTGTCAGTCGGCTTTTGCGTTTCGCCCTTGAATTTCGGGTTCCAGGCACAACACCCAAAATGAAAGATGGAGGAAAATGAATGAGTAATGTATTTAGCGCGGATTTCGCGGGGCGACCCATTAATATCAAAACCAATTATGTCGCGGCGCAGGCGGACGGGGCAACGCTGGTTTACTACGGCGATACCGTGGTGCTCCTGACGGCTGTGTCTTTGAAGACGACAAGAGAGGGCGTGGATTTTCTACCCCTGACCGTGGATTATCAGGAAATGACGTTTGCGGCCGGAAAATTTCCCGGCGGTTTTTTCAAAAGAGAAGGACGTCCCAATGAAAAAGAAATTCTGACGTCGCGCATCATCGATCGCTCGCTCCGGCCCCTGTTCCCCAAAGGCTATTATTCGGAAACACAGCTGGTGGCGACGGTGTTGTCCGTGGACAAGGAAAATGATCCGGATGTGGCGGCTCTGCTCGGCGCTTCGGCCGCGCTGGAAATTTCGGACATTCCGTTTAAAGGCCCGATTGCCGGCGTGCGCGTCGGCCGGATCAACGGAGAGTTCGCGGCCAATGCGTCACCGGAGGCTATGGCGCAAAGTGAACTGAAATTGTTTCTGGTCGGCCGGAAGGTGACCCCCGGCAGAGATGGTCGTCCATATGATGTCGAGCTGGTCATGATGGAAGGCGAGGCCAAGGAGGTTGCGGAAGACATTATTGTCGATGCCATCAAATTCGGCCTCGAAGCCATCCGTCCCGTGATTGATTTGCAGGATCAGATGCGCCAGGCCATTGGCAAGCCCAAAAGACAGGCGCAGGAGATTGTCGAGGACGAGGACCTGGTTGCCCGCGTTCGCGCCGAAGCGCTGCCGGGGCTTACCGAAGGCTATGCCCTGCCGCGTAAACTCGAACGCTACAGTAAACTGGGTGACGTCCGCAATGCGGTGATCAAGACTATCAGCGAGGGAGATGCGGCGCTGGCCAAAAAGGTCGCGGGGATCATTGAGCATCTCGAATCGCGCATTTTACGGGACATGATTATTAAGGAAAAGCGCCGCATTGACGGCCGCTCCTCCACGGACATCCGTCCAATCAGCTCGGAGGTGGGCGTCCTGCCGCGCGCGCACGGCTCGGCGCTTTTCAACCGCGGCGAGACGCAGGCGCTGACAGCGCTGACTCTGGGTACGTCGTCCGATGAGCAGCGAATGGACTATGTCGGCGGCGAGGAGCTCCGGACCTTTTTGCTGCACTATAATTTTCCGCCCTACTCGGTCGGTGAAGCCAAGATGCTGCGCAGTCCCGGTCGCCGTGAAATCGGCCATGGGGCGCTCGCGCGCAAGGCGCTGGTTCCTGTCCTGCCGTCTGCCGAGGAGTTTCCCTATACAATACGGATTGTTTCCGAGATCTTGTCATCCAACGGGTCTTCCTCCATGGCGACGGTCTGCGGCGGCATTTTGTGCCTGATGGACGGCGGCGTGCCGGTCAAGGACATTGTTGCCGGCATTGCCATGGGCCTTCTCAAGGAAGGCGATGACGTGGTGATCCTCTCGGATATTCTGGGGGACGAGGATCACGCGGGTGATATGGACTTCAAGGTCTGCGGAACGGAAAAAGGCGTGACGGCCATGCAGATGGACATTAAGATCGACGGTCTGACGGAAGATATTCTGCGTAAAGCACTCGCGCAGGCACGGAACGGCCGCATCCACATCATCGGCAAGATTCGCGAAACTATGACGGCGCCGCGTTCAGATATCTCCCTGTATGCGCCGAGAATTACCACCGTCAAAGTCAAAGCAGACCAGGTGCGCACCGTCATCGGATCGGGCGGTAAGAACATTCGCCAGATCATCAGTGAGACAGGCGTCACCATTGACGTGGAAGATGACGGCACGGTCACGATCGCCTCGGCCGATGCGGAAGCGTCGGCCCGTGCTGTCGCGATGGTCAAGTGGCTCACGGAGGAAGCGGAGATCGGCAAGATTTATCAGGGCACGGTCAAGAAGATTGTTGATTTCGGCGCCTTTGTGGAGATTCTGCCGGGTACGGAAGGGCTTCTCCATATTTCGCAGATTGCCAAGGAACGAATTGCCAAGGTGACGGATGTTCTTCAGGAAGGTGATGAAGTGACCGTGAAAGTTCTGGAAATTGACAAGTCCGGTAAAATCCGCTTAAGCCGCAAAGAAGCGCTTGGCGCTGAAGTAAAATAAGGCTATTTCCCTCCGTGGCGAAAAAAAACGTCACGGAGGGTTTTTCTTATGGAACAGCTGCAAATCAATATTATCAAGATCTCAGGACATGAAGACCTGCCCCTGCCCAGGTATATGAGTGCTCAGGCAGCGGGGATGGATATTTTTGCGGCCGTGCCGACCGATGATCTCATCGCGCCGGGTCAGCGCAAAAAAATCCCGACAGGCATTGCCATCGCCCTGCCAGAGGGGTATGAAGCGCAGATCCGTCCGCGAAGCGGGCTGGCGCTTCATCATGGCATTACGCTTTTAAATTCGCCAGGAACCATCGACGCCGATTACCGGGGCGAGATCGCTCTTATCATTATCAATCATTCGGATGTCCCCTTTGTGGTTCAAAGGGGCATGCGGCTGGCGCAGATGGTGATTCAAAAAGTGTTTCAGGCAAAATGGAATGAAGTGTCTCAATTAAACGATACTTCAAGAGGCGCAGGTGGTTTCGGCCATACCTGATATTTCTTTCCGGGTGAACGCGGTGTTTTGCAATTCTCGCAAAACAGTGATATGGCTTTCATAGTTCGTCTGCCAGGGGCAATGAAAGAGTCATGAAAAAATTCAAAGTCGCAAAAACCATTTCCGATATCAACGACAAGATCAAGAAGGGCAAGGCCGTCGTGGTTACGGCTGAGGAAATGATCGATGTCGTCCAAAAGCACGGTGACGTGGAGGCGGCCAGGCGTATTGATGTGGTGACGACGGGAACGTTTGGCGCCATGTGTTCATCGGGAGCTTTTCTGAATATTGGCCACACCTCGCCTAGGATTCGGGCTTCAAAGGTTTGGTTCAACGATGTGCCGGCCTATGGCGGTATTGCGGCGGTGGACTGCTATCTGGGCGCCACGGAAGTGGTGGAAGGCGATCCCTTAAATAGCGTTTATCCCGGTGAATTCAACTACGGCGGCGGTCATGTTATCGAAGGCCTGGTGTCGGGGAATGTTGTAAAACTGCGGGCGGAAGGTTACGGAACGGACTGCTACCCACTGCGAAAATTTGAAAAAAACATTACGCTTTCCGATTTGCGGGATGCGACACTGTTTAATCCTCGAAATGCTTATCAGAATTACAACTGCGCTGTCAATTTATCGGATGCGACGATTTATACGTATATGGGGATGTTGCGTCCCCGGATGGCCAACGCCGCCTATTCAACCTCCGGGCAGCTCAGCCCCCTGTTTAACGATCCCTACTATCGCACTATCGGCGTGGGGACCAGAATCTTTCTAGGCGGCGCCCAGGGATTTGTCGCCTGGCCAGGAACGCAGCATAATCCCAATGTCATTCGGGGTGCCAATGGTGTTCCCAAAGAGGGCGCGGGCACGCTGGCCGTGATCGGTAATTTGAAAGAGATGAGCCCGGAGTGGATTACCGGCGCGAGTTTCCAGGGCTATGGCGTATCACTCTACGTCGGCATAGGCGTACCCATACCGATTCTGGATGAGGAAATGGCGCGATACACTGCTGTCAGGGACGAGGATATATTTGCACAGGTTTATGATTACAGCATGGATTACCCCAAGAATGATTTGAAGCCCGTTGCCGAGGTCACTTATAAGGCACTGCGCAGTGGTGTGATTAATATTGACGGGAAAAAAGTCGTAACAGCCCCTCTGTCGAGTTACTATAAAGCAAATCAAATCGCCCATATCTTGAAAGAATGGATAGAAAGCGGGAAATTTCTACTGGGCGCCTGCCAGCAAAATTTGCCGACCGTTTTCTAAAATACGTTCTTTTTTCTTGATTTCACTCTTAATTATCTAATAATCACGTTGTAGTGATGTCAGTCACATGGAAGTTTATTTTTTTCTAATGTTATTTTTAAGCCTGCCGATAACAATAATAAATGAGGATAAACGATTTTTTTTATTAATAGTTAAAATTAATGTATATTAAATAAATTTCATCATTATTAATTTTTTTCTTGACATTTTTTCGCAATTGGAGTTTTTTAGAGTCAAACTTAAAAGAGATACTTTAATTTTATGGCCGAAAATAGTCGAAAAAATAAAGTGAAAAAGTTTCGGGAAGCCATCCCCCTGAGTATATCGGAACTCGCCCGAAAGGCTGAATTGACACCGCAGACCATCGCAAAAATGGAAAAAGGTTTGCCAACAAGAAAAAATTCAGAGCTCAAAGTGGCCAAGGCCTTACAGAAACCGCATGAAGAGGTTTTCCCTCAATGAGGGTCGCAATGTGTTCTATGTTATTTTGTCAGGAGGTTAAGTCGTTAAATGAAAATTGGCAGGTATCTGATTGCCTTTTTGTTTTTAATGACGCTGTTAATAACATTCGGCAACCGGGGGGGGATAGATAATTATTTAATGAGCAAGCGACTGGCTCAGTTAAAATCGGAAAATGACACGCTTGTGATGCAAAACAAGGAATTGGCGGAAAAAATTCTTTTATTGAGAAGCAATTTGAGTTATATTGAAACCATAGCGAGAAATGAATTGGGAATGGTTAAAAAAGGAGACGTCGTTTACCGCTTGGCTGAGTGATTAAGAATTATTTATTCTATTAAGAAAATGACGGTGTTTTAATGGATATCAAAGAAATTTTTTCAGGATCAAAGAAACTCGTCGGCTTGGATATCGGGTCCAGTTCTCTTAAGCTCGCTGAAGTTACAACCACTTCACATGGCAGTGTTCTCAATCGCTTCCGTCAAATCTCGGTCCCCAAAGGCGTGATTGTTGACGGCGCAGTCGAAGATGCCGGATCGCTCACCTCTTTAATAAAGGAACTTTTTCGTAATTCCGGTTGTAAGGGGAAAGGAATCGTCACGTCTCTGTCCGGTAATTCCGTGATCGTCAAAAAAGTAACGCTTTCGCAAATGGAGGAAGCGGAACTTCGGGACCTGATTCGCGATGAAGCGGGAAAATATCTTCCTTTCGACAGCATGGATGACGTCAATTACGATTTCCAGATTCTCGGTGACAACGAATATAATCCCAATCAGATGGATGTCATTATTGTTGCGGCCAAAAAGGCGGACGTGAACAGCTATGTGGATGCCGTGACGGCGGCCGGATTAAACGTAACAATTATGGACGTGGATTCCTTTGCGTTGGAGACCATGTACGAGGTTAATTACGATTTTGATGATAGTGACATTGTCGTTATTGCGAATATCGGTGGAAATATTACCAATGTTAATGTCATTAAAGGCGGCATGTCGATATTCACAAGAGATTTTACCTCAGCAGGCAATACGATAACTGAGGGCGTTCAGGAAAGATATCAGGTTTCTGCGGAAGAAGCGGAAAGAATCAAAATTGAAGGTCTTCCAGGAGAACAAGAAGACGCTGAACTAAAAAACGTTATTCTGGAATGCGCTGAACCGATCTGTTTGGAAATTGAAAGATCAGTTGATTATTTTCGATCCACTTTCGGTGGGGATTACATCAAGCATGTCTATCTGTCGGGGGGATCATCCAGGATATCAGGTTTGAGCAGTCATCTCTCCCAGAGGCTGAATATTGAAACCGAATTAATTAATCCCCTTTTGAAAATCGGTTACAATAAGAAAAACATTGATGCGGGCAAGCTCGACAGCATAAAAACAATCGGCGCTGTAGCCATCGGGTTGGGTTTGAGAAAGATAGGTGACAAATGATCAAGATAAACCTTCTCCCTTACCGTGAAAAAGCTAAAAAAGAAAATATTTCCAGGCAGATTACTATTATCGTCGGATCATTTATCATTCTTATCCTTTGTCTTGCCTGGGTGTATATGTATTATTCTTCAAAAGTGACAGATTTGAAGGTAAGACTTGCAACCGAAACACAGAGATTGGAAGAATTGAACGAGAAAGTCGGCGATCTTGAAAAATTCAAGCAAGTCAAAGCGGAACTGGAACTAAAAATTGATGTCATCAGTAAGCTGGAAGAAAATCGTTTGCTGCCGGTGAAAATTCTTGACGATTTAGCAATGCTGGTACCGCAAAAAGATATCTGGCTTCAAAAAATTGAACAAAATGGAAACATTTTGAAAATAGAAGGTGTTGGCAGAGATAACATCGTGGCGGCTGATTTTATGAAAACGATTGAAGGTTTTCCTCCGATACAATCTGTTGATCTGGTGACGTCAAAGAAAACGGATATCGCGGGGGTGACGCTGCAAGAGTTTATTTTTTCATGCAAAATGAAAAAGGGATTTTAACGTTATGGCCATTACAATTAATGATTTAAAAAAGCTTTCACCCCAGGCCAAAGCCTTGATTGCTGTTGTGATTGTTTTTATTATTGCCTACCTTTATTATTTTCTCTTATTAAAGGACGTTCTGGCCAAGAAAACGGAACTGGAAACGAAGTATCAATCAGTAAGTGAGCAAATCAAACAAAAAGAAAAAATTGTACTGCAGCTTGATACATACAAGGCTGAAGTTGAATCCCTTCAGGAAAACTATAAAATTGCTTTGTTAAAGCTTCCAGATCAACGTGAGATTCCGGGGCTTTTCCATTCTGTTTCTTTGGCGGGCAGGGATGCGGGTATTGAATTTGCGCTATTTGAGCCGAAGGCCGCTGTTCCCAAAACGCTTGACGTGCCACCCAAAACATCTCAACTTATGAAACCATCAGATCAAAGAGCGCAATCTTCGACTGCACAAGCGCCTGCGGCTAATCAGCCTGCGGTGAAAAAAGGTGGTAAGAACGATCCTGCACAAGAGCCTCAAACATTCTATGAGGAAATACCTGTTAAGGTTACGGTAACGGGTAGTTTTCAAAATATTGTTCATTTTTTTGAGAAAGTGGCGAAATTGCCTCGGATTGTCAATATCTCGGATATTGCCATGGGCGATCGCAAAGACGTTAAAGGTCGGGGATATGTTATTACAACGTCCTGCACAGTAAAAACCTATATGTTTGTCGATAAAAAAGAGCAATCAAGTGAAAACAAAAATGAAAAGAAATAGAATAGTCCTTGTGCTTAATTTGGTCGTTCTTTTGGTGGCTGCGCTTGGCGCCGTTGCGCAGGAAAATAGTGCGACACCCCAATTGCCTGTGACCTCACCTCCGGCAGGCATAGCCCAACCCAAAGACGCCTCTCCTTTATTGCCCGTTTTTCAGACGCCTGAAAATGTTTATAGTTATAACCCACTGGGGAAGCCGGATCCGTTTAAACCGTTTATCAATATTGAGGTTGCGTCCATAAAGAAACAAGCTCAAACGACGTCTACTACAGAATCCATCTTCCCGCTCCAAAGAGCTTCAGTTGAGAGCTTCAAGCTCGTTGGTATCGTAGGAGATTCGTCACGACGGGTGGCGGTGGTGGAGGATGCTGAAAGAAAATTCTATCCGATTTTTGTGGGTACGCGTATTGGACTGCACGAGGGGAAGGTTGCGGAAATACTGACAGATCGTATTGCCGTAGATGAGTTGGATGGTAGGCAAACTAAAAGAATCATTCTGAAACTGCGAAAAAATATATAACGAGGTAAAATCATGAAAAAATATTTCTCCAGAATAATCCCCGTTTTTACTATTCTTTTGATTTTCCTTCTGATTTCCGGCGTAATCACGGAGGTCATTGCAGAAAATAATAACGTGGGATATTTGGAAAATGTATTATTTGAAAAATCATCTGGTCGGGAAAAGATTAGTCTCGTTGTGTCGGAGCAGCCAAAAATCGCACCGCCAACTATACGGCCGGACAACAGTCTGTTGATCAGGCTCGACAATTTGTTTGTTCCTGATAACATGCGGCAGATGTTGGGAAAAGGTGAATTGCTCAATGTGACGGGGATTCGCGCCCAGCAGCAAACGTCAGGAGCACAACAATGGGTCAATTTATCAGTGTATCTTAAAGAAAATGTTCCTTATTCCATCAGGCAGGATGGAAACATTGTTTTGATTGATTTTAATATTTCAGGGATTGAATCCAACCTGATCGCACAAACAAAAACCGATGGGCGGCGAAATCAAAATGATGATTCGACTGATCTGGAAAACCGAAGGCCGTCAAGGCGTGACGCTGCGTCAAGAT
Organism: uncultured Smithella sp.; assembly: GCA_964608995.1. GTDB lineage: Bacteria > Desulfobacterota > Syntrophia > Syntrophales > Smithellaceae > UBA8904. The sequence goes on along the minus strand of CAZSQS010000011.1, from coordinate 14,388 downwards.
ATACCGACAGAATCATTTCGGTTGATTTCCAGGATGCCGATATTAAGAGTGTGCTTCGCTTAATGGCTGAATATGGCAACACGAGCATTGTTTCCGGTGATGATGTGAAAGGCAATGTGACGCTGGCGATGAAGAATGTTGCCTGGCATGAGGCGATGGAAGCCATATTAAAGGTTCACGGTCTGGCAAAGCAGCAGATGGGTGAAGTCATCACGATCATGACGCTTGAACGCAAGAAAAAGGATGAGAAAGACAAAAAGGAAGCAGAAGCTGAGCAGCAGAAAGCTGAAGAAGAGCGCAAGGCCAGGGAGCTTGCCGTTTTAATTGAAAAGGGGAAATTGCGTCAGATTTTGATTGAAGCAAAAATTGTTGAAGCCTCAGAACAATTTGTTAGGAATTTAGGCATTCAATGGGGATTTGGTAACAGTCAATCAATTAGATCCTATGGTTTGGGAATCTCGGGTGGCACCAATCCGCTCACACAAACGAACGCTCAGACACAATCTTATCCACCTGAAATAAACTGGACCAAGGCCGGAACGACAAATCCTTTAACCATGGCTGCCGTGAACTTTCCTTCAAGCGTTTTGGGGCCAGCCTTCGGGTTAGTGTTTGGAAATGCCCGGGGATTTATTGAAACTCAGTTGCAGGCATTAGAGGCCACGCAATCCGGAAGAGTCATATCGTCCCCAAAAGTTGTGACAATGGATAATGTTAAAGCGGTTATCAAGCAGGGTGATGAAGTGCCATACGTGACGCCTGCATCCAGTAATCAGCCAGCAACTGTTACATTTAAAGAGGCTGTTCTGAGGTTGGAGGTGAAACCCAAAATCACCGACGAAGGACGCATATCCATGGAAATCAAGGCGACCAATGATACACCGGATTACGCCCAGGGTGAAAAGTTACAGGGAAATCCGCCGATTCGTAAGAATGAAGTGGAATCCAAAGTGGTTGTTCTTGACGGGGACACGGTGGTGATTGGTGGTGTTTTTCGAACACAGGAAGATAAAATTGTCAGTGGATTACCTTGGTTTTATAAGATTCCAGTGTTGGGCTGGTTGTTTAAAACAGAAAATGTGACAAAGCAAAAACGTCAGTTGATGATATTTATTACGCCAAAAATATTATCAGGTTCCGGATATGTCGAGGATGAATGTGATACGTCAAAACTTGAAAATTTAGATCGCTGTCGCAATCGATAGCCGATACTTGCATCAGACAATCAAAATCCCTCTGTGCATAACCTGTGCGGAGGGATTTTAATAGGCGCTGATAAAATTACTTTAAAGGTTTTTGTAGTCATGAAATTTAAAATAATCATTTTAATTTGCATTGTCCTGACGTTGTTTCAAGGATGTACCAGTACGCCATGGCACAGAGAACAGGCGGATGTCAGTCTTCAAAAAGGGATGGCGTTACTGGAAGCTGGACAATACATTGGCGCTATTAATGAATTTGAGCAAGCTGACAAATTTGCCCCTAATGATCCAGTGATCAATTATAATCTCGGGATTGCCTATCATGGGCGTGGTTTGAAGGAACAGGCCATGCAAAAATTTCAGAAGGCAATAGCGTTGAAGAAAGATTATTCCGAAGCACATAATTATTTGGGCGTTCTATATATGGATATGGAACAATGGGATAAGGCGATTGCCTGTTTTGACGCGGCTTTAGTCAATTACCTTTATGCAACACCCGCCTTGGCTTTTTATAATTCCGGTTGGGCTTATTATAATTTAGAAAAATATGATATGGCGTTGGATAGATATAATGAGGCCATACGGCAGGATCGAATGTTAATCCTTCGGCCACAGATTGAAAAAAATATTGGATTAATTTATAAAAAAAAGAACAATCTGCCACAGGCGATTATCCATTTCAAAGAAGCTGTAAAAGTTAATGAATCACTTTATGATGCGCATTATTTTCTGGCAGAATGCTATCTGGCTATTCATGAAAAAGACAAGGCAAAGCATTCTTTTCAGGAAGTCATTCGTCTTGCACCCCGATCAGGCTTTGCGCAAAAAGCGCGCGATTACCTGCAGTCTTTGTAGCTTTTGTATGAGATATCACCTCACTCACTTTTTATGGTTCTCACCGCTTGCATCTGATATTGCTCTGGGTCAGGGTAAGTGACATGTTCAACGAAAATCGATCATTCTTGCTTCAATACAATGACTATCTCCGAAGGCATTGTATTGCCGATGCTTTAATATTAGCCAAAGATCATCTAAAAAAAATGCAAATTCATGCAGATCGTGCAACACTTGGCGTCGATTTGCTCAATGCGGTGAAAATTGCTGATACGGCGTCCCTTCTCTATCAGGAGAGTGAAGAGAAACTGAAAAATTTATCAATGTTGTTTGAACGGATGCTGGAAGATCAAATGTTAAACGGCTCTGCAGTGCGGGAGCAAAAAGCCCGGTTTGTTTCTGATGATCATCTCCTTCAAATTTTAAACAGCTGGCTCGAAAATATTTCAAGGATCAAGAAGGATGCCCGACATATTCCATAAAACGCTGCAATCCCGAATCCAATCTTTTCAAAAAAACTTCCCCGCAAACGATGTTGACGGTTTTATTTTTAACAATATGTTCAATATTCGCTATTTAACAGGATTTACAGGCAGTGACGGTGTCGTCGTGATGTCTCCGGAGGATGTAGTGCTCATGGTTGATGGCCGTTACACCACGCAGGCATCGAACGAGGCCAACCAAATATCGTTATTACAGTACCAGAATAAAATCCAGGGGATCAAAGAGGCGGTTCAACGATTTGGATGCAATAGAGTCGGCTTTGAAGCCTCCTGCATGTCCGTGGAAACATTTAACGAGCTGTCTGGCCATCTTAAGAATATCACGCTGTGTCCGTTCACCGACCAACTGCGACATCTAAGGGCGATCAAGGACGATCAGGAAGTTGCTATTTTGAAAAAGGCAGCAGCGATTGGTTCAAAGGCCATCAAGGCGCTGCTTGGTCAAATTGCTATCGGATGGACGGAGCGAGAAGCTGCGCTGCAACTGGAAATTAACGCAAGAGAAGCGGGCGCCGAACAAATCGCATTTGAAACGATCATGGCAAGCGGTTTACATACTGCGCTTCCGCATGCGAAACCTACGAATCGCCCAATTCAAAAGGGAGATGTGCTCCTGATTGATTTTGGTGTGAGATACCAGGGATACTGCTCCGATGAATCTTGCACCATTGCATTTGGGGAATTGACACGCGATCAAAAAAATGCTTATCGTTCCGTGAAAAAGGCGCACGATGAAGCTATTGCTGCGATTGAAGCAGGAATGCCGGCCTGTGACGTGGATACAATCGTTCGTCGTGTTCTGGGCGAAAAGTACGTCCGCAACTTTGTTCACGGAACCGGTCATGGTGTTGGTCTGGAAGTTCATGAAGCCCCCCGCCTGGCGCCGAACAGTCCGGATATCTTACACGAAGGAATGGTTGTGACTGTTGAACCAGGCGTTTACTATCCCGGTTTATGGGGAATTCGTATAGAGGATACGGTAGTTGTCAAAGAAAAAGGTTGCGAAAAAATTACAAAAATGAATAAAAAACTGACCATTTTAGAATAAACAAACGAGGGTGTGTTACTATGAAAGTATTTCCAGATGACCTTCTTTACAGCCGCGAGCACATTTGGGTGCGGGTTGACGGAGATATGGCAACATTGGGAATTACCGATTATGCTCAGGAAAGTCTGGGTGAAATATTATCGATAGAGTTTCCTGAAATTGATACGTATGTTGAGCGGGATGAAGCCTTCGGATCCATCGAATCTATAAAAGCCGTTGTGGATTTAATTGCGTCAGTCAGTGGAACGATTGTCAGTGTCAACGAAGATATCAATGATGACATCGGGATTATTAACAGTGATCCGCACGATACCGGCTGGCTGGTGGTGATTGAAATGGATGACATGGAGCAGCTTGACGACCTGCTGGATGCCGCCGGCTATCATGATTTTATTATGCAGCAGGAATCCGACTGAAATATTCTCCTATGCCATGGCGGCTGATACCCTATCAGGTCAATGATGCCTTTCGGAATATGGCCATCGACGAGGCCATCTATTCTTCCACGCTAAAGAACCGAAGATCACCGACCTTGCGGTTTTACGGGTGGAAGCCCTCTGCGGTCTCGCTTGGCTATTTTCAGGATTTGAAAAGCGAAATCAATTTTGAACAATGCCAGGTATCCGGTGTAGATGTTGTCCGACGGCTGACCGGGGGTAAAGCGGTCTATCATCACGACGAAGTGACCTATTCGCTGGCGGCGGGTATTTCAGAAAAGCTTTTCCCGACAAACATTGCGGCGACGTATGAAAAGATCAGCCAGTGTCTCGCCCGGGGGCTCTTGCGCCTGGGTGTCAATGCCTCTCTCGCTCAACCGGAATCGAGACGAAAAAAAGAAACGGATTTGGCCTCCTGCTGTTTTTCCATCCCTTCCGGGCATGAACTTCTTGTGAGCGGTAAAAAAATTTGCGGAAGCGCGCAAACAAGGGGCCGCGACGGTTTCCTGCAGCATGGCTCTCTCCTATTAACCTTTGATCCGTCAGACAGCGCTTCATTCATTCTTAAACATCCTTCACGAAAACATGCCGCTGTGCTGAAAAATTCTGTTATTGCCGTCAATGATCTGATGACGGAATCCATTTCCCCCGAAGATCTGTGTGCTGCCTTGAAAAGGGGGTTTGTGGAGGAATTGGGCATTGAAATGTTCGAAGGGGGCCTCTCGCCTGATGAAATAGAATTAAGCGAGTTATTGCTTTCAAAATATAAAAGCCATACATGGAATTGGGAAAGAAAAAAATCGATAGGTCCTATTGCGGATGTGCCCGATAGGACGCCAATCGATCCATCGGGCTAAAAAGTCAGCAGATGGATAGAATTCCATCGCAGGGAAGGGCACATTAATTTATATTGCATTTTAAATATAAATCGCATATACGCAATCCTTACTGCAAACCTATAGCGGGCATGGTGATTATTTTCTTTATCATTTCTGTCAGGTAGCAGTCATTTTTTGCTGGTTGCTGTCCGAATTATTCTTTGGGTGGCGAAATCCAGGTGGGGAGCGTGATTTAAAACGAATTGGTCATTGTGGGGTAGTTGACGGCGCAGGGAAATTTCCCCGGCGTCGTGCTGCCCTTTTTTTATGCTTGAAATTCAGTTAAACAATAATTGTCATTCAAACCAATGAGGAGGAAAAATTGGAAGTAAAAGTCATTGATAACGATGTTGAGAAAGCCCTTAAAATTTTAAAGAATAAACTTTCGAAAAGCGGTTTGTTTAAAGAACTGAAAGTCAGACGCGCCTATGAGAAGCCTTCCGTCAAGAAGAAGAGAAAAACCATAGAGGCGCGCCGCAGACTGGCTAAGGTGCAACGCCGCCGCAGCAATTAATCATTTTAAGCCATTGATAATGGTATAGGCTTTTGCGCGTCCGTCACCCGCAACTTGTAAACGGCGCGCGCACCTTTTTGTTGACAGACACATCAGCAAGGTTATTCCTATGGAAAAACAATATCTTATTGACTCCCTGTCTCGGGAGGAGTCTTGGCGCATCTTCCGCATTATGGCGGAGTTTGTCGAATCTATTGAAGTATTGTCTTCAGTGCAAAATGCCGTCACTATTTTCGGATCTGCGCGTGTCAAGCCTGAGGATAAATATTATCAGATGGCTGAAGAACTCGGCAAGCTTTTGGTGCATGATGGTTTTGCCGTGATTACTGGGGGCGGCCCCGGCATTATGGAAGCTGCCAATAAAGGCGCAGCCGAAGCGGGGGGGAAATCCATAGGGATGAACATTAAATTGCCTTTTGAGCAAAAACCGAATCCCTACGCCAATATTCCGATTGATTATAAATACTTTTTCATCCGCAAGGTCATGTTTGTAAAATACGCCATGGCCTATGTTATTCTCCCCGGCGGTTATGGCACGATGGATGAGCTTTTTGAGGCATTGACCTTGATCCAGACCAAGCGAGTGCGAAGTTTCCCCATGATCCTGATGGGAAGCGATTATTGGCAGGGGCTTCTGGACTGGCTCAAAGAGACTATGCTTCATAAGGAAATGATCCTTCCTTTTGATCTCGAAATGATTCATGTCATTGATGAGCCGGAAGAAGTTGTCAAGCACATCAAAAAATACGTCATCATTTAGCACAATGCCATTTTTCAGCGTGTTGAGATAAGTATGGCAGGGGAAAAAGCCATCACAGACCTGAAGAAGGGGAAAATTTCCCCCTTTTACCTGTTGTACGGCGATGAGGAATATCTCCTGGCGGATGCGCTCCATCAGATGCTGGATATTCTGGTTCCCCCGTCCGATCGTGATTTTTGCCTGTTTCGAACGGAAGGTGAAAACACAGATTTTGATCTCGTCAAGCAGCAGCTCCTTTCTCCCTCTTTACTAGGCGGCCGAAAAGTGGTCGTGGTCAAAAACACAACCATTTTTCAGTCCCGCGAAAACATCAGCGACCTGATTTTGAAGATTCGGGACAATCTTGAGGCAAATCCTCAAAAAGCGGTGCGGTATTTTCTGACGTTTCTGAAGTTGACGGGGTTTGCCTGGGAAGACATGCAAGGGGCGGGCTGGCAGAAAATTACGGACGAAAAATGGAACAGCGCTGTCGAAGGCCAATCAACCGATGACCGGCATAAATGGCTCCCGCGCGTTGTCGAGCTTTGTGAGGCGACAGCCGGGCTTTCTTCTGCGGGGTCCGATGTCGCAGAACAATTCGAGAAACTGCTGGCGCTGGGACTTCCCGCAGGAAACTGCTTAATCCTGACGGCGGACAGCGTTGATAAAAGAAAAAAAATATTCAAGTTGATTGAGCAGGCGGGCGTTGTGCTCCATTTTGCCGCCATGAAAAACGAAGCCCAAACCCGGGAATCGCTCAGATCCGAGGCGCAGAAATTGCTGGATCGCAGCGCAAAGAGCCTGACGGCAGCGGCCTGGTCGGCGCTGGGCAAAAAGACAGGGTATCAATTGCGTCCTTCCTTGAATGAACTCCAGAAATTGATCAGCTATGCCGGCGATCGTACTGTCATTGACGAGCGGGACGTTGAAGTGGTGGTTGGAAAGACCAAAGAAGACTCCATTTTTGACTTAACCAATGCGATAAGCGAAAGAAACGCTCTGGCCGCGATTTCCGCCCTTAAGTCCCTCATGGATCAAGGCGAGCATCCCCTGATGATTCTGACCATGGTCAGCCGCGAAATCCGACTGCTGCTGCAAGCGTCCATCCTGGTAAGCGGTGGCGATATCCCCAGGTTCAATCCGAATATGGACTTTGCCGCCTATCGAAATAATATCCATCCGTCCGTGACGGCCCTGGCCGAAAACTACGCATCCACCGATGATGTGCTGGTCAGAAAACACCCCTATGTGATTTACAATGCACTGCGCCGCTGCGGACGTTTCCGTCAAGACCATCTGATCGGCTATCTGGACGATTTGCTTGAGATGGACCGGTCCATGAAATCATCTGCCACCGACCCGCGCCTGCTTTTGGAGGCGTTTCTGGTCAAGGCCTGCACAACAGCCTGTTGAAGAAACCGAAAGTGCGGTTTGTTGCTTATCGTATATGGTAGAAAAAACCCGCCATATGTTGAGTACATATGGCGGGCAATTATTTTAGATTTCCTCTTTAATCGAGATTGTTGCAGCTCGTTCCAACCCCGAACGGCGATGAGAACGGCATCGGCTCTTCTTTTTTGCAATCATCCTTGAGTATCGGCAGACGGAATGTCGTATGAGTGCTGCCTTCCGTACCGCTGGCATTGACGGTAACGTCCAAGCGGACATAAACCCATTGGGCATAGTTTCTTGTGTAAGTTACCCCGACAGTGGCAGCTCCGCTGCTGTTGGTCAAAGAGATGCCGGGTTGGACGGCTGCTGGTGTTCCCGGTTCAAGTTTGGTGCTTGAGTTGTTGTCTTCTCCTGCGTCCAGATGGCCGTTTAACACAAAGTCATCATTTACTCCCCAATATAGCATATCTTCATTGAGGCAATAGTTTTTGCCGCTTAAGACGGAATCGTTGAATCTACCGTTACCGACGTAGGAGCTAGCGAGCGTGTCAAGCGTTACCCAGTATTTGGCGTTGGGATCAACGGGCTGTTGCCAAGTACCTTTGAGATAGGCAACGGCGGTCAGGCGAACGGTGACGGTGGCGCCTTCGACTGCTCTGCCGCCTGAATCCGTAACGATGATGTCATAATTCTTTCTGTATGTCTGAGGCGTGGGTAGCTCTAGGGTATAACCGGTGCCGATGGTGATAAACAGCGCCGTTCCTGCAACCGTAAGACTGGTTGTTGCTGATATGGCAGGGGTTACCCCTCTTATTGTGGCAATCACAGATACGCCGTTGGTGGGGCTTTGAGTTGGCCCTGCCACATAGGCTATGGTCGCCCGGCCCGAACTGTCCGTCACTGCCGAAGTCTGCGTCAGATAGCCGTTGCTGGGGTCAATGGTCAGGGAAAAATCGATGATTTGATTTTTAACCAGGTTGTTGCTTGCGTCGCGGACAGTCGCCGTGAGCGTGCTTTGTTGCGCTGTTGATGCGCCCAGATTGGTTGAAATAACAGATGGATCCGATTGTAGAGTCATGCTTGCGGGAACAGGCGCAATAAATTCAATTTGCAGCGTGGCAGTTGATGTAGTGCCTCCATAAGTGACGGTGGCGGTTATGGTGGAAATGCCGCTTTGTCCATGTCTGATCGTAACGCTGGCATTGCCGGATGCGTCCGTCGTTGCTGTTGATGAGGGCGTGATCGTTCCACGCGATGCCGTGAAGTAAACCTGCTGGCCCTGCGGAGGCGGAGCGCCGCCGACCAGGTATTGAACGGTCAGGGTTTGATTCGTGTTGATGTTGACTTCCGTGTTTGCCGCGGGGGCTGTGAACACGAAGGTGTCCGATGCGCTGTTGACGATCACGGATTTCTGCCCGATGGCGCCGCTGGCCGTGGCCGTCAACGTATCGGTGCGTCCTCCCGCGTCCGTTGCGGTGAAGGTGAAAGGGGCCTGTCCGTTGGTGTTGGTGGTGAAGGTGGTCGCGCTCAACGTATTGTATAGGCTGCTGAGTGTCACTGTTTGGTTGGCGATGCCGGTGCCAGATGAATCTTTCAGCGCGATCGTGTAATTGGCCGTGCCGTTATAGGCGACGGCATCCTGGCCGCTGATCTCAATGGTTGTTCCGCCGACGGTGACGGTATTCGTGCCCACGGCTCCTCCGCAGGTGGCTGTAATAGTGATGGTGCGGTTGGATTTATCGCCGCCGGTTCCCAGCGTTGCCGTGGCCGTTCCCGCCTCATTCGTGATGGGTTCGGTCACCGTCAGCGATCCGGACGTTGCGGAAAAATTAACCGCTTCTCCTTCCAACGCCCGGTTCTGCGCGTCTTTGACGACGGCGGTCAGTGTAACATTTTGCGTGCCGCTGGAATAAAGCGTCTGGCTGCTGACGAGGAGTTCAAGGTGCGCGGCGTTGTTGACCGGCCCGGGAGGAACTTCTGAATCCGGACCTGTTCCGCAACCGCCAATCATTGTCATGAAAAACAGACACAGAATGAACAGCAATGAGGGCAGACGCAACTTTTTTGTTTTGAATGGGATCATGTTATGGCTCCTTTTCTCTGAAGAGATAAGTTTTTTTATATCAATGTTTACAACAGTGCCGAAATTTTAACAAAAGAATTCATGAATATCAACAAAATTCTTCAATATTTATAATGATCGACCGCGATATTAAACATTTATTTGTTTCAAAAATGTGATGGCGGTCATTGATATCTTCTGAACTAGAGTTTTCGAATTTTGGTTTGTTTATGACGCTCGGCGCGCGACAGTTTATGCGCGGGGCCCTTCTTGCGAAAATGGCGAGAGTCGCCTTCGTCATCTTTTTCTTCGGGGGCGTCTCCATGTCCCGGGAAGGCGCTGCGGTTGACAATCTCTTCAAATTCCATCGATGAAAAAACGGTTCTGCCTTTACGTTCCGCGAAAGAAGCAATTTCTCGATCGGATGAAACAATCATAATGTCTTCATCGGAAGTTGCGGCGATGCGTTTTAAGATGTCATCGGCCTTCACCTGGCGGGGCGAGTAAATGATCCGGATGCCTGCGGCGTAATCGCGCTCCTCCAGCGGGGAGCCCTCTTTCCAGCCGTCAAACACGACCGTGATGTCGTGACCTTTGCGGCGCCGGTAATCGGCAAGCCAGTCGATCAGCGCCTTGCGTCCCGCTTCGAGGCTGTGGCGCTCAAACCGTTTCAAATCTGCGGATTGGCGGATCAGATTGTAACCGTCGATAAAAATATGCATGTTGAACTTTGACATATCGCTCATGGTTATTCAATGAAAAACTCGCCGGTATTTTTCTTGACTTGGCGCCTTGGCGTCTGTTAGCGTCGCTTAGCGTTCAGGAAAACCAAGACGGCCAAAGCCGTTTAATTATAAGAAATATGGAGGACGCAATGGACATTAAAAAAGTGTGTGTGTTGGGCGCAGGGTTGATGGGTAACGGTATTGCCCAGGTTTGTGCAGCGGCGGGATTCGACGTCACCCTGCGGGACATTGAGCAGCGGTTCATCGACAGCGGCATGAACACGATCAAGAAAAATCTGGGCCGCGATGTGGAAAAAGGCAAAATCACGAAAGAGCAGATGGACGCCATTTTGGGGAGGATCAAGCCCACGCTGGATGTGAAGGAAGCGGCCACCGGCGCGGATGTGGTGGTGGAAGTGGTCATTGAGGTCATGGACCTCAAAAAGAAGGTGTATGCGGAACTTGAAGACATCGTTCCTGCTCACTGCCTGTTTTTCACCAACACGTCAGGCTTGAGCATTACGGAGATGGCGGCAATTACCAAACGGCCGGACAAATTCATCGGCACGCACTTTTTTAATCCGGTGCCGGTGATGCGGCTTTTGGAAGTCATCCGCGGACAGCAGACCTCCGACGAGACGGTGGAAATCGCCAAGGACTGGGGCAAGAAGATCGGCAAGGAAGTGGTCATGGTCAACGAAGCGCCGGCGTTTGTCGTCAACCGGATTTTATGCTCCATGATCAACGAGGCGTTTTTTGTGCTGGATGAAGGTCTGGCAACGGCGGCCGACATTGACAAGGCCATGCAGCTGGGCTGCAACCATCCCATCGGGCCGCTGGCGCTGGGCGATCTGATCGGGCTCGATACGCAGCTGCGCATCTGTGAAGGCATGCACCGGGAGCTGGGCGACAAGTATCGCCCCTCGCCGCTATTGCGAAAGCTGGTGCGCGCCGGCAATCTGGGCCGAAAGTCCGGCCGCGGCGTTTATGATTATACGAAAAAATAAACGGCCGGTTGCGGCCCGACGATGAAGCGTCAGGCCGCAAACGGCCCATTCGGGCGCTCGGGCGAAAGCCATTTATCGGGCAGCCATGCCACAATCCCCGCACGGAGGCGATGTTTTTAAACGATGTCCAAAACCATTTCGTCATTATCCCCCAAACAGATTCTGGTCATTTACGCGGCCCTGGCCGTCTTGACGCTGGCTGCCTTCTGGCAGGTTAAACATCATGACTTCCTCAATTTCGACGATGATGTTTATGTCACGGAAAACCTCCGGGTGCAGGCGGGCGTGACGCCTTCGGGTATCGTTTGGGCCTTTACAACGATGGACGCCGAATTCTGGCATCCGCTGACGTGGCTGTCTTTGATGCTGGATGCCGAGATTTATGGCCTCAATCCGGGTGGTTTTCATCTGACCAGCCTGATCCTGCATATCCTGTCCACGCTGCTTTTGTTCTGGTTGTTTCATCGGATGACCGGGGCTGTCTGGCCGTCCGCTTTTGTGGCTGCACTGTTCGGCGTTCATCCATTGCATGTGGAATCCGTAGCCTGGATTGCCGAGCGCAAGGACGTGCTGAGCGGATTTTTCTGGATGCTGACGCTTTGTCTGTATGTCTATTACACGGAAAAGCCCGGCCTCAAAAGATACCTGCCGGTGGTTTTGAGTTTTGCCTGCGGCCTGATGAGCAAGTCGATGGTGATCACGCTGCCGGTGGTGCTTGTGCTTTTGGATTACTGGCCGCTGGGCAGGCTGCAAAAGAAAATCAGCGATGCGCCCGTGGCAACGCCTTCCGTCTTTCCAAAAGAAAAAACAATAAAGCCTTCCAAAGGAAAGACTGCGCTGCCGCAGGCGATTCCCTCCGTCTCCCCGGAGACCTCCAAGGTGTTGCTGGGATTTCTTCCTCTCTGGCAGATTCGTGAAAAAGCGCCGCTTTTTTTGATGTCTCTGCTTTTTGTCGGCTTGACGCTTTACGCGCAGGAAGTGATGACGCAGGAGTCGTGGCCGCCGGGCGCCCGCATCGCCAATGCGTTTGTCGCCTACATGACCTACGTGGCACATATCTTTGTCCCGCTGGGCCTGGGCGTTTTTTATCCATTTGATCTGAACTTGCCGGTCTGGAAAATTGCGCTTTGCGTTATGTTGTTTTTTTCAATCAGCGCTGCGGTTATTTTTACGGCGAAACGTTTTGCACCGCTTTTTGTCGGCTGGTGGTGGTTTGTTCTCACGCTTTTGCCCGTGATCGGGTTTATTCAGGTAGGCAAGCACGCCTGGGCCGATCGCTATTCGTACCTGTCGTTCATAGGCATCACGCTAGTGCTGGCCTGGGGTATTCCCCTTTTATTGAAAAACATCTCCTGGGGTAAAAAAATTCTTGCGCCCGTTGCCGTTATTTTTGTGGTCATCCTGTCTGCTCTCACCTGGCGGCAGGTGGGATACTGGCGCGACAGCATCACGCTTTATCAGCGAACGCTCAGCGTCACGAAAGAAAACGCGCTGGTTCATTACAACCTGGCCAGCACGTATGTGGATTACGGCAGAATCGAAGAGGCGAAACCCCATTTTCTTGAGGCCATCCGCATTCGGCCGAATTCCGACGAGGCGCGCGTCAATCTCGGCGTGGCCCTGGCGAAGCAGGAAAAATACGAAGAAGCGATTACGCTGTACTTGGAAGCCCTGGCCATCAATTCCCAAAACGAAGTAACCTATTCGAATCTCGGATCCGCCTACTCGGATACCGGTCGCGACCGCGAAGCGGAAGAAAATTATCTCAAGGCCCTTGAGCTCAACCCCGATTACGCCGACGCACATTTCAATTACGCCAATTTGCTCATGAGGCAAAATAGAACTGATGAGGCGCTGGCGCACTATCGCCTGACCGTCAAGCTCAATCCCGATCATGTGGCGGCGCATCATGCGCTGGGGGATATTCTGGCCGGACAGGAAAAAAGCGCAGAGGCGGTTTTGCATTATTTGAAAGTGGTTCGTGCCGTGCCCGGTGATTTTCGCGTGTTGAACAATCTGGGTGTGAACATGGATAAGCAGGGACGCTATCTGGAAGCAATCGATTACTACCGGCGGGCGTTGACTGTTCAGCCGGATAACTACGGCGTCCATTATAATCTGGCGGTGGCGCTTCTGCGCACAGGCGACGTACCGGCCGGCCGGTTTCATTTCCAGCGCGCCCTTGAGCTCAAGCCGGATTTTATTCAGGCGCGTCAGGCCTTGAAGTCCATGGAAGACATCGAGAAGCGGCAGGTGCGTTAAAGCGCGTTGGCGGCTTTTTTCAGCGCGGCGATGGTTTGCGCATAATCGGGCGTGCTAAAGACGGCATTGCCTGCCACCAGCACATCCGCCCCCGCCTTTGCGATGGATGCGATATTTTGCAGGTTGACGCCTCCGTCCACTTCCACAAGCGGTTTTTGGGGAAGCCTGGACAACCGATCGCAGGCCCGACTGATCTTGGAAAGCGCACTCTCAATAAATTTCTGTCCGCCGAAACCGGGATTGACCGACATAATCAAAAGCAGATCAATATCCGGAAGAATCTCTTCAATTGCGGAAAGCGGTGTTGCCGGATTCAGGGAAACACCCGCCTTTGGCCCCGCTTTTTTGATCAGTTCAATCGTGCGGTGCAGATGAGCGGCGGCTTCCACATGGACCGTGATGTAGTCCGCGCCCGCGCCGGCAAAGGCCTCGATATACGCATCGGGATTTTCGATCATCAGATGGACATCAAAAGGGAGCTTCGTTACCTTACGCAGGGCCCCGATAATGGACGGCCCCATCGTGATGTTGGGGACGAAGTGTCCGTCCATGACATCAACGTGAATCCAGTCCGCGCCGGCTTTTTCCACGGCTGAAATTTCCTCAGCCAGTTTCCCGCCGTCGGCGGAAAGAATTGAAGGGGCGATGAGTTTCATGACGTCTTCTCCTTGTGTTGTTTAAGCCAGATATACTAAAGCCCGTTGGCTGTCAACAACAAGAGGGCCGGCCATCACGGTAAATTTGTTCTCCATATCATGTCCATGATGCGCAAGTATTTTTAGTCA
>CAZSQS010000010.1:0-64717 GCA_964608995.1 uncultured Smithella sp. | reverse complement strand
AGAAACATTTCGCTCGTAATTTTGTGGATATAGAAAGTTCTTCTCCCGGTCGTTTGAGTGAATTTGTGGAGGCGGTCATTGAGTTGTCGAAGGGTTTATGTTATTGAACGCCGGTCACTAAAGAAAGGTTTTCGGTGTTTTCGACATGTTGGATCTATATAAACGCGACATCAATTATCTGCGGGTCTCCATCACAGACCGCTGCAATCTGCACTGCACCTATTGCCGTCCCAAAGAAGGGATTTCGCTCAAGGGTCATGATGATATTCTCCGCTATGAAGAGATTCTTCGGATTGTTGAGCAGGCCGTGAAAATGGGGCTCATCAAAGTCCGCCTGACAGGCGGTGAGCCGCTGGTCCGGCGAGGGTTTATTGAATTTGCTCAAGCGCTTCGAAAGATCGAGGGACTGGAGGATATCAGTTTAACCACCAATGGTATTTTACTGGAACGATATGCGGAGGATATTTTCCGCGCTGGTATTACCCGCATCAATATCAGTCTCGATTCACTCAATCGGGAAAAATATTTTCAAATCACCGGCGGTGGAAATTTAGACGACGTGTTGCGCGGCATTGCCGCAGCGGAGCGGGCCGGATTTAATCCGATCAAGATCAATGCGGTGATGATTCGCGGTTTCAATGATTCGGAAGTGCTCGATTTTGCGCGGATGGCCACGAAGAAGCAATTCCAAGTTCGCTTCATTGAAATCATGCCCATCTGTGATGTGAATGCCAGTCAGCCGCAGGATTTTTTACCCACCTCACAGATCATAGACGACATCAGCCGTCACTATCAGCTAAAGCCCTTGGGCGGGAAGAAAAAAACTTTTGACGGTCCGGCTAAAATTTACAGGATAACGCCCGGTGAAGGCGAACTGGGTTTCATCAACCCCGTCAGTGATCACTTCTGTTCCACGTGCAATCGCCTTCGTCTCACGGCGGACGGGAAACTTCGCGCCTGTTTGTTAAACGATTCGGAAATTGACCTCAAGGGAGCGCTGGACCGCCATTGCAGCGATGAGGAGCTGGCCGCCCTCATCCGTGGGGCGATTTTATCAAAACCTGAAAAACATGATCTGGATTGTTCGGACCGTCATCTGAAAAAATGCCATCGTGACATGTCCGACATCGGCGGTTAAGCGCAGAGCATTCGGCCATTCCAACTTCCTGAATGCAATTTTAAAAATAATCGGTATAATACTGCCTGTTACTTAAGGGGAGCCGCCGGGGGCGTTCAATGGCGCATTCCGGTGCGAGAATCGGAAAGGAACGGTCGCTATGACGCGCGAAAATATCGATGCCGCTTACGATCGCTGGTTAAAGACGGACCGGGGGCAATATATTTTTAACCGCCAAAGCAAGCTGATTGCGGATCTGAGCGCTCCGGTCATCGGAGAGAAGGTGCTTTGTGTGGGTTGCGGCGGCGGCCACTTTTTGCGTCTGTTTCAGGCTAAAAAATGTCTGGTCACCGGTCTGGATGACTCCGATGCGCATTTGCAGCAAGTCCGTCAAAGATTGGGTCACGCCGTGGAACTTGTCCGTGGCAAGCCTGAAGACCTGCCTTTTCCGGATAACGATTTTGACATTGTGGCGCTCATTTTCACGCTGGGATTTTGTGATGATCCCGAAACCGTCATTAACGAAGCGATTCGCGTCAGTCACCGGCGTGTGGTCATTGGCTTTCTGAATCATTTTTCTTTCGCGGGCACGCGTCAATCGATCAAGCGGCTTCTGGGTTTTCCGTCTTCCGATCCTCTTCGTTTATTCAACGTGTTTGAAATGAAAACGAAGCTTGCGCGCCTGGTGGATACACCTTCGATCGAATGGGGCAGTGTGATTTACTTTCCCAGCGTTTTTTATGACTGGTTTTCGGAAATGGATGAGATGTTTCCCCGTTATCATAATCCGTTTGGCGCATTTGCCGGCATGGTTTTTCCCGTCAAATACATTTTGCGGACCCTTCAACATCCCGTCTTGAACGATTTGAAGTTAAAGGCCGAGGCCAGCGCCCCGGCGCCGGAGGCCGTCCGCTCCATGCTGCGGGGAGGCAAACGGTGATCCGCGAGGCGATCCTGTATCAGTCCTATCCCGATGCGCGCGTTCAATGCGCGCTGTGCGCGCATCGCTGCATGATCAAGCCCGGTCGCCGCGGCATCTGCGGTGTGCGCGAAAACCGCGACGGCATTCTGTATTCGCTGGTCTATGGCGCCCTGATTGCACAGCAGGCTGACCCGATCGAGAAAAAGCCCTTCTTTCATGTTTATCCCGGTTCGCGATCCTATTCCATCGCAACGGTTGGCTGTAATTTTCAATGCACGTTTTGCCAGAACGCCGAGATCTCCCAGTGGCCCAAGCTCCATCAGGATCTGGCCGGCAACGATGTCGATCCGGAAAGCGTCGTCGCAGGCGCACTTGGGGCGGATTGTCAAACGCTGGCCTATACCTACACCGAGCCGACCGTCTATCTGGAAACCGCGCTGGACACGGCGAAAATCGCACTCACGAAAGGCCTGAAAAATGTTTTTGTGACCAACGGCTATATGACGCCTGAAGCGCTTGATGTGATAGCGCCTTGTCTGGCCGCGGCCAATGTGGATCTGAAATCCTTTCGCGATGAATTCTACAAAAAATACTGCGGCGCTTCGCTGCAACCCGTTTTGGAGAGCTTAAGAAAAATGAAGGCGCTGGGCATCTGGGTTGAAATTACCACACTGATCATTCCCGGGCTTAATGATTCGCCCGACGAATTGAGGCAAATTGCTTCCTTCATAAAAGAATTAGGAAGCGACACCCCCTGGCATGTCAGCCGGTTTCACCCGCAATATCAAATGCTTGATCGCCCCGCGACGCCGCTTGCGATCCTGCGCAAGGCCTGCGAAATTGGGAAAAAAGCAGGGTTGAAATTTGTTTACAGCGGGAATGCGCCGGGTGAGGATGGGGAAAACACGTACTGCCCTAACTGTTCAACATGTGTAATATCTCGATATGCTTATAGAATATTGAATAATTCGCTCTCGGCGGGGCATTGCCCCCATTGCGGCGCAACGCTTGCCGGACTTTTTTGAAATTCCCCTCGCTTTTCGCCAAAATCGTATGAAAATCCATCGAAACCCAAGCTTTGTCGAAGTCGGCAATTTTAAGGTCAAGCACTATATGTTGTGGTACACTTTTTTCATGACTACATTTTGTTGTATTTTCCCTTTACAAAGGTTTTGTGTTTTGTTAGTCTTTGTCAAAATTAAAATCAATCCGGTTCAGACAACAGCTTATGAAACTTAAACGTTTGGAAATATCAGGCTTCAAATCATTTCGCGACAAAGTCGTGATTGATTTTTCCAAAGGGGTCAACGCGGTCGTTGGTCCCAACGGCTGTGGAAAATCAAACGTTGTGGACGCCATTCGCTGGGTCATGGGCGAGCAGCGCGTCAAAGCCCTGCGCGGTAAAAAGATGGAAGATGTCATCTTCAACGGCAGCGAAGATGCGGCACCGGTCAGCATGGCCGAGGCCGTGATGACGCTTGAGCGTGGCGGCTCGACGTTTCCGGGCGTTTACGGAGAGCTTTCGGAAGTGTCCATCGGACGCAGGGCTGTGCTTGAGGGCGACAACGAATATACCATCAACCGCGTGCCCTGTCGGCTTTTAGACATCAAGGAATTTTTCATGGGCACGGGCGTCGGCGCGCGCACCTATTCGCTGGTCGAACAGGGCTCCGTGTCGTCGCTGGTCGAAGCCAAACCGGAAGACCGCCGTTTGTTTATCGAAGACGCGGCGGGCGTTTCCAAATACAAAAGCCGCAAGGAAGCGGCCGTGCGCAAAATGGAGCAGACCCGGCAAAATATTCTGCGCTTAAACGACATTCACAAAGAAGTTAAAACCCAGCTCAATGCCATTGCCCGACAGGCTAAAAAAGCCGAACAGTATAAGGAAGTCAAGCAGCGCCACAAAGAGACAGAGCTTTTGTTATCCTGTCAGACCTTTTCGACGCTCGGCGTACAAACCGCTGAGCTCTTCGCCGCCCGGGCCGACAAAGAGCAACAGGCCGCCGCCATCGAAGCGCGTCTGCAGGCCGGAGAATCATCGCTGGATGAAAAGAAGGCGAGACTTCTTGAAAGTGACGAACTTCTGGGCGGCAAACAAAAAGAGCTCTACGAAATTCGCAATGCCATTTCCATCAAGGAAAAGAATATTGAATTTTCCCGCCGCTCCATCGCGGAAGCCGAGCAGCGCAAGGCGCAAAATGAGGCGGATATCGAAGCCATGGACCAAAAGAAATCCGGCCTGATCGTGGAGATTGAAGCGCTGCAGAAAAAGGCGGATGACGCGTTTGACCGGATGAGTGCGCTCTCGGACGAGCTCGATGAGGGACAGCGCGAAATCCAGGGGCTTTTCGAAGCGGACCGCGACATTAACAGCCGCCTCGAAGAGCACAAGATCCGCTACATCGACGTCATGCAGGATCTGGCCAAGTTCAATAACATCATCGCCAGCCTCCACAAGAGCATGGAGGATTTCAAAAAACGCGAAGAGCGGGAAATCCGCGAGATCGAGCAGGATCGCGGGCATTTGGACGAGGTGACCCGGAAGCTCCAGGCGATTCGCACCGAAGTCGGCGCCGAACAAGATGAAATGGATACGCTGGCCGATCAGCAGGAAAGCGCCGCCGACGAGCTCGAGCGTGCCAAAACGGACCTGCAGCTTGTCGATGAGCGCCTCATGCAAATTAAAGAAGAGCTGGGCGCCAAGGCGTCCCGCCTGCAATCCCTGATCGAATTTGAGGCCGCGTATAAGTGGTCCAGCGACGGCGTGAAAAAAGTCATTGAAACGCAGGACAGCCCCGACAGCTTCTATGGCGTCGTTGCGGATCACATTAATGTGCCGCGCGAGTATGAATCCGCCGTGGAGGCGGTGCTTGGCGACAAGCTGCAATACGTCGTGGTGAAAAGCCAGGAAGAGGGCGCGCGCGCGATCGATTACTTGAAGAGCTATTCACTGGGCCGGGGCAGTTTTGTACCGGTGGAGCTGCGCGGCCACTATGCCGAAACTTACAGCGCCGAGCATCTTCTGGAAGCCGAGCCCCTGCTGGGCAAAGTGACGGTCCGGGAAGAATTTCAGCAGATTGCCGATTGTCTCTTAGGCGATGTGCTTTTGACCCCCTCCATCGCTTCCGGTATCAATCTCTGGAAGAAAAACGGGTTCCGCGGAACGTTTGTCACGCCCGAAGGCGACACGATCAGCCCGCAGGGCGTGTTGACCGGCGGCAGCGGATCGGCCGTGGAAAGAAGCCTCCTGGCCACCAAACGGGAAATTGCGGAACTGGAAAAGGATGTTGCCGCGCTCACCTCTGAGCTTGACGATAAAACTGAGGTGAAGAAAAAACTGGCCTCGGTCATCGCGCGCTGGAATGAAGAACTGACCGGGCTGAAAAACCGTGTTCACCGTCTTGAGATCGTCATTTCCACCAAGAAAAAAGATGTGGAGCGCTTTGAAGAAGAGACAAGCCGCCTTCAGCAGAGAATTGCCGTGCTCGAATTCAACCGCCAGAACATCAAGACCGAAGCCGAGCAGGCGGCCTCCAGGCTTGAAGAAGTCCGGGCCGATGTCGCGCAAAAGGAAGCAGCCGAAAAAGAACTCAACGACGTCATTTCCGCGCTTAACAGCCAAAGACAGCAATCCCGCAGCGCCATCGATTCGCGCGAGCGGCTATTGACTGAGAAAAAAATTATGCTTGCCTCGCTCGTTGAAAAGAAAGAAGCGGATTTACGCGCCATCACCCGCCTGCAAAACGATCTGGGCGCGAGCGATTATGAAGCCAAACGCAAGCGTGAAGAAATTCTGGCAGGCCAGAGGCGCGTGGCGGAACTGGGTCAGGCCGTCGAGGCGGAACGGGCCGTGGTTGAGGAGCTTTACACAACCCTTTCCACCTGTGAAGCCGCCTTATCGGACATGAAAGAAAAGCGCGCGGCGGATGATGATCAGCTTCGGGGCCATGAAAGCGAAATCCGCGACATCAAACGGCAGCTTGACGAGGCGCGCCGCAATCTTGGCGAACTGGAAATTCAGTGCCGCGAAACCCAGATGAAAGCCGAAGCGCTGCAAAAGGCCGTCTATGAAAAACATGCGGTGGATCTGGCCGCCCTGATGTCCGATTTTGTTCCAGTCGAAGAAGAGAAAATCGCCGAACTTTCCGCCCGGCTTGAAAAAGACCGGCAGACGCTGGATAACTTTGGCGAGGTCAACCTGCTGGCGCTTCAGGAATATGAAGACCTTGACAAGCGCAACCAGTTTTTAACCGAGCAGCTGACCGATCTCAACGAATCGCTGGGCGCCCTCCAGCGCACAATCACGCGGATCAACAAGATCTCCCGCGACCGGTTTGCCGAAACCTTTGAAGCTGTCAGCGCCTGCTTCAAAGACGTCTTTGCCCATATCTTCCCGGGCGGCCGCGGCAAACTCCTGTTGACGGATGAAAACGATCTTCTGGAAACCGGCGTGGATATTGACATTCAGATCCCCGGCAAGAAGGCGCAAAGCGTCAGCCTGCTGTCCGGCGGGGAAAAGTCACTCGCGGCCATTGCGCTCATTTTCGCCATTTTGACCTATCGCCCCTCGCCGTTTTTGATTCTCGATGAAGTGGACGCGGCACTCGACGACGCCAACACCAACCTGTTTAACCGCCTGATCCGGGATATCTCGGAAAAATCTCAGGTCATCATGATTACGCACAACAAAAGCACCATGGAAGTCGCCGACACGCTCTTTGGCGTGACCATGCAGAAGCAGGGCATCTCATCGATTGTTTCCGTCAATCTCAATTAGTCCTTACCTTCCGTCGGGAACGGGTTTCTCCGGCATCCGCCGGACAGACGAGCTGTTCCCGATGTGTGTCATTTCAGCAGCATTTATCCATTTTCTTTACTTTACTGAAGAAAATCGCTATGAATCAATCAGCATGCAGAAAGGATAATCAGATTCAGTGGGACTATTTGATAAGCTCAAGGCGGGACTCACCAAAACACGCGACGTTCTGACCAAAAATCTCGACTCCCTCGTATTCGGCAAAAGGGTGATCGATGCAGCGCTTTTTGAGGAGCTCGAAGAGCTGCTCATATCGGCGGACATGGGGCCGCAGTTTACGTATGATTTGATTGAAGACGTGAAAGGCCGCGTCAAGCGAAACGAATTGTCCGATGCCTCTCAGATCAAGAAGGTCATGCAGCAGCGCATGATGGCCATTCTGTCCGCGATGGAAAAACCGTTGACGATTCCGAAAAATTCGGCGTTTGTGATCATGGCCATCGGCGTCAACGGCAGCGGGAAAACCACCACTATCGGGAAGCTGGCCAACAGGCTGAGCCAGCAAGGCCATGCGCTTCTTCTGGTGGCTGCCGATACCTTCCGCGCTGCCGCGATTGAGCAGCTGGAGGTCTGGGGAACGCGTGTGAGCGCGCCGGTCGTCCGGCAAAAGATGAACGCTGATCCGGCGGCTGTCGTTTTTGACGCCATGGGAAAAATCAAGGCCGGATTTCAGGGCGTGGTCATGATTGATACGGCCGGCCGACTCCATACGCGCGCCAATCTCATGGAAGAGCTCAAAAAAGTCAAACGGGTCATCAGCCGCGAATGCCCCGGCGCGCCTCATGAAATTCTCCTGGTGCTTGACGCCACGACGGGGCAAAATGCCGTCATGCAGGCTAAAATTTTTAAGGATGAAATCGGCGCGACGGGTATCGTGCTGACGAAGCTCGACGGCACCTCCAAGGGCGGCGTTGTTGTGCGGATCGCAGGCGAACTGGGGCTTCCGGTGCGCTATATCGGCGTCGGCGAAGGGCTGGACGATTTGCGCGAATTCGACAGCGCCGAGTTTACAGCCGCCCTGCTGGATTGATTCCTTTAACCGCAGAGGCTCATGGAAAAAATATTTGCCATTGGGGATATTCATGGCTGCCTCGGGCCGCTTCGTGAGCTCGTGCCGAAAATCCGCGCAGATGCGGCCCGCGACACGCTGCTTTTTATCGGCGACTACATTGACCGGGGCCCCGCGGGTCCGGCTGTGGTGGACTACGTTCTGGGCCTCCAAAAGCAATTTTCCAAGCTCGTCTGTCTTTGCGGCAATCATGAATTCATGCTCCTTCGCTATATCGAAGGCATTGATGAAGATATTTATCTGGCCAACGGCGGCCTGATCACGCTGTCTGCCTATGGCATCGCCCGCTCCGACCCGCCCCGGAAGCGCCGGGCGAAAATTCCGCCCCAGCATCTTCGATTCTTTGAGTCGCTTCGACCCTTTTATGAAACCCCGGACTATATTTTCGTGCACGCGGGCCTGAAGCCGGGACTTTCGCTGGCCGAGCAGGATTCGCGCGACATGGTGTGGATACGCCAGGAATTTCTCGAATCCGATTACGATTTTGGCAAGCGCGTGATTTTTGGTCATACCAATGTCAGCGATCCCATCGTTGAGCCCAACAAAATCGGGATTGATACCGGCGCGGTCTATGGCGGCAGACTCACCTGCCTGGAACTTCCCGCCATAAAATTCTCTTCGGTGCCGTCATGAAACTGCTCGAATGTGTTCCCAATTTCAGTGAGGGCTCCAATCCGCAAATGCTTTCCGCTATCGCGGGCGTCTTTAAAAAATTTCCCCGGATTGATCTGATCGATTACAGCGGCGATCCCGATCACAACCGCAGCGTGTTTACCTTTATCGGTAAACCACCGGATGTGATCGACGCGGCACTGGCGGCAGCCGGTAAGGCCCTGTCGCTCATCGACATGCGGCATCAGTCGGGCGTGCACCCGAGGCTTGGCGCCGTCGATGTCGTCCCGTTCATCCCGCTGGGACAGGCGGGCATGGCCGACGCCGTGGACGCCGCGCACCTTTTCGGACAAAAACTTCATGATCAATATCGTGTGCCCGTCTATTTCTATGGCCGGGCGGCCAGAGCTTCAGCGCGAAGAGAACTGGCCGACATCCGGCGCGGCGGGTATGAAGGGCTTACGCAAAAAATGCTGCATCCCGAAGGCCAGCCGGATGTGGGCGAACCGGTCTTCGACGCCCGTCACGGCGCGACCGCCGTCGGCGCGCGCGAACCGCTTGTCGCTTACAACATCAATCTCTCAAGCGCCGACGTGAAACTGGCCAGAGACATCGCCTCGCGCATCCGCGAGAAAAACGGCGGCCTGAGGCATGTCCGCGCCATCGGGCTTTTGCTGACCAGCCGGCGCCTTGCGCAGGTGTCCATGAATCTGACCAACAGCCGCGAGACGCCGCTGAAAACCGTTTACGAGGAGGTTGAAAAACTGGCGGCCGCCGCAGGCGTGGACATCCTGGAGTCTGAACTCATTGGTCTCGCGCCCGGATACGCTTTTGCCGGAACGACCCCCGCGAGGCTCAAGCTGCCGCATTTTGACGACAACCGCCTGCTGGAGACGCATTTCAACCGCTTTGCCCACGCCCGCAGCGAACGCAACGCAGCGCGGTGAGCGCGCACGCGGTTGACAGCTTTTTTAAACCATGTTAAACGCAAACCCTTCGCAACGTCCAAAAGGTTGCCCCTGTAGCTCAGTAGGATAGAGCAACGGATTCCTAATCCGTGGGCCGCGTGTTCGACTCACGCCAGGGGCACCACTTTTTAAGCATTTCCTGTTTACCCCAAAAAAGCCGTCCAACGTCTGGTCCACATCGTAATCCCTTTTGGCGCAATAAAAAAATCCCCCGAATGAATGATTCGGGGGATTTTTAAATGGGCAAACCCGCTCAATGGGAAAAGCTTTCGGGTTTTTCTGTCTTATTGCGGCAAAGCGCCGGTGAAAATTTCATCAAAGCAGGCCAGAACGGATGAAGGCTCGCCATCCTTAATGTACTCAAGATAGCCATACAGATGGTTCAACTCGGTGCCGAGGTAGAATTGATCCGACAGGATCTTGCCGTAGTAGAAAGCGGCTTCGGTATTGTCCTTTGCCGCAGCGACAACCTTTTCACCCGTGACATCACCGGCAATGGCCTTGAGCTTCGGAATGGCAATCGTCATCGACCACAGGTGCATCCAGGCGTGCGCCACCATTCTCATGGCCTGCTGCAGCGGTGTGGCAATGGTCAGGATATCCAGTATTTTTTTGGTATCGCGCCAGCCCGCCAGCATCTGGACGGTGGCGTCCATCTTTGCCATCGCGTTTGTAACCGCGGTGATGTACTTCTCATCGACAATCCCTTTGGCTTTTTCACACGCTTCAGAAATTCTCTTTTTGAAGACGGTGAAATTGAACATTTCCGGATTCATCAAGAGCTTTCTCATGGTCATATCCATGGACTGGATGCCGTTGGTGCCCTCGTAAATTGCCAGAATCTTGCAATCGCGCGCGAGCTGTTCGACCGGGTATTCCGAGCAGTAACCGTAGCCACCATAAACCTGCATGGCCTCTGAGGTGACCAGCCACGCCAGATCGGAGTTGCCGGCCTTGCAAAGCGGAATCAGGAAATCCAGAAGCGCGCCAGCCTCCTTGCCTTCCTCGGTTCCCTTCTTCAGGTGCGCCATATCGGCGGAATACGCGGCCAGCAGTGTCAGCATTCTCATGGCCTCGACCTGGGATTTCATCCAGATGAGCATTCTTTTCACATCTGGATGCTTGATGATCGGCACGGAGCTGAAATCGCCCTTCTTGGCGGGATCCGCCCCCTGGAGACGGTTTTTAGCGTAGGTGACCGCATGCATATAGGCGGAGCTCGCGGTGCCGAGCGCCTGCTGGGAAACGTCGAGACGCGCTTCGTTCATCATCTGGAACATGATTTTCATGCCCTGGCGTTCCTGGCCTAAAAGCCAGCCGATACACGCATCATTGTCGCCCAGCGACAGTGAGCAGGTGGCCGACCCTTTGATGCCCATTTTGTGTTCGATGCCGCTGGTCATGATATCGTTGCGTTTCCCCAGCGAGCCATCCGGATTGACATGAAATTTCGGGACGATAAAAATGGAAATGCCGGGCGTGCCGGGAGGATCGCCGTCGATTCTGGCCAGGACCGGGTGAATGATGTTTTCGTAAAGGTCGTTGTCGCCGGCGGTAATGAAGATCTTCTGGCCGGTGATCTTATACGTGCCATCCGGCTGCTTGACGGCGCGGGTCTTGAGCGCGCCGACGTCGGAGCCTGCGCCCGGTTCGGTCAGGCACATCGTTCCGCCCCACTGGCCTGCAACCATCTTCTCTACGTAAATCTTTTTGAGCTCGTCCGAGCCGTGGTTGATGATCAGATTACAGGCGCCCACTTTGAGCGTATCGTAGGAGCTGAAGGCTACGCCGGCTGCACAGAAATATTCCATCACCGCGCGGTAAATCGTTTCCGGCATGCCGGTTCCGCCGAATTCCTGACCGTTGCTTAAGCCGGAAAACCCCGCTTCAACATAGCTTTTCATGGCTGTGTGGAAGCCTGCCGGAACAGAAACGGTCTTTGTGGCCAGATCATACTTGGCGCCGATTTCATCTGCCTCTTTGTTTGCCGGATAAACCTGTTCGACAGCGATTTGCTCCGCCAGTTCCAGCGTCGCTTCATACGTGTCGCGGTCGAAATCAGCATACTTTTGAGACGAGTTAAATTGTTCGGTATCGAGCGCCTCGAAAAGGACGAACCTCAGATCGCGTGAATCAAGTAACGGATTTAATGACATAATTACACTCCTTATCCTTTAGATATTTTTTTCAGGCTTAAAGTTTCATCAGCCGGCATGACCCGAACGATTTTCGCCTGATGTTAGACAATGCGCATTTGCTTAGCATAATTAAAACGAAAAGTCACCCCTTTCTCTGACCGGTAGTTCTAAAAGATGCGTGTATCCTGCGGGGTGTCGCTTCTTCGGTGACGTCTGCATTCAGGTTCTGAATTTTCGCAAAACGACGTCGAGCTCGGATAAACGAAAGGGCTTGAAAAGGCTGGCGTGAAAACCGAATGTTTCAGGCGAGGCCATGACCGGGTCATCGGAATAACCGCTGGCGGCAATCAGCATCAGTCCTGGATCGATTTGGGCCATCTCCCGGACGATTTCTCTTCCCCCGCGGCCCCCCGGAATGGTCAAATCCAGAATGGCGGCGGTAAAATAACGTTTTTCGAGAAATGCTTCCCGAACCCGTGCAATCGCCTCGTCGCCCTCCCGGACGCTCAGGGCTGAAAGGCCCCTGGCCTTGAGCATCGCCGTCACAACGTCCAGAATAACATCTTCATCATCCATAACCAAGACGGTGTCTTCGCGGGCAGGGAAATGATTTGAAGGCAGTTTCACCAGTCCTGCCGCTTCTTCAGCCTCATACTGGGGCAGGTAGATGTGAAAGGCGCTGCCCGCGCCCAGCCGGGATTGGGCTTCAATATAGCCGTGGTGCTTTTTAATGATGGAATAGCTGGTGGCCAGCCCCAGGCCACTGCCCCCGGGGCGCGTGGTGAAAAACGGATCAAAAATGTGCGGGAGATGTTCCTGGGCGATGCCTGAGCCGGAATCGCGCAGCGTCAATTTAAAGTAATACGCCGGCTGAAGCATCTTTGGCGTTTCCCCGGGCGAAACGCGGGTCAGACAGACCTGCAAAACGCCGCCTGCCGGCATGGATTCGCGCGCGTTAATGACGATATTATCGATGACCTGAGCGATTTGTGTTTCGTCGCAGTTGCAAAGCCACGGGCCCTCCGGAATGGAAAACTCTGCGGTGATATTGGAGCCGGTCAGAACGAACGTAACGGATTCGCGAACAAGGCTGTCGAGCCTTTGTTTTTTTCGAAGCGGCGCCCCGCCCTTGGAAAACGTCAGCAGCTGGCGTGTGATGTGAATGGCGCGTTCATACGTTCCCAGTGCTTTGGTGACGCACTCTGCGACCTTGCTTAAATCCCCCCTTGCCGCATCGCGTTTGATCATTTCCAGATAGCCGAAAATTCCGCCCAGCAGATTGTTGAAGTCATGCGCGATGCCGCCGGCCAGAAGGCCGATGGCTTCAAGCTTCTCCGCGTTGCGAACCGCGTCCTCCATCCGTTTTTTACTCGTCGTGTCCCGAAACACCAGCACGACGCCGCACAGGCTCCCTTCACTGTCGCGAATCGGGGCGGCGTTTTCGGTAATGATTTTTTCCGTTTTGTCCCGCGAAATCAAAATGCGATGGTTTGCGGGCGCAAAAACGGATCCGGAGGCCAGAACCTGCAAGACGGGATTCTCAGCGGGTTTGCGGCTCGATTCCTCAACGCTGCAAAAAATATCCGTCAGGGGCAGATGGTACGCCTCTGGCTGCTGCCAGCCGGTCAACGCTTCGGCCACCCGGTTCATCAGGACAATGCGTCCGTCAATATCAGTGGTCATCACGCCGTCGGCGATGCTTTGCAGGGTGACCATCAGGCGCTCCTTTTCCGCTTCAATGGCCTCCTGCATTTGTTTGCGCTGAGCAATGTCCTGAAAAATCATCGCGTATTGCCCCGGTGAGGGAGAAAATACGGAAATGCCGAAGTAGTGTGCCGATTGAGACCGGCGCGTTTCAAAATATCCCGCCTGTCTGCTTTTCGCCACCTGGGAGAGCATTTCCAGATAGATCGGGGCATCATCCTGATAGACCTCGCTTCCCTTGTGCTGCCGCATCTGATCCGCCGCCAGAGCGGTTTGTCTCTCATGAGCGGGATTGACCTCCAGCAGGCGAAAATCCACCGGCCGTTCGTCGGTACCGTAAATGAGCGCGCACAAGACGACGCCTTCCGTCATGTTTTCAAAAAGCGACCGGAATTTCTGTTCGCTTGCCCGCAGGGCATCCTCGGCGTGCCTCAGCGCTGTCGTGTCGATGATAAACCCTTCAACGCCGACGATTTTTCCTTCCTTCTGCACGGCTCGGGCCGAATAGGTGTGATAACCGATTGCGCCATTCTTGATTGTCCGGCTGAACACGCCGGAGAGATAGCGCCTCTGTTGCCGCAAAACGCCCTGAATAATGACGCGCGCCTTTTCGCCATCGTCCTCGTTTTGCAGAGAAAGATAATTCCGGCCAATCACCTCCTCGCGCAATTCATAGCCGTAAAGCTTTGCCCACGCCGCGTTGGCATCCAGAATCGTACCTTGGAGATCAACATAGAAATAGCCCGCCTCTGTGTTCTCAACAATGGAACGGAAGCGTTCCTCGCTTGCGCGAAGCGCCTCCTGTGACGCCTTGTGTTCACTGATGTCCCGGACAAATACCAGCGACCCGGCTTGACCCTGATACTCAAACGGAACCGCCGCCACTTCCGCATCAACGCGCGTCTTGTCCAATCTCAGAAATTGCCGTTCAACAATCGGCACGGACTGGCGCAACAACGTGAGCTGCCGAATCCGTTCTTTAATCCTGTCGTGATCTTCCGGCGCAAAGAAATCATAAACCGGTCGCCCCAGAATGTCCTGCGCCGATGTGGCACCCAGAAGATGGCAGGCGGCCGCATTCACATAAGCAAAGGTTTCGTCGACCTGAATAAAAATGGCATCCGGCGCGTTGTCCGCCAGAAGCCGGAATTGTTTTTCGCTTTTGGCCAGGGCGGCGGCGGCGCGCCTGCGCTGAATCAGGTTGAAGGCCAGAAATGCGATGACCAGACAAAGCACGGTGATAATCTGAACAGAGGCCACAATCACCTTTCGGTGCGTCGCGAAAAAGGAAACCGGCTGATGGACGATGGAACTGCCGGGCGGCAGCGCCGAGAGGCTCAGCCCGAAGCGCTCTAGCGCCCGGTAATCAAACCGGTAGCGCGCGTCGCTTTGAGTGACCACCGCAATAGACGAAGGCTTTTCGCCTGCCAGAATTCTAAGGGCAATGGCTGCCGCGTCCGCACCGTGACGATGCCCGTCGAGCAGCTTGCCGCCGACAATGCCCAGCCCCAGTCGCTCTTCATGCACGCCGTAAACGGGGACGCGCGCGCGCGTCACGATTTTTTCCGTGACCTCGCGCCAGTCATAGACGCGCCCGGTGAAATCTGTGACGAAGCTCTCCAGCAAGACCAGCGAATCGTCACCCAGCGCCTGCACGTCTGCCAGCAAGTCATCAAACGACACATTTTCGTTAAACCGGATTTTCACCCGGTCAGCAACGTTTGGCGCCAGTTCCTCCATTTCATGCCGAAACGAAAGACCGGTGACGGTGAAATCGTTGATCACATAAATTTCTTTTGCCTTCGGATGCAGTTTCAGCATGACCTCCAGCGTTCCTGCCGGATCGATATTTTGGGCAATGCCGGTGATATTTTTCTGCCCCCGAAGCATGTCCGGCCGGTAATCGTTGATCCCGCAAAACACAACGGGCGCATCCTGGAAGAGGTCATGCCGATGACGGATAATAAACTCCAGCGCCGGATTGTCCAGGGCCAAAACCATCTCCACTCGGGCCTTTGCATATTTTTCCTGCATCAGATTTTTAAAGGTTTTCAGATAGGCGTTTCCGGTGTGATGCTTGGTGTCCATATATTCAAGAGAAATTGTGTTTTGCCGGCCGGCGGCGGAAAGCGCCTCCAGAAGACCCGCGGCTTCGCCGTCGGACCAGATATAACCGGGGTGATAGGAATTCAGAATGAGAATTCTTGCCTGATGTGCGGCCGGCCCCTCGGCGGTTGCGGCTCCAGCCTGCGGACAGAAGGCCAGGCACAGGCTAATCAAACAGACCGCTACGCCAGGCAGGTCTTTGAATAACCTGCCGAAATCCGGTTTCAAACAATGCATCCGTGTCATTGCGGCAAAAATCCTTGGACACAGCGTGTCCCGTCGGGCAAATGACATTGTGATCGGCTCGTGTTGAGAAATGTTCCAGGTTTCGGCGTCAAATATACAAACAACGACTTACAATAAATACGATGTTTGGGAAAATAAATCAACGCGGATTATGACGAACGAACCTTTTGTAAAACCTGTCGATATGGCGTCAAGCAGCAATTTTTTATGTATTATTAAGGATTTAATAAGAATATTCCGTCGCTTCCGACACAAGAATCCTCCTAACTCATTTTGTATTTGACAAAAATATTTTTTAAAAGTAGGAATACGGCAAACAATAGCCGTTTGCCGATGGATGCCTCATGAAACAGCTTTTCAAGCCGGACGATATTGAACGAAAAGTCCTCCTGATTCTGAAGATTCTGCACGAAAGCGCCGAGCCCGCAGGAGCGCGCGTGATTGCGCGCAAAATGGCCGAGCGCGGCGTGGCGCTCAGCGAACGGACGGTGCGCTACCATCTTAAAATCATGGACGAGCGGGGGCTCACCGAGCTTATCGGCCGGCGTGACGGGCGGGTGATTACCGACCAGGGATTCCGTGAGATCAGCGATGCACGCGTTCAGGATAAAATCGGCCTGTCGATTGCGCGCATTGATGTGCTGTCTTTCAAAACCACCTTTGACCTCCGGAAAAAACGCGGTCTGGTGCCGGTCAATGTATCGCTTTTCCCCAAAGAGCAGTTTACTGATGCGCTTGAGGTCATGAAACCGGTTTTCGCCAAAAAACTGGCCGTGAGCTCACGTGTGGCGGTGGCGCAAGCCGGAAAATCGCTGGGCGATATGGTTGTACCGGAGGGAAAGATCGGTCTGGCCACGGTTTGCAGCATCGTCATCAACGCCGTGCTTTTAAGAAGCGGCATCCCCATCGACTCGAAATTCGGCGGCATTCTTCAGATCCGCAACGGAAAAGTTTTGAGGTTTGTGGAGCTCATTCACTATGCGGGTTCCTCGCTCGACCCGTCGGAAATCTTCATTCGCGGTCAGATGACGTCTGTCCGCGATGTCGTGGCCAGCGGGGAAGGGAAAATTCTGGCAAATTTCCGGGAAATCCCGGCGTTGAGCCGAAACCTGGTTCAAGGCGTGGTGGATGACTTGGCCGCCGCCGGCATTTATGGCGTGCTGTCGCTCGGAGACATGGGCGATCCCGTCTGTCAGATGCATGTGGACGTCAACAAAATCGGCATGATTCTGGTGGGCGGCTTAAACCCGGTGGCCGCGGCGTTTGAGGAAGGCTTTGCCGTGGACAATAAAGCGATGTCCACCATGATGGAATATGAAAAAATGCGGGAGATTGAAACCCTTTAATCCGTCGTCAAGATCTTTATGCCAGAATACTGCTGGCAGAGAAATATTAAAAATGGAGGAAAACCAACATGTCAGTCATTAAAGAAGTTATTGCCAAAGTCAAGCAAAACGATCCGGACCAGCCGGAGTTTCATCAGGCCGTCGAAGAAGTCATGGAGACGCTGGAGCCCACCGCCAACAAACATCCGGAATTTGTAAAAGCCAATATCTATCAACGCATCATCGAACCCGAAAGAGCGATTATTTTCCGCGTTCCCTGGATGGACGATAAAGGCAACGTTCAGCTCAACCGTGGTTTCCGCGTCCAGTTCAACAACGCCATCGGCCCGTTTAAGGGCGGCCTGCGCTTCCACCCGTCGGTCAATTTGGGCATCATCAAATTTTTGGGATTTGAACAGATCTTCAAAAACGCGCTCACCACGCTGCCGATGGGCGGCGCCAAGGGCGGTTCGGATTTCGATCCCAAAGGCAAATCGGACGCCGAGGTCATGAAATTCTGCCAGGCCTTCATGCGCGAACTGTACCGCCATATCGGTGCGGATGTGGATGTTCCGGCAGGCGACATCGGCGTGGGCGGCCGTGAAATCGGTTATCTGTACGGCTACTATAAGAAAATCCGCAATGAACATACGGGTGTGCTCACCGGCAAGGGCCTGGATTACGGCGGAAGTCTGGTTCGCCCCGAGGCCACCGGCTACGGCACCACCTACTTTGCCGCGGAAATGCTGGCCACGCGCGGTCTGGATTTCAAAGGCAAGACCGTCGCCATCTCCGGCGCGGGCAATGTCGCACAGTACGCCGTGGAAAAAGTCAACCAGCTGGGCGGCAAGGTCATCTCCCTTTGCGACTCCTCCGCATGTATCATTGACGACGCGGGCATTGACGCGAACAAATGCAACTATGTACTCGACCTGAAAAACGTCAAACGCGGCCGGATCAGCGAATACGCGGATAAGTATAAAAACTCCACCGCCTGCTACGAAGGCAAGAACGTGTGGGATGTCATCCGTGAACAGGGTATCAAAGTCGATATCGCGCTGCCGTGCGCCACGCAGAATGAAATCAACGGCAAAAACGCCGCCGCGCTCGTGAAAAACGGCTGCTACTGCGTGGCGGAAGGCGCCAATATGCCCTCGACGCCGGACGCCATCAAAATATATCAGGAAAACAAAATCCTTTACGGTCCCGGCAAGGCCGCCAACGCCGGCGGCGTGGCCACCTCGGGTCTCGAAATGAGCCAAAACAGCCTGCGCCTGTCCTGGACGCGCGAAGAAGTGGACAACCGTCTGCAGATCATCATGAAGAGCATTCACAAGAATTGCTTTGACACGGCCGAAGCCTACGGCAAAAAGGGCGACTACGTCACCGGCGCCAACATCGCCGGCTTTACCAAAGTCGCCAAGGCCATGCTGGCCTACGGCGTGGTGTAGGGGAAGGTTCAAGGGACACGGACATCATCAATCGCCCTCAACGGCCGGCCGAACGCGCGGCCGTTGAGGGCGGATGTTGAACATCATTAAATTTTTTCGAGGCATGAAGGATGGATTTAAAACCAAAATCCTATGACAAAATACGGCAATTGGTGGAGCGGGGCGTGAATATCCCCAATCCGCTGACGCTGGATATCGGCAACGAGGTCAGCGTCAATCAGATTTCAGAAAAAGGCGTAACCCTTTATCCGGGCTGCCGGATCTACGGCGCCAAAACGGTCATTGCCGCTGGATGCAAGATCGGCTACGAGGGGCCGGTGACGATTGAAGATTGTCAGCTGGGCGAAAAAGTTGAACTCAAGGGCGGATTTTTCAGCAAGTCCGTCTTTCTGGAAAAGGCCAATCTGGGGCTGGGCGCCCATATCCGCGAGGGGTGCCTGCTTGAAGAAGAAGCAGGCGGCGCCCACTGTGTCGGCTTGAAACAGACCATCCTTTTTCCTTTTGTCACCCTGGGGAGCCTGATTAATTTTTGCGATGCGCTGATGGCCGGCGGCACCAGCCGTCAGGACCACAGCGAAGTCGGCAGCTCTTATATTCATTTTAATTTTACGCCGGATGCCGATAAAACAACGCCTTCTCTTCTGGGCGATGTCCCCCGGGGGGTGATGCTCAACCAGCCCCCCATTTTTCTGGGGGGCCAGGGCGGTATGGTCGGTCCGGTGCGCCTGGGATTCGGCAACGTTGTCGCGGCAGGCTCTATCGTGAGGAAAAATTATCTGGAGGACCATAAGCTCATCTTTGCGGTGGGACCGCCCAGAAGCATGCAGCTGAGCCGACCCTCGCCTTACTCGGACATCACTGGCATGATTGAAAACAATATTTTATATCTGGCCAATCTGGTGGCCCTGGAAGCCTGGTACACGCGCGTGCGAAAACCGTTTCTGGAGGCCAAACCCTTTGGCTTCTGGCTGTATGCCGGCGCCATGGACCTTTTGGCCTCGGCCAAAAAGGAACGTCTCAAACGGCTTGAGGCCATGGCGAAAAAAGCGCAGGCGGCCCCCGGCCTCTCTGATGAGCAACGCGCTGCGCGGCGGGCCTTTTACGAAAACTTCAGCGCGATGGCGGCTATCTTTACCGGCAAGATGCCCGGTGTCGAAATGGCCACGGAAAAGCTCCGCGACGATTTCTTGAGCGCTTTCGATCAAGCCGTGGGCGCCAATAAAACGAATTACATTGAAACCATTCAGGCGCTGCCTGCTGCCATTTCGTCAAAAGGCGTGATATGGCTTAGCGCACTGGTTGATGTGCTTTGTCAGCAGGCATCCGGGGCGGTAGCCCCGATGCGTTTATTTCAAGAATAACATATTAATTCCGTTGATCCGCAAGTGGCGCGTCAACGCTAAAAAGGAGAATGATAATGGGGAAATTATTTGGAACTGATGGAATCCGGGGGGAAGCCAACCGTTATCCCATGACGCCTGAAATCGCCTACGGTGTGGGACAGGCCATGGCGCACCTGTTTAAAAAACCAAATCACCGCTCCGTGATTATCATCGGAAAGGACACACGGCTTTCCGGTTACATGCTGGAGAGTGCGCTGGAGTCGGGCATCACGTCGATGGGCGGATATTCCTATCTGGTCGGTGTCATGCCGACGCCGGCCATCGCCTTTGTGACACAGAGCATGCGGGCCGACGCGGGTGTTGTCATCTCCGCTTCGCATAACCCGTTTCAGGACAACGGACTAAAAATTTTCGGCGGCGACGGCTTCAAGCTCACCGATGAACAGGAAAATGTCATCGAAGACCTCATCCTCAACAATAAACTCAAAGACATGATGGCCACGGGACCCAACATTGGCAGGGCCTGGAGACCCGAAGGCGTCAACGGGCGCTACATCGTGTTTGCCAAAAACACCTTCCCGCGCAATCTCTCCATGGAAGGCATGAAGATCGTTTTGGATACGGCCAATGGCGCGACCTACCGCGTGGCCCCCGACACCTTTCATGAACTGGGCGCCGACGTGGAGGTGATCTCCAAAACGCCCAACGGCATCAACATCAACGACCAGTGCGGCTCCCAGCATACCGAACGCCTGAGAAAAGCTGTCGTCGAAAACGGCGCGGCCGTTGGCCTCGCGTTTGACGGCGACGGTGACCGTCTGATTGCCATTGATGAAAAAGGCAACGAGATCACCGGCGATCAGATTCTCATCATCTGCGCCAACATTTTAAAGCGTGAAGGCAAATTGAAAAACGACCTCCTGGTCAGCACCGTTATGAGCAATCTGGGGCTTCGCGTGGCCTGTAAGAAATACGGCTTTACGCATCACGCCTCCAAAGTGGGAGACCGCTATGTGCTCGAAGACATGCTGAAAATGGGGTCTGTCATCGGCGGCGAGGAAGCCGGCCACATGATCTTTCTGGAGCACCACACGACCGGTGACGGCATAATCGCTGCGCTGCAACTGGTGTCCGCGATGATCAAGGAGGGCAAGCCGCTTTCGGAACTCGCGCGCATGATGGACATCTTCCCGCAGAAACTGATTAATGTGGATGTTAAAAGAAAGCCCGAGATCGAAACGCTTCCCAAGCTTGTGGAGGCGATTCGGCAAGTGGAGAAGGAACTCGGCGAAGAAGGCCGTGTTCTGGTGCGCTACTCCGGCACACAGAATATGTGCCGCGTGATGGTGGAGGGGCCCTCCGATACGGTGACGGCCAAATACTGTCAACAGCTTGCAGATCTTGTAAAAAGCGAAATCGGATAATCAGGAGAAAAAAACGCCATGAGCATCACTGTTTATGTCACAAAGGACTTTGCACAGATGAGTGAAGTCGCGGCGGACGTCGTCATCAAAAAAACGTCCGCCCTTCTTAAAGCTAAAAAAGAAGCCGTTTTAGGGCTGGCCACGGGCAATTCTCCCACCGGCCTGTATAAACACTTTGCCCGCGCCGTCAACGACGGAAAGCTCGATGCCGGCCGGATCCGCAGCTTCAACCTCGACGAGTACGTCGGCCTGCCCGGCGACAACGTCCAGCAACGCGTGCTGCATCCGGAAAGCTACGCGTATTTCATGATCCAGGAGCTGTTTGGTCACCTGCATAAAAAGTTTATGGAGACGCGCGTCCCTTACGGATCGCTCATCGATCAGAAACTGCTGATCAAAGCGTTGAAGGAAAATAAGGACGACTGGAGCTTCCGCGGCACGGATGCGGGAAAATCCATTGCCATTAAAGCCAAACCGCAGTCGGACTACCTGGCCTGGATTAAAAAAGACATCCTCGACGGCTATGCGCGCAAGATCAAGGCGGCAGGCGGCATCGACCTTCAGGTCATTGGTGTGGGCGGGCGCGGCCATGTGGCCTTTCACGAATCCGGTATCCCGTTTTCGGGAAGTTTAGTTCTGCTGGTCAAACTGGACGAAAACACCATCGCCAACGCCGTTGCCGACGGGCATTTTCAGACCAAAGCCGATTCGCCGCAGTATGCCGTCAGTATGGGGGCCGAGCTGGTCTATGCGGCCCGAACGGTCCTGCTGGTGGCCAACGGCGCGCGCAAGACGGAATCCATCACCCGCTCGCTCCTCGAAGACGCGACGCCTGATATTCCCATTTCCTACGGCCAGACGTACGCAAAACGTGGCGGCGAACTGATTTATGTGATAGACCGCGTTGCAGCCGAAGGCCTTCTGGGAAATCCGAAGGCACTGCAAAACCGGGGTATCGTCCTGAAAAAAATGATCTGAGACGCGCTTTTCGCGCTCGGGCAAAAAAAGCAACAGGTTTAATGTGAAAAACACCAAATTCATTTTTGTGACCGGAGGCGTCTTATCGTCTCTGGGCAAAGGTCTGGCCGCCGCATCCATCTCAGCCATGCTCGAGAGCCGCGGGCTCAAAATCACCAACCAGAAGCTCGATCCGTATATCAATGTCGATCCCGGCACCATGAGCCCTTTTCAGCACGGCGAAGTGTTTGTGACCGACGACGGCGCGGAGACGGATCTGGATTTGGGCCATTATGAACGCTTCTGCTCCACGCGCATGAGCAAGGGCAACAACCTCACCACCGGTCAGGTGTACTTTTCGGTCATCACCAAGGAGCGCCGCGGTGACTATCTGGGGAAGACCGTCCAGGTCATTCCGCACATCACCAACGAGATCAAGGATTTCATCCGCAAGACCGCCGAAGGATATGACGTATCGATCGTCGAGATCGGCGGCACGGTGGGCGACATCGAAAGCCTGCCCTTTCTGGAGGCGATCCGCCAGTTCCGCAACGAGGTGGGCCGGCAAAACGCGATTTTCATTCATCTGACGTGGGTGCCGTTTATCCGCGCCGCAGGTGAGGTCAAAACGAAACCCACGCAGCACAGCGTCAAGGCGCTTCGCGAAATCGGCATTCAGCCGGACCTTCTGCTTTGCCGCACGGAAAACTTTTTATCCGATGACATCAAAGGCAAGATCGCGCTTTTCTGCAATGTGGAAATCAACTGCGTCTTCACGGCCAAGGATGTCAGCTGCATCTATGAAGTGCCGCTGGTTTTCCATCGCGAGGGACTGGATGCGAAGATCATCGAGCTTTTGAACATGTGGACCGGGCAGCCGAAACTGGCCGACTGGGAAAAGGTCGTCGAGCGGTTTTCGAAGCCTGCGCGCGAGGTCCGCATCGGCATTGTCGGCAAATACGTCAACCTGACGGATTCCTACAAGAGCCTCAACGAAGCGCTCACGCACGGCGGCATCGACAACGACTGCCGCGTGACGCTCAAATTCGTTGATGCCGAAAAGATTGAAACGGACGGCGCGGCGGTCTGGCTTGCGGACGTGGACGGCATTTTAGTTCCGGGTGGATTCGGCAACCGGGGCATTGAAGGCATGATTCTCGCCGTTGAATATGCACGCGTTCACAAAATACCCTACTTCGGCATTTGCCTGGGCATGCAGATGGCCGTCATTGAATACGCGCGAAACGTCTGCAACCTGGCGCGCGCCAACAGCTCCGAGTTTGATCTGACCTCAAAATATCCCGTCATCGATTTGCTGCCCGAACAGCGCGGCATTCAGGACAAAGGCGCGTCCATGCGTCTGGGCGCCTGGCCCTGCGTGATTTCAGCGCCCTCCTTCGCCTTTGACGCCTACGGGCAAAAAGACATCTCCGAGCGGCATCGCCACCGCTACGAATTCAACAATGACTTCAAAAAAGCGCTGACCGATTGCGGCCTTTGCATCACGGGCGCCTCGCCCGACGGCACACTGGCCGAGGTGGTGGAAATTCCCGACCATCCGTGGTTTCTGGGCTGCCAGTTTCATCCCGAATTCAAGTCCCGTCCCACCGCCCCTCACCCGCTTTTCAGCCGGTTTATCGCGGCGGCCCTGCAATCCGCGGAAAGCAAAACCGCGCGCTAAAGCGTTTCCGCCGTCATCAAAATATTTTTAATGCGCTCGGCGATCGACTCGATGGTTTCGCTGAAAAGGATTTCCGTCGAAACCGCATCCAGACACCGGTCGTTCCAGATCAGGTTGTATTCGTTCACCAGGTTACGGATGTCATTATACCGGTGCCCCAGCGCTGCAATTTTTTCCGTGGCGCTCATCGCGTCATTGAAGCGGATATGAATCAACAGCAGGTGGCTGATGCGCGTCTCCTCCTGGCGGCGTAGCGGAATAATCATAATCGGCGCGCCGTCGATCTTTCCCCGGCCCAGATAGACATGACCCGTCCGAACGATGGTTTTTTTGACGCCCATGAGCGTTGCGGGCTGATCCGCGCGTGATTTGATGTTGGCGGCCACGCCGGACTTGGCGCGGATGACAATCATAGACTCCGGCGTCGGATGGCCTTCCTCATCCAGACCACTGAGTTCATAGACGGTATAGCCGCGCACAGCGTCCACGGCGCGTTGCAGACGGCGAATCGTGAGGACATCCCGATACGTCAGATGTTTCGCCGAGTAATTCAGCGTCGCCATCAGGTCAAAGATAATGCCCTCGATTTCCTTTTCCTTGCGGCTGGTGCCCACCGTCACGGTTTTGGCCTGATGGCGGATCGCGTCGATGGGGCGTGTCAGTTCATCAATGGCCGTGCCCAGGGTGGCATCCAGGAGATCAAAGGGAGAAAAGAGGCCTTTTTCCTGACGGAAATCCTGACGGATATCCTGCAGCGGAAGCTTGCCGGCCGTGTATTTGAGGATGAGCAACAAATCGGCGATGGTTTTGCCGCCCAGCGCCCCAAAGGCGCCGCTTTGGCGATGCGCATTGAAGAGCGCATAAAACTCGTTGATAATCCGGTGCAGCGATGCATCTCCGATCATGTCAAAAATGGAAAGCTTCTGCTGTGTGCGCTCCAGCATCTCATCGGCCAGGCGGGCGCGGAATTCGCGGAAAATGCGCGCCTCCTCGTCAATGGCGCGCGCGGCGTAGTAGCCCCACAGATGCCCCGCCATCGTGTTTAAAATCACCGGCAGCGGATGCGGCGCGACGGGCACCGAAATGACCGAATCGGCAATTCCGTCGAAGCGCGTATCCCCTTCGTCGGCAAAGACCACCGTCGCAGACTTATGCGCCTTGAAAATGGCGACGTCCTTGACGACATCCTCCACCACGGAGGCGCTGTTGCCGGCCGCACACACCAGGATCAGCGGCTCGGCCGACAGATCAATGTGTTTTTTATTCTCCACGATGTCCGATGAAATCGTTTTATAGCAAAGCTCCGAGAGCTTGATGCGGATTTCGTCGGCCGCCGCCTTGTTCGGGCCGGAGCCGACAATGGCCCAGTAGCGTTT
Organism: uncultured Smithella sp.; assembly: GCA_964608995.1. Taxonomy (GTDB): domain Bacteria; phylum Desulfobacterota; class Syntrophia; order Syntrophales; family Smithellaceae; genus UBA8904. The sequence continues at coordinate 39,462 of CAZSQS010000010.1, read as the reverse complement.
GCTCGCGGCATTTTTCACCGAGGCGGCAATCGCCTCGCGCCCCGAGAAAATCCGGTTCATGAGCTCAGGCGCACGCTCCAGATGGCGAAGGCCGCAGGCGACGGCCTCGTCGCTTTGCGCCCGCAGCCGCTGAGCGAAATACAGCGCGAGCACCTGACCCGCGACAATCTGGGCGTAAAAGGCTTTTGTGGAGGCCACCGACATCTCTACGTCTCGTCCGTCGCTTGTGTAGAAAACTCCGTGCGACTTGGCCGTAATGTCGGATTGCCGCCGGTTCACAATCGAGAGGATCTGCGCACCCCGCTCCCGGACCATAGCGACGGCGCGGTTGGTATCGGTCGTGGTGCCCGACTGCGTAATCGGAATCACCAGCATATCGCTCATATCGTCTTTGCGTCCGAATCCGCTCAGCTCCGAGGCGATGCGGCCGCTGATCTGAAGAGGCGTCTCCCTGAGGTAGTGCGACAGGGCATCGGCCACGGCCTGAGCCGCGACCGCCGCTGTGCCGTGGCCGATGACCACGATGTTTTTGATGACCCCGCGCAAAAGCCCCTCGTCAAGGGCCGCCGGAATGATATCGGTTCCCAGGTTGAACACCACGCGAACGCCGCCTGCGCCGTCGTCATCGATGCGGTACTTGCCGCGCAGTGTCCGTTTGACCGACAGGGCCGACTCGGATATTTCTTTCAGGAAGTAATGCGGAAAACCCGCCGGATCAATGTCGCGCGTCGTGATTTCGGCCGTTTGCAGCGCGTCCGGGCCGAGCAAAATCGGTGCGCCGTCATACCCGAGAGCGCGGATGCCCTGGAGGCCGCAGGCGTTTGCATCCAGAATAAAAATCTGGCCGACGGTCTCGCCGTTCATTTTGATAAAGTCCGGCATGGCCTCCACGAGGCCGTAAAGCTCCGAGGCAAACAGGCACTGATCGTCGCTTAAGCCCACGTAGATGGATTGCCCGCTCCCCTTGAGCGCCAGAAACATTTTTCCCGGCGCAAGCGATGAGGTCAGCGCAATGGCATGCGAGCCTTCGAAATCATTGACCGCCAGGCGAAACGCCTCCGGCAGGTCCCGGCCCGCTTGAAGATATTTTTCCACCTGCAACGGAATGATCTTCGTATCCGTGGTGACCGACGGAGCGATGAGATCGCCCTGCTGTTCCAGCGCCGTCCGAAGCGCCGGATAATTGTCGATATCGCCATTTAAGACGGCGCTGATGTGCGTTTCGCCTCCGGAATACCCGGCCAGCGATGCATGGGTGAGCGCGTTGTTGACCGGGTGGCAGTTTTCTTCGGTAATCGACCCCACCGACGCCCAGCGCGTATGCGTGAGCGCGTTTTCAAACCGGGCCTCCGCGTCGGCAAGCAAGCGAAAGATTGCGTCTTGCCGGATGATGGCGCGAAGCGCGGCCACATTGCGGCCCAGCTCTCCGACGATGGAAAAGGTTTTATAGACAAAGGTTATCGTAACACCCTCGGGTGTCCCTTTCCCGCCTGTTGTGACGGCAATGGACAGATTGCGCAAATCGCCCGGCGTCGTTCTTTGCCGGTAGGCTTCGGTAAGCCCTGCCTCCCCGATCCGGTGCAGGATGTTATCCAAGGCTGCGCGGCCCGCCAGCGAAAAAGACAGTTGAATGCCCGCGGAGTCGCGCCCGCGGACTTCGAGGCGATCCAGCGCGTTTAACAGCATATTGAGCTTGCGGTACTTGCGGTACGCACCGGGCGAAACCTCGGCGGGGCTCTTCGCACCGCAAAGCGCCAGCACACGATCGAGATGGCCGAGAATATCTTTGTCGAGCATCCAGCGGATGTCTTTGAGCCAAAGCAGGCGGCTGTTGATGATTTCCAGATCCGCTGAGGCGATGGCTGTGCCCTGATCTTCCAGATATTTTTCTTCCTCCCCCAGAAACGCGGTCATGGCCGGAATCAGGCTAAAAAGGACCTGCGCCCGGCTGGGCTGAAAAAAAAGCAGCTCCTGCGCATCGGCGCGCTTGAGCTTAGAAACCGCCGCAGAAAGCTCCCGCGACAGGGGCTGGCCACCCAGATAATCCGCAGGCGATATTTCGCCGCAGACCACGCGCGCCAGAGGGTTTGCCGCCAGCCGCTCCCAAAGCTCCTGAATGTCCTGATCGGCTGTCGTCTCCGGCTCAGGCCCGGACAGGCAAAAGGTCATGACGCCGGCAAACCCGCAGTACAGGCGCTCCGGTATAAGCGGAAACAAAACAAGCGACGGCGCGGGCGCATCCGCCGGACGACGGCCGACGTACACCCGGCAGCGCATGAAAAACGTAAACAAACGATTCAGCCGGTGACACATTTTTCCAACCATTCTTTTTTCCTCTTTTTCATTTAATAAAATTCTTCCGTCAGGCGGACAGGATAGATGAATGCCGCGCGCACCCAAAGGTGCGCCTGTGGCAAGATACGACCACCCCATTTTTTATCCGGCAAAAAAACAAACCATTCTCTGCGTCACAATGTCAGAAAGCAGCCGCAAATCCTTCTCCTGGACATCATAGACTTTGACCACCGGGGCAAAGCGCACCTCTTCCGGCAAAAGCTCGGACAAGAGATTAGGCAGCTTCTTCATCCAGCTGGTATTGAACAGGACATTTTCCTTTTCCGGGTAAATGGCCATGTAGAAAATGTCCATTTCCACCATGTCCTGGAAAAAGTGCGTGCCGAAGGATAAATCCGGAATAAGCGCGCCTTCCTGATAGGCAATTTCGCCAATCGCCGTGATGTTGTTGATTTCCGAAAAGGTCACGGGCACGCCCATCGCGGGCGTCGTGGTTCCCCAGCGGCCCGGCCCCAGCAGAATCGTCGGCATCTTTTCGCGGCTGCCAATCAAACGGTTGAGCTTTCCCGTCAGGCGCGCTACTTCGTGTTTTTCGGTCAGCCCCAGCGCAGCATAGTTTTTCGGATCGATATAAATGACGCGCGAGATGGCCTGATAGACGCTGCCGCCCATGAAGTTGGCCTCCTGCCTGAGCAGAATTTTCGATTTGGAAATTTTCTCCGGCAGTTCCACCCGGCTGTAGTGGCCTTTGGTCTGGAAGGGCCGGCACTGCAGCAAATTGATCTGGGGCTTGCCTTCAGCGCTAAAATTCGCAGTAAATTCAATATCCACTGGATAGCGGTAAACCTGTTCCAGTTTTCTCATCATCGCCGACATGGTGCGGGCAAAGGCCGTTTTGGCCAGAAGCTCATCAAAAGTCAACATCCAGACATCGCGCGCAGGCCGCCCCAGCGACTGGAGATACTCGGCCGCCGCCATATCACGCGTGGCGACCATGTCCAGGTGCGCCGGTATGGAATCCGGCAGGAGATTTTTTGCCGGAAGCGTCTCAAACGCATTTTTCTCAAGATTGAGGACATCCACTTCATTTTGGGAAAAACGGCGAATATCGGAGAGTTTGGCATAGGGCTTGGTCAGGGGCGCGTCGAGCGCCACAATGCGCGGATAATCATTTTCCACCCGGTTGACCGCCCGGGTGCCCAGGCCGAAGACCATCCGGAGCATGCCCGCTTTCGGGTCCATTCCTTTTTGCCAGACAAACGTATTGTAGGATAGCCCCACGCCTGCCAGATCGGGAAAGAAATAAACGCCCCGGTGCGACCCGGACACGCGCTGCACTAAAAGGGCCATCTGTTCATCCTGCTGGGCCATGCCGCGCTGGAGGCGGTACGTGAGCGCGTCTTCATTCATTGTCGAGGCGAAAATTTTGCGGACGGCCTGCTCAAAGTTGCGGTAGCGCTCCTCGGGTGAGCCCTGGTTGGGGCAGAAATAGCTTTCATACTTGCCGGCAAAGGCGTTGCCGAAGGCGTCTTCCAGAAGCGAACTGGAGCGCACGATAATGGGCGACTGGCCGTAGTACTCCAGCATCAGCAAAAACTGCTCCTTGACTTCATCCGGGAAAGCGCCGGTGAGCATTTTATCTTTAAGCTCGCGGGCGGCTTCAAAATAGCCTTCGTCCGTCTTTTGCGCCATTAAAAGCTTCCACCAGCCGTTTTGCACCATGTAGGAATAAAAAATATCCGAGCCGATATAAAAGGAATCATGGATTTCCAGCTCGGCGCGCCAGTCGAAGGCCGGGTCTTTTTGCAGGATATTTCTCGCCAGCAGCATGCCCACGGATTTTCCGCCGATAAAGCCCGTGCCGATCAGGCGCTTCTTGATTTCCAGCAGGTCGTCAAGCGAAAAATATTCCTTCGCCAGCGCCAGCATCCGCTGCTCGCGTCCGATGAGCACGCGCGAGAGCGTCTCCACCATTTCCTGCCGTTTTTTGCCGCCTTCCGGATCCTTTAAAAGCGATGCCGCCTGAAGGAAAATCCGGTCCCAGTAATCAAGATTGCGCACACCACTGGTGGCGTTTTGATCCGTCAGATACGACAGAATGCTTGCCGCATCGGAGCTGTTGAGAATCGGGACGAATTGATCGCCCTCAAGAATATGCGGCAAAAACATCGTCGGCGTGTAGCGCTTCCAGGCCTTGAGCGGATGGACGCACAACTTGCCGTTGTTGTTGTAAATATCCAGGAGCACCTGCGTGGTTTCGCGGATGCGCGCCACGGTCTTGTAGGAGTGGCGGCTGCGCAAAATGGCGAAATACGCTACCGTGTTGAGTTCAAACAGGTACGGACAGGTGATGACAAAAAAATTGCCGATCATCAGATCCGTCGCCCACGCCATGAGCAGATCCGACAGGCAGTCGAAGACATAAAACACATCCAGGCCTTCGTCGCGGACAATCGTATGCACCTGCGTCGAGAAAGACTCAAACCCCTCATTGGCGTTGAGTTTATAGACAGTAATCCGGTCGTCCGGCTCTAAAATGGGATCGTGATGGGCAAAGCGCATGTAAACGAGCCTGCGGCCATTTTCCAGGGCGGTTTTCACATACGGAGCGACAAATTTTTTATAATCGTCGATGCTGTCCACCTGCAAAACGACATTGTCGCCCATTTGCAAATAATTAAGAATGTCATCGAGACTTTTCATTCCGGTGCTGACGCGGGCATAAGGTGTCATGATACTGATTTTCCTCTCTTTTTTAATATCGTACAAAATTGTTCGCTACAAATCGGCCCGCTTTGGGCCGGCATTTCAGGCCAGACAGGATGTCATTTGTCAATAAAACAAATGATAACTTGAAGTTGCCTGAATTTTGCCTCAACCGGCTGCCAGACGCCAGGCTTTTCGACAGGTCTTCTGATCCCTCATTCTCTCATGTCTTTACAATTTATGTGCCAGAATATTTTTTTTGAAGACGCCCTGAGCCGTGTTTTCCGGATTTCACCGCTTGCCCACATTTTAGTTTAAAAAAATTACTGAAGATACAAATTTGTTCCTGCCGTTATGCGATCTTTATCATAATTTCTTTAGTAATAACAAGAACTCATCTTCTATCCGCCCCGATGGCATTATCCTTGCGCTACAAAAAGCTGAAAAATAAATATTTGGAGGTCGTCGTCATGAATTCGGGAGATACAGCGTGGGTGCTCACCGCCACGGCATTGGTTCTTTTAATGACCATACCGGGTCTGGCATTTTTTTACGGGGGACTGGTGCGGCGAAAAAACGTCCTGTCCATTATGATGCAGTGCTTTATCGTGGTGTGTCTGATGAGTCTGCATTGGATGCTGATTGGCTATTCGCTGGCCTTCGGGCCGTCGATTTCGGGCATCATCGGCAATCTGGACTGGTTGGGCCTGGCAGGCGTCGGCGCAGAGCCTCATGCGACTTACGGTTCTACGATTCCGCATTTCGCCTTTATGAGTTTCCAGATGATGTTTGCCATCATCACGCCGGCCCTGATGATCGGCGCGTTTGCCGAGCGGATGAAGTTTTCGGCCTTTCTCGTCTTTATTCTGCTGTGGACCACTCTGGTCTATGATCCGCTGGCGCACTGGGTCTGGAATAAAGACGGCTGGCTGGGAGGATTAGGCGCAATTGACTTCGCCGGCGGCATCGTCGTGCATGTGAGCTCCGGCATATCGGCTTTGGTTTTGGCCCTTCTGCTGGGCAAGCGCCTGGGTTATAAACATGGCCCGATCCGGCCGCACAACTTGCCCTTCCCGGTTTTGGGCGGCGCGCTTTTGTGGGTGGGCTGGTTTGGATTCAATGCGGGTTCTTCGCTTGCGGCCAATGGCCTGGCGGCTCAGGCCATGGTGGCCACGCAGGCCGCGACCGCTGCCGCGGCGCTGACCTGGATGCTGGTGGAGTGGTGGCATAACGGATCGCCTACCGTTTTAGGTGCGGTCACCGGCGCCATCGGGGGCCTGGTCGCCATTACGCCCGCCTGCGGGTTCGTCAGTCCCATGAGCGCCATCTTGATTGGTATTCTGGCGGGCGGGCTTTGCTATGTGGCCGTCGCGATCATCAAGGGCAAACTCGGCTATGACGATTCGCTCGACGCGTTTGGCGTCCACGGCGTTGGCGGGATCTTCGGCACGATCGCGGTGGGCATCTTCGCACAGGAAGCTTACGGCGGCAAGACCGGGCTTCTGGCCGGCAACGTGCAGCAGTTTGCCGTGCAGGGTCTTTTGGTCGTGGTCGCCATCGTCTTTGCCGTGGTCATGACTTTTATTCTCTATAAAATTGTGGATGCGCTCATCGGCATGAGAGTGGAAGAAAAGCAGGAAATTGTCGGGCTGGATCTGACCCAGCAGAGCGAATCGGCCTACACCGTAATCGAATAAGGAGAACAACATCATGAAATTAGTCATTGCGATTATCCAGCCGCATAAACTCGAAGCGGTGAAACGGGAGCTCGAAGCCGTAGATGTGAATTTAATGACCGTCACCAACGTTTTGGGACAGGGACGCCAGAAAGGCGTGACGGAAATTTACCGGGGCGCCAAGGAAGCGGGCGGCCTGCTCAATAAGGTGCGCCTCGACATCGCCGTCAATGAAGCGTTCGTCGAGCCGGCGATCAGCGCCATCAACAAGGGCGCGCACACCGGCTCCGTCGGAGATGGGAAAATCTTTGTCGTCGATCTGGCCGAATGCGTCCGCATCAGCTCCGGAGAAAGAGGCGGCGTCGCTATCGGCTAGCATTATTTTTTAATCAACACCCTTTCACCAGGAGCGAACCGAGCGGGCTTTTTGGCGCAGGGGAGAGATTGCGCAGCACGGGCGCGCAGATCATCGACATTTGCCGCTCTCGGGGTCAAGCTTGCCATTGCGGATCGATCAGTCGGTCAGGGTCCGCGCCGGGGCGAGGCAATAAAGCGCCATAATCCTTGACCATTGCGTTTATTCAGTGTAGGCAGGCTGAAACGATCCCAAAGAAAATGGGCGGGAAGAAACGGCGCTCGATTTTTTCTGGGTCAAATCCCCAAAAAAAGGAGACCCATCCATGAGCCAGCCCAAAATAACCCAGATCACGATTGAAACGGACAATCTCTACAAAGAGGAAACCTTCACGGATTTATCCTACGTCACCATCCGCCGCCTGACGCCGGTTAAAATTGACGGAACCGAAGATGCGGCCAGACCCACACTTTTTACCGGTATGGCGCAGCTGATGTCCCCCAACGGTCCGGTGCCTATTCATTGCATCATCGACGGCGCCAAAGGACTCGAAGAGGCGATTTCCAAAATGCCCGATGCCATTGAAAAAACGGTTCAGGCGATGATGGCCGAAGCGCAGGAGATGGAGCGCAAAGACGCCTCCAAACTGATTGTACCCGGACAATAGATTTATTTCAGCGGGATAAGGCTTTTGGTGATGGCGGCCCGGGCGATGTCCCGGCCGCCGCACGTGGCCGTCACTTCGATAAAACAAACACTTTTGCCCTTTTTAAGCATGCGCGAGCTGAGCTCGACGGTATCGCCGCGCTGTGACGCGCGCAACACCGACACGTGAAGGTCGTGCGTGACGGCTTCCAGGTCGTCCGGCAAAAGACTCAAAAGCCCCAGATAGGCGCACACGTCACATAGCAGATACACCACGCCACCGTGCAGCGCACCTGCGGGATTGACGGTTTCGTTCCCCACCACAAAGCTGAATCCGGCCTCGCCGTTTTCAGCGTGCGCCCCGGTGATGCCCAGCCGGGCATGAAGCGGAAGGTTCAGGACGCTTTGCATTCTTTGCGTCATCATGATTTTTTGTCCTGCGATATTTTGCCGGCCGCTTCTTCTTCGCCTTCCTTTGCGAAATCGCCGGCCGGTATCGTTCCCTTTAGCTGATTTTTAGTCGCGTCCCCGTAGCAGGTTGCAAACGTATGAATGACCGCATCGTAGGGGAGATCGGCAAAGGAGCCATGATCCGTGATGTATTCCATGTGCCGGCGTCCCTCCAGATCAAACGCGTGAAACACCGCGTCATGTTCTCCGTCGAAATCCAGCGGCTTGACTTTGAATTTTTCACACAGTGATAAATTGAAGGTGGGCGTTGCCTTGACCCAGCGTTCCCCCAGCCAGATGTCGTTGTAACCGTGGTAGTAAAAGGTATCCGTCTGCATGAGCTTGCGCAGGCGCTCGGTGGTCAGATGATTGCGGACATCGGCAAAATGGAGCTTGCAGGGAATGCCGCAGGTGCGCAGCACGGCGGCCAGCACAATGGCCTTGGCCACGCAATAGCCGTAGCCCAGCTGCAAAATACGGCTGGCCTTAAACCCTTCGCGGCTGGGGTCAATCCGGTACGGATCATACAAAATGCCGTCGCGGACGGCCAGGTAGAGCCCTACGGCCTTTTCCCGATCCGTTGTAGCGTCCTTGACCACTTTTTGGGCAAAGTCGCGAATGACGGGCGAGTTCGAATCAATAAATTCAGTGGGAGCCAGATACTCTTCGTGCATGCGTCACCTGTTTTACGGTTTAATCATCACTTTGATCGCGGCCGGGTCGGTCAGTTGGGCCTCAAAGGCCTCTGCCGCCTCGTCGAGCGAAAAGCGATGAGAAATGAGTGGCTGTGCCGAGACCTTGCCGCTTGAAAGCAAATCGATGGCGGCGCGGAAATTGCCGCCGAGGCACCCCACCAAAGTCAGGTTTTTGCTGATGACGGGCGTGGGCTGCCAGGTCAGCGCATTTTCATAAATGCCGACAAGCAATATTTTTCCACCGCCGCGCGCCATGCCGACCGCCTGATCAAAGGTGGCCTGCTGGCCTGCGCATTCCACCACGGTGTTGACGCCCAGTTGCGCCGTGGCGTTCATCACGGCCGTCAGCGAATCTTCGCTGGCGGCGTCAATAACCGGGTCCGCTCCGCAGAGCCTGGCGGCCGCCAGGCGAGACGGCCGTCTGCCAGCGGCGATCACTTTTTCCACGCCCAGGGCTTTTAGCACCTGAATCGCGTAGAGGCCGATCACGCCCAGACCGATCACGGCGATGGTTTCATCGGGTTTGGGTTGTCCGCGGTTGACGGAGAAATAGGAAATGGACAGCGGCTCAACCGAGGCCGCGTCTTCATAGGAGAGTTCGTCCGGCAGGGGGAAGATGCTGCGTCCCAGCGCGGCAAAAGGCACATGAACATATTCGGCCATCGCGCCGGGAAACGAATAGCCCAGAAGCGCCATGTTCGAGCAGCGATGCTTTTTCCCCTGTTTGCACCAGAAACACGTATCGCAGGGACAAAACCCAACCGCCGTGCAGCGCGTGCCGGAAGTGATCCCCTGCACATCGGAGCCGACTTCGACAATGTCGCCTGCAAACTCGTGGCCGAAAACCGTGCCTTCATGCCCGTCTTCCTTGTAAACATGCAAATCGGAGCCGCACACGCCGCAGGCTTTCACGCGAATAATCACGCCATGCGGCGCGCAGAGCGGATCCGGCACATTTTCGGTGCGAATGTCTTTTGCGCCATGCAAAACAGCAGCTTTCATGATGGCCTCCCTGAATAGGTAGTCATCACGCTTATTTCAAAGAAAACTCCGGCTGTCAAGAATCGATCAGCCAACAAATTATGCTTGACAAGAAACGCAAAGGCTACTATTTTACCAACTACGTATTTAGTAAAGTCGTAAAGGATGGTCATGGATCGAAAAGAAAGCATTCTGGTTCAGGCACGCAAGCAGTTCACGCGATTTGGTTATACCAAGACGACCATGGAGGATATTGCGCGCAAAAGTGAGATCACCAAGCCCACGCTCTACTCGTATTACGCCGGGAAGGCCGATATTTTTGCCGCTGTGGTCGATTTTGAGCAGCAGGCGTTTTTTGCCCTGATTGATGAAAAGACGGCCCCGGTATCCACGGCCTCGGAAAAGTTACAGATATACGCCGACTTGCAGGTGGAAATCATCCGAAAGTTTCTTTTGCTGGGCGAGACGTCGCGGCGGGCGCTTCTGGATTTGCATCCCGAAGCGCTGAAGGTTCTGCGCGTCTGCCGCGCCAAAGAAGAGACGCTTTTGGCCGGGTGGATGCAAGACGGCATTGGCACGGGCGAATTTTCACCCTTTGATGTGGTTTATGCGGCCCGCGTTTTTTTTCTTTCGATTGCGTCGTTGAAATTTCAAACCCTGGTTCTCGACAATGACGCCAATGACCAGATCAGCGTGACGCAAACCATGATTGATAAGATTTCCGCGGATCTGACCGGATTTGTGAAACTTTTTTTATATGGACTCAAAACAAGGATATAAGACTATGAACCGTTGGGGAGTAAGGGTTGTTTTTGCGGGATTGCTTTTGTGTTTTTACTCGCCGCTTTGGGCCTCGGAGACGCTTTCGCTGGAGGCGGCGCTTTCGATCGCCATGGAGCAAAATCCGAACGTGATGATCGCCTCGCAAAATCTTCAGCAGGCTCGCCAGGGGCTGCGCGCGGCCTGGGCCAAAGCGCTTCCCACGATTTCGGCGGGCGCAGGCTATCAGAGAACGTTTGACAAGTCTGAATTCGTCTTGACGATCCCGCCGGGAGTCGAGACGCGCATGGAAACCGGGGCGGATCACACGATGAACGGCGCGTTGATCCTCGAGCAGCCGCTGTTTGCCGGCGGCGCCATTGCGGCGGGCATCGGCATGGCCCGAAACGGCGTGACCATAGCTGACCAGGCGCTCGGCGCCGCGCGGCAGCAAACGCTCGAAACCGTGTACAGCGCTTTTTATGCCGTGCTGCTTTCGCAAAGTCTGCTGAGCGTCTCTCAAACGGCGGTCCAAAACGCGCAGGTTAACCTCGATCAGGTCCAGCGCCGCTTCAAGGAAGGCGCCGCCTCGCGCTTTGAGCTTTTGCGGGCCGAGGTGCAGCTGGCCACCATCCGGCCGGGACTCACGGAGGCAAAAAACCGCTATGAGGTCGCCATCGAGCACCTCAAGGACCTCGTGGGAATGGAAAAAGGCCGCGAGGTGGTTCTCACCGGTGATTTCAAACCGCGCGGGCGCACGCTGGCGGGAACGCCGCTGGATGAGCTGGTTGCCAAGGCCTATGCGCATCGGCCTGAATACCGTATGCAGCAGTTGCAAAAAGACATCAGTGAAAAAAAGATCACGCTGGCCCGCGCGGAATTTCTTCCCGCCCTGGGCCTGTCTGCCGCCGCACAATGGCAGGGGCTGCGCGACGATCTGCATTTCGTCCGGGATGATTTCGACCGCACCACTTATCTGGGTCTGTCGCTGCGCATTCCGCTTTTCAACGGTTTCGGCAGCACGGCCCGTTATTCGGAGGCGACCGCGGAGCTTAAGAAAACGAAAATCCAGGAAGCCAATCTCAAAAACGTCATTGCCACGGAAATTCGGGCCGTCAGTGCGGAGCTTACGCAGGCGGCGGAAGTGCTGGGGTCGCAGGCGCAGGTGATGGAGCAGGCCCGCGAAGGCGTCAGGCTGGCCAATCTGTTGTATGCCGAAGGCGCGGCCACGCAGCTGGAGGTCATCGACGCGCAGCTCGCGCTCACGCAGGCCAGCACCAGCTATTACCGGTCCATCTATAATTTTAACACGGCATCCATCAAGCTCGAACGGGCCTGCGGCATTCTCACACCCGAATCGATACGCGAAGATTTTAAAACGGAGGCGCGATAACTGATATGAAGTCCAAACAAAAAACGCTTTGTCTGACCTGGATCATTCCCTTTTCGATTTTTTTAGCCTTGATGCTGCCGGCGTTCACCGGCTGCAAGAAAAAAGACGAAGGCAATCAGGAGAAAGCCCCGGTGGTAGTCTCGGCGCTCAAGGTATCGACCGGACCCATTGAAAACGTGTTGCGCTTCACCGGCGATATCCGTGCGCGCCGCGATGTGCGCCTGCTGTCGCAGGTGGGCGAGCGCATTATTGCGCTTCACGCCGACAAGGGCGACCGCGTGGAAAAGGGGCAGATTGTGGCCGTCGTGGATAGCTCCCTTTTGTCGCACGGCGTGGCCCAGGCCGAAGCCGCGGTCGCTGCCGCGCGCGCCAATTTTACAAACATCGAATCGGAATATGGCCGCGCGTCGCGTCTTCATGCCGAACAGGCCATCAGTCAGCAGCAGTATGACGCGCGTAAAATGCAAAAGGAAAATGCGACCTCCGCTTTGAATCAGGCTGAAGCGGCGCTGGAGCAAATGCGCCGCCAGTATCAGAACGCGTTTATCCGCGCGCCGTTTTCCGGTATCATCAGCAATCGCTTTGTCGAAGTGGGCGACATGGTGGCGCCCGGCACGCCGGTTTTCGGCCTGGTGCAAATCGACACCGTGCGCGTCTGGGCGCAGGTCAGCGAGCGTGAATTTACCCGTATTCAACCGGGCCTGTCCGCCCGCCTGAAAGTGGCCAGTCTTCCGGAGCGGGTTTTTTTCGGTTCCGTGACTAAAAAAATGCCGATTCTCGACCCGGTCAGCCGTCTGGCGAGTGTTGAAATTTTCTTTGATAATCCCAGGCGCGAACTGGTGCCGGGCATGTTCGGTGATCTGGAAATCGTCATCGGACAAAAAAAGGATGTGCCCCGCATTCCGGTGTCTTCCCTGTTGTTTGATTCGTCTCCGGAGGAAACGGGCGCATTATCGGACGAAGAGGTTAAAAAAGTCGCCTATGTTTTTGTTGTGGAAGCGGGCAAGGCGGTGCGCAAAAACGTCACCACCGGATACCGCCAGAACGGATGGATCGAAGTGGTCTCCGGCGTAGCGCCGGGCGATACCCTGGTCATTCGCGGGCAGCACCTCATCGAAGAAGGCAGCGCCGTTAAAGTGGCCCCGGCCGCCCAAACCGTCAAACAAGGGGATGCGCTATGAAAATTGCCTCGCTGGCGGTTAAAAAGGCCGTAACGTTTGCGATGCTGTTCCTGATTATTATCGGGTTTGGCATTTTTTCCTTCACGCAGCTTCGCACCGATTTGTTTCCGGATATTAAATTTCCTACGGTGGTGGTCATCACCACTTACACCGGCGTGGCGCCGGAAGACATGGAAACGCTCGTATCGCGTCCGATTGAAAAAGCCGTCTCGCGTGTGGCGAATGTCAAGCGCGTGACGTCGCGCTCGTCGCTGGGCAATTCCGTGGTCGTCATCGAATTCAACTGGGGCACGGATATGGACATGGCGGAATTTCATATCCGCAAGAATCTGGATTTTGTGCGCGGCTACCTGCCCGATGACGCCGAAGAGCCGATCACCTTTACGTTTGATCCGTCGCTCCAGCCCATCATGATTCTCGGCGTGACGTCCGGAAAGCTCAGCCAGCCCCACTTGCGGCGGCTTTCCGAAGATATCATCGAGCCCCGCATCGAGCGCCTCGAAGGCGTCGGCTCCGCCACGACCATCGGCGGCGCCAAAAGGCAGATTCTGATTGAACTCAATCCTCATGCGCTGCAGGCGGCCGGGCTGTCCTCTTCGGACATCCTCCAGGCCGTCCGTCTGGAAAACGTGCAGTTTCCCGGCGGGTTTGTCACGCAGCAGGATCAGGAATACAGCATCCGGACGCTGGGACTGTATCAGTCCGTCGATCAGATCCGAAACACCGTCGTGGCCTATCGCGCAGGGTCTCCCATTTACCTGCATCAGGTCGCCCAGGTGCGCGACGGATTTGAAGAAAGGCGCGGTCTGGTGCGCACAAACCAGGAGCCCGCCATCATGATGTTCGTCATGAAGCAATCCGACGCCAACACGGTCCAAACCGCCGGCCGCGTGGCCCGCGCGCTTGCGGGTATTGAGAAAGTGGCGGGGTCCGAGGTGCGCCTTCAGAAACTCTTTGACCAGTCCGATTTCATCAATCAGTCGGTTTCCAACCTGAGCAACACGGCGGTGCTGGCATTTTTACTGACCGGCCTGGTGCTGTTGTTTTTCACGCACAACATCCGCTCCGCGCTCATCGTTTCGACGGCGATCCCCGTCTCCGTGGTGGCCACTTTTTCGGTCATGCACCTGGCCAACCTCACCCTCAACATTATTTCGCTTGCCGGACTGGCGCTGGCGATTGGCCTTTTAGTCGATAACTCCATTGTCGTGCTCGAAAACATCTATCGCCTGCGCGAGGAAGGCCGGCCTCGCGAAGAAGCGGCCATCTCCGGCGCCTCCCAGATGGGGCTGGCGATTACCGGTTCGACGCTGACGACACTGGCCGTGTTTGTGCCGATTCTTTTCGTCCCGGGCATCGCGGGCGTCATGTTCAAGGATATGGTCATCACGATTTGTTTTTCGCTGGTGGTGTCCCTGTTCGTCGCGCTGACGCTGATTCCGCTTTTATCGTCGCGCTATCTGCGGATGACCGCCGCCGGCACCGATTTGCTCAAGCTCAAAAAAACCGGCCAGGCTGGCGTTAAAAAAACATCACTGGTGTCCATGTGGATTGCCAATCTTTTAAATGCCATGACGGACTTACATGAAAAATCGCTTCGCTGGGCGCTGGCGCACAAAAAGTTTACGCTGATTTCCGTTGCGGGATTGTTTGTTGTCTCACTGGTGCTTTTCGGGGTGATCGGCACGGAATTCATTCCCAAAACGGATCAGAGCTATATCCGGCTGGAAGTGGAAATGTCGCGCGGCGCGGCGCTTGGCACGACCGAGCAGGTCATCCGGCGCATCGAACGCGAAATGACCGAAAGCGTCCCGGAGATAAGAACCATGACCGCCATCATCGGCAATCCCGGGACGATCGGGAGCAGTTTTCAGGGCGTGGGCTCGAATTTTACGGAATTTCACATCGGCCTGGTGCCGATCAGCGAGCGCAAACGCTCACAGGAAAAGATCACCGATGTCATGCGCAAGCGCCTGGAAAAAATTCCCGGCATCGAGTTTCGCTTCCGTCAAGGCGGCATGGAATTTAGCGAAGGGGATGTGATCATTAAAATATTCGGCTACGATCTCAATCAGCTTCGGCAGCTGGCCGACCGGGTGCAGGCGAAGATCAAAACCATACCTGGCGTTGTGGATGTGAAATCGGCGCTGGAGGGCGGGCAGCCCGAATGGGTGGTGGACATCGACCGCGAACGGGCGGGAAAGCTGGGGCTCAAGGCGTCCATGATCTCGGATGTGGTGTATGCGAGCATTCAGGGAAGCGTGGCCTCCATGTATCTCGATGAGGGCGAAGAATATGAAATTCTGGTGCGTCTGCCGGAGGCGTTTCGCCAGCGAAAGGACATTCTCGAAAACCTCCTGATCCGCACGCCGACGGGTGCGCAGATTCCGCTCAAGGCGGTGGCCAATATCCGTCAGGAAGAGTCCGCTTTTACCGTTACGCGCGAAGACCAGCAGCGGATGGCCTCGGTGGCCCTGTCCGTCTCCGGCCGCGATCTGGGCGGCGTGATCAAGGATGTCAACCGCGAAATGGCCGCTTTTTCGTTTCCTCCGGAAATTCGCTATGATGTGGGCGGCTCGGCCGAGGATATGCGCGATTCTTTCCTCTATCTGGGCATTGCCATTTTGCTGGCGTTTATCGTGGTGTATATGGTCATGGCGGCTATCTTTGAATCACTCGTCCATCCGTTTGTCATCATGTTTGCCGTGCCGCTGTCCATCATCGGTGTGGCCTGGTCGCTGTTTATCACCGGGACCATCATCAGCGTCACGGCGCTTATCGGCCTGATCATGCTGACCGGTGTCGTTGTGAACAATGGCATCGTGATGGTGGATTTCATGAATCAGTTGCGCAAAGAGGGAATGGAGATGTATGAGGCGGTCGTCACCGCCGCCCGCATGCGTCTCAGGCCCGTCTTGATGACTGCGTTGACCACCGTGCTGGCCATGGTTCCGCTGGCCTTGGGTATGGGTGAAGGCGGAGAAACCTGGGCGCCGATGGCCCGTGCGGTCATGGGGGGCTTATTTGCCTCCACGGCGCTGACGGTCATTGTGATTCCGATTCTCTACATCTCCATCGGCTCTTTTTCCGAGCGGATCAAGGCCCGTTTGCAAAAGCGCGAAAAAGACGCGTCGGTTTAACCCCACCGGCTGAGGGTTCAGGAGGTAACCTTCTAAACCTTCAGCCTTTCTTTTCCGTTAATCACAAAAAATTTTCCATTAACGGCCCGGATGATGCCGAGAATATTGAACTGGCGCATCAGCCGGACGCTCAGTGTTGTCGGCGAGGCGCGCGACACCAGCACCGGCGCGCGCGCCTGGATGATTTTATGGGCAATTTCGCTGGAGATGCGTCCGGTGGAGCAGATCATCTTGTCCTCGAGCGTCAAGCCGTTGACCGCCGCGTAGCCGATGACCTTGTCCATGGCGTTGTGACGGCCGATATCGTCATAAAAAACAAGGCGCTCGCCGGCGAGGGAATACAGCGCTGCGCTGTGGACGCCATGCGTGGCTTCATGTTCGCGTGAATGGGTCAGAAATTCGCTCATGGATTGCAAAACGATCCTGGCGTCCACCTCCGGAAGGTCTTTGCGGATCAGATCGCAAGGTGGCGGATGTTTTTTGCCGCGTCCGCCGGCCGCGGAAATTATCTTGATGCGTTCAAGCTTTTCAGCGATACCCGGATCATCGGCCAGTATCGCGCTGACGCTGAGTGTTGATGTATCGATATCCATTTTCGCAATCTGATGCAGGCCTGCAATAATGCCCTCTGTGATCAGATAGCCTGTGACATGTTCGCGCAGGGAATTGCCGGAGCTCGCCATTGTAAGGTAGGGGCTGCCGTTGATGGAAAGCGTCAGGGCATATTCCGCTGAAAACGGGAGCGTCACCTCCGAAAGCGCGCCTTGGCGGTATTCATGTACAACGACATTTTCGTAACTGGGTAGCGTCATATTATTTTCCTTTAAACTGTTTTGAAAATCCTATCAGCAATAATTGTGATTGACAAGCGCCGGAGAAATTTCCTACATTTCCCGCCATTGACATTCGGGGAGGAGATATGCTCAGCCGCACTGCCGCCGTTTTGATTATGATCGACTTTCAGGGCAATCTGGCCCAGGCCATGTTCGATAAGGAAAATCTGTTTGCCAATAACGTCCGGCTGATCCGGGGCTTTCAGGCGCTCAACCTGCCGATGGTCGTCACCGAGCAGATTCCGTCCAAGCTCGGCCCCACCATCATGCAACTGGCACAGGAACTTCACGGCGTCGAACCCATTGCCAAAGAGAGCTTCAGCTGTTGGACCAATGATGCTTTTCGAGAGCATCTGGAATCCCTCACGCGCCGGCACGTTGTGCTCACCGGCATCGAATGCCACATCTGCGTCTATCAGACCGCGCTGGATCTGATGCAAAACGGCTATGCAGTTCATCTGGTGGCGGATGCCGTGTCGTCCCGCACGCCTGAAAACAAGCAAATCGGCATCGACGCGATCCGCGCCGCGGGCGGGCAGATCACCTCTGCGGAAATGGTGCTCTTCGAGCTTCTGCGTACCGCCGCCGACCCGAAGGCCAAAGAGATTTTCAAAATCGTCAAATAAAAGGATGGATACATGCTGGCGCTTTCGCAGTTTCGTTACGGCGATAATTTTGCCTATCTACTTTACGGCCCGAAAGAGGCGATGGCCATCGACGGCGGCGCCTGGATGGATATCCTGTCGTTTCTGGAGGCTGAGTCCCTGAGGCTGCAATACGTCGTAAACACGCATCGGCACTACGATCACACACCGGGCGATGAGCATCTGCTGGCCAAAACTAAAGCCCGGTTTCTCGACTGCACGAAACTCACAGACCTCGAAGAAATATTTCTTGATGGCGAGAAGGTGATCGTTTACCGCACACCCGGCCATTCATCCGATTCCGTCTGCTTCTTGACCGGCGCGTGCCTGATCACGGGCGATACCCTCTTTAACGGGACAATCGGTAACTGCTTTTCCGGAAACCCGCGCGGGTTTTTTGAATCGATAAAGCGTCTGATGACGCTTCCCGACGACACAAAGATTTTTGCCGGTCATGACTATGTTCGCGACGCGCTGGCCTTTGCCCGGCATCTGGAGCCGGACAACCCGGACATTGAGCGTATCCGGCAATCCCTGGATCCGGATTATCTTTTCACAACGCTCGCTCAGGAGAAAAAAATCAATCCTTACCTGCGTTTCAATGACGAGTCCCTGGTTGGCCTGATCAAGCAGCGCGGCCTGCCGCATGCCACCGACTGGGAGCGCTGGCAGTCGCTCATGGCGCTGGAATAAGCGGCCATCCGCCCGAAAACGGATGAAAAAAATCCCGAAAAATAATGCTTGACGAAAAACCCGTCTTGACATAGCGTTTCTTTCAACTTCGCGGGTCATTTGAAATAAAGCGAAGGAATAAGTTGAATGAAGTTCCTTTGAAGCACTACGGTCGGCCGCCAGGTACTTTCGAATGGGCGGCTTTTTTTGTGCCGGTTTTCCGAGGAAATTCTTCGATTTGTCACATTTCTAGAAAGGAGGATTAAGACTATGCCGGAAGGTAAAGTAAAGTGGTTTAACGAACGCAAAGGCTTCGGCTTCATCGAGCAGCAGGATGGAAAAGACATCTTTGTCCATTTCAGCGCGATCAAGGCGGAAGGCTTCAAGACCCTCAATGAAGGGCAGCGTGTCAGTTTCGACGTCACGCAGGGCAAAAAAGGCCCGGAAGCCGAAAATGTCATGCCCCTCTAGCGGGACATGTTTAACCATTAAAAAATGAGCGCTCCGGGGGCCTTAAACCTCCGGGGCGTTTTTTATCTGTAAGCCCTCCTCTCCTTAATAATTCTTGACAGATGAGCAGAATTCACGTTAGTGCATGCAGGTTTTGCCGCTGACCCTGAAACGGCATCCCCATAATAAATTTGAATTTACAGGGTGCGGTCAGTTTTTTTCGCGTCTTTCACGGACATTGAAAAAAAACGCTGGCCGTCATTTTCAGGAGGATGAATCGTGTATTTTTCAGACAAAACTCATCAGGCCTCTCAGGCTGCGAACGATCAGTGGCAGGCCGATGTTCAAAAGGCGCTCAAGAGCAACCCGGATCAGAAAAACCGCTTTTCCACCGTGTCCGATCTGGACATTCGCAGGCTCTATACCCCCGAAGATATTAAAGATATGGATTTTTCACGCGACATCGGCGCGCCGGGCCAATTCCCCTATCTGCGCGGAAACCAGGTCACAGGCTACCGGGGTCGTCACTGGACCTTCCGGATGTTTTCCGGCATGGGCTCGGCCCAGGACACCAACGCCCGCTGGCACATGCTTTTGCGCGAAGGCCAGACGGGGCTGTCCACCGCGTTCGATTTTCCCACGCTCATGGGTTACGACAGCGATTCGCCCAGGTCTTTAGGCGAAGTGGGAAAGTGCGGTGTCGCCATCGACACGCTGGAAGATTTTCTCGCGCTCATCGACGGCATTCCGCTCGATGGGGTGACCACCTCCATGACGATCAACCCCCCCGCCACCGTGTTGTGGGCGATGTATTGCGCGGCGGCGGATATCAAGGGCGTGCCGCTTAGCAAAATCGGCGGAACAATTCAAAATGACATGCTCAAGGAATTCATTGCGCAAAAGACGTTCATGTGCCCGCCGGAGCCGTCGGTAAAACTCATCAGCGATACGGTCGAATTCGGCACAAAATATGTTCCGCGCTGGAACACGATCAGCATCAGCGGCTACCATATCCGCGAGGCGGGCGCGACCGCCGTGCAGGAGCTGGCCTTTACGCTTAGAGACGGCATTGAATATGTTGAAGACGTCATCCGCCGCAAGAAAATGAATGTGGATGATTTCGCGCCGCGCCTGTCGTTTTTCTTCAATGCGCACATCGACTTTTTTGAAGAAATCTGCAAGCTGCGGGCGGCCAGACGCATCTGGGCGCGCGTGATGCGCGACCGTTTCGGCGCCAAAAATCCCCGCTCGCTGTGGATGCGTTTCCACACGCAAACGGCTGGCTGTTCGCTCACCGCACAGCAGCCCTACAACAACGTCGTGCGCACCGCCATTGAAGCGCTGGCCGGGGTCTTAGGCGGCACACAGTCGCTGCACACCAATTCGCTTGACGAAGTCTTCTGCCTGCCCTCGGATCACGCGGTGGAAGTGGCGCTTCGCACGCAGCAGATTATCGCCGAGGAGACAGGCGTCATCAACGCCATCGATCCTTTGGCCGGGTCTTACTTTGTGGAGTCGCTCACCAACGAGATTGAAGAGAAAACTTGGGAATACATTGAGAAGATTGACGCGATGGGCGGTATGGTGGCCGCCATTGAAAAAGGTTTCCCGCAGCTGGAAATCGCCGATGCGGCCTACAAGTTCCAGCAGCAGATCGAAAGAAATGAAAAGATCATGGTTGGCGTGAATAAATACGTCACCGAGGCGCAGCATGCCGTCCCGATGGTGGAAATCGACGAGAGCGTCGGCGATGAGCAGATTCGCAGGCTTCAAGACATCCGCCGCCGCCGCGACAGCAAAGCCGTTTCCCAGTCTCTGACGGATATTCGCACTGCCTGCAAAAACGGCGACAATGTCATGCCGTACTGCATTGCAGCGGTGAAGCATCTCGCCACGAAGCAGGAAATCTGCGACGTGTACCGGGAAGTGTACGGGGAATATCGGGACCCGGGGTTATATTAATTCATGGGTAGGGAACGGTTTATAACCGTTCCATGCGAAGGAGATATTATGTCGGAAAGAAAAATAAGAGTGATGGTGGCCAAACCCGGCCTGGACGGCCACGACCGGGGCGCGCGCGTGTTGGCGCGCTGTTTCCGCGACGCGGGCTTTGAAGTCATCTACACCGGCTGTCATCAGACGCCGGAACAGGTCGCCGCGGCGGCCATTCAGGAAGACGTGGACCTGGTGGGACTGAGCTGCCTCTCCGGCGCGCACCGCGTTTTGTTTCCCCGCGTGGTGGAGCTGCTTCGGGAAAAAAACGCAGAGGACATCACGGTCATCGGCGGGGGCATCATCCCCGAGCAGGATTTTCAGATGCTCTATGACGCGGGCATTCAGGCCATCTTCACGCCCGGCGCAAAGCTCGATTCCATTGTGGACTGGATACGCGGGCACGTGAAGACACGGCACTGAGTTGCTTTATGGAAACCACGACCAAAATATGCGCAGGCGACGTCCGAACCGCGTCGCGGCTGATTCGGGATCTGGAAGACAAGCTCCCGCACGCGCGCCCCAAACTTAAAAACCTGTTTATCCACACGGGCAAATCCTTTATCATTGGCATCACCGGCTCCCCCGGCGCGGGAAAAAGCACGCTGACCGACGCGCTGATTGGCGAATTCCGCAAACATTCAAAAACGGTCGGCGTTTTAGCCGTTGATCCCACGAGTCCCTTTACCGGCGGCGCAATCCTGGGCGACCGCGTCCGGATGCTTCGCCACGCCGAGGACGAAGGCGTGTTTGTCCGGTCGCTCGCCACGCGCGGCGCGCTGGGCGGGCTATCGCAGGCGGCAGGCGACGCGATCCATGTGATGGAAGCGATGGGCAAGGATGTCATTATCGTCGAGACCGTCGGTATCGGCCAGCAGGAGCTCGACATCATTCACCATGCCCACAGCGTGATTGTCGTTTTAGTGCCCGGCATGGGCGATGAAATCCAGACGATGAAGGCGGGCATCATGGAAGTCGCGGATGTGTTCGCCGTTAACAAGGCGGATCGCCCCGGCGCAAAACAGTTGCAAACGGAGCTGGCCGCGCTTCTTTCCGCCACACCCATTGAAGAAAACGGCTGGCGGCCGCCGATTGTATCCATTGGCAATCTTTATGAACCGTCGGGCTTTGCGGAAAAAACGGCGGAGCTTGCCCAGCAGGTTCTGGCGCATCATGATCATTTAATTGTGAGCGGACAGCTTGCCCTGCGCATGGAGCGTAAAGCACTGATGGAAATTTCGGATGCGCTCAAGGCCACGATTCTTGAACCGGTTATGGCCAAACTTCTCGCTTCGGGCGAATTGAAGGACATTGCCGGTCGCGTGAAAAACCGCGAGGCCGATCCTTACACGGAGGCTGAAGCGATCGCGCGCCGTTTTCTGAAATTAGGAGAGCTTTCATGACCACTTCAAAAAAGAAAACCGCCCCGGCGCCAAAGGCTGCGCCCGCGCGCACCAAAACAAAAGCCGCCCCCGCTTCTGCGGCACTCTCGAAACGCGGGCTTGTCATCGTGATTACCGGCAATGGCAAGGGGAAAACTACCTCTGCCTTCGGTCAGGCGCTGCGCGCCGTTGGCCAGGGTTATAAGGTGTTCATCATGCAGTTCATGAAAGGACGCGACTACGGCGAGTATGTGGCTGCTGAAAAATACCTGCCGCGCCTCACCGTCCGGCGCTCGGGACTCGACAGCTTCGTCATGCGCGACAACCCAGCGCCCGTTGATATTGAACTTGCTCGACAGGGCTTTGAGATCGCTAAAAAAGCAATTCTTTCTGAAAAATACGACATGGTCATTCTTGATGAAATCAACGTGGCCGTTGATTTCAAGCTGATCCCCCTGTCGGACGTGCTCGATTTGATTTCAAACCGGCCCGCGTCCGTGGACCTGATTCTCACGGGCCGCTATGCGCCCAAAGCACTGATAAAGCTTGCCGATACGGTGAGTGAAGTGAAGGAAATCAAGCATCACTACGCCGCGGGCGTCAAAGACCGCGCGGGCATTGAGTATTAGATTATTCCCGATCAATCCATGTGCTCAAGCGAGAGCCTTGCCGGCTCTTTTCCCAGAAGCACCATGCCGAAATGTTCGTATTTTTCGCCGGTGGTTGCATCCATGTCATGCCAGCGCGCCAGAAACTCCCGCTCCCGAAGCCAGGTGCGCCGGATCGTCGCGGGATCCTCAAACAGCAGCACGTCTTTGTTGAGGCCGATGATAATGGCGTAATGGCCGTCGTCCCAGTCTCGCCGCCAGTCATCGAGCGTCATGTAGCGCTCGGCCCACGCCTGCACTAAAACGATCACCGGTGTTCCGGAATCCACATACTGCTTGACGGAGTTGAGCGACCAGTTTGCGCCGGACTTGACCTGAAATCCGTAGGACTGGGCCACGCGGATCATCGCCTCGGGCGGGGTGCCCGCTTCGGCGGACGTGCCGAGCTGGTCCATCAGCTCATCGCCCTGGGCATCGATGCCGTAATACGTCATGACGTTTTGCAGGGCCTGTGCGCCACAGTCGTAATCATACGTCTGCTTGCCGATATGCAGATCAATCATGGACACTTTTTGCGTCTCCTGAAGCGAGGCAATCGTCTGCGCCAGGGATTCGGCAAACGCGCGGCGCAGATGGTTGATCTTGCCCACATCCGGCAAGCCGTCATCGCTTAGGAAAAGATGCGCATTGGTTTCCTGCACCAGCGCAGGCGCGCGGGCGCTGATGCGTTTGACGGTATTGACCGAATGTGCGGCGCAAACATGGCCATGCACGCTCACATAGTCCGATGCATTAACGGTGACCAGCGCTTCCGGCAGGCGTCTGCGAAGTTCTGCGGCATAGGTTTCCACGATGACATCCGGGCAGTAGTAGAGGCGCTTTTCATCGCGGGGGGTTTGCTGATAGTTCATCAGATCAATTTGATTGTCCGCCACGCCCCGGGCGGTGATGGTGGAATGGCCGTCCAGAATCAGCGCGGCGCCTGAGGAAATATTTTCTTCGATGCGGCGATGAAAGGGTTTGAGATACTTATCCGACAAGGAAGCGCGCATGGAGGGCGACGGCTCAAAGCCCGGCCGGTAAACCGGACGGCCGAAGACGTCAGTCAGCGGCACGCTTTCGTCAAGGTCCGCCGGATCGCGGTTGGCCTCAAGCAGCAAACTGCAATAGGGAAACACCAATTGCCGGTTGCCCAGAAGATCACGGAAATCGTAGAGCCAGTTTGTAAACCAGTCCACGTTTTGAAGAAGGAGTGCAAATGCTTCGGAAAGATCGTCAAGCGATATTTCGGGGACGATCGCCACGCCGCTGTGCGGCACAACCACCAGAAGATCTGAACTTGTCATACCTGACTCCCCTGGAACGCAAGAGATGAAGGTTTCTTAAAGTTCAAAGGCCGCTTCCTGCGCCACAGACTGCAAAAGCGCCATCGCGCCCCCTTCCTGGGCCGCATCGCCGCTCACGCCCAGCCAGATACTGCCTTCCGCGCCGGCCACGCCGCCGGCTGCCAGAAGACAGGCTTTGGCGCCGGTGAGCAGCGAAATGGCGTCAATTTCCGTAAAGACTTCGCCCGGCACGGGCAAGAGCCGGTAACCATGGGCGCCAGGCTCGTTCACCCGGGCCGCCAGCTCGTCGGGATTGCCGCTGATGCGTTTCTCAAGCCCCACGGGAATGATCAGCCGAACGCGCCGGCCGTAATGGGCGGGCAGCGACGCGCCGATGGTTCCCGCCTGTGGATGGCCAATCAGGAGGGCTGCGCGTCGAAGTTCAATATTGACGGCGTTGGCGCCTTTCAAAATGACATCATTTTCTTTCATGTCATCGACCACGTCAAAGATAGTCTTGCCTTGAAGCCAGACACCTTCCCGGATAATGACATCGCCTTGAAATTCGCTTTCGTCGGGGAGCCTTCCTGCATCAGTCACCGGTTTTCCGGGAGGCAGCGTCACCCCCCGGAAAAAGCAGCGCCGATCGAGCTTTCCCGCCTGTCCGAGAGTGGCCAGCAGTTCCTCCGCGACATACCCGTTGGTGGTTCCCGCGATAATCGCCACAATCCCCCCCTTGAGCGCCGTGAGCACTTCGGGATGATTGGCCAGGGCCTTACCGATTAATCTCTTCCCGGCCGAAGGCGTCAGTAAGATTTGCCGCATGAGTGAGCCCCCCCTTCTTCAATGTTATTTGCCGGGCAGGAAATCTTCCCGCACCGGTGAAAAAACTTCGATGGCGACGGTATCTTCAAGGATGTCCGCGCTGTGTTCGATGTTTTGGGCAATACACCAGCTGTCGCCTTCGCGGCACTCATGCGGGGTATCGCCGATGGTCAGAACCATCCGCCCGCTGACCAGATAGCCGGTCTGTTCATAGGGATGTGAATGCCGGGGCAGCGCAGCTCCCTTTTTCATCCGGAATTCCGCCATCAGCGTCTTTTCGCCATAAACGAGGGTTTTCTGGTCGATTCCCGGAATTCGCGACAAATACCCGGCTGAATTTTTTTTAGTCAACATAAGAACGTCCTGTTTTGGGGTTGATGTTTATGTGCCTTATCCGTACTGTCTGATCGCACCGACACTGACCCAAACAATAACCTAATTTTCATATTACATCAAGAGTTGCTCTGTGGGCGGGGAATCCAAGCGCAGACATCCTGCTTCTTGACAAATGCCCGTCACCGTGCCATCTCTCTTTGTCAAATCATAGACATAAAGGAGATATTCTTATGGCAGAAATTGTCGGATTTTCCAAAGAAGGCAACGTCGGCATCATCAGCGTTAACAATCCCCCGGTTAACGCCCTGTCGCAGGCCGTGCGGTCGGGGATTAAACAGAGCATCCAAAAAGGCATCGCGGATCCGGATGTGGCGGTCATGATCATTATCTGCGAAGGCCGCACGTTTATCGCGGGCGCGGACATCCGTGAATTCGGCAAACCGCCCATGGAGCCGCATCTGCCGGATGTCTGCCAGTTTATTGAAGATTCACCCAAGCCTGTGGTTGCGGCCATTCACGGCACGGCGCTGGGCGGGGGGCTGGAAATTCCGCTTTCGTGTCATTTCCGCATCGCGCTTTCCTCCGCGAAAGTGGGCCTTCCCGAAGTCAAGCTCGGCATTCTGCCGGGGGCGGGTGGCACGCAGCGACTGCCACGCGTGGCGGGCGTGCAGGCGGCGCTCGAAATGATTACCTCCGGCACGCCGGTGGCGGCGGCCAAAGCCAAAGCCATGGGCATTCTCGACGAAGTGGTCGAAGGCGATCTCAAAGCGGCCGCTCTTTCGTTTGCCAAAAAGGTGGTCGATGAAAAACGGCCCATTCGAAAAGTCAGTGCGCTTTCAGCCAAAGTGGATTCGCCGACAGTTTTTGACGATTTTGCCAAAGCCAACGCCCGCAAATTCCGGGGATTTCTTGCGCCATACAAGTGCATTGAAGCCGTCAAAATTGCGACTGAATTTCCGTTTGCCCAAGGCATGAAAAAAGAGAGGGAAATCTTTGTCGAGCTTCAAGCCTCCAATCAGTCCAAAGCGCAGCGCCATGTCTTTTTTGCCGAGCGTGAAGTCGTTCGCATTCCGGGGCTGCCCGATGACCAGCCCACGCGCGAGATCAAAAGCGTTGGTATTCTGGGGGCAGGCACGATGGGCGGCGGCATTGCCATGTGCTTTGCCAATGCCGGCATCCCCGTGAAGCTTCTCGATGTGAAGCAGGAATTTATCGACAAAGGAATGGCCGTCATTAAAAAGAACTACGCCAACACCGTGGCCAAAGGAAAGCTCAAGCAAGAGGTCATGGACAAGCGTATGGCCTTAATCCAGCCGACGCTCGCTTACGAAGATTTAAAGGACGTGGATCTGGTCATCGAAGCGGTTTTTGAAGACATGGCCATCAAAAAAGAGGTCTTTACGAAACTCGATGCGGTGTGCAAACCCGGCGCGATTCTGGCCTCGAACACCTCGTATCTGAATGTCGATGACATTGCCGCCATCACGAAGCGCCCGCAGGATGTCATGGGCATGCATTTTTTCAGCCCCGCCAACGTGATGCGGCTGCTCGAAAACGTGCGCGGCGCGAAAACCTTGCCCGAGGTGTATGCCACGGCGATGAAGGTGGGCAAGACCATTGGCAAGGTGCCGGTGCTTGTCGGCGTCTGCGACGGATTTGTCGGGAACCGGATGCTCGCCAAACGCACCCGCGAATGCGGCTTTCTCCTGGAAGAAGGCGCGCTTCCCTGGCAGATCGACAAGGTCATCTACGACTTCGGTTTCCCGATGGGGCCTTACGCAATGGGCGACATGGCGGGCCTTGATGTCGGCTGGAGAAACCGCAAGGCCAAGTTCGCTTCGCTGACCATCCGGGAACAGAAGAACACCATTCTGGACAAGATTTGCGAAATGGGCCGTTTCGGCCAGAAGACCGGCGCAGGTTTTTACAAGTATGATGAAAAGCGAAACGCCACGCCCGATCCGATGATTGAAGAGCTGATTCTTAAACACTCACAGGAAGTCGGCATCGCGCGACGCGAGATTACCCCGCAGGAAATCATTGAACGCGCCATTTATGCCATGATCAACGAAGGCGCAAAGATTCTGGAAGAAGGCATCGCCGCGCGGCCGCTGGATATCGACGTGGTCTGGCTCAATGGTTACGGCTTCCCGATCTATCTGGGCGGCCCGATGTTCTATGCCGACACGATAGGCGTGAAGAAAGTCTATGACGCCATCCTCAAATACAAAGACCTCGTGGGCGCCGAATACTGGACGCCATCGCCGCTTTTAGAAAAACTGGCCAAAGAAGGCAAAGGGTTCTACTCGAAATAGGCGTAAACAAATGCCCCTGCGGTGTATTTCCGCAGGGGCGTTTGTATGGTTAGCGGCGATGAGCGCCGCTGTGGGTTCGCCTGACGTTACCGTCCGTCGCCGATGAGCGGGAGCACGCGGTCCACTTTGAAATAGACCAGAAATTTGGACGCCTCCTGATCTTCTGCGGTGCGGCTGGCATGCTTGCCGCACCGGATTTTTTCAATGAGCGGCGAATCTTTTTCTTCACGGATTTTAGTCAGATACAAACGCTTCCCCTCATATCCTCCGTCTTCTTTGAAAAGATAAACGGCGGACGGATTGGATTGCAAATTGGCATGGGTCAGGCGGTCGGCCATGATGAAGGCGACTTCATCAGGGCCTGTAACATGCGGTCGGCTGTAGATGGCGGCATTGACGCTGCCGGAGGCGTCGGCGGTGGACAAAACGCCAATTCCTCTGGCGTTTTCAAAGTATTGCTCCATGGGAATATTTCCTCCTTTGATTTTCAGATCATGTTGGCTTAAGCTAAGTCCGAATGCGAGTCTTGTAAAGGAGCGCGAATGAAAAAAATTTGCTTGCTGCTTTTAGCGGTGATTACCGGTTGCGTGACGATTCCGAAGGGACTTGCGCCGGTGGATGCTTTTGATCTGCCCCGATACCTCGGCACATGGTACGAAATTGCAAGGCTCGATCATTCGTTTGAACGGGGGCTCACGCGCGTGACGGCCGAGTACAGCCTCAGTAAAGACGGCAGCGTTCGGGTGATCAACCGGGGCTATCTGGCGAAAGAAAAAAAGTGGAAAGAAGCCCGGGGCAGGGCGCATTTCGTTCATCGTCCCGACCAGGGGTTTCTCAAGGTCTCCTTTTTCGGGCCCTTTTATGGATCTTATATCATCCTGGAGCTCGATGCCGAAAAATACTCGTGGGCGCTGGTGTGCGGCCCCGACCGGTCTTACTTATGGATTCTTTCCCGCACGCCCCGGATGGATCCGGTCATTCTCGATCGACTGATTGCCCGGGCCGCCGCAGACGGCTTTGATACTCGCGCGCTGATCGTCGTGGACCACCTGCCGGCGGAAGAATGAATAGAAGCCTTTATTTGATTAATTTCACCTTGACTTACATTGTAAACGCAGGGTAGATTTCCATCCACTTTATTCCAAGAGGAGACTGATTATGAGCGTCTATAAAGTTATCGAAATTATCGGCAGAAGCAAGAAATCCTGGGAAGACGCGGCGGCGAGCGCCGTTGAAACAGCGGCAAAATCCCTTGATGATATAAGAATTGCCGAAGTGAAAGAACTCGATTTGAAAGTGGACAACGGCAAAGTGATCGAATACCGCGCCAGATTGAGTATCTCCTTCAAATATGACAAGGAGCGGATGCTGGAAGATCGTTCCAGTATGCTCAAGGGAAAACCCTCCGTGCTGTAAAAAAGTCCGTTTCGTTTGCGGCGTCTCGTGCGGGGCCGCACCGGCCGTTACTTAGCGCCCGGGGAATCAACCGCGCCTGGTTTTTTTAACGAGGCGCGGATATACCAGATGCCCATTCCGAGGATGACCAAAACGAAGAGAAGCCTCATGGCGTCTTCCGGGATCAAATGCGCCGAATATCCGCCGAAGGTGGCTCCCACCAGAATTCCCGTGACCAGTCCGGGAAGAATTTTCATGGTCACGTTTCCCAGCCGCCAGTGGGTCAGCGCCCCGGCGCATCCTGCCGGAATCATGACTAAAAGCGACGTGCCCTGGGCGAGGTGCTGGCTGAATCCCGCAAGCATCACCATGGAGAGAATCA
Organism: uncultured Smithella sp.; assembly: GCA_964608995.1. GTDB lineage: Bacteria > Desulfobacterota > Syntrophia > Syntrophales > Smithellaceae > UBA8904. The sequence continues at coordinate 10,027 of CAZSQS010000010.1, read as the reverse complement.
TGATGACGCCGCCGCCGATGCCCATCATGCCGGAGGCAAAGCCGGTGACGGCGCCGGTGGCCACAAAGAGGACGAAATTGACCCAGACCGGGTTGGAAACGCCGTTTGCGTGCACAAACGGTTTGGCGGCGAGCAAAAACGCGCAGACGATGAGAAACAGACCGAATCCCTGCCGCAGCTTTTTCTCCGACAGGGAATGCGCAAAACGGGCGCCCCAGCGGGCCGTGATGACGGCCGCCACCGCAATCACCGCCGCCGCCTGCCAATCGAGCTGACCATGCAGACCATACATCAGAGCGCCGCTTAATCCCGTAAAGACGAGCGCCAGAAGCGACGTCCCGTGCGCCTGATGCTGGCTGAGTTTTAATATTCCCGTCAACATTGGAATCATGAGAACGCCGCCGCCGATGCCGATCATGCCGCCAAACCCCCCGGCGACCAGGCCGATGGCGAAGCTCAGAAGAATCGTCTTCATGACCGCACCTTGCCTCGCGCCAGCGATGCAAAAACGCCCAGAACGCAGGCCCCCGCCAGAATGACGAAAATCCACTGGGCGCTGGAAATAAAAAGCGCGCTGTTTTCGCCCCCGAGGCCTCGCTCGCCGATGATCCAGGAAAACACCAGCATCGCAATCCCCATGCTCACCATCTGACCGCAAAGCCTCATGGTGGCCAGCGTCGCCGAGGCAATGCCATAGATTTTTTTATCCACCGAGCTCATAATCGCGTTGACATTGGGCGAAGAGAAAAACGCAAAACCAATCCCCAGCACAGCCAGTAAGACCGCAATCTGCACCAGGGACGTTTCCGCGCCGATCCAGACCAGGCCGAAAAGCCCGACGACCGTCAGCGTCATGCCCGCCGATGCGATGATCCGGGGATCGTAGCGGTCCGACAGACGGCCGGCCAAAGGCGAAAACGCCGCCTGCAACAGGGGTTCAACCACCAGCACCAGGCCGGTTTGCGAGGGCGTCAGCAGCTTGACGTGCTGCAAATAAAGACTCAGTAAAAAAGTCACCGCGAAGGTGGCTGAGTAGTTAATCAGCGCCGCCAGATTCGAAAACGCAAAGATCCGGTTGTTCAGAAACAGGGAAATATGAATGAGTGGCTGGGAAAGTTTTAATTGCCGCCGGATAAAGAACGCAAAACACGTCGCTCCGGCAATAATCAGCGCGCCCCCCAGTAACCGTGGCAGCTGCGAAAAGCCAACCATCAGCGAAAACAGTGCGGCAACATACAGGCATGAGCCTATCAGATCGAATTTTTCGCCATGTGCTGCGGGCTTTTCTTCTTTCGGGGTTTTCGCGCCCGCGAGCGCTGCGCCCAGGCCGAGCACCGTGTTGAAAATAAAGATGGCTTCCCATCCGATATGCTCGGTGAGGAGGCCGCCGATAAAAGGGCCGACGGTGAGGCCGATGTAAACCGCCGCAATGTTGATGCCCAGCACGCTTCCTCTTTTTTCCGGCGGATAGGCGGCAACCAGCATGGCTGTACCGGCGCTGAAGATCATTGCGCCGCCCACGCCCTGCAGCGCCCGAAAGGCAATAAATACACCCGTCGATCCCGCCGCGAGGCACAAAACCGACGACGCGGCAAAAAGCAGCGATCCGGCGATAAAAAAAGATTTTCTGCCATGGATGTCCGCCAGACGCCCGATGGGCAGAAGCATGCTCGCGGCGGCCAGAAGAAAGGCGGAAACCACCCAGCTTAAAGCCAGGGCGCTCATGGCATAGTCGCGCGCGATCATCGGCAGGGCCACATTGACGGATGATCCCATAAACGGTGTGGTAAAGGAGCTGATCGTGGTGGCCAGTAAAACGGTGGGGATGCGTCTTCGAGAGTTCATGGAGTGACTTTCGGACGGAGAGGTCATTTCCGGCTGAAGTGTTTTGCGTGCGTTAAGTCAAAGGTATCCTTGCCGCAGGCCATCATCAGCGTCCGGGGCATGATCCGGCGGGCCGAAGAAAGCATTTTTTGCGCAAGATTCCGGATGTCCCACTGGGCGTGGGCGTCGGCCCGAAGGCGCGCGACATGGTAGAGCTCGCGTGCGCTCAGTTTCAAAAAAACCCGCCTGCGATGCGCATTGGTCAGGATGTAAGCCGCAGCCTGCGGGACTTTCGCGTAAAGGCGAGAATACACGCGGTTGGTCTGAGCGATGGCGGCCCGGAATTCCTTTTGCGCGCCGATCGCGCTGACGGCAGGCGGTATCGTCACGCCCAGCGACGGATCGTAGTCCTGGCTCACGAGGGTGGCCATGCGATGGCGCTTGAACTGCGCAAAACAACTGGCGCTCATCACCAATTCATATTGCAGATCGATATTTTCCAACTCCCTGACCACGGCGTCATAGGGGCGCAGATGTTCAAAGGCGGTTTGAAACAGGGCATTTAATTTTCGCGGCGTCATTTGGCCCGCCTCGGCGGTACATTGATCAAAATCCGCGCCGGACGATGCAAAAAGCAGCATGGCTGCCGCCTGCCTGTCCGCATCGGGCGTGGCCGAGACCAGACGGACATCGTTTGAGCGCCCGGCTTTTGCGGCGGGCGAAAGTGACGCGCTTAATTTACGCAGATTCGCGCGCGTTCGGCGGTCGTAGTCGGTTGCCTCCGTGTAGCGGATGAGCGATGGCGCGATGTCTTTGGTTACGCCATAGAGCTTTTCACTGCAGAGGCGCGCCTCCGCAAGGGGGAGCGCCGCCAGACGCCTCAGCATCAACTCCAGGTTGCGTGCGTTTACCGTCATGCCCAGCTGCGTTTGCGTGGCCAGCGAAATGATGTAGCGCGCATCTTCCTTGGCCCAGCCCTCCAAAAGCGACGTGTTGGCCGGATGGGCCGCAAGTGTCTTGTTTTGTTCAAAGACATAGCCCCGAAGCCGTTTGTAAAGACGAGAGTACAGCTCGTTTTGCATCCCGACGGTTTCGATAAAAAGCTCATCGAGACCAGCTTTGCGAATTTCTTCCGGCACGACAAAATCCCCTTTGAAAAGGACGTAGCGCTGGGATTTTTCCGTGTAGGCGCACAGACGGAATTTTTCGATTTCTTCAACCAGCAACCGCGAGACGCCGATCACGTCGATATTGAACACCGCGTGTTCGGCCACAGAGCTGTGCCCCATCTCGAAGACGATGTTACGGTTGGATTTTCGCGATTTTTCCACTTCCGTGCGCGCGTCTTTTCTAAGCTCGTCCACGGATTTGGGGCTGCGGCTGATGCGCGCATAGGCGGCGGAAATCGTCTCGGGGGTCAGATCTCCCGCATGGCCGCTTGCGGCCTGAAGTTCGCGAATGACGTCATAGTCAAGATTATATCCGGCAAGAAGAATTTTCATGGGTCTTTCTTTATCGTAATGCCTCAGTCATTTATTATTGGCGCGAAGGCGAAATTTGGCGGATCATACCTTGAAAATTCGATATGTCAAAGCAGAAATTCAAGATCGGGGCGGGCCGCCTATCAGACGCAAATTTATGATGGGAATTTGCGGGCATTTACGCTACAAGGGCGCATCTTAAAAACAAAACCGCATGAGGCGAACCGATGTCAGACATTCCTCGAGCATCACGCAAAGAATTGTTCGGATGGGCCATGTTCGATTTTGCCAACTCATCCTACACCACGGTTATCATCACGGTTGTTTTCTGCATCATTTTCCCCCGGCTCATCGTTGGCGACGGGCCGGAGTTCCGTCTGGGGAATCTTTTGTGGAGCAGCGCCCTGTCCATCAGCTACCTGATCGTGTTGCTCACCGCGCCGGTTTTGGGCGCCATGATGGACTACACCGGTTCGAAAAAGAAATTTCTTTTCGGAAGCTGCCTCCTGACGGTTCTGGCGACGGCGGCGCTTTATTTTGTAGAACCCGGTTACGTCCTTCTGGGGATGCTGCTCATTATTTTGTCCAATGTCGGGTTTTCCTACAGCGAAGCGTTTGTCTCCAGTTTTCTGCCGGGGCTCGGGCCGCCGGAGGATCTGGGAAAAATATCCGGCTATGCCTGGGGGCTGGGATATTTCGGCGGCCTCTTCTCAACAGCCATCGTCATGTTCGGGCTGGGCGCAGGCGTCTATACACTGGCCAATTTCGCCAATCTGAGGCTTGTCGGCCCCGCAACAGGCCTGTTTTTTCTGATTGCCGCCATTCCCACCTTTTTATGGGTTCGCGAGCGTTCCCTTCCCCGGGCGCTGCCTGCGGGCGAAAATTATTTCACCGTCGGCTTCAAGCGGCTGCAAAAAACGTTTCGGGACGTCCGGGACTATCGCGATCTCCTGGTGCTTCTGGCATCGTTTTTCTTTGCGTATGCGGGGCTTTCCATCGTGATTTCCTTTGCGTTTATTTATGGCGACCAGGTGGTGCAATGGTCGGGGCTCACGCAGATGCTGATGTTTGTGATCACGCAGTTTACGGCAGCCGCCGGCGCATTTTTATTCGGCATTCTTCAGGATCGATGGAAGGCCAAACCAACCTTCATCCTGACGCTTCTGATCTGGGTGATTGCCGTAACGCTGATTTATGGCGTGGGCGAGGTGACAGCGTTTGTCAACCGCGTCATGGGCCTCACGTTGAAAGCCGAGCATACGTTTCTGATTGTCGGGTGTATCGCGGGACTGGGCCTGGGATCCACGCAGTCGGCCTGCCGCGCCATGGTTGGGCTTTTTTCACCGGATACCAAATCCGGTGAATTCTTCGGCCTGTGGAGTTTTACCAGCCGTCTGTCGGCCATCTTCGGTCTGATGGGGCTGGGGCTCCTCCAGACGGTGTTTGGTCTTCAAAAAGCCGTTCTGGTGTGCTCGGTATTTTTCGTTCTTTCCGTCGTGATTGTCATTTTCGTCAACGAAGAGCGGGGAAAACAGGCGGCCCGGAAACACGCGGGAGAATAAACGCGTTTTCGGCAATGATCGGGCCATAAGGACGGACAGGCGCCCGATGGCGAAAACCGGTCAGAGGCGTGCATATCTTCGGCGAATCGATTACAGAATATTCAAAACATCTCCGATATAGACATCGGTACGAGAATAAATTCATGTATTCGACAGGCCTGTATGATTTTAATACGGAACCTCTGTATTCTACTGATTTTCACCGGATGGTCTTTCTCGGCCCAGGCGGCCGAGCCAACACCCTCAAAAATATCGTGCCTGGGGCAGATTGTCGCGGGCGAGCGGTCGATTCTCGTGTCGGCGCCGGAGGGGTCTGTGATGGGCCAGTTGCTGGTCAAACGGGGCGAGAGGGTCGCTAAGGGGGCGGAACTGGCGCGTCTGAGAGATTTTGATATTTCCACGGCCGCCGTAGAATGCGCCGTCAAAGAAATTTCGCTGGCCCAGGCGGGGCTTATGCTTGTGCAAAGCGCCGAGCGGCCCGAGCGCATCGAGGCCCAAAAGGCCGTCGTTTCCGCCAGAGAGGCGGCGGTTGGCCTGCATTCGGCGCGCAAGGCGCGCTATGAACAGCTCCATGCAAAATCCTACGTTTCCGACGATGCCTATGAAACGATTCGCTACGACTTTGAGGCGGCCAGGGCCGAATGGCTTCGCGAAAAAAATGTGTTAAGCGCCATGATTTCCGGCCGCGAGGACGATATCCGTCAGGCTGCTGCGCGCGTGGCCGTGGCAAAGGCCAATTTACGCCTTGAGCAGGCCCGCCTGGAGGCCCAGCGCATCCGCGCGCCGCTGGCGGCGACGGTGATGTCGGTTCTGACTTATCCCGGCGAAACCGTGAGCGATCAGGGCATTTTGGAGCTGGCGGATACGGACCATATCATCATTTTGGCGGAAGTCTATGAAACCGACGCCTCGCGGGTGAAGACGGGAAGCCGCGCGCAGATTCGATCCGCCGTGTTTGCAGGCGAAATCGGCGCCAGAGTCGTGGAGATCGAACGCAAAGTTCAGGCCAGCCGCATCTATCCGCTTGATCCCAGGCGTCATGCCGACCGGCGCATTGTGCTTATGCGCCTCAAACCCGATGCACCCGGGCGTCTGGCGTCCTTCATTAACGCCCAGGTGACGGTGTTGATTGATACCCCATGAACAGGATTGAACGATTAAAAATCTGGCTGATGCCGGGCGGCATCCCCCTGGCCTGGCGTCAGTTAACCGCTGATCCCAAACGCTTTGCCACGGCGCTGGCCGGCGTCTCCTTCGGCGTGGTCATCATGCTTTTTCAACTGGGCATTTTTCAGGCGTTTATGACCATGGTTATCCGTCCCATTGTGGCCATCGAGGGCGATCTGATGCTCATCAGTCCGGATTTTCAGTATTTTGCCACGCCCGGCGAGTTTACCGAGCGGCGGCTCTATCAGACGCTTGCTGACCCGGACGTGGAGGCGGTCTATCCCCTGTCGATCTCCTACCAGAAATTTTCCAATCCCCAAACCGGCAGGAAAACCGATATTGTCTTAATGGGCGTTGGGGTTTCCCGAAATCCTTTCCGGATTCCGGAGGTGCTTGCCCGCGGCGATATTCTGGCAAGCCCCGAGGCTGTTTTGTTTGATGAAGGCTCAACCCCCGACTGCGGCGATATTGCCGGTCTTTTTCAAAAAGACGGCAGCGTCGAAACGGAAATCAACGGGCGGCGCGTCCGGATCGGGGGGCTCTTCGATTTGGGACAGACGCTTGGGGCCTACGGGCATATCATTTCCGGCATGGAAACGTATCAGCGCTTAAGCGACCAGCCCTCCGGCCTCATCAATCTGGGGCTCATCCGCCTCAAACCGCAAACCAACGCAGCAAACGCCGCCGCGCGACTGCGGGCGATGTTGCCCGAAGATGTGCAGGTGCTTTCTCGCGCGGAACTGATTTCCCTGGAACAGACCTATTGGCAGGATAACACGCCCGTGGGGTTTATTGTTCTGGCGGGAATGATTCTGGCGATGATGGTCGGTGCGGTGATCGTTTATCAAATCCTCTACACCGATATCAATGATCATCTGAAAGAATACGCCACGCTCAAGGCCATTGGCCTGGGGCAGGGATTTTTTATTAAATTTCTTCTGTCGGAATCCCTGATTCTGCTGGTCATCGGTTTTATTCCGGGGATGCTCATCTGCGGGCTTTTATTTCTCCTGGCCGAGTCTTCCGCCGGGCTGCCGGCAAGGCTGACCGTGTCGGGAACCCTGATTGTCTTTGGCATGGCGGCACTCATGTGCCTGGCCGCGGGGATTTTAGCCACCCGAAGGCTTCAAAGCGTCGATCCGGCGGATATTTTTTGATGAGGAGCAAAAGCGCATGACCCCGTCAGCCTTACCGCACAGCCCCGCGTTGATCACGATCAACGGTTTGTCGCATGCTTTCGGTTCTGCGGAGGCGCGCATGGAGGTTCTGCATGACGTTCATGTCGATTTTTATCCGGGTGAAATTGCGATCATCATGGGGCCGTCAGGCTCTGGAAAGACGACGCTTCTGACGCTGGCCGGGGCGCTTCGCGCCATTGAGTCCGGCAGCATCGTTATCGACGGGCTGGAGCTTCGGGGTGCGCCGCCCGCGCGGCAACTGGCCGTTCGCCACCGGATCGGGTTTATCTTTCAGGCGCACAACCTGCTCGACTCGCTGAGCGCTTTGGAAAACGTTCAAATGGGTCTGGCGCACCTGCCGAAGCTATCCGTCAAGGACATCCGCGCCCGCTCTGCCGCGATGCTGAATCGCGTGGGACTTTCCGGCCATGAACACAAGCATCCCCGGCAACTCTCCGGCGGGCAGCGCCAGCGCGTCGCCATCGCCCGGGCACTGGTGCGCGAGCCGTCCATCATCATGGCGGATGAGCCGACGGCTGCGCTGGACAAGGCCTCGGGGCGCGACGTGGTGGAGCTTCTGCAGCGTCTGGCGCGCGAGATGCACTGCGCGATTTTACTGGTCACGCATGACAGCCGCATTCTGGATATTGCCGAGCGCATTTTGACGCTTGAAGACGGCCGGATTGAAGAAAGCCACAGGGGGCTTGAGACAGCGGCGGCAAAGCTTTCTTCGGCGATGAGCCGCATTGCGCGTTATCCTGCTTGGTTTGCTGCGGACGCACCGCGCGGGCAGGGCGACGCTTATGACCTTTTTACGAACGAAACGGCCCTGGAGCTCTCGCGCGCACATGCGGATCTCCATGCGCTGGTCGCCCGCAGGCTTTGCGCCGACCTTTCCGGTCGGGCGCGCGCGCTGGCGGAGATCTCCGAGCTGATGTGCAGGCTCGAAGAGGGCGTTCGCGAATTCGGGCGTCTCTTGCGGGACAGGCCCGCGTCGGTACCAGGCAGCCTGTCGGAATCGTTTTTTGAAAGCCTTGAGTTTTTGCTGATGACGGCGGACGAGGCGCTTTTTTCGGCTGAGGCCTCCGACATCGAGATGCTGTCGGGCCTGACTGAAGACCGGGGTGCCATGATGGACAATCTCCGTCACCGGATTTTTGAAAGCGATGCCTTGCGATCAACAGACGCTCAGGATGACGTCTTTGCTCTGGCCAATGGCTTTTCCCGCGTGGTCTATTTTCTTCACGCGATGGCGAATGCCATTCGAAAACAGGATTAGGGTGATGTTGCGCTGGCGCATGGCGTCAGGGGCTTCAGCCCTTTGCCGGATGGGCGCATTCGAGCTTTGCCGTCAATCGTTTCAGCCGGTGCATTAGCGAGTCTTTCTCCTCTTCCGAAAGGGCGTCCCGTGACGCCAGGGCCTTTTCGATCAGGGTTTTGGCCTGTGCATAATCACCGGTACGATGTTCCAGATACTTGGCCATCTCCGATACGGCTGAATAATCCCCGGGCTGCTCATCGATCAGGGCGCGCCACAGGCGGGTGGCCTCATCGAGATGACCGGTTCGCTTGTACAGCATCGCGAGTTTCTTCTTCGCATCCGCCGAGATGTCCGCACGGGCCTCCGCCTGGAGAAGGCCCAATATCTTTTCGACTGCGGTGTCACGTGTCTTTCGATGAAGCAGCCGGGCCGCGGCGACATAGTCGTCGGGATGGGCGTGGCGCCCAAGCGAACGCGCGGTCAGGATGTCGGCCAGATGCGCGGTGAGCGTGGCCATGGAAATGACATCGAGGCGGTTGTGCTCAAAAATATCTGCAAGCAGGCGCGGATCGCGGCGTTGAAGCCAGTCGAAATAGCGCTGCGGAATTTCCCAGCCGGGAATGTCGCCTTCGCGCTTCACGCCGAGGATCTGTTCTTCGAGCGTGACCAGACGGCAGTTTTCCAGACGATGCCCCAAAATCCGGCGCGACGGATGCAGTAAATCCAGATGGGGAAGCGCCCCCAGATCGCAGGCCAGGCGGTTGAGAATAAAGCGCGTGGCCAGCAGATTGACGTCAAAGGCCTTGCCGTTGAACGTTACCAGATACTTGCGCTCCGAAGCGAGGCGCCGCAGATGAAAAAGCGCCGCCTTTTCCTCGCCAAAATCGCGCGCCAGGAGCTGATGCACATGGAAATGCCCGCGCTCAAACCAGCCCACGCCGATTAAAAAAGGCATTGTGCCTGTTCCGCCGGCAAGGCCTGTCGTTTCGGTATCCAGAAAGAGCGCGTCGGGGGCGCCATATTCGCTGATGAGCGGATTGTTGGCGAGCATCGCCGCGGCCGTCATGTCGAAGCTTTCGGCGTCTCCGATGACGCCATGCCCGTGCGGGCAGGACCCGTTGACCACGCGGCTGACCAGGAAGAAACGGCCCTGCTCGTTTTCCACCTCTGAGCCGTCCATCAGTTCGGTCAGCCCCTGATTTCCGCGCGCCTGCCGATCCGTTTTCGCCTCATGGCCACGCGTCTGCGCGCGCGACACAACGCTATCGATGCGCTCGCGCAGTTCTTTCAGTTGCGCCTGGCGCTCGGCCGAGAAGTCCCGGGAGGTGACCTGAGCTTTTTCCGGTTTACCGGCTTCGCCGGTCAGGCGCTTGAGTTTGTCTATGGAACTCATCAATTTAGGGTCTTCGCCTTTGGCGGCTCCTGAAAAATCATTCAAAAGACGTCTATGATGACGCCGCGATCCGTTTTCCGCATGAATCTCTTCTGCACGGGCATAGACCTTTTCGGGGGGTTAAGCAACGAAAATGATGTTTGCCGCGGCCTTTCCCTGTT
>CAZSQS010000009.1:0-66084 GCA_964608995.1 uncultured Smithella sp. | reverse complement strand
GGAAAGTGTTCACTTTTAATTCTTAAAGAGTTCACTTTTAATTTTTAGCCAACACGCGCCATTTAAGGGCTTGACAACGAATCGGCTTTGCGTCATGTGTAAAAAAAGTGATGTACAGTGTCAATCCTCTAACCAACGAAACAATGAAGGAGGAAGGTTATGAAAAAATTTTTGATGTTGATGTTAGCGGTCATGTTGTTATTTGCACCATTAACTTATGCGTCAAACGGTTCGGGGCCTTCGACTTCCCCCGGTCCGGCGCCCAATTCCGGCGATGGCATTCCCGATGGAAGCGGCTTTGACGATGATTCAGACCTGACAGCGGTTGGATTGGGTCCGGGACCAGCGCCCAATTCCGGCGACGGCGTTCCTGACGGAAGCGGCTTTGACGAACCGCCGAAGGGGTCCAAATAGATCCATCCGTCACGTTTACCACAGGGAGGTTTTATGAAGTTCAAATGGCTGCTGGTTTTGGTTTTAACGCTGGGATGGCTCGCATCCGCTGTGTCTTTGGGAATGGCTGGAATCGAAATATGCCGGGAAGATGCCGAAAAGTTTTGCAAAAATGTTAAACGGGGCGAAGGGCGCATTATGGCCTGCCTCACACAAAACGAACCCCAGCTTGCCCCGGCTTGCAAAAAACTGGTTCGGGAAGCTCAAACGCAGATTGAATCTTTTTCGCAAGCCTGCGGTCAGGACATGCAAAGTTTCTGTATGGACGTCAAACCCGGGGACGGACGGATGCTGCGCTGCCTGAAACGCCACGAAACCCAGCTGTCTCCAGCCTGTGTCAATTTCTTTAAATAGTCAATTTTAAACAAAATAAACCCCCGGTTAGCGGCGCTCAGACCGCTAACCGGGGGTTTAAAAATTGCCATTTTCCGCGTCTTTATTTCTCTGCCTCAAACTTCGATTTATCTGCGCCGCAGATCGGGCAAGTCCAGGAATCCGGAACGTCTTCAAAGCGAGTCCCGAGGGAAACGCCGTTATCCGGATCACCCGCTTGCGGGTCATAGACATAGCCGCACACGCTGCAAACATAGCGCGAGGCGGCTTGCGTTTTGGGTTTGGCCGCAGCGGCGTCCGCATCGTAAGTGGGCGCTGTTTTAGGAGATTTTCCACCCTTGACGTTTTGATAATAGGCGTAGGTCATCGGTTCTCCCTCGCCTGTGACATCCGCATCGACAATTTTCCCCAGAAAAAGCGTATGCGTGCCGCAATCGAGCTCGCCTTCCACCTCCGCTTCGATGTATCCCAGTGAGTAATCCAGAACGATGGGCACGCCCGTCGCGCCGGTTTTTGTTTTGGCGTCTTTGAGCTTGTCCACCTCCCGGCCGCTTTTAAACCCATATAACCCGATAAAGGTCATCGGCGCGTCTTGGGAAACAATGGATATCGCGAGCTTGCGGCTCGCCGTGATCAATGCATGTGTGTAATTTTCCTTATTGATGCACACAGCAACGGTTGCCGGCTTTGATGTGGCCTGAATGATCGAGTTGGCGATCTGGCCGTTAAATTTTCCATCCTGACCGGAGGTGACAACATAGACTCCATAACTGATTTTGTGAAGTGCGGCTCGGTTCATGGTCTGTCCCTCTTTTCTGAAATTCTGTTTTTGTTCTGACGTGACGGTTTATAACTGAATTTAATATTTTGCGCTATCAATTTTCTCCGGAATTTTTGTTTTGACAAATGGAACATTCTCCGATAGGGAGTCTGAATATATCGATATTTCGGTATTTTATGTTCATCCGGCTGGCATCTTGTCTGCCGTCATATTCAATCCCCCCCCGGCCCGATTCCCTTACACGACCGGAGAAAAGAGAAAATCCATGATCACTTATCAAGACTTCCTGAAGAAAAGCGCCTTCAATTTTGAGGAATTACTGGCCTTTTCCCATGGCACGCTCATCGCCGATCCTCCGGCCGAGCTTCAGGCGCGCCTGCCGGCCCCGCCTTTTCTGATGATGGATCGCATTACGCTCATCAAAAGCGCTGGCAACACCGGAAAATTGATCGCCGAACAGGATGTGCGGCTCGATGCCTGGTACTTTCAATGTCATTTCAAGGGCGATCCGGTGCAACCCGGATGTCTGGGCGTGGATGCGATCTGGCAGCTTCTGGGGTTTTTCTGTGTGTGGCGCGGCGCCCTGGGAACGGGACGCGCCTTAGGCTGCGGGGAAGTCGTTTTCAATGGTCAGATCCGGCCGTTTAACAAAGTAGTCCGCTTCGAGATCGATGTCCGCCGCTATTCACAACTCAAAGACTCCGGGTCTTCCCTGGTCGTGGGAGACGGCCGGGTCTATGTCGATGACGAATTGATTTACACGGTGGGACAGGCCAGAACCGGCATTTTCAAGGATATTGCCTACCCCGATTATCCAAACCGCTCGAAATATTCCACCGGCGGAATCATGCAGCGGTAAATTCGGGCAGGCGTCGAAATTTATCTTGAAATCATTTCAAAAAAAAAGCTATGATCGCATGTTTTTTCAGCAATGCAATTTTATTGCACTGGGTTGGATGCGGTATTGAACGTTATAAAAAAAGTGGCCCTTCGTCTGGCCGAGAAACCTTTTTGTAAACAGGCCATCGCCGACCAAGCCAATCTGGCGGCTATCCGGGCCCGGCCGTCTAAAACGGCCATTGCGGGCCTGGCGATGATCGCCTTCAGCTATGTGATCGGCCTGCCCGCCGTTATCGTCCTGGGCATTCTTGCGGTCTGGGCAAAAGATGCGCGGCTGGCGGTCATCGGGGGGCCCTTGATTTATGGCATATCCACCCTGATGTTTATTATCGGAATTAAAATAGCGGGGAAACAATATTTCCGGTCTTTTATGCGATGGCTGACGCGCATTGGGCTTGAAAAAATTTTGGGGAAAGATATTTGTCAAGTGACCCGGGAGCGGTTGGACGTTGCGGGTGCGAAGGAAGACAGACTCTAGAATACATTATATCGAGGTGGCAGATGAGTACAGTGCAGGAACTAACGGTTGAACTGAAAGGCAAAATTATCGCAACGCTGGGGTTGATGGACGTGACCCCCGAAGATATTCATGATGATGATCCGCTGGTGGGTGGCGACACGGGGATCGATTCGATTGATGTTCTTGAACTCGTCATGATGATCGAAAAAGACTACGGCGTCAAAATTGAAAACAAGGAACTCGGCGCCAAGGTCTTCGCGTCCGTCCGGGCGCTTGCGACTTTTATCGATCAGGCGCGAAAAGCCAAAGGCTGACCACGGTTGGCGGCGCGTAACCGCCGGACTCTTTAACACAACGCTGAGCAAACAGGATTCATGAAGAAAGTATTGCTGATTTCCGCCAACAGGATGAAACAGCCCTACCCGGTTTATCCGCTGGGGCTGGACTATGTGGCGGGCGCCCTTTCCCCCTTTTATGAGACAAAAATCATCGACATGAACGTCGATATGCCCGTGGACGCTCTGGGGAATGCCATCCGGGCGTTCGCGCCGGATTACATCGGGCTGTCCATCCGCAATATCGATAATACCGACACGCTCAACAGCTACGGGTTCCTCCGTGATTACCAGGATCTGGTGAAATGCATCCGGCAAAATTCCCGCGCCCCGCTGATTCTGGGCGGCAGCGGCTATACCATCTTTCCGCTGGAATTTCTGCGGGCGCTAAAGGCCGATTACGGCATTGCAGGTGAAGGGGAAAGTTTTCTTCTGCTGCTTAATGCGCTGGAAAGCCAATCCCCAACATCAGGCATTCCCGGCCTGGTCACAAAAAACACAGAAGCAGTCGAATACCGGACATGGGCAGGCGATATCCATCGGACCTTTGATCCGGACGCCCTGCACACCAGATACTATTTATCCTACGGCGGTATGCTGAATCTGCAAACCAAGCGGGGCTGCCCGTTTCGCTGCAGCTACTGCACCTATCCGCATATCGAAGGCGCCAAAATGCGTCTTTTCGATCCGGACGACATCGCGCGCCAGGCGCGTGCGCTTCAGGACGCGGGCGCCAAATATATTTTCATGACCGACTCGGCCTTTAACGCAAGCTACGAGCACAGCCGGCTCGTTGCCGATGCACTCATCCGGGCGGGCCTGTCAATTCCCTGGGGCGGATTTTTCGCACCCACAACGCCCCCGGAAGATTATTATCAGCGGCTGGCAGACGCGGGCCTGACGCACGTGGAATTCGGCACTGAATCTCTGTGCGACACGATGCTCTCCACGCTTCGAAAGCCTTTTCGCCAGGACAATGTTTTAAAAGCGCACGCCAAGGCCATGGACGCCAATCTGTTCATCGCCCATTACTTTCTTTTGGGCGGCCCCGGTGAAAACGAACAGACGATCCAGCAAACCCTTCTCGGCATCGATCAGCTTGACAGCGGCGTATTTTTCTTTTTCTGCGGCATCCGCATCTATCCGCACACGGCGCTGTATGAGACGGCGCTTCAGGAAGGCCAGATCCACCCGTCGCAAAATCTTCTGGAACCGGTGTTCTACCGATCCCCGCAAATCTCCGATGTTGAAATTGTCGAGCGCGTGGAAACGCACGCGGCGGGCCGCCTCAACTGGCTCATCGGCGCAGGCGAAAGCAAAGCGACGCGCATTCTGCCGAGGCTCTATGAACGCGGCCATACCGGCCCCCTGTGGGAGCATCTGATTCCATGACCGCCAGGCCCGCTAAACGCCGCACCGCCGAAATGCTTGGCGTGTTTGCCTTTGCGGCGGCAGTTGCGGTTTTCCCGGTTTCTCTGTTTTTGACCATTGGTGTGCTGGCGCTTTTTATTGGCATCTGCCTTGTCGCCTGCTTTTTTCCGCAGATGAACCTTCTGGGCCCCGTCATTTTTCGCGGAAATACGGGGAAGCCCTGCGTGGCCCTGACCTTTGACGACGGCCCATCCGAGCCGCTCACCGCAGAGGTGCTTGACCTGCTGGAGCGCTACAGCGCGCCCGCCACCTTCTTTGTCTCCGGCGTCAACGCCCTCAGCCATCCGGACGTCATCGCCCGGATCGCCGCCCGCGGACACCTCCTGGGCAACCACTCCTACAGTCATTCTCCCTTTTTAATGCTCAAGACCCGCCGTCGTCTGCTTTTCGAAATTACCGAAGCGCAGGCGGCCCTTCAGTCTCTGGGCATCAAAACCCATGTGTTTCGACCGCCGGTCGGCATCATCAACCCCAAACTGCCCCCGCTGCTCGATGCGTTGAATCTGTCGTTAGTCACCTTCAGCTGTCGCGCAGGCGATGCGGGAAACCGCCGCATGCAAAACCTCTCCCAAAAAATTCTGAAAAACGTAAAGCCCGACGACATCATTTTACTGCATGATGTTTGTCCGCCCAGCGCATGCCATCCGAAAGCGTTTCTGGCCGAGGTGGATAAAATCCTGTCGGGACTCAGAGACAGGGGACTCACCATTGTACCGCTGGATAAGTTGATCGGCCAGCCGGTCATGTCAACGATGCACTAACGACCCCCGGAGGCGTTAAAAAAATAATGATTGACCCGCGTAATTTTTTTTGATTGAAAACCCAAATAATGATATGTATTTGCCCTTTAAATGACACCGCAAGAGCCCTGTTTGGGCAGAGATGCTGATATTACATGAATCCATGGATTTTACCCGGCGAAATTAAAAGCGCACACGCAGACGCCATAACCGCCGCTGCAAAGGTTCCCGATAACTCCGTCTGGTTTGAGGGGCACTTTCCCGGCGAGCCGATCTTACCGGGAATCGCACTGGTGTCCGCGGTCTATAACGCCATTTTACAAGACGCCCGTACGCGCGATGAAGCCCTGGAGCTCAGATCGCTTAGAAGAATCCGTTTTTCACGCCCCGTTCGTCCGGGTGAAGCCCTCGAAATCGTCTTAAACCGGGAATCGGCAGAAAAAGAAATCCGTTATGGCTTTAAGGTGTCTGTCGAAGACAACATCGTATGCAGCGGTATCGTCGCGGCGGCGCCTTCGGAAAAAAAATTGAATTGATTTTAATATAAGGAGGAAGGGAATGCCTGAAATTCAAGACACACAGGGCATGATGGCACATGTGGCGGAAATTATCATCGGAGAGTTAAAGCTGGAAGACGTCACCGCCCAGACGTTTAATCCGGATATGGATCTGGTGGATGAACTCGGCATCGACAGCATGGACCTGGCCACCATCGCGCTGGTTTTACAGGATGAATACAAAATCGTTATCGATGAGGACGATTATCCGAAACTTAAAACCGTCCGGTTAATCTGTGATTACATCGCCGAAAAACGCGCTTCAAAAAATTAAGGACGTCATTGACCGCTATGAGAACCTCTCTGAAGATAAAAGCTGAACCGGCCCGGTTGAAGTTTTCCGATCTTTTGGCCGATCCGGCCACCCGGGACCGCTGGGAAAAGGTGCGCCGGTATTTTTTTCTTCGGGAATCCACGTATGATATGACCAACCGCTGCAATATCCGCTGTGACGGCTGCTACTACTACGAAGGCGACAAACAGTTCGCCGTCGAAAACGGCAATCCCGAAGACTGGCGCGCGCTCATGCGCAAGGAAAAAGAGCGGGGCATCACGTATGTGGTGCTCGCCGGTGCGGAGCCGTCGCTGGTGCCGGAGCTTTTACAGGTCTGCTTTGACGAAATGCCGCTGGGCAGCATCGCCACCAACGGATTTAAGAAAATCCCCGACGCCGTCGGGTATAAAATCCATATCTCCGTCTGGGGCAATGACGAATCCAGCCTGCGCGTCCGCCGGGCAAAACATCTTTTAAAAACACAGATCGAAAACTATTCCGGCGACCCCCGCGCGGTCTTTGTCTATACCTACACACGGGAAAATATCGAAGAAGCGCATGAAGTCGCGGCCGAGCTGGCGGCTCACGACTGCAAGCTGACGTTCAATGTTTTTTCGTCACCGGTGGGCTATGAAGGCCCGCTTCGCCATCATCCCGCGTCGCTGGCGCAAACCCGCCAGTCCATGATTACGCTTTTGCGCCAATACCCGGATAACGTTTTATTCTCGGTCTATAACGCCGTGGCGCACACCTCGCTTCTGGGGCTTCACGATCTCTACAGCTGCTCCTATCCGCGCTGTAACCCCTCGCAGGATATCGGGCTGGGCCGGTCGTTTCGCCAGTACCGCACGGATCTGAACTGGGACCGGTCGGTGGCCTGCTGCGTGCCGGACACGGACTGCCCGGATTGCCGCCACTACGCCGCCGGCTCCGCCGTCGTCACAGCCAGGCTTTATCGTCACGTAATCACGCCTGAAACCTTCAAGTCCTGGCTGGATTATGTGGACACGTACCTGGCCGTCTGGGTCATGGGGTATGAAAAAGGAAAAAATCTTTGCGACGACGTCGTCGAGCCGCCGCCGCCCGCAAATGCAATATCTAACGCGATTTAAAAGGACGTGAACATGAAAACGATCAGTGCCCTGCTGGATGATGCCTGGCAGATACGCTACCGGCGCATCGCCAATCTCAACATCCGCAGCTCCATCTATGATGTCACCAACCGCTGCAACCTGCGCTGCAAGGGCTGTTTCTTTTTCTCCTCCGGCGAGCATCACGTCACGGAAGAAATGGACATCCGCAAATGGGAAGCCTTTATTGACAAAGAAAAAGCGCGCGGCGTGAATCTGGCCATTCTCATCGGCGGCGAACCGACGCTGTGCATGGACCGTCTGGAAGCGTTTTATTCGAGAGTCCCCACGTATTGCGCCACCAACGGCCTCATCAAGGTGCCGCGCGACAAGTTCCCGGACATGATGGTGGGCATCTCGCTGTGGGGTAACAGCGAGGACGAAAAAGTTCTGCGCGGCAAAGACGCGTTTGCCATCTCCAGCAAAAACTACGAAGGCGACCCCTACACGTATTATCTCTACACCGTCACGCCCAAGCAGGTGGGCAAGATTGAACCGGTCATCCGGCGCATCAACGACAACGGGCTCAAGGTGCACCTCCAGCTTTTATCCAACGACGAGAGCGTGGACGGCTTTTCCTGGCGGCCCGAAGAACTGCGCGACCTGCGCTATGAAATGGACGAGGTGCTCGACGCCTATCCTCAGGCGGTGATCTCCAGCAAATACTACCATCAGGTCATCACCAGCGGCGTCATGCTGGGCAGGCAATTCGGCTGGAAGGAATGCCCCTCCGTCACCGAGTCTCTGGACAACCGCCAGCCGCCCGTGCGACGGTTGATCCGTTTTTACCGCTGGGCGGCGGATTTGAAAACCGTTCACCGCTGTTGCACGTCCGCCACGCGCGACTGCGCCACCTGCAAGGACGGCGCGGCGCACATGAGCTGGATTATGGTCAACAAACGCGCGCATATGAACAGCACCGAGGATTTTCAAAACTGGATTGAAGTCTATGAAATGTTCGCCAAACTCTATCGTTTAATCCCCTGGTAGGTATGTCGTGTCCGGTTCAACACTGATTTTAGGCTATGATATGGTCTCCTGTCTGGGGACCGACTTGGAAACCCAGTGGCAGCGGGCCGTCCGCGGGGAAAGCGGCCTGGGCAGGCTTACGCGCTTTTCGCTGCCGCCGGATTTTCCCGTTTCCGAGGCAGGCCAGGTGGATGACTTTGATATTCAGCCCTATCCATTTTTACAGTCCAGAGAGATGGCGCACTGGAGTTCGCCCATTTTCAAGCACGCCCTTTTAGTGGTGCATCGCGCGCTTTTAAAGGCCGGACTGGAGATTACACCGGAGATTGCACCGCGCGTCGCCATCACGTTCAGCTCGGCCGTGGGGGGGCTCGATGCCATTTTAAAAGCGGACCGCCAGCTGATGGTTGAAAACAAACTGCCGCATCCGTTTGCCAATCCCAACTCCTGCATCAATATGGTCGGCGGCAAGGTTTCGATTCTGACGAAAGCCACCGGCCCCATTGTGTCCACCATTACCGCCTGCGCCACCGGCGCGACGTCGATGATGATTGGCGATCTGCTGATCAAGCAGCATCTTGCGGATGTGGTGATTGCCGGCGCGGTGGATTTTCCGCTGGTTGAACCGATAGTGGCGGGTTTTGCCACCATGAACGGCGCGTATCGTCCCAAAGAAGGGCAACCGCATGAGCCGCCTTCAAAAGCCAGCCGGCCTTTTTCAATCTCCCGGCGCGGTTTTGTTGTTTCAGAAGGCGCAGGCGCGGTGATCCTGTCCTCGCCGGATTTCGCCCGCGCGCATGGGCTTTTCGCTAAAATCGCTTTGGCCGGATCTAGCAGCACCTCGGACGCCAGCCATTTTGTCGCGCCGAATCTGCCCACCGTCTCGCGCTGCATGGAACTGGCCATTGGCTCGGCGGGCATACAGCCTGGCGATATTTCAGCCGTCAACGCACATGCCACCTCCACCAAAGTCGGCGACAAGGTGGAGGCGGACGCGCTTAGCCATATTTTTGGCCGCGCCGTTCCACCCGTCTGTGCCAACAAGTCACAAATCGGGCATGCCATGGGCGCTTCCTCCGCGATTGAAACCATTCTGGCCATGGAAGGCATGCTGCGCGATACGCTTCTGCCGACGATGAATTACGAGCCGGACCCGGCCATTACACTCGATTGCGTCCCGAATGCCGCCCGGGCGGTCAAGCAAGAATTTGTTCTTAAAAACGCGTTTGGATTCGGGGGATGCAACGCCTGCCTCCTTTTGCGGCGCATCGCATAACAAGAAAGGTTTTTTTCATGAAAGCACCCCAAAACCGCAGAGTCTTTGTGGTCGGCTATGCAGCGGCCACGCCGCTGGGCGCCACGTTTGAAAAAACGTGGGCGCGCGCCATTAAGGGCGAAGCGGGTTTTCGCAAAGTCACGCGCTGCAAGGTCGAATCCGCCTGCAACATCGTGGGCGAAATTCCCGACTGGTTTCCCATGGAACTGGATTTTGCCGATGCCAAAGAAGTCTATAACTGGAATGCGTCGTTTGTCCTTTTGACCATGGCGGTTTGCCGCGATGCGCTCACCAACGCCGGCATGGTGATGGACGACAAAACCGCACCGCGCACCGCCTGCCTGATCGGGTCGGCGCTCAACGGGTCGGATGCCTATCGCATCGCTGTCCATGATCTGGAGCACCGGGGACCCCTGCGCGTGAGTCCCTATCTTCTGCCAAATCTGTGCGCTAATCTTCCGGCGGGAAAGGCGGGCATGCTTCTGAAATTCACCGGCCCTATCTTTTCGCCGCAGGGCGCCTGTGCCTCCGGCAATTACGCCATTGGCATCGGCGCGCGCATGATCCGCGACGGAGACTGCGATTTTGTTTTGGCCGGCGGCGCGGATGCGCCGATTCTGCCAGAGCTCATTCACGGCTTTGCCAATATGAACGCGACGATTAAAGTCCATCCCGGCGACCGTGCCTGCACTGATCCGGGGCAGGCCTCGCGCCCGTTCAGCTCAGACCGCAAAGGGTTTGTGCTTTCCGAAGGCGCAGGCGTGGTCGTTTTGGCCGCCGAGGAAGCGATTTCGGCGCACGGGCTCACGCCGCGCGCCGAAGTGATGGGCATCGGCTGGACGTCCGATGCGCACCACTACACAAGCCCCAATCCCCCGACGATCATCCGGGCAATCCGCGAAACACTGGCCGACGCGGAATTGCAGCCCTCAGACATTTCGTATATCAACGCGCACGGCACCTCCACCCCCAAGGGGGACCGCACCGAAATCAAGTGCCTGCGCGAGGTCTTCGGAAAGTCGCTCGAAAAGATCCCCGTATCGTCCAACAAATCACAACTCGGCCATACGCTGGGCGCTACGGCCGCCATCGAAGCGGCGCTCTCGATCGAAGGCATGCGGCAGGGCATCGTGCTGCCCACCATTAATTATCTTCCCGATCCGGAGCTTTCCGATATTGATGTCGTGCCCAATACGCCGCGCAAGCAGAAAGTGGAACTTGTTTTATCCAACGCCTTCGGCTTTGGCGGGACAAACTGCTGTGTGATCTTTCGAGGAGTCTAGGATGAAGCCCAAACCTTTTTTGCCTGAAATCTATTCGGCCGACGAGCGCTATGTCCGGGATGCGACCACCGGCCTGATCTGGCACCGGGCCCATTACCGCGTGCTGTATGCCGACACGGACCGCTCGCAAGTGGTGTATCATTCCAATTATCTGCGCTACTTTGAATTCGGACGCACGTCGCTGATGCGCGATGTGGCCTACTCCTACAAGCAGATTGAAGAAAGCGGCTATGTGTATCCGATTATTGATCTGGGCATGACGTTCTACCAGTCATTGTTTTATGATGATGTCATGGCCATTCACACCCGGCCGGTCAATCTCGAGCGCGTGCGTCTGCAATTTGATTACGTGATTACCCACGCGCAACAAGGCTATCTCGTCTGCACCGGCTACACGCGTCACTGCGCAGCCAATGCGGCGGGAAAGCCGGTGGCGGTGGATCCCAAAACGGTTGAGCTATGGCGAACCTTCCCGGACAAAATGTGAAAAGCCGCGTTTGCCGCATTCTCGATATCCAGCCCTATCTGCGCGATCATTTTTTCGAGGGCCGGGCGGTCTTTCCCGCGGTGGAAACGATGATTTTGCTGGCACGCGCCATTCGGGACGCCTGGCGTGAAACCGATGTCACGCACATGACAGACGCTTCCTTTTCCCGCCTGCTCGCTCTTTCGCCCGAGGCCAATCGCATTGAGGTCCAGATCGACATCGAGCGACTCGAGCAGGGCATCCGCGCATCGCTTTCCACCACGGTCCGCCTTCAAGCCGCAGGTATCTCGCGAAAACTCGAACATGCGCGCGCCACCTTCGGGAAGGCCTCGGCGCTTCCGGAGACTTCCCCGTCCTTTCGGGATGCGCAAAAAATGGATGGCCCCTGCATCGGCGTGCCGGCGCAGTCCATTTACCGTGAACTGATTCCGTTTGGCCCGGCGTTCCGAAACATTCTGGGCGATCTGGCCGTCTCGGAAGCAGGCGCGATCGCAGAGATTTCCGGCGGCGCGGGTGATGCCGACGATACGGTGCTGGGATCGCCCTTTGTGCTGGATGCGGCCATGCATGCGGCCTGCGTATGGTCTCAGCGCTTTAAAGGCATTGTTCCCTTCCCTGTCGGCGTAGATAAACGGATGGTTCACAAGCCCACGCGCAAGGGTCAATCGTATCTGGCGCGCGTCGTCCCGGTGGGGGTCAGCCTTGAACCGTTTCGTTTTGACGCGTGGATTTATGATCAATCGGGTGTAATATGCGAAACGATTCACGGCCTGCAAATGCGCGATGTCACGCAGGGACGCATCCGGCCACCCCAATGGATTAAGGACCACTCATGGACATTCCGGTCATCATCATAGCCATCAGCGCCTACCTGATCGGCTCGGTCAACTTTGCCATCGTGTTTTTTAAAATTGCCGGAAAGGCCGATCCGCGCCTGAGTTTCAGCGGCAACGCCGGAACAACAAATGTATATCGTCTGGCAGGCCTCCCCTGGGCGGTGGTCGTTTTTCTGCTCGATATCGGGCGTGCCGTGGGGGTGGCGGCGCTTGGAGCAAATTTTCTGGACGCCCCACAGGTGGTCTGGGCCGCATTTTTTCTGGTGCTGGGCAACACCTTCCCCTGTTTTCATGGTTTTAAAGGCGGCAAGGGCGTGGCCAATTATCTGGGGTTTACCCTGCTGGTTGCGCCCTGGGCGGCGCTGATTGCTGCCATTATCTGGCTTTTGGCTTACGGCGTGAAGCGCACGCCGTTTATCGCGTCTTTTTTTATGGTGGCCGCGCTTTCTCTGGGGCAGGCGCAAATCGTGCAATGGGCGCTTCCGGCCTCCGTCGGCGCAATGGCGGTTTTTGCGCTCATTGTGTTCAATCACCGCGCCAATATCCGGCAATACGGCAAAAGCGAGGACAAGCCGACTCAGCCGGAATAGGGCCGAACCGGCCATTCACCGCTGCCACCCATGAAGCCGTCTTGAAGATACTCACCCGAACACGACGTCTTATTTCGTCAGCTTCGGATCAATCCCGGCCGGGCCGCCGCACTCCGGCGTGTAACAGGTGACATTTTTAAATTCGCATTTTTTAAAGCAGGAGGGGCATTGATCCGGAATCGTGAGCGCTTTCAAAATGAAACCGCATTCCCGGCATTGCCAGAACGTATAACCGCAGGCAGGACAGACATCATTTTCAAACGGAACGTCGGATTTGTATCCACAGCTTGCGCATTCTTTCAACGCCATGACAACACCTCCAAAAAAAATTGATATGCTGATAATCGCGATGATAGTCTATTGGGAATAAATGTCAACAGGATCATTCAAAATGACAGAAAGAGGTGTTCGCAATGCGCGCCGATAGACTAAAGCAGACGCTGCACGATTGCCGGATATGCGGGCTTCGACGGACGATCTGCGTCTGTCCAATTCTGCCCACGGTACCGACGCGCACGCAAGTTTACATTCTGCGACACATTCGGGAGGCAGGCCGGCCCAGCAACACCGGTCGTCTGGCGGCGCTGGCCATGCCCAACGCGGAGCTTGTGGACTGCGGGGGAGGTGTGCGCATTGGAGAGGCGGCCATCGACGAGGCGCGCCTGGGCAGGCCGGGCACCTGGCTTTTATGGCCGGACGGAGAAACCTCCCAGGCGTTTTACAATTCAACGCCGCCGAGCTCGATTATTGTCCTCGATGCCACATGGCATCAGGCCAGACGCTTGTATCGCCGGATGGCTTTTCTCCAGAGCCTGCCCAAACTTGTGTTACCTGCGCCACTTTCGCAAAGAGATCGGCTGCGCCAGCAGCGCCGGGAGGACGGCCTGTCCACCATCGAGGCGATTGCAGCGGCCATCGCCCTTCTCGAAGGCGAAGACAAAGCTCACCCCTTGCTGATACTCTACAATGAAGTCGTCCGGCGAACAAAAATATTGCGCTGGGGACCACCCGCAGCAATGCAAAACAAAGAGTGAACGCATCAACAAAAAGGCACCGGTCTGATCTTCAATCAATGACCGTCTATTTCAGCGCCCACTGATGAACGGCTGCCGCCAACAACCAGATGCCAAAACTTGAAATCAGAACCACCGGCAGCGGAAGCTGTTTTTTAAAGCAAAAAAGGGCCACAAGGAAGAACAGAAGGCTGGGAAGAATTCCCCAGAGAGCCCCTTTGGCAAACCCTTGCATGATTTGGTCATCGCCTTTGTTTTCCAGATACATCCAGACCATGACCAAAGCGCCTGTAAGCGGCATCACGCCTATCAGACCGGCGGCGGAAGGCCATTTTCTGCCTACTGACGTTGCGGCAACAATAATGATCAGACTAAGCCCAATCTTGATGAGAAGCTGCATCGGTCAACTCCCTTTAAGTCAAATCATCGCACCCTGTCTTTAGCGGCGCATCAGAATAATAAATCATTATCAGCGAAAGGGTCGCGTCGCGAAAAGACGGATTCCCTTTTCAGGCTACAAAACCAGCTTGATGGACGGATGGGATCGGAGCGCTTCATATACGGAGAGTCTATGGGATTCGCTCTCGACAGAGAGCTCTACATTCAAACTGCAATATTTGGCGGTTTCACTTTGGCGGGAAAAAGAGATATTGCAGGGACGGTCCCTGATAATCCCTTCTACGGCATTTTGCATGGCGGCACTGTCCGGACCGATAATTTTATACGTCCACAGGCACGGATATTCCAGATGCAGTTTCGTTGTCATTTCACAAACCTTAATCATTTTTTGTGTCTCTAGAATACCCGCACGCTTTTATCAAGCGTATTTTTGACAGGTTCAAGCGGCGTTGGCAAACGTCAACCCTATCCATTAACCACGTAAAGATAAGGCGTATTTTCAAATTTCTTGATGTATTGTTCCGCTTTCTTCAATTTTTCCGGATGTGAAGTCAGAAACTCGCCCAGTTTCAGATCCATTCCCAGCGCGTGCTCGCGAATCCAGTTTTTGAGTTCATTATTGAGGCGAGCGCCCAGATTGACATCCCCGTCCGCGTAATCGTTTAAAAACTGGCTGATTTTCTCGGTAAATCTCATGTGCTCCCGAATATGATTTGGAAAATCAGGATATTGCGTCTCCAGCATCACCAAATGCTCTTCATGAAAATCGACGGACAGATAGTCGATCAGCCCCTTAAAAACAGGCAGATATTTCTCAGTTTTGTTTTCCAGGATGCTGATGTTTTGATTGATAATGCTAAAAAGCTTTTTGTGTTGCGCATCGAGAAATTCAATATTCGCGCTGTATCGCTGCTGCCAGATCAATCGGGAATTGTTTTCCATGAGATTGTCCTTTTGATAAATAAGTTCCGTTATAAGTCCGAATCCAGACGTTTGCGCGTTATCAAGAAATGAATATCCGCTTTCAAGCACGGCCTGTTAACGAAACATTTATTAGCAATGGCTATGCCGCAGCTCTTGAAAATGATAAATTGGGAATAAAATTATAAATTACTGGAATAATGGATGATATTGCAATAGATCGGGGACAGGATCGACGACGGCGAACCGCTATTCCCAGACAATGTAATACAATCTACAAAATTTGGAGAAATTTGGCGCTGGCGATGACGCGCGATAACCCGTTTATTTAATCATCGGTTTCGGTTGCGGACGGGGCCTGCCTGATATCGGCCAGTTTGCGTTGCAGCTGCCGAAGCGTAATGCCCAAAATGCCGGCCGTTTCCCGGCGGTTGCCCCCAGTGGTGTTTAGCACAAACAAGACGTGGTCGATGTCGTTTTCCTTGAGTGAACACAAGCGTCGGCTGGCGGGGAACACGAGGGCATCCGACGCGGACGCCCCTCCCAGATCGCAAGGCGATATCATCGGGCTGCTTGTCAATAAAACAGCATTTTCAATAATTTGCGCAAGCTCTCGGATATTTCCGGGATAATCTTTCCGCATCAGTTGCTCTCTGGCCTCAGGTGTGATGCCGGAAATATTTTTTGCATGGCGGGCCGAGGCCATTTTCAGAAAATGTTCGGCCAGAAGCGCAACATCGCCCGACCGCTCGCGAAGCGGCGGCAGGGCAATATACGCGGACTTCAGGCGATACAGCAGGTCGAGGCGAAATTTACCCTCCCGGCAGGCCTCATCCAGATTGGTGTTGGTGGCCGAAACCAGACGCACCTCAACCCGCACAGGCGTTTGCGATCCCAGAGGCGTAAACGTTTTGTCTTCCAGCACGCGCAGAAGCTTTGATTGCAACTCGATGGGCAACTCGCCGATTTCATCCAGAAAAAGGGTGCCACCGTCCGCCTGTTCAAAAAATCCCCGGTGATGCGCCTCCGCTCCGGTAAAGGCGCCCCGAACGTGACCGAAAAACTGACTTTCAAACATCGTCGCGGGAATGGCAGAGACGTTGACCGCCACAAACGGCCCCCCGGGTGACGGGCCCGCGCGATGGATGCCGCGCGCCATGAATTCTTTTCCCGTCCCGGATTCCCCGGTAATTAAAACGGGATTACCGCTTTTGGCCATGATCTCGGCGTAAGACAGAAGCGCTTTCATCCGCGGATTTTGCGTCAGGGTATCCGAAAAGGCTTCAGACATCTCGCTTTGCCCGCATCCCGCGCTGATGGACAGCCCGGCCAGCAGGCTTTTTCGTTCATAGGCTCTTTCGATGGACAAAAGCAGAAGGTCATTGTCCACCGGCTTGACCAGATAATCGCAAGCGCCGCCCCGCATGGCGCGCACAGTGGTGGGGATGTCATCAACCGCTGTGAGAATGATAAACTCTGTCGCCGGGCAATAGGGTTTGGTAGCTTCCAGCACCTGCAGGCCGTCCACTTCGGGCATCAGCAAATCTAAAAGCACGATGTCAAAATTGCCGTTGCGGATTTTTTGAATCGCCTCGCGGCCATTGTCGCAAAGCTCAGTATTGGCGATGCCCCGCCACTTGAGAACGCGTTTCACCGAGGTGAGAGAAACCTCTTCATCATCCACAATCAATAGTTTCATAGCTGCTGCCTCCCGATGTCATGAATCATCTTCTGAAGCGTATCAATGCTGAAGGGTTTGTGCAGGATGCCGTCCGGAAGCGATTTCAGGTTGGCCGGGGCTTTGAGCCCTCTTCGGTCCGCTGAAAAAAGAATGACGGGCAGCAATGGAAAAACGGAATGAATTTTTTCAAAAAGCGTCCAGCCGTTAAATCCCTTGAGCCGAACCTCGGAAATCACCAGATCGACTTGCGGGTTTTCGATAAGAAAATCAAGAATATCTTCGGGGGTGTCCTGCGCTTCGGAGCGCCAGATCACGGCATCGACAAAATTGGCCTTGAGTTCCTTGAGATATTTCACGTTGGAATCCACGCATAAAATGGCTGGAGAGAGCTTGATATCCGTCTGACCGTCAACAGGCAGATACACACAAAAACGACTCCCCCGGCCGGGACGCGATAAAACGCTGATAAGCCCGTGATGCTCCCGAACCAGACCGTAAGAAATGGAGAGGCCCAGCCCCGTGCCGTCGCGGTCTCGCCTCGTCGTAAAAAACGGATCGAAGATATGACTCAGAATGTCGCGTTCGATGCCTTTGCCGTTGTCTTCAATGTCCACCACCACCGCCTCCAGCCGCTCGATGTGGCGGCAGCGGATCCGAATCGCCCCCTTGTCACCTGCGGGAATGGCCTGATGCGCATTGATGAGCAGATTGGCGATCACCTGCTCGATTTTCTGAAAATGCCCGGTGACGGCCGGAAGGCCCTCGGCGATCTCCAGATCAATATGGGAAACAGTTCGCCGGATTTGCGCGCCCACAATCACCAAAGCGCCATTGATGATTTCCGACACGGACACCTGTTTTTTCTGCGAGGTTTCGTCGGAGCGGGAAAATTCCTTCAGCGACGTAATGACCCGGCTGATGCGATTGGCGCCGATTTTAAAGGCGGAAATAATTTCCCGCATATTGGCGCAGACTTCCTCGTAGGTGAGCCCGCGTTTTTCCCAGTCGGGGTGATGGGCGCTGTTTCGCGAAAGGATGGTTTCCACCGTATTCCAGATTTCTTCGAGCACCGGAACATTGTAGGCGATGAAGCTCACCGGATTGTTGATTTCATGCGCGACGCCCGCGACCACCTCGCCCAACGCCGTCAGCTTATGCGTCTGGATCATTTGCTGGAGCCTCAGCTCCCCTTCCTGGCGGATTTTCTTATCTTCCGTCACATCCTGCCAGGCCCCGACAATATAACTCGACGCGCCGGACGGCCACTGCACCACCCGCCAGTAATCGGAGAACCACCGGTAGGAATCATCTAAAATGCGAAACCGGTAGCTGCAGCGATAGGCCACATCAGGCACAACATTTTTCAATTCGGCCAGGATCCGGCCCCGGTCATCCGGATGAATGTGATCCGCCCAGAACTGTTCATCTTCGATAAATAATTGCGGGGGGTAGCCGGTAATGTCTTCGATGCTGCTGCTGACAAAGGTAACGCCAAAATCATCCTCCGCCTTTCTCGTGTAGGAGATGATCGGCAGCGATTCCAGCAGGAGCGAGAGATGATCCGTGGTCTGTTTGAGGGCTTTTTGCGTTTCCTGGCGCTCCATCAGCTCCATCAGAAGCGCTTCATTTGCGCGGGCCAGTTCCGCCGTGCGCTTCTGAACCCGTCGCTCGAGTTCTTCGCGTGCGGCCACCAGCGCCTCTTCCACGCGCTTGCGCTTGGTGATATCCTCGAGGGTTTCGATGGCGCCGACGAGCTCGCCTGCGGCATTGCGGATAATGGCTGCCGTGAAGCGCAGCCATTTGCCCCGATCGCCCAGTTCCGGAAAAAAATCGGTGGCTTCATATGCCTCGTCGAGCAGTTTGGATTTAATATATTTGCCGGTGTACCAGTGCGGAATTTTTTCAATCTCGCCTGCAATCAGCAGATCGGCCATGCAGGGCCGTTTGTGGCTGTAAAAGGCCCGCCATTGCTGGCGCGTGCCGATGACTGCATTCGCCTCAATCTTGCTCAACTCTTCGAGCGCGCGGTTCCAGTAAATTATGCGGCGATCCCGGCCAAGCACAAACGCGGGAATGGGCGAGCCGTCGATGATGGTGCGCAGTCGCTGCTCGCTTTCCTTGAGTGCGCCTTCGATGCGCTTTCTTTTGGCTTCCGATTGCTTGAGCGCTTTGACCTGCAGGTGAAGACTTTCAATTTCCTGGATCAGTTCGCTGTTCGGAAGGATTTTCCCCATCATTCCTCCGCAAGGATATTCCCCGAAATCCCGATAATGACGGTTTTCAGGGGAACATTGCGCGCCGCCTGACCGAGCCCCGTGCGCGCCAGCTCAAGTAAGCCGCGGCAGCACGGCACCTGCATCATCACCACCGTCAGGCTGCGGATTTGCGCTTCGTCCGCCATGCGGCGGATTTTATCGATATAGACCTCCTGCCCGTCGTCCAGTTTGGGACAGGCAATGGCGAGGCTTTTCCCCTTTAAAAATTTTTCATGGAAATTTCCGGCGGCAAACGCTGCGCAGTCGGCGGCCAGCACCACATCGCGGCCTCGGAAAAAATCGGCGGCGGGATTGACCAGGTGCAATTGGACCGGCCAGTGCGAAAGTTCGGAAACCTGCGCGCCGGATACCGGTGACGACGCTTTCGCGAAGGTCACAGACTGAGACCCGGGGCAGCCCCCTGCCGGAGACAGGATATTAAAAGGCGTTTTTTCGGACTGAGCGCCTGAGTGTTTCGCGCGGGCTAATGCCTGGGCCACCTGTTTTTCGTCAAACGGGTCCGCTTCCCGCTCCACAATGGATAAGGCGCCTTCGGGACATTCCCCAATGCAGGCCCCCAGACCATCGCAAAACGCGTCGTTTACGACCCGGGCCTTGCCGTCAATAATTTGAATGGCGCCTTCGGCGCAGCCCGTCACGCACAGGCCGCAACCGTTACACTTGTCCTCATCGATCGAAATGATCTTCCTTTTCATATTCCCTCTGGTGTTTTTTTGTACTATACAGAAAAGGATTTTATCTGGCAACAGGCTTCTTGCGAAACCATTTTTCATATCCGTCCGCCTTAAACACATGCATGTCATCCCGCGTATGCGCGGGAACGGACATGTCCTCGACCAGATGCATCATCTGGCCCAAGCCCTGAAAGGTCAAGGCAAACCAGTTTTCACGTTCGTTTTTGTCTGCCGCCGTCAGGGCGCGGCGATAATAATACCGGACGTCATCCCAGGAAGCCTGAGGGGCGAGGCTTTGCCCGCCTACCGGCAGCGTCGCCCAGACGATGGCCGAAAATTCCTTTCCAAGTAGTCCTTTGTTCGAAAGAGGATTGTGAAAATGATACATGGATCGCACACCCATGAGGTCTTCCTTCTCACCGCCTTCGGCGATCCATTCCCATATCTTTTGCTGGCTAACACTGCTCTCCACACCGCTTTGCATTCCTAATTGTGTTTTTAAGTAATCATCGAGAATTGATGTCTTGGATACGCGCTCATTTATAGCTCTATGTGTTTTTGGATGTAGTGCGAAACATTGTTCAGGGGTACTTGCAAGCAGCAGAGAGCAAAACAATAATAACATTAAAGTCATTTTGAAAATTCTATTCTTCGCGATAATCATTTTATCTCTCCTTCCAATCCCCTTCTTTTGCGATCTTCATTTATAGCTTTAAACAGCAGAGGTAATTTGTTTGATCTAAATTCAGATGATGGCGCACCAGGGCTTCCCATTAATATTTCCTCCCTTGTCTTCGCCTTCCGCAGTTCCACAATGCCCAATGGACCCTGGTAGATGGCGGGCCTGCCCCCCTTGGCGCGAACTTCACCGATCTTACCGGCTTCATCCGTGGTAAAGTAGTCTTGAGTCATATAACAATTCTCGAGGACTTCCGGGCCGTAACTGGCCATGTAGCCGGGTTTAAAAAATATGAACGAGGCGCAGCCCCCCTCGGAAATAAGATGCAATGAGGTATAAGACGGAAAGGTAAATTCGCCTTTTTCATCCGTCAGTCGCTCTTTGGCATGGAAGATATAAGACCCGGGGCCGCCTGGGCCGCCGATGAGCATGTCGCGATCATAATAAACCACCGCCACCGCGCCCTCGATGGGTTCTTTCGTTTCGGCGTCAAGAATCTTCCCGCGATATTCCGGATAGCTTGTCACCGGCCAGTCGGCCCATGAGCCCTGTGCAAAGGACAGCAAAAGCATCATTCCCATAACAAGTGTCATCATGGATCTGGTCATATTAAAACCTCCCTTGAAAAAACATGTTGTCGGTTGGGCCTGCTCAATAAGCTAATATTTTAATGTTTCTTGAGACTGAATTTTAATCAGAATAACCAAGATGGCTTGGGATGTCAAAGCTTCGGGAACACACAGGCATGGGATCAACACCCGGCACCCCAATGGCTAAATTTGTCTTAATTCATCGTTTGACTAATTTCAGATGTTATTGTATCAACGAGCCGAATTGTTAAGGAAGTATCCGTTTTTTACAGACAATAGCAAGTAAAGATTTATATTTCGATCAGGAGAAAGGTATGCCCGATTACTGGATTAAAATTAGCGAGAAGGAAGACGAAAATATCAATCGTCATCACTATCTGATTACCGCCAACAGTGAAAGCGAAGCCAAACAGTCCGCCATCATGTTCATGGAACATTTTATCGATGATGATGAAAATCCCGAAAAAATCGACGACGGATTCATGTTTTATAACAAAGCCGTGGTCGTGCGCCTCGAATCCATCAAGGAAACAACGAAAGATAAATTCAAAGAATTCCTGCTGAAGATTCACACCATCAATATGGCTTAACGATAACGCCGCCGTGAAGAAATGACTCCACTGCGGCGTTAACCTCATCCCCTCAAAATGCCTTTCCCGATGGATTCGTGGAAAAAGTTCATGAGGGTATGATTTGTTGTCGCTACGCTCCTGCAATTCCCGTTGCATAACACCCATTGGCAGTTTATAATAGAACCATAAGTTAAATTAAATATTTGGGTGATTAATGCGGACACGGGGCTTTCAAGGCACAAAATGGACGGAAAGTCTTTTGAAGATTTTCCAATCCGAAGCGACCTCATCGCAGGAGCCGCTGGATCAGGCGCTTCGTGAAGCCATGACCCAAACCGCAAGTGAATTCGGTTATGTCTTCCTCTACAATGATAAATCTAAAACATTAACGCTTTGTGCCTGGTCGGAAGGCTTTGAAAAGATCTGCACCGACATGAAGCCAGATACGCAATATGATCCGGAGGCGATCGGCATCTGGGGAGAAACGATAAAAACCGCCAAGCCCATGATTCTCAACTCTTCTGGCGCAGACGTTCTATCAGGCCACTCTTTATCGCCTCAATCCGGATCGGTGACCACTCTGGCCTCTGCACCTGTTTTTGATTCAGATCGCATCGTCCTTATCTGGGGGCTCGCCAATACGCGGGGCAAATACTCGCCAGCGCAGGTCCGCGGGGTGAACCTGCTGATGCAAGGCGCCTGGCTGGCGCGAAAGCGACTAATATCAAACCGCGACACGGCAGACTTTCCAAAGATGTTCGATCAGGTGATCAATTCGCTCCAATTGAGGATTTTCTGGAAGGATGCGCATCTGAAATATCTTGGCTGCAACGACGTGTTCGCCCGGGACGCGGGTCTGGCCAGGCCACGAGACATTGTTGGAAAGACCGATGACGAGCTGGCCTGGAAAAAAGACGCCGAAAAATTCCGGCGCCGCGATCGAGAGGTGCTGGATTCCGGCACGGCCGTCATCGGCTATGAAGAAGAAGTGGTAATGCCGGACGGCGCCCAAACGCGCTGGTTTCGCAAACACAAAGTGCCGCTGCGAAACGAAAAAGGCCTCACGTCGGGTATTTTGGGGATCTATGAAGACATCACCGATCTTAAAAATGACCAGCGTCATCTGCTGAGGCTTGCCTCTATCGTTGAAGCCTCGGACGATGCTATCATCGGCGCCGACTGGCGCGGCATCATTACGGATTGGAATTCCGGCGCGGTGCATATGTATGGATACACAGCCGGTGAAATTATCGGCCAACCCCTGACTGTCCTTGCGCCATCCGATAAAATTGAAGAGGTCTCGCGCCTGCTCAATGAGATTCGCAAGGGCCGCCCCATCGAGCACTATGAAACGCGCCGTGTTCGCAAAAGCGGGGAAGAATTCTATATTTGGCTGAGCGTTTCGGCCATCCGGGACGATACGGAGCGCATCACAGGCTTTTCCATCATCGGACGCGATGTTACGGCGCAGCGGAAAATATCGGCAGATCTCCAGCGCTACCGAAATTTTATTGAAAACATCTCCGACGGATGCTTTGAATTGGATCTCAAAGGCAATATTACCTTTGTCAATGAAATCATTTCCAGGCGGCTGGGCTATGACCGCAAGGATCTGATCCATGCCCTTCCGCAGTTTTATACGGGCGAGGCCGCTTATCAGCAAATCGCGCAGGTTTTTAAATCCATTTACGAAACCGGCCATTCGGCCACGATCGACAATCATGCCATCCGCGATAAAGACGGAAACACACGGTTTATCTCATTGTCAGTGTCGCTGATGCGCGATGCGGAGGGTGAGCCTGCGGGTTTCCGGGGGACAACGCGGGACGTGACGGAACGCCTGGAAGCACAGCAGGCGCTTCGGCAAAGCGAGGAAAAATACCGTTCAATTCTGGAGAGTATTTCAGAGGGCTATATTGAACACGATCTCAACGGCAATTTCATTTTTGTTAATGACGCGGCCTGCACGATGATGGGCTATCCACGCGAGGAGCTTTTAACCATGAACGTCCGCCGGATCGTCTCGCCCCGGACCGCCCGCGTAGTTGAACACATCGCGGCGGAGATCATCGCGACGGGAAACCCCAGAAGGCTTGTGGATTATGAGGTCATCCGCAAGGACGGCACGGCGCGCATCCATCAGCACAACCTCTCGCTGATCCGCAATGCACAAGGAGAGCCAATGGGAATCCGCGTGATGGGCCGCGATGTGACGGAGCTCAAATGGGCGGAAGAGGCGCTTCGCCGAAGCGAGGAACGCATCCGGCTTTTATTCCGCAACATCCCCGTGCCGACCCTGGTCTGGAAGGAACAATTCGGTGAATATGTGCTATCGGAATTCAACAGCGCGGCCTTCCAGTTTATCGGAGACAAGATTATTGACGCGCTGGGTAAACAGGCGGACTATTTTTTTATGGGCATGCCGCAGATCGCCGCAGATATTCACAAATGCATGGACTCGGGACAACCGGTTGAAAATCAGTTCTGGTACTCATTTGATGACCGGCCCGAAAAGCGTTACGTCATCGTGAAATATGCCTATGCCCCGCCGGACAGCGTGCTGATGCATGTCAACGACATCACCGGCCAGAAACAGGCGGAAGAGAATCTGCAATACATCAGCCTCCATGATTCGCTCACCGGTTTGTTCAACCGCTTTTACGCCGATGCGGAAATCAATCGCCTGGCGTCGAGCCGCCTGCGGCCCGTCAGTATCATCGTTTTGGATCTCAACAATCTCAAGAAAATGAATGATGATTTCGGCCACGCAACAGGCGACCTGTATATCAAAAATGCGGCCGCCCTGCTCAAACAGACCTTCCGTCCCGAGGATATGATTGCGCGCATCGGCGGAGACGAATTTCTGGTATTGCTGCCGCTGGTGGAAGAGCATATCTGCGCGCTGGCGATTGATCGCTTACAAGAAAACATCCGGTCGTTTAACCGGGCAAACGATTTCCCGCTGAGTCTGTCAGCGGGATTCGCCACCACTCGCGTCGGCGACAATCTTGTTGAACGCATTCGGGAAGCGGACAAAAACATGTATCTCAATAAAGCTGCCTATAAAGCCACCTTGTCCGGGCGTTAATAAATTCCGTTTTGCCGGTTGAACGAATTGATAAAAAGTGTTTAGCTTACTCAAAAATCCGGAAAAACCATGCCTGTGCATCATCAAAATTCAAACATCGAATTGAATCCCGAATTCCGGCAGGCCCTTCAACTTATGGAAGACAGCGCGAGCCATCTGCTGATCACGGGAAGGGCGGGCACGGGAAAATCAACACTGCTTGAATATTTCCGGGAAAATACCCGCAAAAAAGCCGTGGTTCTGGCGCCGACGGGTGTGGCGGCGGTCAACGTCGGCGGACAAACGATTCATTCCTTCTTCCGGTTTAAGCCGAGTGTAACCCCGGCATCAATTAAGCGAAAAAAGAAATCCGAAACGGGTAAATCGGGACTTTACAAAAAACTCTCAACGATCATTATCGACGAAGTGTCGATGGTGCGCGCCGATCTTCTGGATTGCATCGATAAATTCCTGCGTTACAACGGCCCGGATGAACATCTGCCCTTCGGTGGTATCCAAATGATTTTTATCGGAGATTTGTACCAGCTGCCGCCTGTGGTCACGAGCGGCGAGCGCGATATTTTTAAAAGCCATTACGCTTCACCCTATTTTTTCAGCGCAAAAGTCTTCGAATCGCTGGACGTGACGTTTATTGAACTCGAAAAAGTCTATCGCCAAAAGGACGATGAATTTGTCCGCCTGCTCAATGCCATACGCAATCGCTCGGTTACAGACGACGATCTGGCCGGATTCAACCGCCGTTTTGATCCTGAGTTTGAGCCGCCACGCGATTCCTTTTATCTTTATCTGACCAGCACCAATGCGCTGGCCGATGAAATCAACGATAAGCGCCTGCTGGAATTGCCCGGCAAAACCTGGCGGGCCCAGGGCGTCATCGAGGGGGACTTTGGCAAGGAATATCTGCCGACAGCCGTCGAGATCAAGTTGAAAAAAGGCGCTCAGATCATGCTGCTCAACAATGATTCCGCCGGTCAGTGGATCAACGGCACCATTGGAAAGATTCGCCGATTTGAAAAAGATGACGAGGGCGACGAGGTCATCGTGGCGGATCTGGACAATGGCGACACGGCCCGCATTACACCCCATACATGGAAAATCTATCGTTTCTTCATAAAAGACAATGAGTTGCAATCGGAGGAAGTCGGCGCTTTCACCCAGTATCCGGTGCGGCTGGCTTTTGCGGTCACAATTCACAAAAGCCAGGGAAAAACGTTTGAAAACGTGATTATCGACATCGGACGCGGCACATTTGCCCACGGTCAGATGTATGTGGCGCTGTCGCGCTGCACCACATTGCAAGGGATCGTTCTGAAGCAGCCCCTCCGGAAAACCGCCATCCTGATGGACTGGCAGGTGGTGAAATTTCTAACCTCCATCCAGTATCGGCAATCGGCCAAAAAGATCAGCCGGAAAGACAAGATGGAGATGATCCTCTCTGCGATCGGTCAAAAGAAGAATGTGGAAATCTTATACCTTAAAGGCCAGGATGAAAAATCCCGCAGACTGGTTCGCCCCCTGACAATGGGCGAAATGGAATTTAAAGGCCATCCTTATATGGGCATGGAAGCTTATTGTCTGACCCGGGGTGAGAAACGCACTTTTAATATTGACAGAATTCTGGACATTAGTGAGTCAGAATAAAATTCCATCCGAACGTTTAACCGCCCAGAAACCTACAAATTTTGTTAATCATCAACAAACATCAAAGCGCAAGCTACGCAAGATGTTGCATTTCGTCCCAAGCCACAATATTCCTTCGGTAAAACGCGCCGCCTCCTGAATCAAAAAAGTTCTCATAAACATACAACATAATTAGTTATATTATGGTATCACCTTTACGGCATCTCTGAATGTATAACAATGGCATGCCCATTGCAAATAGTGAAGACCAACATGCACAAGTGCATAGATTAAAAAAGAGGAAATAAATGAACTAAATACAAAATAAAAGTCATGATCGTGCAGAGAACACGGTCCGAGGCAATAAAGGCAGCCCCGATTACTCTTCAACAACGATTACGGAAAACTGATTCTCATGCGACCGCGGTAACAGCCACTCAAATTCACCTTACTCCAACTCACGCGCATACTCCTTCTCATCTTCATCCGAAAATTGATCCCGACTTCACGCGCTTTCGACAGGGGCTGCCTCAATTGACCCGCCTGATGCCTCACCTTCATCCCACAGGATAAAAGACTTCAGGACAATCGCTCAAGTAACGCAATCATGATGGGCGAAAAATAAAGCACAGCGGCAATCAGCGCCGCACCCCCCACGACAGAAATAACCCGGTCTGCCCTATCCATCAGATTCTTTCCCTGATTCGCCCGGTTTCTCCGAGCCGGATATCCGGCCAGACGCGCGCGAGAACGGGCAAAGGCAGCTTCCCCCGGAGAAGCATTCAGGGAAGAAATACCCGCTGTCATTGATGTTGTCATTGATGTTTGCATAAAGTCCAATCCATTGGGGTTGAATCGTTAATTCAGATATTTTCGCACGGAAGCGGTCACGACACCGCCGATTTTAAGTTCGCCCTTGGGACGAATGGGCAAATACGCCGGATTAGCCGCTTCTAAAAGGACGTCCGATCCTTTGCGGCGCAAATATTTCATCGTCCATTCACCATCCACTTCCGCAAGCACGATATCACCGTTTTTGGGCAAGCGCCCGCGTTCGACAATCACCAGGTCTCCGTCCATAATGCCCGCGCCGGTCATTGAATCTCCCGTGACGCGAAGCAAAAAAGATGAATCCGGTCTGGCCACAAGATAGTCATCCATGGAGACGACCTCACGAACCGCCTCTTCGGCGGAGGCAGGCAGGCCCGCCGCCACATTTCCAACCAGCGGAATGCCGAAAAAAACGCCCGAGAGTTTAAGATGTCCCTGCGGGTCTTTTTCCAGAATACCTTCGTCGATGAGCTTTTCGATCCAGTAGGACACAACGCTTTTCGACCGGACTTCAAAGAGCTCCATCATCTCGGTATAGGAGGGCATGCGCTTTGTTTTACGATAAAAATCAACCAGACTTCTTTCAATAGATTTAATGTCTCGTGTTTTCTTCATGGCTGCACTATATAGAACATTCGTTCTAGCGTCAAGCCTTTTATTGAAAAGGGCGGATGTATTCTTGGAAAAATTTGTACATCAATGATAAATAGAATCGTGCCATTGGCAGGATAAGCCCATAACCTTTGCTGAAGGGTGTCAGCAAATCTTTTCACAATAAAACAGGATGACCCGTGGACGGTTTGAAATTTTTCCACCAGTTAATCATTATTCTGGCCTGCTCGATTCCCGTTATCTATGTTTTCAATAAAATCAAGCTGCCGTCAATCATTGGCTTTCTCATCACGGGCGTGATTATCGGTCCCTATGGGCTTCGGCTGATTACCGACACGGGCGGCATTCAACTGATGGCGGAAATCGGTGTGGCGTTTCTGCTTTTTACCATCGGGATTGAAATCCAGTTTTCCCGCTTTTTAAAACATCTGACCGAAATTCTTTTAACCGGCGGTTTGCAGGTGCTTTGCACATTTCTTGTGGGGTTCCTGATCGGTCTGGCCATGCAGCTCAACATTTATTCGTCCGTCTTCATCGGTTTTATTTTGGCGCACAGTTCCTCGGCGCTGATTTTAAAATTGCTCAAAGACCGCTAGGAAGAATCGTCTCCCCAGGGACGCATCTCCATCGGCGTCATTTTGTTTCAAGACATCATGGTCGTGCCCATGATGCTCCTCGTCCCGTTTCTGGGGGGCGAAACCGGACCGGACGCGCTGACCATTGCCTGGAAGCTTGCCAAATCGGTGATCATCATCATCTGCATCCTGATTGCCGCGCGCTATATTATTCCGCATGTGCTGGAGAAACTCGTCAACATGAACATGCGCGACGTGCTGGTCGTCTCCTCGGTCGTCATTACGATGGGAATTGCCTGGATTACAGAATCGCTGGGACTGTCTCTGGCCATTGGCGCGTTTCTGGCCGGGCTTGCGCTTTCGGACACGGATTTCACGCATCAGATCATCAGCGACATCACACCGTTTCGGGATGTCTTTCTGTCCGTGTTTTTTGTCTCGTTCGGCATGATTCTGAATCTCGATTTTCTACGGGAAAACACCGGCCATATTGTACTCACCTCCGCACTCATCATCGTAATCAAGGCGACGGTGGTTTTTTCACTGGTGTTTCTCTTAAAATTCCAGTTTCGCGTGGCGCTTATTTCGGGGGTGATGCTTTCGCAGATCGGTGAATTTTCGTTTGTCCTGGCGTCCCAGGGCTTTAAAAACGCGATCATCTCGGATTATATTTACCAGACGTTCATCGGCGCGTCGGTTTTGACCTTTATCGTCACGCCGCTTCTGGTGTCACTGGTGTATTATCTTCTCGCGCGCGCCAATCGCGCGGATGTCACAAAGCCTGCCCCCCCCCGCTGAAAAGGCGCCGCTGACCAATCACGTCATCATCTGCGGCATGGGCCTAAACGGGAGAAACCTCGCCCGCGTGCTTAAAGATACGGCCATTGCCTATGCGATCATCGACCTGAATTTTCAAAAAACAAAAAAATCGAAATCAAAGGGAGATCCCCACATTTTTTGGGGCGACGCCGCAAGCGTCGAAATCCTGCGGCGCGTAAGCATTGAATCCGCGCGCGTTTTAGTCATCGCCATATCCGATCGGCTGCTGACCAAGACCTGTCTGTCCAACGCCCGGGCGCTGAACCCCCGCCTGCACGTCATTGTACGGACGAAATATGTCGCCGACATTGAAGACCTGCTCGCGATGGGCGCAGATGACGTGATTCCCGAGGAATTTGAAACCTCCATTCAAATTTTCAGCCGGGTTTTAAAAATGTTTCATATTCCCAACAGCATCATTTTAGCCCAGGGCAATATCCTCCGGAACAAGTCCTACGGCGTGTTCCGAGAGGTCCGCTACACGCAGGAGGCGTTTGACCAAATCAGTCAAATCCTGGCACAGGGAACCATTGAAACCTATTTTGTCGGCGTCGATCATCCGATAGCCGGAAAAAGCATCAAGGAGGTGAACCTCAAAGCCCGCACCGGTGCGATGATCATCAATATCATCCGGGGAAACAAGACGCTCACCAATCCGCCCAGCGA
This sequence comes from uncultured Smithella sp., assembly GCA_964608995.1. Taxonomy (GTDB): domain Bacteria; phylum Desulfobacterota; class Syntrophia; order Syntrophales; family Smithellaceae; genus UBA8904. Next base: position 36,233 of record CAZSQS010000009.1, on the reverse strand, counting down.
CTTTGTTTTCCAGGCGTCTGATCAGTTGATTCTCTTCGGAAGCCATGCCGCCATTGACGCGGCGCTGACGCTTCTGGACAGTCATGCGCAGGATCTGGCCTGCTGATGCATCTTTTCCCGGTTATTGGCCGCGAGAAAACCCGATCCGTTCTTGCAGTTTCACGCCGATCATTGTAAAAACGCTCTCCCCGCCTTCCGGGGACCTTCTTCATGGTGATTACACTGCCGGCCAATCGACCGGCCAAAGGAGATAAGAATGGATATATTGACGAACAAGGACAAGGGGATATTGCGGATTGAGTTTAATCGACCGGAAAAGAAAAATTCCATCACCTCTGCGATGTATCAGGCACTGGCGGATGCCATCGCCGATGGCGAGTCGGATGCAAACATCCGTGTGCTCCTGATTTGCGGAAAACCGGAAATATTTACCGCCGGAAACGACCTGGAAGATTTTCTCAACGTGAAAGAGCATCTCGAAGATCGTCCGGTGGCGCAATTCATGCGGAATTTAAGCGGCGCGAGCAAACCCGTTCTCGCCGCCGTGGCGGGCGCCGCCATCGGCATTGGCACTACACTGCTTTTACATTGCGACATGATCTTCGCGGCTCAAAGCGCGAAGTTTTCCATGCCGTTTGCCAAGCTGGGGCTTTGTCCGGAATTTGCCTCAAGCCTGATACTTCCGAGAATTATCGGTTATCAGCGCGCCGCCGAGCTGCTTTTTCTGGGAGAGAGCCTCCCCGCCATCGAGGCCAGAGAACTGGGATTGGTCAACCGGGTGGTGCCGGATGAAGAATTGATGCCGTTTGCGCTTTCGCAGGCGGCAAAGCTCGTTTCGCTTCCCCCGTCATCGCTTCGCACCACCAAACGCCTGATGAAAAGACACGGTCATGACGCGCTGATCGCCCAGATGAACGAAGAAAACAAATTTTTCGGCGCCATGCTCCAGGAGCCGGCCGCCAAAGAGGCGTTTGCCGCCTTCTTTGAGCGTCGAGCTCCGGATTTTTCAAAACTGGTCTAAAACAAGCTTCAGCGATTGAGGATGAGCGCCGCCAGGGAAAAATAGGCAACGATGGTGCAGATATCGGCAATGGCCAGTGTCAGCGGACCGGAGGCCACGCGCAAATCCAGCCGCATTTTGTGCAAAAGCGAAGGAACGCTGACGCCAATGAAGCCGGCCAGGATCAGCGACGTGATGATGCCGGAGGCGATCACCGCTCCGGTTAGCGCCTGCCCTTTCCAGACAAAGGCGATAGCCCCCACGATCAGTCCACAGGCCAGCGCCAGTAAAACCGTTCGCACCAGTTCCCGGCGCAAAACCTCCAGATACCAACCGGAACGCGATGTCCGGTGGTGCATGAAATGGACGGTGATGGCCATCGTCTGCATGGACACGCTTTCGCCCAGCCCCAAAACCAGCGTCAGAAAAAAGGCCAAAACCAGACTCTGGGAAAGCGTCGCTTCGAAAAGACCGACCAGCAGCGCGCAAACCGTGCCGCTGGCAATCGTGGCCAGAAGCCAGGGAAACCGGCTCCGAAAAACACTCAAGGGCGAGCGCTCCCGAAGCTCGGACACACTGACGCCGAGCGTGTCAAAAATGCTGTGAACCTGCTCGCGCTCCTCCATATCAATCATTTCCTGCGTAAAGAGGTTGACATCAATCACGCCGAGCATCCGGCCGTTTTCATCCACCACGGGAAAAGCCAAAAATTTATAGAGGATAAAGAACTCCAGCGCCTCCATCAAATTGGCGCTATCAGGGATCGTAATGACCCGGGGCGTCATAATGGATTCAATGGTGACCTCCAGGGGCGAGGTCAAAAGCCTGCGCGTCTGCACGACACCCGCCAGACGGTTCGCATCATCCACGACATAAAAATAGAGTATGGTATTTTGCGTCTGGGAGGCACGGATACACGCAAGCCCTTCGGAAACGGAGCTTTGCGTCCTCAGGGCGACAAAGTCATCCGAGGCGTAGCGGACCACCGGTTCGTTGAGATCGCGCGCTGTAATGGTTTTTTCCATGCCATCCGTTTCGGTTTAACAAGCGGTTGATGAGCAGCGATCTGCATCGTCAGCATTGTGCTTTCAGCTAAAACAACGCAATCGTGACACCGGCCACAACGGCAATGTTCATGAGAATCTGCGTGATGTCCTTGATCTCGCGCAGCCAGGCGATGCGCTCCATTTTTTCCGGCACAATGATCGTATCGCCCGGTTCGATCTGGCGGATCGCGCCGCCGTAAGCGGTGGTCTCCCATCGCGCGCGAGACGAACTCCAGCCGATGAAGTTTCGGGAAATGCGGCGCGCGGAGCCGTCCACCTTCAGGATATAGACATTGCCCTTATCGGCATAGTAGGAATAGCCACCGGTCTGATCGATGTAGTCCTGATAGTTGAGCCGGTCGGCATACAGATGGCTGCCCTGTGCCATGACCGAACCGATGACATTGACGACGCTGCTTTTTTCGGGCACATAAAGGGTATCCGCGTCTTCGAGTTCAAAATCATATTCCGTACCCTTAAGCGTTTTGGCATCCGCAAGCGATATCGTCATGCGTCCCGAGGCGCGCACTTTTCTTAAAGACTCCATAAAGCGCCGCTTCTGTTCAATCTCCGCCTTCTGGGCGGCCATATCCGCCGATGAGATGGCGGTGGCCAGTTCCTGGGCGCCTGCGGCCATCAATTCTTTTTCCATTCGCTCCACCATTTCATCGAGGCCTTTTTGCTGAAGCACCCGAACGCTTAAGCGTGTAAAGACGGCGCCGCGCAGATAGGCATACGGCGTGAACCCGCCCGCGCGTTCAATCACATCGGAGAGTTTTTCGCCTTTTTGGAAAGGATAGCGGCCGGGAAATGCAACCTGGCCGGTCAGATTGATAAACCGCACCGTCTGATAATCCGCGATTTGCTTGACCAGGACGCGGTCGTTGGGGGAGAGCTTGAGGTTGTGGGCAGCATCGTCTTCGAGCGCCTTTCGCAAATTGATATTTTTATGGGCCAGCGTGCCGGCTTTGCCTTCCATAATTTGCGAGGACGTAATTTCGGCGTCTTCGAGATAGGCGGACTGCAGGACATTTCCTGCCTTGAAAATCAGTTCGCGAACGGTCAGATTTTCCGTATATTGATAAACGCCGGGATTCGTCACTTCCCCTGTAATGTAAACACTGGTTTTGGGGTTTTGCTCCCAGATCGAGTGAATGATGATCCGGTCGCGGTCCTCAAGCGCCAGATTGTCTCGGGGATCACCCGCCATCGCCTGGGCAACATGGAAATAAAGGGTTGTGTATTCATTTTTGTCCATCTGCCGGATAATCTGGCCCTTTTCCAGAGAGGCGTTGCCGGTGAGCCCCCCGGCCTTCAACAGGGCGTCTTTCACCTTCATGTTACCGGCCAGATCAATGCGCCTCACAACCTGCATCTGTTTTTCAATACGTTTCACTCTGGCGGCCAGGTCCGACTGGCCCGCCGTTTCGAGTTCGGCCTGCAAATAGCGCAGCACGCCGGGTGTCGGGCGCTTTTCCGCTTTAATTTCGTCTTCGATCTCCTCAATTTTCATGGCCAGCATATACTGACGATCGTCCTTGCTGAGAATGGCCTTGATGGCGTCAAGCTCCGCAAGAATGCGCCGGTCGCGGGCCGCATCCTCCCGGTCCAGGAGGGTCGCGTCCTGGCTGATCTCGGTGGAAGAGCCGCGGATTTCGCCCTCCACCGTGACAAAGGGCGGATCGATAAAGAGATTGAGGTTGAAGATAAAAACCTGATCCTTCGGCGTCAGCTCATAATTGTACGCCTCGTCATTTTGTAAAATGAGCTTTCCCAGGTTAAACGGCAGAAGGACAATGAATCGGCCGGGCGGCGTCTGGCGCTTGATGAGCGCATATTCAAAATAGGTGGCGTCAAGCAGATCGTCGGGATGCGAGATCAAATCCCGGATGCGCATGCCTGGCTTAAAGGCGTATTTACCCGGACGCTTGACATTACCGTCTAAATAAACGGCGTTTTCGTCATAATCAACGATGGAAAAGAATTTGACCAAATCCGCGTCCTGCACGACGAAATCTTTCACCATGCTGAGATTCTTGTCATTGATGTCCATGACAATTTGTTTTTCGTTTTTGATAATTCGCTCCACCTGCATCTGCTGGGTGTAGGCGCTGGGAATGATGCCGCCAGCAAGCTCAAGCAGGTGCTGCAAATCAAATTTGTCTTTTAGTTCGTAGATAGCGGGGCGTTTCACATTTCCGGCAATGCCCGCCTGCGGACCCGTCACCGGCACAAAGACCACATCCCCTGCCTGCAGCGTGACATCCTGTGACTTGTCGCCCTTGAGAAAAAGGTCATACAGGTCGAAGTGCGCGATGACCTTATCCTTGCGCCGAAGCTCCACGCGCCGCATGGAACCAATGGCTGACGGACCGCGTGCGAGGATCAGGGCATCCGTAATGGTCGCCATCGCGCCGATCGTATAGGCCCCCGGCCTTCGGACATCGCCCAGGACAAAAATGGGAATGGAGCGCGTCGCGCCAATCGTAATATCAACATTCGTGCCCACAATCTGCTCAGCCTTGGAGATGACATGTTTCGACATCTGCTCATAGGTCATCCCCGAGACATACACAGGGCCGATTTGCGGGATATTGATTTTCCCGTCCCGGTCCACCGTCAGCGAATGCTGGGCGTTGAGACGCCCCCACAACAGAATATTGATCTGGTCGCCGGCGCCAACCACATATGTCAGGGGCACCGGCATGTCTTTGCGAGCGTTGATCCCGGCAGAGGCATTTGAAAAAAAATGCTGGCCGAAGCGCGTCAGTCGAAGTGAAATATCCTGATATTTGCCGACTTGGCGCGTGCGGTCAAAAAGGGACTGCTCATCGGCTTTCTCCGTTTCTGACATCACCTCCGGCGCTGTCTCACCCTCGCGGCTTTCCTGATCGGTCTGGAGGCTTTTTCGTTTCTCCAGCAGCTCTTTGCCTTTTTGAATTTCATCGGGCGTCAGGGGCTGATCCCCCCGCTTCTCCAGCAGCTCTTTGCCTTTTTGAATTTCGGCGGGCGTCAGGGTGATTCCCGCTTTTTGAAGCTCAGAGATACCTTGCTGAACGGTGGCGGAAGAAGGCGTTGCTTCCTGGCTATGGGCGACAAACGGATATGAAAAGCTGGCCATTCCAAAGACCAGCAGGAAAAGAAATAGAAATAAACGCTTATGCTTCATTGGACCCTCCGGCGGATTTGGCTTTAATTTTTTTCACATACGCTCTGGCAAAAACAATCATAACACCGAGAAACAGAGAAACCATAAAAGCAACAACCACCATTTGCGCTCGCTTGGGTTTGCTTTTACGATCCGGAGACATCGGCGGGTCCAGCACTTTAAAAGCGAAGCCTTCCTTGACCTCCGACATCATCATCATCTCAATTTTTTCCGCGATGAGCCCGTAAATTTTTTGCTGGACCAGCGGATCGGTTGTTTCCGAAAGCTGATTCTCCAGATAGGTCTTATTGATGAGTGCGATCCGCTTGGCCTCCGTGCTGAGGTATTCGTTGAGCTCCTCTATAACATAGCCGGCGATAGACGCGGCGACGTCCGGATCCCGGAAGTTGACGGTGATGGTAATGACATCCTCTTTCAGATTGTAATTGATTTTTGTAATCTTGGTTAATGCGCGAATGCCATCCCAGATTTCGGGGACACCCGGTGTCTTTTTTGCAGCATTGGGGTCGGCCGGACGAATCTTAGTCAGAAGCGCCAGAGGGTTCAGCGTAAAGCCACCCTTCTTACCCCCCTTCCATGTCTTTTTTTCACTGTCCCATTTTTTATCAAACAAAACAGGCAGGAGGTCATACCGTTCAATCACCCGCTTTTTAAGCACATTGGATTTTAAAAGATTGACCAGTTCAGTGGATGACGCGGCACCCGGCATGGCAATGCCCGCCAGGCTGGCCAATCCGCCAAACTGCGCTGCCAGCGCTGAGACCCTGGATGCGCCGCGATCAGATGTCACGGGCTTGATCATCGCCTGCGCTGTATAAATATTGGTCATGAAAAGGGAGGCTATGGCGGTTAACAGGGTAAAGCCAATGACAATAGCCATAATCAGTTTTCTGCCGCCCCAGATGACGCGCGCCAGTTCCAGAAGATCGATTTCGTCCTCTTCGGGCGCCGGAGTTTTCAGGGATTCATTATTTTCGATATGATCGCTCATGCTTTCCTTTCCGGTATTCGTGCGTTTTATGCTCAATTCATGCGTCTTTATTCAAGATATCAGGATACGGGCAGACGATACACTTTTTTTGATTTTGCGGATTTGCATAACATGTTGCCCCGAAGGAATCAACTCAAAAACGGCTCGTACACCGGGTACACAAAGGCTTCCGGTGCATAAGCATCAGGCTTTCGCCCGGCGCAGACACTCAGAAAAACAAAGCGGCTTCCACGCCCAGATAGGAATTGTTTTGCCGTTCGCCGCTCACCGAATTGGCGTTGGTAATATCTTCATAAAGATAGCGAAGCGACAGTCGGTAATGCGTTTGAAATTGCCAGCCGGCCTCCGCGAAATACTGGTTTTTCCGGACCTCCGGCCGTCCCTGGCGCTGAACACCGCTGCGTTCGTGATCAAACCCCAGTTTATAAAAGGCCGAATCGAAGCGGTGAGACCATTCGAGAAAAATATCTTCCGCGTCGGAACCGGCGTGATGCCCGAACACCCGGCCCTCGTAACGCATGGGGTAATCACCATGATTATACCACGCCTCCGGCACGCTGTAGGGGGAGAGAATCGCGTACTCGCCGCGAAGGACGGCGCCTTCGAGGCCAAACGGCTTGAACAGGGCCACTCCGGCCAGATGCGCCCGGCGGTCAGGCGGATAGCCCGCGTCTTCGCCGCCGATTTCATAATAAATCCGTAGCCCGTCGAAGACAAAGAGATAGGGCCTTAAATTCGGCACCGTAAGCGCGATATCCGCGCTGAATTGCTGATTGCTGTCGGTCTTTTCGCCGTCGCGGTTGGAGTTGCCATAGAGGGTTTCAAACACTTGTTTGACGGTCAGATCACGCCTTCCGGGACCGCCGAACTGCACCAGATGCGATGCGCCAAGCTCGAGATACGGATGGGGTTTGATGGCCAGCCGCAAGCCGTAGAGGAAGGGGTTGGCCTTTGCCGCGCCATACCGTTCATCGTTGAGCTGGGAAAAAATCAGATTGAACTGAACCGGTCCCAGCAAAGAAAAAACCCAAGGCAGCAACACCGGTTTGGGATTGGACAGCTTGATCATATCAAACGGGTGGGCGTTATTCGACATCAGAAGCGCTCCATGATAGCCGGGACCCCACCACAGGGAGTCTCGCCCCACGAGCAATTCCACATTGAACAGGTTGAGCTTGGCATAGCCCTTGAGCAGACGGATGTCCGCGCGCGTGTCACCACGATCCTCCGTAAAAGGCCGGTTCGCGGCTGCGCCGGTTTGCGCACCCGTCTGTCCGAAATGCGAATTGAATATAAAAACCGGCTCGGTAAAAAACGAAAAGACCTGGAAGAGCCGAGCGGAGGATTGCAGGGACACAAGCGCATTGTGTCCGGTTCCGTAGTCGATGCCTTCGTTGTTGAAAATCGAGGCAGGTCCGCGGAAATAGGAATAGCCGGCGGAAAAAACCCCCAGCGGTTTGAAGTACGTGTGACTCGTCTGCTGAGGCGATTGCGCCTCAGCTATTTCTGCGCTGAACAGGGGCGCATAATGATTTTTAATTTGGCGGCACGAGGCGGCGTGTGTTTTTGTCCGGGTACAGGCATCCATCGCGGCAATGAACTGCCGTCCGACCTCGCCTGCCTCATAAGGCCGGATGGAAGAAATCGTGCTTCCGATCAGCCCCTCGGCCGCCCAGAAATCCATGGCGTCATACACGTCACGCCCGAGCGTCACATTGACGGATGACGCGGCCCAGACAGGCGCGCCCGCCAGCGCGGACGTCATCAGCATCGATAAAATCAGGATAAAGCGTAAAATGGATTTATTCATCAATTAATGGGCTCTTAAGCTCCCTTTGAATAATTATTTCTACGGCATTGAGGACTTGCTGAGGCGGAATGTCTTCCATACACTTCCGGGTCTGACATTTTTTTGAGAAACAAGGGCTGCAATCAATTCCCGCCCGGACAATCTCATGACCGGTTCCATAAGGCCCGGTGCGCGCAGGATCCGTCGGACCGAAAAGCGCGACGACCGGCGTCCCGACAGCAGCCGCCAGATGCATGGGGCCGGAATCCGTTGTCACGACCGTCAGGGCTTTCTTATATAACCGGGCTGCCTGAGTCAAGGACGTTTGGCCGCCTAAGTTTACAGCGGACATCGTCATGGAGGCCGTGATCCTCTCCAGCTCGCTTCGGTCCCGTCCGGTAAAGACGATGGGCAGGCCCCATTTTTGGGCCATGGTATCGGCCAGCGCCGCGAATTTCCCGTCATCCCATAATTTGGTGTCCCAAAGGGCGACGGGGCTTACGGCTATAAATTTTTTATCTTCCAACTGATGTCGCGCCAAGAGCGCCGATAACTGTTTTTCGCGCTCATCCGACAGAGGCGGCAGGACAAACTCAGGCGCAGCGTCCGCCGCGCCCAGGTAACGCGCGAAATCCAGATAGCGCTCCACGGCATGCTTGTTCATGTCTTCCGGAATTTTTTCATTGTAAAACAAGCCGCTTAATTCCTGCCAGGAATCATAGCCCAGCTTTCTTTTGCCGGAACTCAATAATACCACGAGCGCGCTTTTGAGAAGGCCATGGAAATCAATGACCAGATCATAGGGGCGCACCTGAAGCTCGGCAAGAAACGACGAAAAGCCCCGCCACGCCGAATGGATCCTGCCATTTTTCACATCCGCCATCCAGCTTTTGCGGGAAAGGACAAGTGTGCGGTCCAGGAGGGGATGATTCATCACCAGATCGGAGGCCGCCTGTTCCACCACCCAGGTGATGTGCGCCTGAGGGTAGCGCCTGCGAATCGCCGCAAGCGAAGGCAGTGTATGGATGACGTCGCCGATGGCGCTCAGTTTCACGATCAGTATGTTCACGAACGATCCTTCAATATCCAGTTGACGGCCGCAAGAATATCGGCCGCGATGTAATCCGGCGCATTGTGCGCATTGGCCGCATCCGGGCCCGCCTCCTGCAACAGATCCTGCCCATAGCCGGTCAAAACCAGAACGCCTTTGGCGCCAACGCGATGCGCCGTTTCGATATCGCGGTACCGGTCCCCGATCATATAGGATCGGGCCAGATCGATGTCGAAATCGCGGGCCGCCTGTAAAAGCAGGCCCGGTTCGGGTTTGCGGCAGGTGCAGACCTGACGGTAAGGTTCGCGCCCCTCGGTGGGGTGATGCGGACAGTAATAAAAGCCGTCGATGCGCGCCCCCCGGTGGGAGAACCGGGTTGAAATCTCTTCGTGAATGCGGCGGACGAAATCTTCTGAAAATAATCCCTTGGCCACACCGGCCTGATTGGTGACCACAATAGCTTTTGGGCCGCTTTCATTGATGCGCCGGACGGCCTCATACGCTTCGGGAAGAATCGAAAGCTTATCTTCGGAATCGAGATAGCCCACTTCGACGTTGAGCGTGCCGTCGCGATCCAGAAAAATGGCTGTGTCTTTCTTCATGATGATTTCAGCCCTTCAACAAAATATTGGCCGCCCCAACGACATCGTCAACCGAAATGGCATCCATGCAGCGAAAATCCGTCGGACAGACTTTTTTCAGACAGGGACTGCACGAAACCGGTTTGCGGACCATGACAGTCTTTTCTCCGGAAGGTGAGGTCGTCTGCGGATTGGTCGAACCGAAAATCGCCACGGTCGGCACATTCAGGCCGGCCGCCACATGCATGAGACCCGAATCGTTGCTGATCACCACCCGGCACTGCGACAAGAGATAGACCGTTTCCTCAATGCCGGTTTGGCCCGCAAGGTTGATCATGGGCATCTTCGCCCGAGCTGCGACACGATCAGTGACCTCCCGGTCGGCCGCGCTGCCGAAGAGCAACGCCCGCGCCGAGAGGCTCCGGCAAAGCCTGTCGCCCACTTCGGCAAAGCGTTCGGGAAACCAGCGCTTGGCCGGGCCGTAAGTCGCGCCGGGCGCAAGGCCAATGAGAGCGGTGAGATCCTCTGGCACATAGCGGACCCGGGCGTCCTGGGCGGCGCTCCGGGAAAGAAAGGTATCCAGATGCAACACCCGGCTGACATCTGCGCATCCCAGCGCCTTGACCATTTCAAGATAATAATCGATTTGATGGACCTTCAGAATGGCCTCTGTGCGCCCAACCGGATGCGTCAAAAGCAGACCACGCCCATCCGTATTGAAACCGGCGCGGACAGGAATGCCCGCCACCCGCGCGATGATGGCGGCTTCGATCGCATTTTGCAGGAGAATCGCTGCGTCAAACTTTAAAGCGCGAAGCTTTCGCGCCAGCGCAAAAACGCCCAGCGGCGTGTCGAAGCGGCTTTCATACGGCACAATTTCATTGGCGCCGGAAAACAGTCTGTAAATTTCAGAAACCGGCGGCTTGGCCAGAATCGCCAGATGCGCCTCGGGGTAGGCCTCGCGCACGGAGGCCACCGCCGGCAGCGTCATGATGGCGTCGCCAATCCAATTCGTGCCGCGGATCAAAATCCGGTCCAAACCGTTTTGCGGCAGTTTATTTTGCGCCTCCAGCATCATGAGAGCGTCCCCGTTTTTGGCAGCTGACAGCGTTTAGTTTTCCAGCGCTGATGAATCCAGAACCACTGCGCCGGGTATTGGCGAACCTGCGCTTCAATGGCAGCCGTGTAGCGTTGCGTATTGATGCGGACATCCGCGTCGCGATCGCCGGTTTTCACCAGAGAAATCGGCTCACCGATTTGAGCAAAATAGCGCCCATCCGGCATACGGGTCGTAAAAAAAGGCAAAACGGCTGCACCGGTTCGAAGCGCCATCAACGCCACGCCCGCCGTCGTGCAGGCCGGCCGGCCGAAGAAATCCACAAACAGCCCTTCTGTGGCGGCCACGTTTTGATCAATCAGCACCACCACCGCATGGCCGTCCTTGAGCAGGCGAAGCGTCGGCCGAAGCGCGCCTTCCTTGTTGAGCGTGCGGATGCCCAGAAGCGCTCGCCCCCGTCTAATCCCCTCTTCGATAAACGCGCTGTCCATCTTGCGTCCCATAAACACGGGCGGTTGCGACAAAAGCGCAAGCGCGGCCTGGCCGTATTCCCAGTTGCCGAAATGGCCGCCGATGAGCAGCACGCCCTTCCCTTCACTTAAGGCCTTTTCATAATTATTCAGGCCGCAAAGCTCTCCCCACTGGCTTAAGGTTTCGCGGGAAAGCCGGACGATGTCGGAGAACTCGGCCGTGATCAGTGCAAAGCTTTTATACGAGGCTTTCGCGATGGCCTTCAACTCGTCTATGGATTTTTCCGGAAACGCGCGGGCCAGATTGTGCAGGGCAATCATCCGGTGCTTAAATAACAGAGAATAACCGGCCGCAGCCAGAGCGGACACCAATGCGCGCCGAAGGCCAAGCGGCAAAACGCGAAGGCAAAGCGCGGCGAGTTTCATCTTCAGCGGCCAGTCGGATTTCATGGCGTCTCTTTCGGCGAAAATGCGGCAAGCCGCGCCAGAAGGGTTTCTTCCAAAGCTTGTGCGGGTTCAATATCCATTTCGAGGCGGACCACATACAACGATTTGAAAAACTCCGGAAAGCCAGCCAGTCGCATCGCGTCTTTTTCGGTGGTGATGAGCATATCCGCTTGCAGGCGTCGGCACTGATCCTCCAGGTCATCAATATCAAGGCGGCGAAAAACATAATGATCCGGATACGGGTTGAAGGCGACAACTTCGGCCCCCGCTTCAACAAGCAGCACCTTGAAAGACTCGGGTTTGGCGATGCCGCAAAACGCGCAGACTTTTTTGCCCTGAAGGCTTTGGGGAGGCTGGAGCGATCCATCCGGCCCGAGAAGTCCTGAAAACCGGTGAACCGCATGATAGACGGGCAGGCGCTCCTCGCGGGCCATTTGCGCCACGCGCGGATCGTCCGGACAGGTGGCGTTGTGTCTTGTCAATATGAGGCAGCTTGCGCGCCGAAGGCTTTGGGGCGGCTCGCGCAGCTCCCCGGCGGGGAGGAGCCAGCCGTTTCCCAGTGGCTTTGAAGCGTCAAGTAAAACAACGTCGATGTCCCGGTGAAGCTGCCGGTGCTGAAAGGCGTCATCGCCAATCAGGACATTTACACCGAAGCGTTCGATGGCCGCCTGACCTGCCAGATGCCGCTTTCGCCCGGTCAAAACCGGGATCCCCGGAAGTGACCGGGCAATCAAAACCGGCTCGTCTCCCGCGGCGTCGGCATCGAGCAAAACAGACTGACCGTCGGAAACCACGTTGACCGGGGCTTTGCTTTTGCCGCCGTAACCGCGGCTGATGATGGCGGGACGATACCCGCGATTGTGGAGGATTTGGGCCAGGCGGATCACACAGGGGGTTTTCCCCGTGCCGCCCACCGTGAGGTTGCCCACGCTGATGACTGGCCGGGTCAGGTGAGCGATTGAAAGCATCCGCCGGTCATAGAGGCCATTTCGCGCACAGATAATCAGCCGGTAAGGCAAGGACAAGCTATAAAGAATGCCCCGGACCGGACTGATCCCGCGATACGCGTCGTCATTCCAGATCCTTTGCCAGTCGATCATGGCCGTTGCCCTCTTCTTTAAACTGCAACTGGTGCAGCCGGTAGTATTCGCCCTTTTTGGCCATCAGCTCTTCGTGATTGCCTTCCTCAACGATTTCGCCGTTGACTAAAGCCACGATGCGGTCTGCGTTGCGGATGGTCGAAAGCCGATGCGCAATCACCAGCGTCGTGCGGCCCTTCATCAGATTATCCAGGGCGTCCTGCACCTCAATTTCCGCCTCTGTGTCCAGAGATGAGGTGGCTTCATCCAGAATGAGGATTGGCGCGTTTTTCAAAATCGCGCGGGCAATCGAGATGCGCTGCTTTTCCCCGCCGGAGAGCTTGGTTCCCAGTTCGCCGATATTGCTGTCGTAACCCTGCGGGAGCTTCAGAATAAAATCATGCGCGTTGGCCGCCTTCGCGGCGTTTTGAATATCTTCTTCCGTGCGTTCAATGTCGCCGTAGGCAATGTTGTTTCGCACCGTGTCGTTAAATAAAATCGTCTGCTGCGTGACAATGCCGATCTGGCCGCGAAGCGACCCCAGCGTGACATTGCGGATGTCATGGCCGTCAATCAAAATCCGACCCGCCGTTACATCGTAAAACCGGGGGATGAGATTGACCAGCGACGTTTTTCCACCACCGCTCATGCCGACAAAAGCCACTACCTCACCTGCCTTGATGGTCAGATGGATGTTTTTGAGCACCGGCGTTGCCTCATAGCGGAAATCCACCTGTTGAATGTCGATGCCCTTCGATACGGGCGGCAGCATCACCGCACCGGGTTCATCTTTAATGTCCGGCACACGGTCGATAATACTGAAAACCCGCTCCGCGCCGGCAATGCCGCGGTTGATCGAATTATTCACGTTGGTCAGGCGCTTGACCGGCTCATAGAGCATCATGGCGGCGGCCAGAAATGTGCCCAGGGTTCCCAGGGTCGTGTGGCCGTGCAATACATTGTAGCCGCCGTAAAAAATGACGGCGGCCAGGCCCAGCGATGCCAGAAATTCCATCACGGGGTGAGAAAGCGCCTGGATGGACACCACCTTCATGTGCAGCCTGAACAGCCGTTCGTTTTCTTTGGCAAATCGTTTGCTCTCATATTTTTCCATGCTGAACGCTTTCACAATGCGCGTGCCGGAAATGGTTTCCTGCAGAAGCGACGTGAGATCACCCATGGTGACCTGCTGCGACGTGGTATATTTGCGCATCTTCCTGCCAAAAATCGAGATGGGATAGGCGGTGACGGGGAAGACAACCAGAGCAATGAGCGCGAGCTTCCAGTCCATATATAAGATGACGCCCACCAGCGCAATGATGGTGAAGGTGTCCCGGATCAGGCTGGTCACCGCCTCAGAAGTGGCGTTTTCAATGGCGTTGACATCATTGGTGATGCGCGACATCAGGATGCCGGTGGGGTATTGTGTAAAAAACGCCAGCGACTGCCGCTGGATGTGATCATAGAGCTGGTTTCGCATATCGGCGACGATGCGCAATCCGATGTAGCTCATAATCAGCGTCTGGGCGTAGGTCGCCGCCCCTTTGAAAAGGAAGACGCCGATGACGGCAAATGGGATCCAGCGCAGCATGTCGTAATTTTTATTAACAAAAATACCGTCGGTGATGGGCTTGATCAGAAGCGCCTGCGCAGAAGTCATGGCGCCGACGACGATCATGCAAATCGCCGCCACAATAAAACGGGGGAGGTAGGGCTTGGATAAATGTAACAATCGTTTAAACAGTATCATGGTAATCCTCTATAGCATATCACAGGCAATTTGCGCAGCTCTTCTCGCGGCGCCGGGGGATCCCATTTTGGCGCGGATCCGGGAAAGCTCCGCAATCATGACCTGCTTTTTTTCTTCGTTTCGGAGAATCGCGAGCGCCTCCGAAGCGATGCGTTTGGCGTTGGCGTCAAGCTGGATGAGCTCCGGCGCAACCATTTTCCCCGCGATGATATTGACCAGCCCGATGAGCTGCGGCCGCAGGATCAGCTTGCCAATGATCGCCGAGAAAACCGAGAGCCGGTAGATGATAATCATGGGCACGCCCATCAGCCCCGTTTCCAGTGTTGCGGTGCCGGACGTCACGATCGCCAGATCGCAGGACGCCAGAACATCATACATGCGCCCCGGCACGATCCGGACGGAAACGCCCGAGGCGGAAATGATTGCGCGAACCCGGTCTTCCTTGAGCGTGTCGGCCAACGGCAGAATAAATTGCGCCTCAGGCATCTGCTGTAAAATGATTTTTGCCGCGCCCATCATTTCGGGCAGCAGTCTTTCGATCTCCGCCGTGCGGCTACCCGGCAAAAGGCCGATGGTCGTATGGCCCAGCTGAAGTCCCAGGGCGTCTTGCGCCTCGGATTTGGATAGCTCGGACCGAACGGTTTCCAGAAGCGGATGACCCACATAATCGACACAATAGCCACGCGCCGCGTAAAAATCGACTTCAAAGGGCAGGATCACAGCCATCCGTTTCACCAGCCTTTTAATTTTTTCAACCCGAGAGCTTCGCCAGGCCCAGACCTGCGGACTGATGTAGTAAAAAATCGGGATGTTTCTTTTCTTTGCAGCGGGCGCAACGATGTGGAGGTTGAAATCCGGAAAATCGATCAAAATGACGAGCTGGGGCTTAAACGTATCTAGAGTTTTTTTTATACGGGAAATGATGGAAACAAACGTGGTGATTTTCGAAAAAACCTCGCTGACACCGACCACAGCGATATCCGCAGCATGCGCCAGAAGCTCCACCCCCGCCTCCTTCATCCGATTTCCGCCAATCCCGCAAAACCGCAGGCCTGGATGAAGCGCCAGCATTTCACGCACCAGATAAGCGCCATGCAGGTCACCGGAGGCTTCGCCGGCAATGATCATCACGCCTGGTGCCCCTCTTTCCTGACACACAGGGTTTTCTTCACATCGCATGATGGATCACATCGGCAATCCGGCCAATCTCGTCCCTTGTCAGTTCGGGGAACATCGGCAGGGATAAAACATCGGCCGCGCAGGCTTCCGAAACGGGCAGACGCTCCTGAGCGCCATACATTTTCAAAAAGACCTCCTGCTGATGCAGCGCCACCGGGTAGTAGATGGCAGACGCGATGCCGGCTGAAGACAGCGCCTGGGCGATTTTATCCCGCCCGGGCGTGCGCAGCGTAAACTGATGATAGACATGCCGGGAGCCTGGCCGCTCGGAGGGTAGAACAATCTCCTCGCACCGGATGGCCGCACGGTAGGCATCCGCGTTTTTGCGGCGTGCATCGTTGTCGGAATCAATCGAAGCGAGCTTGATGCGCAAAATGGCGGCCTGCATTTCGTCAAGACGGCTGTTGTAGCCCACCTCTGAGTGGTAGTAACGGACCGCGCTGCCATGATTGCGCAGCATTTTCACTTTCGCCGCAATGTCTCCGTCGCGCGTGACGACCATGCCGCCGTCGCCGTAGCAGCCGAGATTCTTGCTCGGGAAAAAGCTGAAGCAGCCGATATCGCCCATCGATCCGACCGCCTGATCCAGATAGCGCGCGCCGAAAGCCTGAGCGCCGTCTTCAATCACTTTGAGCTTGTGCCTTCGGGCAATGTCCAGAATCGGCGTCATATCGGCCGGGTGGCCAAACAGATGCACAGGAACAATCGCCCGCGTTTTCGGCGTAATTTTTTCCTCGATCTTTTCCGGATCAATATTGAGCGTATCGGGGCAAATATCGACAAACACGGGCTTGGCGCCAATCTGGGCCGCGACTTCCGCCGTGGCGATAAACGTAAACGGCGTGGTAATGATTTCGTCGCCCGCCCCGATCCCGCAGGCGCGAAGCGCCAAGAGAAGCGCGTCCGTGCCGTTGGCGCACCCCACGGCAAACTCCACGCCGCAATAGGCCGAAACTTCTTCTTCAAGCTTTACGACATTCGGCCCCAGAATAAACTGGGTTTCGGACAAGACACGGGCAACCGCCTCGTCAATTGCGGTCTTATACCTTGCGTATTGTCTTTTCAAATCGACCATCGGAATCATAAAGGGATATCCTCGTGTGTTTTCATTTTTTGCAGAATTTCAGTTGCCAGCGCCAGCGACTTGCGTCCTTCAACGCCGGAGACGACAGGGACGGCGCGCGTCAAAACGCACTGAACAAAGGAACGGACTTCTTCTTCCAGCGGATCGTGACTGGCCACCTCAATATTATTTTGGATGATCTGCTGTTTGCCGTCAGCGCCTGTCACCCTTGAGAGCGACAAAATTTCCCGCTTGCGGGTATCAACGGCATGGTAGCCCTCCGGGCCGAAAAACCGCAGCTTCTGCATCGTCTTGGCGCTGATGCGGCTGGCGGTGACGTTGGCGATGCAGCCGCAGGCAAACGTCAGGCGAACGTTGGAAATGTCGATTTTATCCGACAGCACGGGCACTCCCACCGCTTCGACATTCGTCAAAGGCGAGGAAACAAATTTCAGGATGATGTCCAGATCGTGGATCATCAAATCCAGAATGACGTCCACATCCGTACCGCGCTCAAAGAAAGGATGGAGACGGTGCACTTCGATGAACACCGGCCGGGTGATGACTTTTTCAAGCGCCATCACGGCCGGATTAAAGCGCTCTACAAAACCCACCTGAAAAACGCAGTTGTTCCGGGCGGCCAGTTCCAGCAACTCATCGGCTTCGGCCACCGTCGCACAAAGCGGCTTTTCAATGAGGACATCCACGCCCGCCGCCAGAAAATCGCGCGCCACCGTGTGATGAAATCCCGTCGGCACGGCGATGCTCACAGCATCGACCTGGCCGATCATCTGCCGGTGGTCGTCAAACGCCTGGCATCCAAAAAGACCGGCCGCTTTTTTGGCCCTTTCCATGTCGGTATCGGAGGCGGCGACAATGTCGCACGAGGCCATCTGGGAATACTTTTGCAGGTGATAGTTGCCCAGATGCCCGATGCCGACAACGCCGACTTTAATTTTTTTTGCTGGGTTCATCTCATTCTCCATATTAACGGCAGACGCCTCGTTTGGAGGCCCGGATAAAATCGATAAATCGGCGCACTTCCGCGCAGGCGCCGAATTGATCCTCTGCCATGCTCAGCGCGTCCTTGAGCGGCCTATTTGAGCGAAAAACAATGCGATAGGCGCCCTTGAGGCTTCGAATCGTCTCTTCCGGAAATTTCCGGCGTCGAAGTCCCACCAGGTTCAGGCCGTACAATTTAGCGCGGTTTCCCGAAGCCATCGTGTAGGGAGGGATGTCCTTGGGGCTCCCGGACATGCCGCCCATCATGGCGTGCGTGCCGATACGCGTGAATTGATGCATGCCCGCCATGCCGCCCAGAATCGCAAAATCTTCCACCACGATGTGGCCGGCAAGCATTGCGCTGTTGGCCATCACGATGAAATTGCCCAGGATGCAGTCGTGCGCGATATGGGAATAGGCCATGACCAGATTGTAATCGCCCACAATGGTTTTGCCGATGCCCGCGGTCGTCGCCCGGTGAATAGTGACAAATTCCCGGATGACGTTGTGGCTGCCGATGATCACGCGCGTGGGTTCGCCGTTGTATTTCATATCCTGCGGCGGCGCGCCGATGGAGCAGAACTGGAAGATTTTGCAGTTCTCCCCGATATCGGTGTGATCGTCAATGACGGTATGCGGACCGATCACGGTGTTTTTCCCGATGGTCACATCTCGGCCAATCGTGGTGTAAGGGCCAACTTCGACGCCTTCGGCCAGATTCGCCTCAGGCGATATAATTGCGGTCGGATGAATTTTCATATCAGCTTTCACCTGTCTTATTTATTTTTGCTTCCAGTTCACGAACCTGCTTGATCAGTTGCTGAAGCTTGACCCGCATCTCGGGCAGCTTGACCTTGCAGGATTCGACTTTTAACGCTTCTTTATAGGGAAGAAACGGCGCGCCAGCGACGAGCTGCCCCGGGGCAATATTTTTATGGATCCCGGAAGACGCGCCGATCATGACGCCATCGCCGATGGTGATGTGGCCGACGATGCCCACCTGGCCGCCGATCATAACGCTTTTCCCGATTTTTGTGGAGCCGGAAATGCCGGTTTGAGCGGCAATGGCCGAATTTTCGCCAATCACCACATTGTGGGCCACCTGAACGAGGTTATCGATTTTCACATTGCGCTGGATCCAGGTTTTTCCCATCGTTGCGCGATCCACGGTCGTGTTGGCCCCCAGTTCAACATCGTCATCAATCTGGACGATGCCGATTTGCGGGATTTTGGCGTTATCCGCGCCGGGTGTGGCAAAGCCGAACCCGTCGGCGCCAATCACAACGCCCGAGTGCAGAATCACGCGCCTGCCGATCACGCATCCGGCATAAACGCTGACATTGGCATAAAGAATAGCGTCCTCGCCAACGGTGACATTGCGCCCGATAAACACGCCGGGATAAATCACCGCGCCACGGGCAATCGTTGCACCCGCGCTGACATACGCGCGCGGAAAGAGCGTCGCCTCCGGAGAAACATCCGCACCGTCTTCAATATACGCGTCAGCGGAGATGCCGGTTCGCCCATGATCCATCGGATAAAACACCTGCATCAATTTAGCAAAGGCCGCGTAAGGGTCGGCTACGGCAATGAGGTTTTTCTCTTCGGCAACGGTTCCGGGGGGAACCAAAATGGCGGACGCCCCCGTCGTCGCAAGCGTTTTTAAATACTTGGCCTGGGCGACAAAGGAGAGCTCCCCCGGACCCGCCTCTTCAATGGGCCGGATGCCGCAAATCACGGCAGTTTCGTCTCCTGTCACTGTGCCGCCAACTAAGGCGGCAATGTCCCGAATCGTTTTTTCCATAGCCCTCAAACCGCCGCTATTTCCCCGCCTTCTGTTTGTTGTATTCTTCAATCACTGTCTTGGTGATGTCGGCGGCCTTGTCGTGATAAGGCAGAGGCATCGTGCCGTAATCCAGGATCATCGTGTATTTTTCCCGCTCGCCGATGGCGCGAACGGCTTTAAGGATTTCAGGAATCATCTTCTGGGAGTATTCCTGATCGCGCTTCTGGAGCTCTTTATTCGTGTCTTCCACCATCAGCTGATAGTCGCGCAGCCTTCTCTGATAAGCGGTTTCCTTATCGGAGCGGACGCTGGGCGTCATCATGGCGCCTTGTTTTTCAAGTTCGTCTTTCATTTTTTTAATTTCGGCCTCCAGGCTCCGAACGCTTTCCTGTTTTTTCTGATATATTTTTTTAAATTCTTCCGCGGCCTGCTTGCCGGCATTGGAGGTCTGAATGATTTCCTGCAAATTGATAAACCCGATTTTTTCGGCGGCCAGAGACGGGGTCGTCCCGACGAAAAGAAACAACACCATCAATCCCATAACCAGATAAATACTTTTTTTCATTTTTTTATTCTCCTCTCTTGCGTTTTACATTTTTATTGGTGAACTTCAAAAGCTTTGTCTGTTACATAAACATGCCGATGGTGAATTCCCAGCGGCCCATAGAATCATCGTTTAAGCCCCTGCGATCGAGCACATAGCCGTATTCGAGCCGAAGCGGCCCGATGGGCGAGTACCAGCGAATACCGGCGCCGCAGGTCTGGCGTAAATCACCCAGGTAGTAGGCGCCGTTCCAGGCGTTGCCCGCATCGTAAAACAGCACGCCTTTCATCCCTGCGTCCTTGATCAGCGGAAAAACAATTTCCGCCGTCAGCGTCAGCATCGTCGTGCCGCCGATGACGTCGCCCGTCGCGGGATTGGTGGGCCCCACGTAACGCAGACCGCGCAGCGAATTAATGCCGCCCAGCACATAGCGTTCGTAAATCGGGAGCCTCTCGTCGCTGTCGTCATTATTTTGCAGATAGCCGATGCGGCCCTTCGCGCCAATCACAATATCCCGAAACACCGGATAATAACCGGTCAGCACTGCCCCATATTTTGTAAATTTTGCGTTGCCGCCCAGGGGGTCACCTGCGTGCTGGACAGTGGCAGACGTTTTGATGCCCCGGCTGGGAAAGATGTTGTCGTCGGTTGAATCATAGGCCAGCGTGAAGCTCAGCGCGCTGGTCACCCGCTCTCCGGCCTGATTTATGATGTATTGGGACGCTGTATCATAATTGACATCCTGGATATCGTCCATGCTGAGTTTGTAGCCGACATAGCCCACAATTTTCTTCCAGACGGGATAGCCCAGCGTCACCCCCGCGCCGCGCGTATCGATGGTATAGGAGTCATACTCTTTTTTATATTTCCAGATATCCGCCTTGCACCACAAGGGCAGATCAAACAACCAGGGCTCGGTAAAGGAGAGCTCATATTGATTGGTTTTGGACCCCAGTGACGCTTTGAGGCTGACCGTCTGGCCATAGCCCAGAAAATTCTGCTGAACGATCTGCGCCATGATGACCGCCTGATCCACCGCGCTGTAGCCCGCGCCGATCATGAACATGCCGGTGTTTTTCTCCTTGACCCGGATGTTGACGTTCATGCGGCCTTCCTCCGCCTTTTCGGTTTGAAAATCCACCTCCTCGAAATAGCGCAGTGCGTTGAGGCTCATATAACTGTTTTTGAGCTTTGTTGCGGAATACAGCTCCCCTTCAACCACGGAGATCTGACGTCGTATGACCTTGTCGCGCGTCACGGTGTTTCCGGAAATACCGACACGCGCAATATAGACCAGCGCGCCTTTGGTCAGTTGAAGATCCAGATCGACGAGCTGTTCTTTTTCATGCGTGGTCACCCTGGGATTCACGTCGGCATGCGCGTAGCCTTCGTCATTGGCGGCCAGCGTGATCATCTCGATATCCTTGATGACGGCTTCACGGTCATAGTGACTGCCCGCCTTCGTCTTTAAGGCGCGAAGCAGGTCCGCCCGCGGCTTTTCAAGCTGATCGCCGGAAATGACGACATTGCCGACTTTGAAACGCTTGCCTTCTCTGACGGTGATGTGGATATAGATGCCCTTAGCGTCATGCGTGATGACAGGCTCCCCGATTTGTGAATTGATAAATCCGTTATTGAAGTAAAAAGCGCTGATTTTTTGAACATCCTGACGGAGTTCTTCGCGCTTGAGAATGCCGGTATCCGTGATGAACCCCAGAAGCGTCCGCTCCGTCGTGCTCATCATGTTGACCAGCTCTTTGGTCGTATAAACCTCGTTGCCCTCAAACGCAATGCGCCGGATATAGATCCGGTCGTTTTCCTGAATATCCAGAATGAGAACAAAGTCTTTCTCCCCGTCGCGCTCGATACGATCCGTGATTTGGGCGTTATAATAGCCCTTGGTATCGTAGAGCGCCTTGATTTTCTGAATATCTTCCTTGATCTTTTCCCGGTTGAGGCTCTGGCGCGTTTTGACGGACATGACCTCCACAATATCGTCGCGATCGAGCTTTTTGTTGCCCACCAGGCGGATGTCAGAGATCAGGCCCTTTTCCGACACCGAAAAGGTAATGACCTTGCCCGCGGGCTCGGAGGTCACGGAAGCGCTGACATCCAGAAAAAAGCCCATCTTGTAGATGGTTTTAATATCGTCGGCGATGTCGGAATCGGAAAGCGGCAGGCCCGGTTTGCTCCGGATGCGCTCTGTGATGGCGCTGGGGCTGATCTTGCGGTTACCGGCAATGTCGATCCGGGCGATGACATCGAGCAGATCCGCGCGGGACAGAAGCGCCGTTTTGAGATGTCGCGCAAGCGCTTCAACGCCTTGCGTCTGGCTGCCCTGCACGGATACGGGAGACAGAAATTCACCGCGGCCGACATCCATTATTTTCGCATCAATGCTCACAGCGTTTCCCAGCCGGGTGACGCTGCCTGTGATGACGTAGTCCGCGCCCAGCGCCCGGCCTGCATCCATCGCCAGATCCACGCCGGCAACGGTATCCGTTCGGGAAAATTCTCCGGGCTCCTGGAGCATTATGTTCTTTTCCTTACGCAGTTCGGCCGCCAGATGGTTGTACAGAGACGCCCGAAGGACATTGCCGTCATCGCTGGCGTGCGCCTCAAAGGGCAGCAGAACGACGGCCTTCGTCTCCCCGGCCGCCGCGACGGCCGTCAAGCTGCCGATGACCAGCAACACCGCCGCCAGAACCGAATATACTTTTTGCTTAAAGGTCATAAATTTTCCCGTCACGCAGTCCGATTCTGGCCGAGAGTCGATCCGCCAGCATCTTGTTGTGTGTCACCACGATCAGCGTGATCTTTTTCGTTACATTTAAATTAACGAGAATGTCTTCTATCTTTTTTCCCGTTTCGGTGTCAAGGTTTCCCGTCGGTTCATCAGCCAGCAGGATTTCAGGCGTCATCACCAGCGCGCGGGCAATGGCGACTCGCTGCTGTTCGCCGCCGGAGAGTTCGCCGGGTTTGTGTTTGAGGCGATGCCCCAATCCGACATCCGCAAGCAGCCCGGAGGCCATGTCCCAGGCCTGTTTTTTCGGAAGGCCGGCAATCAAAGCCGGCATCATCGCATTTTCCAGCGCGGTAAATTCCGGCAACAGGTTGTTCAACTGAAACACAAACCCGATGGTTGAATTGCGGAAGGCGGCCAGTTTTTTCTTGTTTAATGAAAAAACGTCCTGCCCCGCAATCGATAGCGACCCGGAGGTTGGAGAATCCAGCGTTCCCAGAATGTGAATCAATGTGCTCTTCCCCGCGCCGGAGACGCCCACAATCGCCAATGAAGAACCGCGATCGATTTTCAGATGAAGATCCCGCAAAACGTCAATACGGTTGCCGTCTTTGAAAAAGGTTTTTGATAAATTATTGAGTTGAATCATCGTAATTTTTTCACGTCCGGCCGGTTATTCGTATCGCAGGGCTTCCGCCGGGTCAAGCCGCGAGGCGCGAAGCGATGGATAAATGGTGGATAAAAAACAAACGATCAGTGTGCCGGCGACAATAATCCCCACATCGCCGAAATTCACCTTCGAGGGAAGCTCGCTCAGATAATACACATCGCCCGGCAGAATCTGCACATTTAAAACCTTTTCCACAAACCGCGTGATTCTCTGAAGATTCAGCGCGATGGTGACCCCGGCGATGCATCCGAAAAACGTTCCCACGACGCCGACGATGAGCCCCTGATAAATGAAGATCTTCATGATCATGCTGGAAGTGGCGCCCATGGACTTCAAAATGGCGATGTCCTTGTTCTTTTCCATCACGATCATGATGAGCGCGCTGATGATGTTGAAGGCCGCCACTAAAACGATCAGACTCAGGATGATGAACATGACGAGCTTTTCGAGCTTCAGCGCCGAAAAAAGGTTGCGGTTCATCTCCATCCAGTTTTGCGCAAAGTAGGGAAACCCCAGCTTGCTCTGGATATGGCGCGAAATGGCATCGGCCTTGTAGATGTCGGAGACGACCAGGTCAATGCCGGAGACAGCCTCGCCCATGTCGAGAAATTCCTGACTGCTTTTGAGTGATAAAAACGCCAGCGAGGAATCGTATTCGTAAAATCCCGATTCGTAAATCCCCACGACCAGAAATTTTTTCATCCGGGGCACCATGCCCATCGGCGTGGAGATGCCGCCGATCGGCGAAATGATGGTCAACGCATCATACAGGGACAGACGCATGTTGCGGGCCATTTCCTTGCCGATGAGAATGCCGGAGAGCTCCCGGTCTTCGACGGGCAGTTTTTGTAAAACGCTTGACGGAATCGCGTCGAGGTCTTCGAGACGCCCCTCGCGAATTTTACCGAGATTGATCACCCTGGGCGCGCTTTCCACCTCGAGGCCACGAAGGACAACCCCCGTGACGCTGGCCGCAGAGCGCATCATCGCCTGCGTGTAAATAAACGGTGTGGAGGCGACCACGCCCGGCACGTCGTCAATTTCCTTGCGGATCGTGGCATAATTCGTCATGGGGCCCGACATGGCGGACGTCACTTCAATATGAGAACGGATGCCCAGAATCTTCTGACGCAGGTCTTCCTCAAACCCGTTCATAACCGCGAGGACAATGATCAGCGCGGCGACGCCCAGGAAAATGCCCAGAATGGAAATGAAGGTAATAATCGAAACGAAAACCTGTTTGCGCTTCGCCCTCATGTATCGTCTGCTGATAAAAAATTCGTATGACATCGTTTTGGTAATCCTGTTTGAAAGCGGCGTCGCGCATCGCGCCCAGTGCGCCGCGGAGGGCCTATTCGGGTTTGGTCCGAAGCAGAGGAAATAAAATCACGTCGCGGATAGACGCCGAGTCGGTCAAAAGCATGACCAGACGGTCAATGCCGATGCCTTCTCCAGCGGTGGGCGGCATGGCATATTCCAGCGCGCGGACGTAATCCTCATCCATTTCATGCGCTTCGTCATCGCCGGCTTCACGCTGGCGGATCTGATCCATAAACCGCCCACGCTGGTCGGCCGGGTCATTGAGTTCGGAAAAGGCGTTGGCAATTTCACGCCCGGCGATGTAGAGCTCGAAACGATCCACCACTTCCGGATCTGTGTTGGAACGGCGCGAAAGCGGCGAGACGGCCACCGGATAGTGCGTGACGAAGGTCGGTTGAATCAGTGTTTTCTCCACCCGCTCATCAAAGATCGCCATGAGGATTTTCCCCAGCGGGTCTGTTTCCTTAACGTCGCAACCGGATTTGCGGGCAAAGTCAATCGCGCGCCCGACATCTGTCAAATCCTCAGGCGCCATGCCGGCGATTTCCAGCAGGGCGTCTTTAACCGCCAGCCTTCGCCACCGCGGCGCAAGGTCAATCTCCACGCCCTGATAGCGAAACTTAAGTCCGTTAAAAATCCGCTGGGCAATAAAGCCAAAGAGCTCTTCCGTCAAGGACATCAAATCCTCATAGGTGGCATAGCTTTGATAGAATTCCATCATCGTGAATTCGGGATTGTGAAAGGTGGAAATGCCCTCATTGCGGAAGTTGCGGTTGATCTCATAGACACGCTCGAGACCGCCTGTGACCAGGCGCTTGAGGTAAAGCTCGGGCGCAATCCTTAAAAAGAAATCCGAGTCGAGCGCGTTGTGATGCGTTTTGAACGGACGGGCGGCGGCGCCTCCCGCGCGCGGCTGCATCATCGGCGTTTCCACTTCCAGAAAATCGTGACCGTCCATGAACTGCCGGATTAACCGGATAATCATACTGCGGCGCTGAAAAATTTCTTTAACGGCCGGGTTGGCGATTAAATCCAGATGGCGCTGCCGGTAGCGCGTCTCCACGTCAGTGAGCCCATGCCACTTTTCCGGCAGCGGGTGGAGCGCTTTGGCCGCCAGCCGGATCGATTCGACTTCAAGCGTGAGTTCCTGTGTTTTCGTCCGAAAGAGTTTGCCCGAAACCCAAACCATATCTCCGACATCGAGTTTTTTAAACAGGGCAAAGTCCCCTTCGCTGAGAATGTTCTTGGCAATATAACCCTGCAGGCGGCCTTTGCGGTCCTGAACTTGAACAAAGGCCGCCTTGCCGAAGTTTCGAACCGCCATCAGGCGGCCCGCAATCGAAAACTTTTCCGTAAGCGCCGCCAGCTTATCGGCATCGGCCTCTTCGAAACGGGCAAGGATGTCCGCTGTGGTGGAGCTGGGTTTTATGTCATTGGGATACAGATCAATCCCGGCTGCCCTCAAGGCTGCGATTTTTTCCAGGCGAACCTTCAAAAGATCATTGTCTTCCATAATTTCTCCGCGTTTTAAAAGTCCAATTGACTATATTTTTTTAGCCGGTAAGTCAAGCGGCATTGTCGGGAAAAAGGGTGCGAAAGCCTTAGGTGGGCGCGAAAAATCCTGGGGTTATTCGCGGATCTTCAAATGCGCCAGCAGATACTTTTTAAAAGCGGCATAATTCCCCGGAAGGCTGATGGCGTCCCCTTTTCGCGAGGCAAGATCTTTCATGCTCTCCGGCGGTTCGGGATGGATTCCCAGCAGATGATTGATTTCTTCGGGAAACTTCGCGGGATGTGCGGTTTCCAGACACACGGCCAGCCGCGTGTCGCCGCTTTGGGCCAGGTAAGCCTCAAGTCCGGCCCAGCCGACCGCACCGTGCGGCTCCAGCACAACACGGTAGTTGTCATAAACCTTCTTAATCGTCCGGCGGGTCAGATCGTCGCTTACGCTCACCGAAAAAATGTGTTTCTTCATCTCGCTTAAATCCGGCGCGCGGTGAACTTGACCCGTGCGGTCAACCGTTCCGCCGTAAAGATCAAAAAAGCGCGCCAGATTGCTGGGGTGGCCCACATTCATGGCGTTGGAAATACAAGCGCGCGACGGCGACACCTTGGCATAGTGGCCGGTTTCCAGAAAAATAGGGAATTCATCGTTTTCATTGGTAGGCATGATGAGCTTCCCGACGGGCAAGCCCATGCGTCTGGCGTATTCGCAGCCCAGGGCGTTGCCAAAATTTCCGGAAGGAACCGAAATAAGAATTTCTTCATCCGCGCCTGCCAGCTGCGCGTAGGCATAAATGTAATAGACCATCTGAGGCAGGATACGGCCGAAATTAATCGAATTGGCTGAAGACAGATTAAACCCGTTCAGGGCCTTATCGGCAAACGCTTCTTTAACCAGATTCTGGCAATCGTCGAATTTCCCGTTCACGCAGAGCGCCTGAACGTTGCCGCCGATGGTGTCCAGTTGTTTTTTCTGCATCAGACTCACTTCAAGGGCTGGATATAAAATGGTCACGTCAATTCCCTGAACACCTTTATACGCTTCGCCCACAGCGCTTCCCGTATCGCCGGAGGTCGCCACGAGAATATTGAGCCTCTCTCCTTCGGGACGGCAGTGGCTCATGAGTCTGGCCATCATGCGCGCAGCGAAATCCTTAAAGGAGGCCGTCGGCCCCTGATCAAGCCGCAGGATAAACGCGCGCGGATACACCGCCTCCAGCGGCACGGGGTAGGTGTAGGCGTCGCGGACAACGGATTGCAGGACCTCGTCTGAAAATTCGTCCCGAAGAAATGCCCGCGCAACCAGAAGCGCCGCCTGCCAGTAGGGCTTGTCGCGAAGTGCGATAATGTCCGTCATGGAAAGTTTCGGAAGGCTCTCCGGCATGAACAGCCCTTCATCGGGCGCCTGACCGGCCAGGAGTGCTTCTTTAAAAGAAACCTTCCCGGTAAAGGGCTCAATGCCTGAGCCGGCCTTCAAATATCGATTCGTGCTGTAGTAACCAATCGGCATGGAACGAGTCCTTATTTTTTATGGGACTTAAATCGCATTTGCTCTAATAAATCAACCAAAATGACGGATCGGAAATTTGGCTAAAAAAAGCCCGGCGTTTTAACGCCGGGCTTAATTTTTCTAACAGACGAACCGTCTAGGAATTACAAACTAGAAGGTCACCGTCAGTTTGTTGATGATCAGGAAGTTGTTCTCGAGTTCAGGCGTTCCGGAGATGCCTTTGAGGAACTTGCCGGTGAACAGATAACCGCCGCCCAGCATATAGGACAGGTTGTTGGTGATCTTGTAGGTACCGGTCAGGTCAACTTCGTAACCATAGTCTCTGCCTTCCCACTGAGCGGAAAGGGTCTTGTCGGCGTGAGCATAAGAAACGGACATGCCGATGTCGAGTTTTTCAATCGGACGAACACCACCGCGCACCTGCACGAAGTAAGCGTTGTTCATCGGGGCATTGATGTTTGCGCCATTGGCGCCAGCCAAACCACCTGCCCAGTAATTACGATCAGCGTTGAACATGATCAAGCAGGGATTCCAGTCCAAACCACCGTTGAGGCTTCCACCTTCAGCCTTATCTCTTGTGCTGAAGTCATCGCCGGATACATAAGCCAGCGAACCGCCAGCATAGAACATACCGAAATCGGCCAGTGCATCAATCCATGCCGACAGCTGCCCAACTTTTACTTCATCCGTCTGGATGAAAGCGCGAGCAGTGGCATCACCGGGGGTTTCCCACTTCACTGCACCATAGAGGTAGTTCAATTCTGCCTGAACTGCAACGGGACCCAACTGTGCTTTCACATAGGGCAAAAATGCCGTAACTTTCGTGCTGTTATCCCAAGGCAGCGCACCGAAAACCGGGTCGACGGCGCCTCTGGCACCTTTATTGATGAAGTGCTTTACCAGAAAACCAGCCTGACCCGTTTTCCAAGCGAAAACGCCAAAAGCAGTGTAAAAGCTGTTGTCTCTGTCAGATGCATTCGTTGCGTTAATAGCGGTGCGGCTATTTTCGCCACCATTGCTCTTGCCGGTCTGAACGCCCAATGTAACAGGACCGCCACGGAAGGTGTAGCCAACTTTACCCGTGGGAGTGCTGTTGTCACCAAACACGGTACCCCAAGCGCCATCGATCTGGTAACCAGCCTGGATGATGCCGATCGGGGAAATGTAAACGGCATAGAGCAAATCAAAAGCGATATTTTCGTTTTCAGCTCTGGTGCCAGCAGACAACGAGTCAAGAGCCGCATTGGGAACACTTCTGTTGGCGCCCCAGGCTCTTTCCATCACGTCGGCGCGGGCAATCAAAAACAGGCCCGGATGCACGATGAAGGTCGTGTTCAGGCGCAGTCTCTGAAAATAAAAAGCGGTGCTGGGTGAACCATCTTTAATCAAGTTGGTTCTGTCCATGTACATTCCTGCCGCATAATACTCGCCGGACCATTTCAGGTCAACGGCCATCGCTTGCGTACTGAAGGCTGCGATTAACCCCAGTGCCAGCAAAACTAACCAAAATCTCTTCATTTTCTCCTCCTAAAAAGTTTCTATAGGGTTGGACGGTTTCCGCCTTGTTTTCGAAACGGGCATCTCAAATTCAAGGCGCTTCCAAAAGCTTTGTGTATTTTTGCCTTGCAAGGCTCAATACACGGCGCGAAAACTAGCATCGTGCCACCGGGCTTGTCAAGATTTTTTTCCCGGACGGTTCCGTGCGTTTCGCTTGCCTCATGACTAGCAATACAAGTGCCATTTTGTAAGATTATTTAAATTTGTATAAATTGATTCGATACAACCGTGTATAAATTTCTCCGCGAGTTGACAAATTTTGCCAAGATACACTTTTAAACTTTGAATTTATTAAGAATTATCACTTCCAACCCGCTTAACGCACGTGGTATATTCAACACACACCCTGTCTTATTTTTTACCTCATCAAATGTGATATAAATCACAAAATGGCTTATGATTTCTAAAAATCACCACGGGCGTGTTGTATTTGACACACTAAAAGAAATGATGCTGTCCAATTTTCCCGCTATCATTTGCCTTTTTTTTTTCAATCTATTTTGCTATGACATCAATAAACATTAAGGTCACTGAGGAAACGGACTTTATTTCATGCAAAAACCTGAGATTAAAGCCGGCATGCCGCTCGATATAGTTTTTGCCAACGAACGCAATCAGCCCAATGCCCATTATATGAAAGCGGTCGTCTATGAGCGCGATAAAAATATCATCACGATATCACAAACATCGCCGGCGCTTACCGATCAATTTCTCAATCGACAGGTCGTGGTCACTTTTCTGGTTAAATCCGACCAGCGAATCTTGCGTTTCGGTTTTCCAGCCAAAATTCTCGAAATCAATGATCATTATGAAATGTCGGCGGGAAATCCGGTTACGGCGCTTTTAATCAAGAAAACCGGCGAGCTCGAACCGACGGATTTTCGCATGTATTTCCGGGTCAAGCCGCCTTCCAGCGCAGATCTTTCCCTCTTTCTGCAAGAACAAAAAGTCACACTGATCGATATTTCTCTCGGCGGGGCAAAATTTTCGTTTCCCAGGCGCAATTTCTTTCAAACGGGTGACCGGGTCAATTTTAAATTGATTATCGGCAATGCCTCATTTAATATAGATGCAGTTGTTCGCAATGTTCGTGAACCGGAAATGTCCGCGATCAACCGGAATATGCAATACGTCAGCGTTGAGTTCCGCCTCGACGACAAAACCATCGAAGCATCGCTGGGCAGGGCTGTTTTGGATATCGAAAGAAGCCTGCTTAGCGAAGGAAAGATGTAACGCAAATGAATGGGCCCCCTGTGGCGAATTAAAAACACACTGTAAGGACAATAAGGAGGAAAGCCATGTCGAAATCAAAAGATGTTAAAAAAGATGACAAAAAGAAACCAGCCAAGACCGCCAAAGAAAAAAAAGAAGCTAAAAAATTAAAAAAATCAGGGAAAGAATAAAAGATCAGTCAATAGGCTATGGGCGATAGGCAAGGGGCAATAGGAGATGCTTAGTAAAGTTTCCAGCCCATAGCCAACATCCTAACTATTATTTAAGGATTTTACATGAAAATTAAATTTCTCGGGGCCGCCCAAACGGTGACGGGTTCCTGTTTCGTCATTGAGACAGATAAAGTCCGTTTTGCCATCGACTGCGGCATGCATCAGGGATCATCGCAGATTGAAAAGCGCAACTGGGCCATTGAGCCTTATGATCCGAAGCATCTGGATTTTATCGTTATTACGCACGCGCACATTGATCACACCGGCCTTTTGCCCCGCATGGGCCATTATGGTTTTTCCGGGCCAATTTATACCACGGAGCCGACTAAGGATTTACTGGGCATCCTGCTTCTGGACAGCGCGCATATTCAGGAAACAGACGCCTCGGGTAAAAACAAGCGGATGCTGCGCGCCGGGGCAAAGGCCGACGCCGTTGCGCTTTATACGCTTGAGGACGCCCAGGCCGTGCTGCCGAAAATTTCGGCCAAGCCGTATGGAAAATTTTTCTCTCCCGCAGAAGGCATTCAAATCCAGTTTCAGGATGCGGGACATATTCTGGGCTCAGCGATCGTGGAGCTTTTTATCGAGGAAAAGGGAAAGAGACTGAAACTGGTTTTTTCCGGCGATATCGGACGGCCAAACCAATTATTGATGAAAGATCCGACAGAGCTTGCCGACGCGGATTACCTTTTTATGGAATCGACTTACGGCAACCGCAATCACAAGGGCGAATCCGAAAGCATCGATGAATTGGCCCAGGCCATCGCCTACAGTTACAAAAATCGCGAAAAGGTCATCATTCCCGCCTTTGCTGTTGAACGGACGCAGGAAATTCTCTATTCCCTGCATCTTTTATCCAAAGACGGCCGTCTGCCCAAAGATATGCCGATCTATCTGGACAGCCCTCTGGCGATCAAGGCCACGGAAATTTTCCGCCGCCACAGCGCCCATATGGACGCCGACATGCAGGCGCTCCTGGAAAAAGGTGAAAATCCCCTGAAATTGCCGCAATTGCGCTTCACCTCTTCTACGGCAGAATCAGTTCGTATCAACGAAACCGCCGAGCCGGCCATTGTCATTTCCGCAAGCGGCATGGCCAACGCGGGACGCATCCTGCACCATCTGCGGCATAATTTGTGGCGAGCGGGCGCAAGCGTGGTGTTTGTCGGATTCCAGGCGCAGGGAACCAACGGCCGGAAGATTGTGGATGGCGCAAACAGAATCCGCATTTTTAACGAAGACATTGCCATTGCGGCGAAAATTTTCACCATCAATGGATTTTCCGCCCATGCCGGGCAGACACAGCTTCTCGACTGGCTGGCCTCTTTTCAAAATCCGAAAATGGGCGTTTATCTCGTGCACGGTGAAAATTCCGCGCAGGAGACGCTGGCATCATTGATTCGGGAAAAATTCGGGTTAGCCGTGGAAATCCCTGAGTATTTAGAAGAAATCCTTCTGACGCCGGGCGAAAAGACCGAAGTCGTGCGGCCTGCCGGACAAACAACCGAACGGATCAATCCGGCGCCGATTGTGGCCAGATTGAGAGAAAAATTTGAAGCCTTCGACATGGCGACGTTTCAAACTCTGCCCACTGCCGAACAGGAGGACCTGGTGGACAGGCTAAGCCGGCTTGTTGCCGCGATGGATCAGCTGCAAAAAAAATAAGTGGACGCTCGCACCCAAACAAAGCGCCGGATTCGCGCGCTTACCGGGTCGGCGCGCTAGGGTTTCATCCGGTAGTTGAAGGAGGCCACGATGTGCAGCCGGGTCAGGTGGTACTCTGACGGCAGTGGCCGGAAAGGCGCGGCATAACGGACGACATCGAGCGTTGCAAGATCCAGACTGTTAAAACCGGAAGAAGAACTCAGCAGTGTTTTGGATAGCGAGCCGTCGGCTTCTATTGTAAATTTGATCAGAACCACCCCTTCTTCACTTTTTGTATAAGCCGCAGCCGGATACCGCCACACACGGGTAATCTTTTTTTTCACCGAGGCCAGATACGACGCATATTTGATATCCATGGAGCCGATATTGACCGTATCCTCGCGTTGAGCCTCAGCCGGGCTTTCCTGTTCATCTTCCGGGGGTTTTGGGTCTTCTTTTTCTACGCCATTTTCCTCTTCGGCTGGCATATCAAACAGGGGATCATACTGGGCAAGCCCCACCGTAAAAATTTCTTCCGCCCTCAAATTTTCACGCAGATCAACCATACTGCTGATCGCAATGAGCGCAATATGCCCGATAATGGAGATTAAAACAGGCCACAAAAATAATTTCTTTGAGTACATGGCCAAGATCATATACGGCATTTGCCTCAAAATCAACAATATGATAACTCAAAAAATCTCAAACGACGCCACAAGAGGCACACGCATGCTCACAGATACCTGTCTGATGGAAATTGCCCTGGAAGAAGCCCGGAAAGCTTATCAGCTCGACGAAGTTCCCGTGGGCGCCGTCGTCGCGCAAAACGGGATGATCCTAGCGCGGGCGCATAACGCACCCATTGCATCGGACGATCCATCCGCGCATGCCGAGATGCTGGCCATTCGCCTCGCAGCGCAAAAAACCGGCAATTACCGCCTGAACGGGGCGGAGCTTTTTGTCACACTGGAACCCTGCGCCATGTGCGCCGGCGTCATTGTCCTGTCGCGCCTGTCGCGTGTGGTTTTCGGCGCGCGCGACCCGAAAAGCGGCGCGGTGACATCTCTTTATCAATTGCTAAGCGATGACCGGCTCAACCACCGGGTGGAAATCACGGAAGGCGTCTTACAGCCACAATGCAGCGAAATTTTGAGTAGATTTTTTAGGGAAAAGAGGGTAAGAGCCGATTCGTCATCATCATGACGCGGAGAGATGTCTGAGTGGCCGAAGGAGCGCGACTGGAAATCGCGTGTACGCCCACAAAGGTGTACCGGGGGTTCGAATCCCCCTCTCTCCGCCATTATAACCGTTCTTTATATGGCTGAGTTGCAGGGTTTGACGGTCGAAGACCATCATCCGGCGTATGCCGGACGAATCCCCCGCTCTCCGCCAGTTTATCATCATGCGGAGAGTTACCGAAGTGGTCGTAACGGGATCGACTCGAAATCGATTTAGGGGCCACAAGCTCCTACGGGGGTTCGAATCCCCCACTCTCCGCCATTAAAACCGAAGATCAACTGGCCGGGTCCAAGGGTTTGACGGGCAAAGACCGTCACGAAGGCGTATGCCGGACGAATCCCCCACTCTCCGCCATGAGGATTAAAGTGCGCGGGAGCTTCGGCAACAGAGAAGTCCGGCCATTGCTACAAATTTAACGTGTCTCACATTTGCCACTCATTACTTTTTTTGTCCCATGTTGTCTCACTTTAGGACAGTTGTGTCCTTTATTGAATAATGAAAGGCCTGGCCATACCACGGCATTGTTGGTTATTTCCATTTTAATTCAGCAAGTTGGATCAGAAATACAGATATGGTGCGTATTGTGCATATAGCTAATTACCTTTAATATCATTCATAAGGCCAACCGTTTGAACGGGTGGTAATCAGCAAGGAGTGACCCCATGAAATATTTATCCGGATTTGCATACAGATGGGCAACAGGATTGGCTTTCCTGTCTCTGGCCCTGATGGCCATTTCCCCACTTTATTTTTCCTCCCCGGCAAAAGCCGCCTCTTCAGCGCCGCGCGTAGGTGGCGCATGCGAATATAAAACCTACCCGGGCGAAGCAAAAATTGAATCCATCTCACAAAAAAACGGTACATCTGCCGAATACGACGTACAATTTTCTTTTTTCCCCAGCCAGCCCGTCAAGGAAGACTTCGCCCAGACGGATAAAAAGACATGGACACTCCTCACGAAGGATTTTAACGCACCGGGCAAAAATTTTCTGGAAAAGAACGATTTGAAACCGGGCAAGCGCATTCCCGGCAAGATGAAGGTCATCGTCAGAGGAACATGCACCCCGATTCTCTTTGATTTTCCAACACTGAATGACGGCAAGACACCCTAAGTGTTCCACATGCGCCCGAGTTGGCGCATGCAATAAAAGCTAACGGAGGGCAATATGAAAAGGAAATTATTATGGGTATTTTTTGTTTCAGTTCTGGCGATGATCGTGGTTTCGTTCACGGTTCCCGCCCCGGCACAAAGCCAGTCACGCGGAGACAGGGAATATGTTCCCAATCCCAATGCCATTCCCGCCAAGACATTTCCCATCATGAAACCGGATGTGGAAACAATCAAAAAATGGCATGAACGGCACGAAAAAAACGCCCGAGCGCGCATTGATGAGCGATTTCACAAACGCCAATCAGCGCCTGCGTTTAACGCCGTCACGGGAACGGTGGATCCGGCGTTTTCATCCGCAAATGTTCTGGGCAATCTTAACTACAATCCCTCGGAAAATCAGGGAAACTGCGGCAACTGCTGGGCATGGGCCGGCACCCGCGTTTTGGGCGTCGATCTGAAAAGACAAAAGGGAATCAAGGCCAATCTTTCCGTTCAATACATCAACTCCTGTAAATCGGGAAACAGCGCCTGCTGCGGCGGATTCCTGTCGGATTTGGTCACATTCTACAAAAGCAAGCTCAAAGCCATTCCTTCAACCAACGGCAATGCCGGCTACAAGGACGGCTCGAAAAGTTGCAGCTATTACGGCAGCATATCAACCGTTTCCTGCAGCAATGTTTCCACATCCACAACGTATCCCATGTCTTCCATTGCCGCGGCAACCATTACCACGACCGGCGTCTCACAAGCTCAGGCCATTGCCAACATTAAAAACATTCTGAATCAGGGCAAAGCGATCTGGCTGGC
Organism: uncultured Smithella sp.; assembly: GCA_964608995.1. GTDB lineage: Bacteria > Desulfobacterota > Syntrophia > Syntrophales > Smithellaceae > UBA8904. Next base: position 680 of record CAZSQS010000009.1, on the reverse strand, counting down.
CTATTACCTTCCTACCTCCACAGCCTGGAATAACTTCTACAGCTTCTGGAACAATTCCTCGGAGAGCACGGTCTGGAATCCGGACAATTACTGCGGGCAAACCTGGAGCTCCTATGGCGGCGGCGGTCACGCGGTCACCATTGTCGGCTATGATGATTCGAGCTCGAACACGGCCAACCATTACTGGATTGTCCTCAACAGCTGGGGAAAAACAACCAACAGGCCCAACGGTCTTTTCCGTCAGAAAATGTACACCAACTATGCCTGTAAATTCTCCGGTCTTTCCTCTTACGCGCTGATGATGCAAACACTGAATGTCTCTTGGAATATCTCTTCGAGCTCTTCGAGTTCTTCAAGCTCCTCGAGTTCTTCGAGTTCCTCCAGTTCCTCAAGTTCCTCAAGCTCTTCGAGCAGTTCAAGCAGCAGTTCGTCGAGCGGCTCGTGGTGGTGGATCTCCAGTTCATCCAGCAGCTCCTCCAGCAGCTCGTCGGGCGGATGGTGGTGGTTTAGATAAAGGCGACGGAAGATCCGCTACCCGTCTTAAAACAATGATCAACCCAGGCGGCCGGGCACCTTTGCCCCGGCCGCCTTTTTATAAAATTTGGGTTGATTCCTGCGCGTTTATCCATTAAGAGTCTTTCCGGCATTATATTTATGGCCGGGTCCCGTACAACGAAGGC
>CAZSQS010000008.1:50712-68156 GCA_964608995.1 uncultured Smithella sp. | reverse complement strand
GAGGATTGTGAAAATGATACATGGATCGCACACCCATGAGGTCTTCCTTCTCACCACCGTCGGCGATCCATTTATCAACACTGCGCTCAAAGTATTTAGTTTTTAAACCCGCTTCCATGCCCAGTTGGTATTTTAGATACTGATCCAGAAAACCTTCTGAGGCTATGGATTCATTTATCGCCCTGTGCGTTACGGATGCAACGCCAACACATTCGTAACATTACATAAAGCTATCAGAAGTATGCCGCATAGTACTATAAAATTTCTTTTTAAGCAGCGATTCATTGAATGCCCTCCGCTTTCAGCTTTTTTTCTGCCTCCTCAATTGCCTTATATAAAATCGGCAATTCTCTTGCCCCCATTGATGATGTGGATACCAAAGATGATCTCCATTTTTCCTCCCTTGTCTTCGCCTTCCGCAGTTCCACAATGCCCGCAGGGCCAACCCATGGAACGACCGCGCCTTTGCGGGTTGCGTATCTGATCTCGATTTCTTCGCCAACAGGTCCTGTGGAGAGGTATTGATCGAGGGAAACATAAAGCCCCGTGTCATCCAGCGTATAAACCAGCCCGGAAATGGCCATGTAGCCGGGTTTAAAAAATATGAACGAGGCGCAGCCCCCCTCGGAAATAAGATGCAATGAGGTATAAGACGGAAAGGTAAATTCGCCTTTTTCATCCGTCAGTCGCTCTTTGGCATGGAAGATATAAGACCCGGGGCCGCCTGGGCCGCCGATGAGCATGTCGCGATCATAATAAACCACCGCCACCGCGCCCTCGATGGGTTCTTTCGTTTCGGCGTCAAGAATCTTCCCGCGATATTCCGGATAGCTTGTCACCGGCCAGTCGGCCCGTGCACTCGCGGCAAAGGACAGCAAAAGCATCATGCCCATCACAAGCGTCATAACGGATCTGGTCATATTAAAACCTCCATTTGAAAAACGTGTTGTCGGTTGGGCTTGCGCAATAAGCTAATATTTATATATTTTCCATATTCCCGTTTCGTCCATGATAAATTCAAGCTGAAATGAAGCGGTCGTGCCCTCCCGGGTAACCAGTATTTCATAAGTGGCTCTGCGATTATTCAGCGATATGAAATTGATCCGGGCGCTGTTGAGTTCATGGGTAACGTCGGAAAGGATGGGCTTTAAATTGTTATAGGTCTGCTTATAGATATCACGGGATACGGATGCAAAATGGGTTGACGCTTCATCAATATCTTGATCACTCAAGGCCAATGTAAATTTGTCCCAGCGGGATTTGAGCAGCGCATGGATTTGCTCAAGCGGCAAAACCGTGACGATCAATGTGTCTGAATAGGTTTTGCCCTCGGCATTTTGAGCCATCGCGTTAAAATGATAAATCCCCGGCGCGTTAAGCTTATAGTGGTATTCCTCCGGATCGTCGCTCGTCATGGCTTCCACTGTGCCGGGACCCGTATATGTGATGGACGTGGTGCTGGGACGGACAGTGCCGCCGATTCTTAAACTGATCTCCATGGGTGCAACGCCCGTATCGCAGGAGGCTTCAAGCATGATGAATTGTTCAGGAATATCAGCCGTTACCTCAACGGTTTTGGTTTGGGTCAAACCGTTGACATCCGTAGCCACAATGGTCAACGTGTTTTTCCCCGCGACAAGCGGGACGGCGTTGACCACAAAGCGCGCTTGCAGTGGCGTTTTCCGGGTGATGGCGCGATTGACATCCGTGGGGTCCGCATACAGGGAGGCGGGAATGCCATTCACCGTCACGCCCGTTTCGGCAGTGTTTTTGACGGTCCCGGTTACGGTGATGACGTTTCCTGAAATCGTCGCGCCGCCTGACGGCGATGTTACCGCAACTTCAATCTTTCCACCGGAACATCCCCACGCGCTGACAAAAAGCATGAAAACAATAATCGCTAACCTGCGCATCATAATTCTATTCCTTCCTGATAAAATTTCATTTTAATGTTGCTTGAGGCAGACTGAAAGACCACAAACGTGGGAACCGGCATAACCGGATCAATGCCGACAATCGCGCCCTTTTGCAGACGCGGCGAACCGGGAAAACTGCTCATAAAATTCTCCAAGAATTGGGTAATCTTTTTTTGGGGAAGAAGGGGGCTGTATCTTGTTTGTTAATGCTGTAGTGCCTTTAGGCGCGCTGATCGCGACAGGCAGCTGGTTTCGCGGGTCTAAAGTCCGCGTTCATCTGATGTAGTGCGCAGCTTTAGCTGCGCCAATCGTTATGGGCAGGCTGCTTTGGCGCGCCTGAAGACACGCACCCTAGAAACCAAAGCAATGTAGCGCCTTCCTCTGTGCGCCTATTTGATATTATCGATGAATAACACGAGAAACTCTTTGCAGACTCTTTTTTTAATCACGATCCGCTTTTCCCAATTGAATTCAGGCCGCTTTGGCCTTTCCTCGGGGAGCAGGGGCGCCTTGTAAAAGTCCCTGTGTCGAAAGGTCTTCATCAAGATCCGGCCAGTGAATGCCATATCCCGCGCCCGATACTTGCCAGTTGCCGCGCTCCTGGGGACTTGCATGTAATAGCCGGGGGTACCAGGTTAAAGGAACCGTTATGGTGCGTCCGTCGAAAAGATCAACACTTATCGCGTCCTCTGTAAGGCGGATGTCTCTCACACGTTCCCCTGATTTAGGTTCCAAAGTAGTCATTCCATGCCTCCATCAATTCTTTCTGATGTTCTGAAGTTAATGCTTCAATTTTTCTCAATTCTTTAGCCTGAAATCCGAGATTGTAAGCCAGTGCGACTGGGCTAAGCCAGAATTTGGCGGAAAATGCATCCCTGTCGATATGAACATGCGGTGGTTCATGTAGATCGTGACTGACAAAGTAGAATCTATATGGGCCTGATCTCAGTACTGCAGGTGACATATCTCCACCCTCTTTACCTTACCGTCTCGGTTTTCCAAAATATTGATATTTGTAACATGATCCGGTGAATGGTTCAAATGATTATGATGGATGAACGATTAAGACTATGAGAGATGCTTTTTGTAGGGAACGGTTTAAAACCGTTCCCTGCAATGGCCGTACCGGAAAAGATGTTTATAGCGTCGTTGCTGACAATCCATGTCAATGCGCTCGGGTAAAATGGAGGGCGATGGCAGCAAACCTTTTATTTCAATGCCCCCTGGCTTTTCCTGCCTACACCCTTGTGTTATTTTCGAGTTAACTGATCCTGTGTCCCAGCATTTACCATCTGGGTACCTCCTGTTGTTTTTGTGTTTATTTGCATATTTTTTTATACAACAGGCCTCCCAGATGGTTTATTCATTTTTTTGACTTCGGCGCGCAGGATTTAGGTAATACATACGGACCTCTTGGCTTGCTGATAAGACGTGTGAAAACAGATAATTATGTAGCGTAAGTTAATAAGGAAACAGCGTCCCTTTGTCGCTCACAGCGTCCCTTTGTCGCTCACTCGATCTGTCCCAATTATCCTCTGTACGGTATTTTTGAGTGATAAATCCTAGTACATGCATTTTGGGGTTCCCCAATATCGAAGCCATTTATAAAAAGAAATGTTTTCAAGTCCAAATCTCTCTTATTAATTATTGACCTCGGGCCAATTATAATTTCTTTTATAAAATTAGTTTTTTTTAATTCTTTAAACGACAGATCAATATAAGAAGAAACGCCATGTCCCAATTTATTTGTAAAGGATATTTTTTTCCTAACTATTTCACTATTATCACCATATGATTTGTCTTGATCATAAATTTTAATATCTTCGGGATAGTATGTTTGCGTTATTTGTGTGTTTAAGCACAAGCGCCACTCACGTTCATCTTTATACGCGTGATGTTTATATTGAACTGCAGATAATAAAATTGCAGATACATCATTGAGAATACATGTTAATACCATAACATCATAAGGACATCTGTTGCTCTTAACATTCCCATTATTACCGGCATTTTTTATTGCTTCAAATATTCGGGATACAATAGTGGTTTTAATGTATTCCTTACAATCTTCATCAGAATAATTGACCTTATATGTATCAACAGAACATTTCTTCGCAATCTTATATAGCATTTTGCCATCGTAACAGATTGCAACCCCTTTACCATCATTGCCGTAACGGTTCCATTGCCCAAGGGCTTCTTCGGGTTCGGAAAAACAAGCAATGTATGACAAAAATCGAACTTCATTTATGCTCTTTTTTATGTCAGAAACAATTAGATCAAAGGCGTTCTTATTATCTATCCCTTTGTAAGGGAAAGGGAATATGAAGGGCTTATTTCCGTACTCTTCGACAAGAATATAGGACAGAAAATCTAAAACATGCATAACCTCAGAGTAGTCATTCATTTTAAATATATTTGATAATCTGATTGTTTTGTTTTCAATAATTTTCATGAATGTGTCTATACTGCAGTAATGATATAGTGTTTCAGGGACATCATTAACATTAGTTATCAGCATCTAATGGCTCCATCTGCGAAGAAAGGGTGGATTGAACAAGATAAAAATTGAAATGCAGGCAATGAGGACAACCGAATTTTCTTTGGCTGAGTAGCAATGGCGTAGCGTGGACGCCCTTGTCACAGGCGCAACATTGAATAAGGGAAATCTTAATTAAGGGGTGATCTCTCCGACTTTCTGATTTAGGTTATAAAAATTTAACGCTTAAGGATGTCCAGCTTTTGCTCGCGAAGACATTAAAAATCGTATGATCAAGCAGCTTGGTAAAGTCACAAATCCGCTTTCTTTGCTATTTCACTCAGCGAGATTGGCTTATGTTTTTCTGGCCTTGCATATCCGGCATAAGTTCCCTTTGCGGGCTTCGCAATACCGTTAATCACCATCCCCTTGTAATCGGCACGCCCTGTCGCTGCGCTATGGTTGGTATAATCCGTCGCCCACCTCGCTTATTTTTTATTACCGTTAGTATTGTACTTTACCAAGAACATATCACTATCCCCCGCGTTGATATTTCCATCCAGACTGCCGTTTGTAGCACCGGTTACATAGATATTTCCGCTTGCGTCCACTGCAACCCCATTACCAGTATCGATTGATGACGTACCCTGCTGCCGTGTCCATTGCTTTGTCCCTGAGATATTGTATTTCACTAGAAACATATCGGCGTGCCCTGTGTTAATGTTTCCGTCCAGACCACCGTAGGTGACGCCAGTTACATAGATATTTCCGTTTTCGTCCACTGCAACCCCACGGCCATTATCGATTGATGACGTACCAATTAGTCGTGTCCATTGCTTTATTCCTGTTGCACTATACTTCACCAGAAACGCATCCCAGTCGCCCAGATTGCTTTCTCCATCAAGACTGCCACGGGTGCTACCTACCACATAAACATTTCCACTTGCGTCCATTGCAACCCCATTACCAGTATCGATTGACGATGTGCCCAATTGTTTCGTATAAAGTGTTGTGGCACAGGACTGTGTGCTTTTTGAAGATTCGTTGTTTGCCGCATCATAACTAGAAACCGTGTAGCAATACGTGGTATTTGTGTTTAACCCCATATCGCTTGTCGTAATCTCTGCACCCGTAACAGACTTCAAATATGCCCCATCTCGGTAAATCTTATACCCAACAACGCCTACATTGTCAGTTGCGATATCCCACGAAAGATTAATTTGATTTATAGATGGCGCAGATGCATTAAGATTCGTTGGCGTGGTCGGTGCGGACGTATCACCACCTCCACTGGATGTGTCCCCGCCCCCACCGCCACAACCAACGAAAACGCCCAAGAGAACCAAAACAGCAAATAATATCGTCATAATGATAGCAAATGATACTTCTTTTTTCACAATACGCCTCCTTTTTCGATATGAGTCATAGGCATGGGGTTATCCTATTATATTTTTAAATAAAAGGGGACGGGTCCATTTATTTCCTTTCCCCTGCGATTCCTTTATGCTTCATTATTGTTTTTCGTCCGGTGTCGCCTGTGGCAGCAATGGTTTTAATAATGCAATCAGTTCTGGAATTCTTTCCGTGGCCACAACCCAGATTCTTTCATTTTTTACTTCACCATATTCATGGATCAAAATATTTCGCTGACCGATGATATTTCGCCATGGAATTTCCAAGTGGGATTTCTTAAAATCTTCGGAAATGCGATTCGCCGCCTCACCGATAATTTCCATATTTCTTTCCACGGCATTTCTGAGCATTCGATTCGTTTGAAAATCATGAAATGTGCGATCTGTAATAAATGCCGATATAGCTTTTGCGGAATCGAGCATGTCCCACAAATAAGCCGGGTCGTGGCTTTCATTACGCGGCATAGAGCACCTCGTACTCTGCGAGCATCGATCGTCGGCGATAGGGATTGCGGATGGCTTCTTTTTCAACAAGATCCACTTCGCGGCCAAAGATGGTTTTTAACTCATCTTTCATATCAACAAGATCATACAGGCTCCAGGTGGAATTTTCCTCAAAACTCAACAAAACATCTATATCGCTGTCCGCTCGGAAATCGTCGCGCAGCACGGAGCCAAACAACGAAAATTCCACAACCTTCCATTTCGAGCAAAAAGCTCTAATGCGTTCCATGGGGATGTCAATTCCGGGCCGAGCCATACGTCACCTTTTTTAACTAATGGTTAATTATCAATTATGGCAATGATATCAGGGAAAAGCTCTTTGAAGTCAAGAATAAAGACACTGTCTTCCTTCTATGCCGCAATCATCATGGTGACTCATTTGCCGGTCATTAAATCGGAGACACGCGATTGGCTGACGCTAATGATTTTTGCCGCTTCGATCTCGGTCAGTTTTTTTACCTATTGTTTTGCAAAGCGCGGTACTTCAGAAAACCCATGTGCGGCGGCGCGACATCCATCTGCCAAAGAAGCGCCAAGAGCTCGCCGCGATGATGCGTTTCTTCCTGAAAAAAGTCCAGGAGCAGGGTCTCGCTTTTCTCCAGTTGCTCCGGCGTCATTTTGCCTAAGTTGTCGCTGGCACGGGTTTCCACATCGTCCATGTACTTTCTGATTTTTTCGATGCTGTCGTACTCTTCATAGTTGACGTTGGGATAATTCTTGTTTCCCTGCAGCGCATAATTGATATAGGCATCTGTCACAAAGACCATATGTAAAAAAATGTCTCTGAGCGATGGAAAGCTCGCGCCTCTGTCCTTTACAACCTCCACCCATGGGAGCTTGCCCAGGGTGTCCAAATATTGATGCCTTAAAAATTGACTGTAGTCTAACAATTGTAATAATTTCATTGTGTCTAAGCCTCCATAAATTTATGGGTGACATCCTGATGCTGTTTCTTATTAATAGCCGAAATCCCGATGCGTTTGGGTAATCTTGACATCACAGGCGGTTGTTCCTATATTTGTTGCATAAACAAATCAAAAATTCGATACGGGGATGAATCCATGTGTAAAAAAACAATTTTGTTTTTCTGGTTCGTCGTTTTACTGGGTGCTGTTCTCGGTTGCGGGGGAGGAGGCGACATTGACAATCCGCCTAACGACACGGGGGCCCTGGTGTTTTACAACGACACGTCATTTCCCATCTCATCTCTGTATCTGACGCCCGCAAACGCATCGTCATGGGGCGACGATCAACTCGATTACGAACTGCAGCCCGGTGAAAATTATTCGCTGACGGGCATCGCCGCTGGATACTATGATGTAAAAGCGACAATTATCGGCGATTGGAGCACCTATTACGGCTATATCTATGATAATCCCATCGACGCATGGACAACCTATCATCTGTATGCCTATGACTCTGATTTCACCGGATCGATGGAAATCCTCAATGACTCGGTCAGTTCGTATATTGACGCCATCTACGTGTCGCCTAAAGATACAAGCACCTGGGGGCCGAATCAGATCACGCAAAGTCTTGCCCCCGGCGAGTCCGTCCATCTTTATGATCTTCCCGAAGGATTATACGATGTGTGGGTGGTCTGGAATACAGCACCTGTGGATGTTTACTATGATGATAACGCGATTGTATCGCTTACATTGCTGACCCTTTACGCCGATTGAGGTCATGCAAGGTAATAGGAGGTTGATGATGAAAAATATTATACTGGTATCGATGTTAACCCTTGCACTGATTGCTTTACCGGCATTTGCCGCCCAGCCGAAAATAATGATCCGGCAGGAAGTGGCGCCTCGGGAGATGTCTCAGGCAAATTCCGCAACGGTCGAAGTCGCAAAAGACAACAGGCTTTCTTCTAAACGGATCAAAGACAAAACGGAGATGACGACGGCGCGGGTCAGCGATGCCGCTGGTCGTAACATGATCCGGTATAAAACCTTCAAGGATGGCGACGGCGCGGCAAAGACCAGGTAAGGAGCCAGAGGTGGGTGGCCGCCTGTGAATGTGCGCGGACAGGGGAATGTTGTCCTTATTAACTACCGTAGTCTTTCCGATGCTGCCTATGCTGCAATCTTTAAGGTGACATGCCTTCCGGCTTTTGTCGCGAGGGTGATAAGCATCTCCAGACTGAACTTTTCCCATTTGCCGGTTATTAAATCGGAGACACGCGATTGGCTGACGCCAAAGATTTTTGCCGCTTCAGTCTGTGTTAGTTTTTTTACCGCAAGAAATTTTCGCAGGTCAGCCATGAGATCCGCTCTCATCTGCAAAATGGCGGCTTCATCCGGCGAGTAGCCCAAGTCGGCAAATACATTGCCTGATGATTCCTTTTTTATCCCAACAATTCAATGTTATTTTCCGCGCACCAGTCGCGAAGGCCGGCCTTTTGCCGATCCTCTTCATATTGATACCATTTCTGAAGAAAGCCCTTTCTTTCCAGAAGATCCTTGTATCGGGAATAGGCGCCTCTTTTGCGAAATATCGCTAAAACCTTGTCCAGTTCAGCGGGTAAATATTCCTCGACAAATTCAAAGACAAGGGTCCGTCCCAGATTCAGATTGTTTTTGTGAGGAATGGCAACATATTTATCGGACTCGTCCAGGTCTTCAGGAAGCGCGTCGGAATCGCCCATTTCCGATGTGTAGAAGACCTGACCGGTCTGCTTGCACAAATAGGCGTTATGCTCATACGGCTGCGCCGCACTGACAAAAAAGAAAGCATCCTCAATGACATTAAAAGGAATAGCCATGATTCCTCCTCCTGTATGTTTGGAAGTACATCTGCAGGGAATGCGCTTAAGGGTCGAGTCCGACGCTGGTCACCTTTTTTAACCCGCTGATGGCGGGCCGACCCGTATTGCCATTCCACGACCTGATTTTGCACAACCATTCATTGAGACTGTTCTCGCCGAACGGATGTCCCCAGAACATGCTGCCTCGAACGTGGATGATGTTTTCGCCTTCGGTCCCCGGTTTTGAAACCCCTTTTTGATACGCCGAATTTTTTATGTAGCCGAAATCGCCGGGCGTCCATTCGTCCGGGTGGACGGTGGCTTCGCGGTAGCCCCCGCTTGAACTGCCGGCTGCGAACGTGACATACGCTGCGGCCTCGCAAGCCATGGCATAGTCAAAGCCGGTCGGGTTTTCGAAAACGTCACGGGAGGCTTCAACAAAGCTCACGCCGGGTTTGGGCCCGGTATTTTCTCCCCGGGTCTGCCAGTAGTCCGAGTTCATTTTCATGGTTGGACCGACACCCCATGTCAGTTTTTTATAGGTGTAATCCACAATGCCCTTTCTGGCTTTGACATGCTTATCGAGATGGGTCCGCGCGGCTTCAGACGTGCTTCCCGCCACCGGATAGTCAATGCGGGAGGACAGCAGTCCATAAAGTATTTCTTTGTCCGGATCGATGGTGCAAATATCGTTATGCGCATAGACACTGCCGGAATTTTGATAGTCGCGAATGCCCTTGCCGGTCAGATAGTCGTCAATCGGGACATTGTGCGTGGCGATTTTTCGCCGGATGACGCCGGGGAATGGCGCTGATCCGATGAAGGGTGGGGCGGAAGGCGGCCGCGCGCCGGTGACATAGTCGGCCAAGGTGTCTGCCTCCCGTTCAGCGCCGAATGCGCCGGAATCAAGCGTCCAGGCAGAGGGGTGCGTCTCCGGTGCGTTTCTGTTTTGGATGACATGCGTTAGTTCATGCGCCAGGAGTTTTCTGCCGGAATTGGATTGTGGACGATACTGATTCTCGCCGAAAACAATGTGCCGACCGATGGTGAATGCCTCAGCGCCCAGCCGCCTGGACGCAACGGCGGCCGCGTCTCCGGAATGAATGCTGATTTTGCTGAAATCATGATGAAATCGCGGCTCAAAGAAAGAGCGTGCGGGGGTGTCGAGGCGATGCCCCGGTGTTTTCAGCGCCTCGTGCGTCGCTCTCAGCGCCTGATGATCCATCCGCGTGGCCTGCGACGCGGCCTGTTTGGATGGAAAGTGGACTGCTGAAGTGGATGCGGTTGCTTTCATGGAATATTCTTCTCTCGGTTTTGTGACAGGGGCTCAAATACGGCCCCGGCGATTTGCCGGCCGATGGCTTCGGGCCGCCGGCCAGGCTGGACGGAAAATGATCCACCGGGGAGTAGGGGGTGTTGGGAATCCCTCGTGAACGTTTCACCCATCTTCGCATCCGACATAAGCCGGCTAAGTTCGCTTTGCAGCGCTTCGGCAATGCGGTGGCGCTGGGCTCGGGGAAAGCCCGTGAGGAGAAGTTCTTCAATGTGAAGTTCGATCTTCATGGGATTCAGCGCCTGCGCGAGGCTGTGAGATATTTGTCCAGAAACGTGCCCCAGCCGGTCTTCTGTGCAAAATCGAGTTTGGCATACAGGGGAGAGAGCTCATAGGTTGGAAAATAAATCGCCGCGCCATAAGAATTTTTGACGGAGGCGCCTTTTAATGGGTGACCCCATTTACTTCGGGGAACACAGATGCGGGCTAACGCCTGTCCATGTCGCGCGCATTGGCAGACCGGCTGTACGCGCCCCGAACGCAGTAAGCCCCGCCTGTTTCACCCGACAGCATATCCATTGGCGTTAAATTTGCAGCCGTCGATATAGTATTCCTTCAACTGAACGCCCCGGTCCCGCTCCTTGACGTATTCATAAATCAGAACAATCTTCACAAACCCCATCCAGTTGATCTTGATGAGGTCCTTTTCGATTTGCTCTTTAGCAACCATTTTTTCGCTGATGATGTCCAGGTAAGTGGATTGAAAACTCCAACCCTTAGGCATTGCGCCTTTACCGTATTCTTTCATCTTGATCAGCGGATGAACGGAAAAATAAACGTATTCCGTGGGACTGACGTTTTTATAAGATTCAAAGTCCCGATCGGCGCAGAAAGTGCCACTGCCAGCCGGATGCAACACTTTTTTCCTACCCGTCCCCACCGCGAAATTCCATCCATAGAGACTTCTCAATGTGTCAGAGACCACATTGCACCAATTTTCCCCGGATAGAATTTTTTCCATGGCATCATCTTTTGTCTCCACCGTCGCCAGAAAATGCGTGTCGAATTGACAAAGATCATAGGCGCCGCGTTTGAAGATTTCAACGCCGTCTCTTTTGTTGTCACTTTTACCGGCCGTTCCCGTCGTGAAGAAATCAAACGGTTTGGCGGAGGTCGTAAGCCACTTGCGGATGAATTTGTCATCCAGACTGTATTCACCAAGCGTTCCCTTTTCGGAATGGAAGGTTTTGGCCTTGTCGCCATAAAAATAGAAGGCCATCGTTTCTTGTCTGTTTTGAAAATCAGGCATATATCCGCGCAGGGTCAGATTCAGGCGGTTCCACATCGGCTGTTTCACAATGTTTGTGGGTTGCTGGTTGTTTTGTTGGGTCGTGGCAGCGGAAAGGGTATTTTGGCTTTGCACCGGATGATCAACCCGGATTTTGTCCAAATGCGATTGCTCCTTTTCCTTTACCTTCAGAATATCCTCAAACCGGCATTCATCGCCGCCATAAATTTTAAATACGTTGATTCCATCGCCTGATGGATTCCTGCCATATTCAGCGCTGTTGATCTTTGCCATATAGGCGTAATCGATGCTATGGCCTATGGCCAGATGGGTGGCTTCATTCAAAATGTGTTGGAAATCCAGAATCGTATTGACCTCTCTTGTGGTGCGGCTGTCTTCGTCCTTCAACACGCGAAGCCCCATCCCCGTATCCAGATTCCAGAACCCCTCCAGAACCCCCAGATTGACATCATGCATGCTTTTTATGGCCGAGGTATTATGTGTGGCCAATAGGATGGCGCGATTGAGCGCCTTGATCAGCTCCCCCGCCGTGTTCGCGGCCCGGTCAAGGAAGCGGGGCAAGGCGCTGCGATCATAGAAAACGCTCATGCCGTATTGCGCAACTTTTTCCAAATCCGGCAGGGCGACATAATTGATCCAGTTGAGACTGTTATAGGATTTACCCTTATTCGTTGAACTGGAGAAGGCGTTGAGTTTGAGCTTTTCGCTCTTGCCGGTTTTCGTAATCTCGGGTGTCCATGCTTTTTCCCGCTTGTTCCATTCGCGCTTTCCCGTCTCTCGCTTCGCGCTGACGGCGTCATCAAACTGTGTATCAATCGCTTCCTGACAGGCTTTGGCATACATCAGCTTTCTCGGATACGCCCCATGCTTTTTATCAACGGCGATATCATACAGGAACGTCTGAATGTCGGGTTTCTCTTCCAGCATCCGGTCGCAAAAGACGTGGGCAAAGTTATGGCATTTTTCCAGAAGGTATTTATTGTCGCTTTTCTCGATAAAAGCGATCAGTTCCTTTTTATCTTTCGTGTCGGGTGTGCCAATATACCTGACCAGGCTCTCTGCGGTGGGAAAATGCAAAGATGTGAAATTCGCGTCCGCCCAGAGCTTCTGGTCGGTTGCATCCGCCGCTTTGTCACCGATGACGACATCGCCGCAAAATATCCGCCACTTGAGATACGAATCCCAGTAATGCTCGACCTTGTTGTGCGTGTTGAATATATTCAAGCCGCCGGTCATTTCAGGCTGCCATTCCTTCGTCAACAGCCCGTAAGCCCCTGCCGAAACATTGACCAGCGGGTGGACAACCAGATCCGCCGCAAAGTGTGTACACATGCCCATATAGTACGAAATGGCCACTTTGGCCTGCAATAGCGGTTCTTTCTTGCCGTTGCCGGTAGAATAGGGAAATTTCCCCGGATTTGTAATCAGTTCATACACAAATCGCTTGAACACCATATGCGTCCGGTTGTAATGCCCCAGATCGAAATGATGCGCTCCCATGTTTAACGGCGCCCGCCCACCGCCGTGCGACGGCATCATCCAGAAATCCGGCCCGCAGGCCCCCAGCATGTAGGCCGAAAAACAGGTGATGTCGTCGCGGAGGGCAGGGTTGGGTTTATCCTTACCCTCTTCATCTTTCCCTATCCCTTTGAAAGCTTTGTCGCATTCCTCGATGATTTGGTCAAAACGCCCCGGCGTTTTATGAATCCATCCCGCTTCTCCCATGAATGCCTTTACGGTGGCTTTGCCTTTAATGATATTGTCGATCGCGGTGGTCAGATCGCCATTCAAGCTATTAACAGCCAGAGCATATGCATCAAAACCGCTTTTGACATATGCTGGCGCTGATTCGATAGAACGGATGGCCACCAGCCAGTGTGCTGTAAAACCGGGCATCAGATGCGTCCTCCTTCCTGCCGGATCAACAACCACACCGGTATCTTTGTCGCTTCTCCCGCTTTCAGTAATGTCCATGTCACGATCGTCAACGTATTTCCACTGAACCGGAACGTCGTCTTCGGCAGCCGCAAATTCGTCGGATCAAAATTATCTTTTCTCCATTGATAGTCCGGCAGCTTGATTTTCTTCGTTTCTTTAAAATCTGAAATAAATGTGTAAAACATTTCGCGGTCGTCGGGAACTTTCCGGGACTCAAAATATCGACGATAGCCATCGTAATCCCTATAATACTTTTCGTTTACAGGATCTGCGTTTGTTAACAACCGGCTCCAGATGAGTTCGCGATATTGTTGTTCAAATTCAGCCTGAAGCACAGCATAGTGTTCAGGAAAATGCTCTTTGACATCCCCAAGGGTGGGCAGTTTTATAAACTTTCCGTACTTTGTCTTATATTCTCTTTCGGCTATACCTTGATAAACATGATGATAATCATATGCTTTCTGCTTCAACTCCCGAAGCCGTTCTTCCCTCACATCGTCTTTCATGTATTTTTTGGCTATCTCCAGCTTTTTCTCCCATGGCAATATATCTCCTGTCTGCATTTCCCGATACTGCGCGAGCAGATACTGGGGTTTGTCCACGGTATGTTTGCTGATGTAGATACCTTCCAGTTTGTGCCGGTCGCTTTCCGGGCGGAAGGTATAAAACGGCTTCTTCGCCGCGCTGATCTGAGGTTTTCCGTAAATATCGCGGGTGTAAAAGCGCCCTTCTTCATCAAAGGCGAAAAGGTCCATGTTGTCCCGAACCAGAACCACCAGCCCCTTGTCCCCGCGCAAAATGCCCGCATAATCATCCGGCTGGTTGACCCGCCTGGCCCAGTTGACCGGCTTCTCCGGCGTGATAAAGTAATAGCCTTCCGCGCCCTCCATGATGATCTGTTTCGACTGGGGAACAAAAATAAAGCTTGTGTTGCCGTCTTCACTGTAGGACGGATAGAATTTCCGCGGCTTGTCAATCACCTGACCATCCGGTTTGAGCCGTGTGACGTACACCTCCCCGGATGTGTCGCTTGCCAGTTCATGCAATATCACAATCTCGTCAATGTCTTTCGATCCGGGATAGTTGATCGCGCCGATTCCCCAAACATTGGCCAGAATCCAGTTGATGTCCGGGCCATAGGGAACAATCTGCCGGATGCCCTTGTGGTCTATTTGAAAGATGGCGGCAATATCCGTTTGACGCGCCTTTTGCCGCTCTTTCTCCGGAAGGCCGCTGATCCCGCCCGCCACGCTTCGATTGAACGCATAAAACACAACATCCCGGTTCTCTAAAGACGCCATGTGCGTGCTGACCTGATGCAGATCGTAGGCCTTTGGCTCCAGAAATGCGTCCCAGGGACGCGAGGAAAACAAGCGCGTCTTCGTGTCGTATACGTCAATGTCGCCGTGCGTCTTCGGAACGATCATCTCCTCCACGCCATCGCCGTTGATGTCGGCGGTCAAAATACTTTCCATCTTAACCAGACTTTTGGCGCGAAGTTTTTCCTTGTCCATAAACGCGCCGATTTTGACTTTATAGGTGATGGGATAATTGTCCGTCACCGCGGCAAGTCTTTCGCTGAAACGCTTTTCTTTTCCGTCGAGGGAATGCTTGCTGAATCTGATGGTCTCTACGGCATCTTTCTGTTGCGTCTTATAGTAAAATGACAAAACCGCCGAAGGTGATGTCTGCCCCCACAATACAACAGGAACCGGCTCCGTCCGTTCTTCGTCGAAACCGTCCGCCTTCCTGTCAAAATTCATCCCCTCGCTCAGTATCGTCACGTCGGTCTTGCCTGCCGCTTGGTTTTCCGTCACCGCGTTTCCCCCCTTTTTGTCTTGTTTTGATATATTCTTCCCATCCTTGCTCCAGCCCTGTCCGGCCATCACCAGCGCAAGGCATAAGATTAAAAGCAGTAAACTGCTTCCTGTTGCGACGTGTCGCTTCATGGTTCTAATCCTTTGTGAACCTCCGTCATCCCGTATGTCTTGCGTGACGGTGGTTTGAATGTGTGCATCTGTAGCATGCGGTTAATTGACGCATTTCCATGTGTCATGACCATTAAAAAAGTGTTTATTGATGATGGCCCTTTTTGTCGTCAATTCGGAAGTTGATTCCTGGGTCTTGTCCACGGTGGCAGGAGAGATTTTTCTATTCTGCCTTTCTTCAATGCCGGATATTCAGCAATGAATAATTTTACGTCTTGCTCAAAGTGATCTTCAACGACGACATCGAATGTGCCTGACGAGGTTCCAATGTGATCCTTGCGCTTGCGCCGTCATGTTGACGCGGATGCTTTCATGGTAGCTGTTTACTACCCTGGGGCAAGGCCGCATATACGGCCCCGGCGATTTGCCGGCCGATGGCTTCGGGCCGCCGGCCTGCCTGGACGGAAAATGATCCGCCGGGGAGTTGGGGGTGTTGGGAATCCCTCGTGAACGTTTCACCCATCTTCGCATCCGACATAAGCCGACTCAGTTCGCTTTGCAGCGCTTCGGCAATGCGGTGGCGCTGGGCTCGGGGAAAGCCGGTGAGGAGAAGTTCTTCAATGTGAAGTTCGATGTTCATGGTTTATCAGCGCCTGCGCGAGGCTTTGAGATACCTGTCCAGAAACGTGCCCCAGCCGGTTTTCTGCGCGAAATCGAGTTTGGCATACAGGGGAGAGAGCTCATAGGTCGGAAAATAAATCGCCGCGCCATAAGAATTTTTGACAGAGGCGCCACGCGCGCCGGATTTGACGACGAGGCCGCTTTTGCCGCAAACTGCCTCGATGACCTTTCGGCAGGCCGCTTGAAGCGTTTTGCCCGTGGCGGGTTTTTCTGCAAGCAGGGTGCAAAAATCCACCAGGTCGATGTTGTCTCGCACTTCATAGGATTGCGTCTGCAGACGCGCCTGCTGAATGGCGAATTGTTCCGCGTCGTTTTCCAGTGCGCGCGAGAGGCACATTGCGAGGTTTTTGATTGCGTTCATGACGGAGGTGGATTTGGCCAGATTCAAGGCCGACTGTGTGACGGGCTCCCACGGTGGATAGGAGGCAATATAGCAATCGACAATGAGCGAGGCGAAGGCTTTGGGCGTCATGCCCGGTTTTTTGGCAAGCTCGGCAAGGAGCGTATGATAGGGCCAGCCATCCACCGGTTCGGTCTGCTCTGAGCCTACGGCGTAACGCGCCGACGAGCGCATCTGGCAGGCCACTTCGGCCATGCTCATCAGGCAGGCGTCCAGGCCCAGAATGTCCATTTTGCGTCCGGCAATTTTTTTGGCCTGGGCCAGCGCTTTTTTCATTTCGAGATTGTCCAGAAAATCCCTCGCGTCGTCGTCATATAAAATGGCGCGAAACTCGCTGTCCGCCGCCGCCTGTTGGATGGCCATCTCGTAAGTGGTGCGAAAAAATGTGTTGCGGATGCGGCCCTGGGCCGGGCGGTGCACGGCGCGCATTCTGTCATTGGCGTAAACATCCGTGTCGTCCCAGCCGCCGCCGTGATTCCACAGGATGAGGGCGTAGCGCTCGGCCGGATAGTTTTTTACACCCCACGACACAAAATCCACCAGTGCTTCGGGGCAGCCGCTGTTGGTTTCGCCAAGCTTTTCAACTGCGTCTTTGGACAGCGCAGTGCCTTTTCGCAGATAGAAGCGCTTTGTTTCTTCCAGCGCACCGAAGCGGTCGAACTGGGCGATCAGGTTGATGGCGTCATTGGAACCCACGGTTTTCATTTCATCCAGGTCTTTGGCGCCGTTGGCGTCGAGGTTGTTGTCGCCTGCCAGATAAACCATGAAGGTCCATTTTTTCTTTGGGATGTTTGATTTGGGCATAGGGGGTGTCCTTTGATTGTGCGGCGCGATCGGGGATCGCGCCCTACATCG
>CAZSQS010000008.1:0-50612 GCA_964608995.1 uncultured Smithella sp. | reverse complement strand
GTTGCTGCGTGATCGGGGATCACGCCCTACATCGGTTGCTGCGTGATCGGGGATCACGCCCTACATCGGTTGCTGCGTGATCGGGGATCGCGCCCTACATCGGTTACGGCGCGATCGAGGATCGCGCCCTACATCGGTTGCTGCGTGATCGGGGATCACGCCCTACATAGGTTGCGGCGCGATCGGGGATCGCGCCGTACAGGGTTATTCCGTGAAGGCGGCTGTTTCCGCCGCGTTCATTTGTTTTTCGAGTTTTGCATATTCGCGTTTTGCCGCTTGCAGGATGTCCGGCATTTCGACGGGACGGTTGGCGTCAGCCGCCAGAAACGCCGCGCCAAGCGCGATGTTGCGGATGTTGCCGCCGGCGATCTGCAAGCTCGAAAGACGCTGGGCATCCAGGGGGCCCGTCGGGGTTTGAGCCGGGAAGATTTTACGCCAGATTTCGGCGCGCTGCGAGGCGTCGGGGAAGGGGAACTGCACGACAAAGCGGATGCGCCGCAGAAAAGCCGTATCCAGCGCTTCTTTCATATTAGTGGTGAGGATGGCAAGCCCCCGATAGGTTTCCATGCGCTGCAACAGGTAGCTCACCTCGATGTTGGCGTAGCGGTCGTGGCTGTCTTTGACTTCACTTCGTTTGCCGAAAAGCGCGTCGGCTTCGTCAAAAAGCAAAATCGCCCCGCCCGCTTCAGCCGCATCAAAAACACGTTTGAGATTTTTTTCGGTCTCTCCGATGTACTTGTTGACCACCTGACTCAGGTCAATGCGAAACAAATCCAGCTTGAGCTCATCGGCCAGCACTTCGGCGGCAAGTGTTTTGCCTGTGCCGCTGGGGCCGGAAAACAGCGCGCTGATCCCGAGGCCACGCGCAGATTTATCGGCAAATCCCCACGCATCATAAACGCGATGGCGAAGGCGCACGTTGGCGGCCACGGCTTTAAGGGTTTCCTTCTGCAGGGGAGGGACGACCAGATCCTCCCACGAGGCTTTCGGTTCGATACGCTGAGCCAGTTCCTCCAGGCGGGGACGCGCCTGTTTGCGGCAGGCCTCCCAAAGCGCCGCCTCAAAATCCTTCTGGGCCGCGCAGTTTGCTTCTTCGCAGGCAGCGTGGATAGCGCGCGGGCTCAGTTGAAACTGGCCCGTGATCTGATCCATTCGACCGTTGAGCTTTTCGGCGCTCTCTCCCAGCGCGGCAAGCCACAGGGCCTGCTGTTCCAAAACCGGTGTTGGCCCGATTTCAAAGACGCTCATGTAGCGGCCTGACAAATGTTTTCGATCCGGCGCGGCGGTAAAAATCATGCCACCTGAAGCTGAAAGAAAATGACTCAACGCGTTTTCAGAAAGCTTGTCGGCCGGATCAGCTCTGTGGCAGTCCAGAAGCAGGGCGCTTCGGGTCAAAAAGGCTTCTCTTTCCCAAAGGCGGATCAGGGCGTCTCGCTCCGAAGCGATGTGTGGAAGATTTTGCGAATGGAGTATGCAGAGGTTCAGCCCCAGCGCGCGGCAGGTAAGCCAGGCGATGTCTTTTTGCACGTCGGCATCCGTGCCGATAAGCCCGATGACCGGCAGTGGCGCGCGGCTGTCTGCTTTTTTGCAAAGCGCTGTGATGCGCCGAACCATGTCTTCGTGGAAGGCGGACACGGGGCTTTGAGCCTGAACGGTTTCAATCAGACCGTTTAAACGCTCATCGAGGTACGAAATGCCCGTCAGATAATGCAGGATGCGCTCGTCGATGCGAAGCGGCGCGGCCGTGAGCGGCTGGCCCTGCGCCGGTTCGATCATCCGGAAACGGCGAAGCGGCGCAACCGGGGTCAGAGCGCTCCAGTGAGGCTCAGGCAGGGAAGCCAGCGCCAGGCTGAAGGTGGGGCCGGTGCGCGCCCCCTGCTCGATGGAGGCCATCAGTGTTGCAAAGGAAGAATCCAGCTCAACGCCTGCGCACATTAAAAGCGTGTCTCGCTCAAAGGCGGACAGGTGAAACGCGCCACAGAGTGTATCCAGCGCTGAAGCCGAAGGCAGGCTCCAGGTTTCCGCCTTATCGGGAGAAACCGCCTCCTTCTGGTTAATTTGGGTGCTTGATCCGGATGCGGTGCGTGCGGCGTAGTTTTCCAGATGCCTGCGAACGCGCGAAAGCTCGGCCGTCAGATAGCGCTGATTGGCTTCAATCCAGTTGAAGCGCGACAGTTCAGGGGACATCGGCAATCTCCACCAAAGGGGCCGCCGGATCAAACGCGACGGGGCTTTGCGCCTGATCCACAAAGGCGCGCACCAGATATTGCCCCGCGTGAGGTTTGGCGGCGGTGATCAGGGTAAATTCAATGGTATCGGTTGCAGACACGGCGGGATCGTTAATGCCGTTGTCTTTCGGCGCGTCCATCCGGTAAATGACGGGCGGGCCCGAAGGCGTTTCGGAATATTCGTTGAGCGTCAGGGCCACGCGCTGCCTGCGCCCGCAGGCGGGTTCAAAGCGAATGCTCAGCGTCGTTGAATAAGTCGTTTGCCCGCCAACCGAGACGGTCTGAGGCGTGACGGGTGCGGCGGGGACGGTAATGGCCGGGGTGAGTAAAAACACCGCGCTGTTGGATTCAACGCCTGTGTGCTCGGCGGGCGGTGTGCCGATCATCCGTTTATGGATGACGGAAATGCTGTGAGCGCCTGAGCGTAAATCAGGGGGGAGCTCAAGCGTGACGGCGTCTTGTTTGACGGATAAAAGTTGCGTGGAGAGGATTTCATCTCCGTCGATTTTGACAGCCGTCTTGTCTGCGCGCAGTTGACGCCCCGACAGAATCATCCGACCGCTGGCGGCAAATCGCTGAGACGAAACCGGGGGATCGTCAACGCCTGCCTGCGACAGGATGTCGTCAATGACCGGAAAGGACATCGGCCAGGCATAGACGTTTCGGGCCTTGACCGGGAGGGCGGCTTTGGGTTTTTCGCGCCCCTCGATGAACACGACAGAGGCCGTGTAGGCCATCGACAGCGTGTACGAGTTTGAAAAGAAAACAGACCAGATTTTGGAGAGCTCCTCAATCGTCAGAGGCAGAGGCGTCAGCTTGATGCGCTCAAGTTCCGCATCCAGATTGGATTTGCCCAGAGATTCATTCGTTTGAATGATGTGCGCAATACGGTTTTGCAAAAGCCACGGCGAGGCGTGCAGCGTGCGGATGACGCTCCCCATGACCTGCTGGGGTTCGAGTTTCCCCTCGTCGCCGTAAAATGAAAAAAGGTAGTGCAGATCCAGCGCGGCGCGCGGCGCCTGCTGGACCGATCCGTCGCCCCGGCGTGTCGGCAGGTCGGCGTTGCGAAACGCCGCGTTGTGATTGACCTGGTACAAATAGATATTGACGCCGAGCCTGGGGAGCGCCTCCGCGCCCGCGTTGGGACGCACGGCGGTGGCCCTGGCTTCGTTGAGCGATTCGGTGAAGTCGGGCTGAATGGCGCCCTCCAAAAGCTGGCGAATGGATTCCGTGACGGTGGCGATGGCCAGAAAATTGCTCATCGGCTTCCTCCCCGTTGTTTTTGAAGATAGTCGTGAAGTGTTATTTGAGGTGATGATCGTTTCGGTCGGGCCTCTTTCGCAGGCGTTGCAGGAGGCGGCAAAACCGCCCGCACATCAATCCGGCCGATGGTGATCTTGATCGTTCTTTGTTCCGGGGTCTCTTGTCCCGTGGCTGGCGATGCAGGCTCCATCCATTGGGGAGCGTCCTTGACGGCAAGCGGACGGATATCCGTCTTCGTCATAGCGGGTGTCAAAGCCGCAGGCGCGGCCGGTGTTGGCTTTACGGGTTTTGCCACGGGCGATACGCCTGCCCGTTCTTTGAACGCGGCTTTTACGGACTGCGCTTCAAGGGGAGGCGACGCAAATGAAATGGCGTTTTTTTCTTTCTGCGCTTTTCCGACGCCTTTCAAAGGGCGAGGCCTGGCGTTTTCAGGCGTTGGCGGATCCGAGTCGGGTGGTGCTACTTTCGACGCGACGCGAAGGGCGGGCGCTGCCTCTGTTATCTTTGCCGGAACGTGCACCCTCTCTGAAGGCGCGCCCTGGGCTTTTACGTCACCCGACCGGAAAGACTCCGGATGGGTCATGGTTTTGCCGGGCGTCTTTTGTTCGCGAAGAGAATCAATGTTTTTTGTCTGTCGGATAGGGCTTTCTTCAGACGTAGGATGAGCCCGTCGGGTATCCGGCGCATCGGGCACGGATTTTTCCGGACGGATGACGGCTTCAACGACTTCGGTCGCATCCGGAGGTTGTTCCCCCTGATCATCGGACTCAAAGCGCGATGCAAGCTTCGGGCGAATGTCCTGGGATGGAGTCATGTTTCTGGCGATCAGATTTTGAAAGTAGGGGTTCATCCGGATACCCTTTCCAGATAGGCCTGACGGCGGGCAGGCGATAAAGACAAAATAGTCTCCTCGCTCCATCCATAGGCTGAAGCCAGCATGTGCACTTCAAGCAACAACCGTTCGGCGCGCGCGGAAATTTCGCTCCAGAAAAAGGCCACAATGTCAAAGGGTGACCTCCAGGCATAACCGCAGGCCGAGCAGGTGATGTCCAGTTCAATCTCCGATTGGGCGCCTGCTTCGCTGATACGGGAAGCGAGCGCAGCCGCCACCGCCTGTGGGAGATTGTCCGCCGAAATGATTTCGCCTTCATGGCGGATGTCCGTCAGACATTGTCCAAAGAGCTTGCGGGCGGCCTGATCCGCCTCGGCGGAGGCGGCAACGCGGGCCAGATCGCGGCTGTTTGGCAAGCGAAAGCGCACCTCATAGCCGTTGTGCGAAAAAATCATGGGATCATTGCAAAGCGGTGGCTGCGCCATCATATCGGCCAGGTTGAACGAAAGCTCCACCGCTTCGAAGCAGCTCGGGCAGTTGCACAGGGCCTGAACCTCCGGACCGATAGTTTCAGCGCGAAGCGCCAGAAGTCTCGCGTCGCGCGCACCGATTGCCATACCGGCCAGCGCATCCGGATCTTCGTCCGGATGCGCGTAAGCCAGCAGAATCAGGGCGCGTTCCCACGGTTGGGCCTTGTATCCGCGCTCCCAGACCTCTAAAAGCCGGGAGGCACAAAGGGGTGACGTCATCGATCTATTCCGGTTCCGTGAAAGTCGGCTCGGAGGGTTCGGTCACAGCGTAGTCGCGTTCCCATCCCTCGTTTTCAAGCTTGATCGTCTGGATCGCCACCGCGTTGGCGTTGGCGTCGAGGTCCGGCAGGGCCTGATACTCCGACACCCAGCAGCGATAGACCTTGTAGGCGATGGCGAGCTGTCCGGCTTCGTTATAGACTTCCACGATGAGATCCTTGCGGAAATCCTTGAGCGATACTTCCGCGCCCAGGCCCGAGCCGTAGTTCCAGACTTTATTGGCCCACTGCTCGAAATCCTTGTCATGCGTCACGCCGCGCTCCAGCGTGATTGCCTCGTATTTGCTGCGGCCGGGGCTGCGCCGCGACGTGCTGGGGTCGCCGCCTTCGCGGTGTTCAACGACTTCCGTCGTTTTTTTGAGCGCGCTGACTTTGCTGATGCCAGCGACGTAGCGGCCGTCCCACTTGACGCGGAATTTAAAATTTTTGTAGGGATCGAAACGCTGAGTATTAACAGTAAAGGTTGCCATGAGAGTGTCCTCCTAACTCAAGATCTGTCCAGCCATCTGCTGGAGCTTGATAATAACGAATTCCGCGGGCTTAAGCGGCGCAAAGCCCACCACGATGTTGACGATGCCGGAATTGATGTCGGTCTGTGTTGTTGTTTCCCGGTCGCACTTGACGAAGTAGGCATCTTTGGGGCTGACCCCCTGAAACGCGCCTTGACGGAAAAGCGTGTGCATAAACGCGCCGATGTTGAGACGGATTTGCGCCCACAGCGGCTCATCGTTGGGCTCGAAGACCACCCACTGTGTGCCGCGGTAGAGACTCTCTTCGATAAAGAGCGCCAGGCGGCGGATGGGGATGTATTTCCACTCGGACGCCATGTCGTCTGCGCCCGAAAGGGTGCGTGCGCCCCACGCCACCGCGCCATAACTCGGCAGGACGCGGATGCAGTTGACACCTAAGGGATTGAGTGTGCCGTTTTCACGGTCGGTGAGCGGATAATCGACGGCCTGAACGCCGGAAAGCGTCGCCTCGGTGCCGGCGGGGGCTTTCCAGACGCCGCGGTTGCTGTCGGTCCGGGCGTAAAGCCCCGCAATGGTGCCCGATGGCGGTTGAAGCGAAAGCTTCCCGTTTTGCAGCGGATCAGCGATTTTAACCCATGGATAATAGACAGCGGCCGAATCTGTCTTGGGCAGAGCCGTGCCGCGCGCCGCATTCCCCATCGCATCAGGTTCTTTTGCGCTTGCGGGCGCATCGACGATCATGAAGGCACGCCTTTCTTTACAGTAAGAGGCGGCATCCATCAAAATGCCGGGCTCCGTCACGCCGGGAAGACACAGCAGATTGAAAATATCCACGCTCTCCAGCGCATAGATGCCTTTTCGCTTTGAGCGATCGGCGATGAAAAGACTATACGGGGGGGCGCTTTCTGAAAAAGGCAGCTCCGCGCCGCCTTCAAGATTGACATTGGTCGGAATCAGGGAGGCGACACCTGCCAGCAATTCCAGATCGGCGGCGATGTCGTTTGCCGCTGCGGCATCGACGACCACGGAAGAGCCTGTGCCCCGCGTGCTGGACGACAGCGTCAGCGTATCGGCCGACGCCGTGCAGGTGAAATTTTTATAGCCGGCGATGGCGGGTTTGAGCGCCCGGACTTTATTTTGAATCTGGGCGGCAATGGCGGCAAGCGTCGGACCTGCGGTGGTATCGAGCGTGACTGTGTCCGGACCGTAGCCGTCCAGCATAATCTTGAAGCTGTTGACCGTGGCGGTAATGTCGGGAACGGTTGCGATGGTGTCGCTCGTGAGTGTCCCGTGAAGCGGCACCTCTGTCGGGCGGATCGCGGCCACGGCGTCGGCCTGAGCACCGCCGTTTAAGGCGCCCAGTTGAAGTCGGCCGGAAATGTCGTTTCGCTCGCCGGGTAGCACGCGCACGCTGGAGTTTTCGCCCGCCACGCCCGAAACGATGCGAAGCTGATGCTCCGGTGTCGCCGTGACGGTTGCGTTAAGCAGCGCAGGCTCAGAGGGCATAGCCGTATTGAGCCGCGTCTGGATGGCGGTGGCAATAGAGGCGAGGCTTGCCGCATCCGCCCCGGTCAGCGTGACGGACACGGGAGAGAGGCCGTTGACCGAAACGCGCAGCGTGTTATGGTTGTCATCGCGCAGAAGCGCCGTATCCAGAGGCGTGCCGCCGGCGTCCACCAGCGGGGCACTGAGGCTTGTACCTGCGCCCAGTCCCGCCAGATCGGCGACGCGCCGGACGGCGATCAGCTTCGAGATGCCGTTGACTTTGTCTTCAACAAAGCCCGGGTCTTTGCTGTTCATGGAGAGGTTTTCAAAGCGCTCCGTCGCACTGTCGCCCGGAGCGCCTTCAGGCGCATACAACACGGTCAGATTGAAGGTGCTTGCGGGATTGTTCGTTGCGTAATCTACGCGGATTTCAATGGCGTTGCCGGCTTTGCCCTCATCCAGCGCGGAAATTTCCAGTACGGCGCCGCCGCCGTTTTTCGCAAGGACTTTCTGTGCGGCGGATGCGCCGTCGGCCAGACGGACAATCCAGGCGTCCGAACCGCCGTTTAAATAAAACTGGCGCACGGCGTAACTCATCTTGGAGCCTGCGTCGAGTCCGCCGAAGGCTCTTTCATAGTCGGCGTAACTCAGGATGCGTTTGGCCTTGTTGATGGGGCCGCGCTTCGCGCTCCCCACAAATGCGGTCACCGAGGTGCTCACGCCGGTAATGGTGCGAACGCCGCTTGGGACCTCCTCGATATACACTCCGGGATAGGTTGGTGTAACTGGCATCTTCAATCTCCTTTCTTCTGGAAACATTGGAATGGTTAAAGCAATAGTCCTGACGGATGTCAGGATGACTGGAAGAACGGCTATAATCTGGCAAGCGATGAGCGTTCGACTTCAATGCTCGCCTGGTAGGCAATGGTGGAAAGAAGAATCAGCACCCGATCGCGGGCTTTGGTCTTTTCAAAAATTCCAGTAAAGCCTTTGAGGGGGCCATGCGTAATCTGCACGCGGTCGCCGTGGGCAAACCCAATCGGTTCCATGCGCACAAATCCATCCTCCATCCGGGACTGGATCTGGCCGATGATGGAATCGCCCACAATGCAGGGACGCCCGGACGGGTCGCACAGGATGCGCCTCACGCCGCGCGTGTAGGTGATCAGATGGCAATAGTCCAATGGGGAAAAACGGGAAAAAAGGTAGCCGGGAAAGAGGGGTTCGGTTTTTTCGCGCGGTTTGCCGCGCCACAATCCGGCGTGCTTGAGCTTGGGCGAAAAGATATCAATGCCCGGCAGGGTCATGAGTTGACTGCCCACCATCTCTTCCATTCTGGGTTTGGTGTAAATGCAGTACCAGTTCTTCATCGTATTTTCGACAGGCTACCGCCATAAACCGTCATTCTGACGATTGGGTTTGCGTTTGCATTTCAGCGAGCTCGGAATACGCATGGGTCGCAATGGTTCTTTCGTATCCTAAGAAGTTGAGAACGTTTCAAATGATCTTTTCAGCTCGAATTGGGGCAAAACATATCGCTTTAGAGGATCGATTGCAATAAAAAATTCTAGGTCAAAAGCTTCAGCAATATGGTGGCGAGCCCCAGAAACGACAGGAACCCGAAAGCGTCTGTAAAGGCCGTCAGAAAGATGTGCGATCCCAGCGCCGGATCCTGCTTGAGCTTTCGAAGAATCAGCGGGATGAGCGCGCCGACCAGCGTACCGGCAAAAATGCTGATGATCATGGCGAGCCCCAGAATCAGTCCTAAAATGGGGATGCCTTTCCACAGCCAGGCAATCAGGCCGATGGCAATGCCTACGGCCACGCCGTTGGCGATGCCCACGCCAATTTGCCTCAAAAGCGCACGCTTGGCGTTTTCAAACGTGATTTCTCCCAGGGCCATGGCGCGCACAATGAGCGTCAGCGTCTGCGAGCCGGCGTTGCCGCCGAGTCCCGCTACGACGGGCATGAAGAACACCAGCGCCACCATGATTTTAATCGTGTCTTCAAAAAAGCCGATGACCAAAACGGAGGCGAGTGCGGTCAGAAGATTGAGATACAGCCAGGGAAGCCTTTTTTTGACGGATTCGGTGGTGTTGTTGAAAACCGTGTCGTCCTGGCCCAGGCCGGCGATGCGGTAAATATCTTCCGAGGTTTCTTCTTCCACCGTGTCCATGACGTCATCGATGGTGATTCGCCCCAGCAGGTGGTTTTGCGCATCCACCACCGGCACGGACACCAGGTCGTATTTTTTAAACAGGTGGGCGACTTCTTCCTGGTCCATGTCCACCGGCACGCTGGGAATATCTTCATCGACGACATCCATAATTGGCGTAAAGCGTCGCGTGGTGATGAGCCGCTGCAGGGGGACGGCGCCCAGTAACTTATCTTCGTCGTCCACGACGAAGATGTTGTAGATGTTTTCAATCGCGTCTTTCGCGTCGGCGACGGCCTGAAACGCGTCGTTGATGGTCGAGGTATGTCCCACGGAGACCAGTTCGGACTGCATGATGCCGCCGGCCGAGTCCTCTGCGTATTTGAGCAGTTCCTGAACGTCGTGTGATTCTTCCGGCTCAATGGCCTCTAAAACCGCCTTGGCCTGATCGTCGGAGAGTTCGGCGATGATGTCCGCCGCGTCGTCCGAATCCATCTCTTCAATGATGTCGGTGAGCTGTTCGTTGGAGAGATCTTCAATGAGTTGTTCGCGCGAGGTGTCGGACAGCTCCAGAATCACGTCCGAGGCTTTTTCCACATCCAGCAGGGAAAACAGATGCAGGCGGTCGTCTTCTTCGAGCTCGTCGATCAGCTCGGCAATATCCGCCGGATGCATGTCGGAAAACAGATCGATAATATCAAATTCGCGGTTGCGGCTGATCAGATCCTTGAGGGTGTCGAGCGTGGAGGGTTCTTTTGTTTTGACCTGTGTCATCGGTTTTTCCCGATCTGTTTTAGCCTTAATATGAGGGTAATGTTTTTTTGCGGCGGGGGGCGTTTAGAGCCCTCAGTCACGTCCGTGGCGGAAAAAAAGGTTGTGAAAAAAAAAGTTTCCGATCCCCTTGTTTCCCGGTGGCGCGACTATAGGCAAGTTTGGCCTGTATGTCAATATTTTTTCTGCGTTTTTCAGAAAATTCGCACGATCATTGTGAAGGTGTTACAGAAGGCAAATGGGGGTGCTGACCGGAGGCAGCTTCTCGCCTTCGTAGAGCACTTTTTCAAGATACAATCCCGAAGGCGGTGCGGTATAGCGCGCGGGCGCCTCCGAAAACGCCTCGATCATCCGGCGGATGTCGGAGGCGCTGAAATTCCCCCTTCCCGCCTCGACGGTGACGCCGACGATGCGCCTCACCATTTTCCATAAAAAATGCGAACCGGTAATGCGGATAACGAGCAATCCATTTTGTTCAATCAGCGAAACGGATTCCAGGTTGACTTTGGTCGAGGTGTTTTTGTCCATCCGTTTGTCGGCAAAAGAGGAGAAATCGTGAAAACCGGAAAAAAGCGACAGCGCCTGCCGCATTTTTGCAATATCGAGTTGATCTTTGATCCACCAAACATATTTTTTGCCGAAGGCTGTTCTCCTTAGCGCAATAAGATACAGATAGCTGCGGCTAACCGCTGAATGGCGCGCATGAAAACGCGCCGGCGCGTTTTCAACAGACAGAATATTGATGCCGGCAGGCAACAGATCGTTTAAGCCCATGCGCAACGCATCGGGATTCATTTTGCGCGCGCATTCCAGATGCGCGACCTGTCCCAACGCATGTACGCCCGCGTCGGTGCGTCCCGCGCCCTGAATGTCAGCGGGGCCGCCCAGGAGTTCTCCGGCGGCCGCCATCAGGGCGCCCTGAATGCTTTTGGCGTTTTTCTGCGCCTGCCAGCCGCTGTAATTTGTGCCGTCGTATTCCAGAATCAATTTGTATTTGTTCATTTTGACGAAAGCTCCTCAGCGGGCGGGGCCAGAATCTTCATGCCGGACAGATTGGAAAGCAGCGATCCGGCGGCCGCATCGATATTGCGCAGTTCCTTGCCCGGTTGCAGTGTGGTGATGACGGCCTGGCCGATGACCTTGCGTCCTTCGCGCCCGAAAAGGTCCTTGGTTCGGACACCCCAGATGTTGTGGAAGATCAGCGCCTGGCCGTTATTCTCGCCGATATAGAGCATCACATGCCCTTTGCGCCACAGAAGCGTCAGATAGGGAATGCCTTTCTCCAGAATGACTTTTTCTTTTTGGGATGGGCTGAGTCCCGAAAGGTTGATATAAGCGCCTGCCTCCTGAATCTGGTCGGCCGAGTGCCGTGGCAGCCAGATGCCGAAGACGGAAAAGAAATCGCGCGTCATGGCTGAACAGTCCCGGCGTTCGTAAAGACCACCCCATCCATAGGGTTCGCCAAGCATTTCGTTGGCGATCCGGGCGGCGTTTACGGGGGTGAAGCGAAGCGGCTTGGGAGCGGCCGCATCCATCGATACGAAGCCCTTGCGGATCACTGCTTGTTGACGGGCATCGGTCACGGCGACTTGAATCTCGATGCGATCTTGCGCTTGACCTGCAAGCGGAAACACGGCACCAATGGATGCGCGCACGAGAAAGCGGTTGTCCTCGTCCAACACGGATGTAAAATCCCGGGTGATCACCGCGTAGCGTCCGGATTCCCAGGCGGAAACAAAAGCGTCATCGACCAAGGCCAGATCGGCGCTTGGCATCCAGCCGAAGGTGAAGGAGGTTTCCACCAGTGTCCAGGACTTGTCCGCGCTGACATGGCAGACAAATAGCGGTGTGTTGACGGCGACGGCGGAGCGCTGGAGGTTGTCAAACGGCCAGGCCGACGCATCTCCGTTTCGCGAATAGAAATGCGGCGAGACGGTGGGGAGCACGCGCAGGCTGGTGTTGCGAAGCGTGATGGCGCGGCCTTGGGCATTGGGAAAGCGGGAAAGCGCGGCATTGTCGCTGATTTTCCGAAACCAGGACGGGGGGTGGAGGCGCTTGTTTTCTCCATAGCCGGGTTTGGCGGCAAATCTTGCAAAATCGTTGCGGACGCGTCTGGGTCTGGCGTGGAAGGGGCCGCTTTGATGCCAGACGGAAAAGTGGATGATATTGTAATCCTCATCCAGGCGCTTTTGCGCTTCTTCGCTTAAGGGACCGGGTCCCTCCGCCGGGTCGTGGATATAAAAGGCGTGATCCTGCCGAAGCTGCCGGACGTCGCGGATGGTCTCCGGCGCGGCCAGGCATCCGGATAAAATCAGACACAAAAGAATTACCGCGTGGAAATTGTTTCTGGTCATGAAAACTCCCAAAGCATGATGTCGTGTCTGTATAAACGTTTTTCACCTTTGAGGCAAGCTCATCGATGGCATCATTTTATTTTGAATTCGGATAATTTTAGTGTAAATTGCAAAAGTGTGTTTGCGGGATGTTT
This sequence comes from uncultured Smithella sp., assembly GCA_964608995.1. Lineage (GTDB taxonomy): Bacteria > Desulfobacterota > Syntrophia > Syntrophales > Smithellaceae > UBA8904. The sequence goes on along the minus strand of CAZSQS010000008.1, from coordinate 38,112 downwards.
TTGTAGCGCGGTCGGCCGAAGGCTGGTATAAGATGTTAAAACCCATTTCCTGGTAAAACACAGCAGAGGCGTGATGATGGGTTTCCTTTTCGCAGACCGATGGAGGATAAGCGTTTTTGACGGATGGGGAATCCGCCGGATGTGAAGGAGGGAAACGATGCAGGAGTTTGTGCCAAAGAAAATATTTTTTACCAATGGCGTGGGGACGCATAAAGACGAATTGCATTCCTTTGAGCGGGCGCTGCGCGACGCAGGCATCGAGAAGTGCAACCTGGTTCAGGTTTCCAGCATTATGCCGCCGGGGTGCAGGATGATTCCGAAATCCCAGGGGCTTAAACATCTGGTGCCAGGCGCGATTACGTATTGCGTCATGAGCCGCTGCTGCTCCAATGAGCCCAAGCGGCTTCTGGCCGCGTCGGTGGGCTGCGCGATTCCCGCCGACAAATCGTCATACGGCTACATCAGTGAGCATCACGCCTTCGGGATGACCGAAAAGCAAACCGGTGATTACGCCGAAGATCTGGCCGCCGCCATGCTGGCCTCCACGCTGGGCATCGATTTTGACGTGGATGAAAGCTGGGATGATAAAAAAGAGATTTTTAAAATCAGCGGAAAGATCGTCCGGACGCTTAACGTCACGCAATCCAAAATCTGCAAGGACAATCAATTCACGACGGTGGTTGCCGCCGCGGTGTTTGTTTTTTAGTTCCACCTGTTTCCGGCCGAAGTGGCGCCGGTGTGGCGTCTGTCAACTAAACCAAAACCTGTTCATCGGGAGGTAGGATATGACGGAACAAGAGAGGGTCATCGGTCAGGCGCTGCATGCGATGGCGGATAAAGAAGGCAAGTATCTGACATTCAGTCTTGCGGGAGAAGAATACGGCATTGGTATTCTGAAGGTGAAGGAAATCATCGGCATGATGCCGATTACCGTTGTGCCCCAGACGCCCGCTTACATCAAAGGCGTGATCAATTTGCGGGGCAAAGTGATTCCCGTCATTGATCTGCGTCTGAAATTTTCCATGGGCGCGGCCGACTACACGGAAAGAACCTGTATCATCGTGGTGGAAATTTCAGCAGGCGGACGGATGATCATGATGGGCATTGTGGTGGACTCCGTCTCCGAAGTCCTCAACATCAAGGCAGCCGATATTGAAGAAACGCCGTCTTTCGGCACGAAGCTCGACACGGAATACATTCTGGGCATGGCCAAGGCGGGCGGATCGATCAAGATCCTTCTGGACATTGATAAAATATTGTCGCTTGCGGAACTTCAGGAGGCAGGCTCTGCCGCGTCGTGATTTTTTTGCCGAATCTGATGCGCCGGGCTGAGATTTTTGTCCTATGAAAAAAGACATTCCGGACTTGAGCACGCAGGACGTGGGCGGCGCCGAGTTATCCTACCTTTATTATCCCGGCGGCCAATCGCAGATGCTTTTTGCGCATGCCACAGGTTTTCTGCCTTGGCTGTGGCATCCCGTTTTCGAAGAGCTGGAGACCCAGGCGTCTATCTGGGCGCCCTACATTTGCAATTACCGCTCCTGCAATCCCTATGAAGGGGGCTTGAGCTGGGATATCGTCGCGGCCGATATCGCCACGCTGTGCCGCGCGCAAAAGATCGAAAACCCGGTGCTCGTGGGTCATTCCATGGGCGCCACCGTGGTGACCATTGCCGCCGCGGCCTACGGCGTGAAGCCGCGCGCGATGGTGCTCATCGAGCCGATTTTCCTCCCGGACGACTATTATGCAATGCCCATGAGCGTGAAGGATCATCCCCTGGCGTCCAAATCCATCAAACGCCTCAACCGCTGGCCAAGCGAAGCAGAAGCCATGTCGTATTTAAAATCCCGTTCGTTTTTTGCCGACTGGGACCCGGGCGTGATGGACCTGTATGTCAAATACGGCATGGAAAAGCAAAACACGGGTGATTTAAACCTCACCTGCACGCCAAAAGATGAAGCCGCCATGTTCATGGGGGGATCAAAGCGAAGCCCCTGGCCGCTTCTGGAAAAAATCGATGCGCCGACGCTGGTGGTTGAAGGGGGCCAAAGCCCCAACGTCGGTCTGGTGGATATTGCCCGGGCGGTATCGCTTCTGCCGCGTGGCCAATACCGTCGCATGGACGGCGCGGGCCATCTGATTCCCATGCAGCGGCCGGTTGAAACCGCGGCGATGATCCGGGAATTTCTCGCCGGGCTCGACTGAAAAAAAAGGCAGACCGACAGGAGAAATCAGCATGCCGAATCCCGACATTCTTGCGTTTTGCAATCAAAAAGGCGGCGTGGGTAAAACCACCTGCGCGCTCAATGTAGCCGTGGGTCTGACGCTTTTGGGAAAAAAAGTTTTGGTGATTGATTTTGACCCGCAGGCGCATCTGACCTATTCGCTGGGCCTGGACGCCCACGATCTCAAAAGCACGATCTACTCCGTTATGAAAGGAGAAACCCCTTTGTCTTATGCCCTGATGGAGCTCAAGGGGATGAAGATTTTGCCCGCCAATCTCGATTTGTCACTGCTGGAGGCGGAGCTTGCGCAGATGCCGAAAAAGGAAATGATATTGAAAAACCGTCTGGCTTCGGTGGCGGACGCGCATTATATCGTCATTGATTGCCCGCCTGCCGCCGGATTGCTGACCGTGAATGCGCTGGTGGCCTGCCACGAGGTCTTCATTCCGTTGCAGATGGAGTTTCTGGCGCTCAAGGGGATGAGCCGGTTATTGAGCCTGATTGAAGAAGTCAAAAAGAAATACAACAAAAATGCGCCAACCTATCGGGTAATCGCCACGCGGTACGACGGACGAAAAAAACTCAACAATGCCATTATGGACAAGGTTCGCGAGCGCTTCGGTGAGCGCGTGTTTAAAAACGTCATCCGCGAAAACATCGCGGTGGCTGAGGCGCCCAGTTTCGGCCAGTCCATTTTTGAATACGCGCCTAAAAGCCACGGCGCAGAAGACTATCTGGCCCTGTGCCGGGAAATCCTGCGGAAAAAACCCTTAAAATAATTCGGAAAGATATGCCCGGTGAATTGGCGAGCCTTCAGGTGTAATGCCTTTGGCCGAAAATCGCGCGGCCGACGCGGACGATTGTCGCGCCTTCTTCGATGGCGACTTCAAAATCATCCGTCATGCCCATGGACAACTCCTCCATCGAAACGCCGTCGATGGCGGCCTTCGCGATTTCGTCACGAAGCGCGCGAAGCGCTTTGAAGTAGGGGCGGGATTCTTCCGGATTGTCACAAAAGGGCGGCATGGTCATCAGGCCGCGTATGCTTAAATTCGGCAAAACGGCGATCTGACGGATTAAATGGAGCGCTTCGTCCGGCGCCACACCGCTTTTGGAGGCCTCGCCTGCGACATTGATTTCAATCAAAATATTGAGATGTCGCTTAATCTGTCCGGCTCTTTTACTCAGTTCCTGCGCCAGTTCGAGTCGGTCAACCGAATGAATTGTGTCGAACAGGTGAACCACGTATTTGGCCTTGTTGGTCTGAAGGTGACCGATCATATGCCAGGACACATTTGTGCCGATGGCGGGGATTTTCTCTCGAGCTTCCTGAACATAATTTTCGCCAAAGAGCGTGAGGCCCGCGTTTATGGCCTCGCCGATGCGCTCGGGCAAAACGGTTTTGCTCACCGCCATCAGTTGAATATCCGACGGCTTGCGCCCCGCGCGCGCCGCAGCGGCTTCAATCCTCTGTTTCACGAGCCGAATGTTTTCGGCAATATCTGTTCCCATTGCAGTTACCTCAAATGCAGGAATCCCAGGTTTTGAAGCGCGTCGAGCGTTTCGCAAAGCGGCAGGCCGATGACATTGGTATGCGAGCCGCGGATGGCGCGAATGAAAGACGCGCCCTTTCCCTGAGCGGCGTAGCCACCGGCCTTGTCGTAAGGTTCATCGCTTTCGACATACCAGGTCAACTCATCCGGTGAAATGATTTTAAACGTCACAGCCGAACGGACCACCCGGGTTTTAAGCAACCCGGCGCTTGCTGAGGCCAGGGTAAAGCCGGTGAAAACAAAATGCGTGCGACCGCTGAGCTGTGTGAGCATCTCGCGCGCCTGCTTTTTATTTTTGGGTTTGCCGAGGATGCGGTCGTCAATCACCACAATCGTGTCCGCGCCCAGGACGACCGCTTGGGGATATTGAGAGGCAATGACCTGCGCTTTGTTCCGCGAGAGACGCCGGACGTGGGCGCGGGGGCTCTCGTCTGTCAGGCCGGTTTCATCCACTTGGGCGGGCAGGGTTTTAAATTTCAGGCCCACGGAGCGCAAAAGGTCCTTGCGGCGCGGTGAGGCGGAGGCCAGAATCAGAGGCGAGGATAACGTGATGGACATGAGAATTTCCTTCCAAACAAATGTCTTCACGTTGTGCTATTCCAAATAAACAACTGCCTGTCAATTGCAAATTGCCGTTGCAACTTTGCGCGTCCTGACGTAATGAATCCCAAAAGGCCGTTCAATGGGGGGAAAGAAAAACCATGAGAAGAAAAACGCTTAGTCTTCTTTTAGCTTTTGTGTTCATGCTGTCTTTGCCGGGTTGTCTTTTTGCCGCGGAAAAAATTGTTCAACTGACGGTGCCCGGCTGCTTTGCCTGAGGCGCCACCAGAAGGGTAGGGGCTATCCTTTCGAATGTAAAGGGCGTGAAGAAACATCAGACCCGTCAGCCAAACATCCTGATCATTGCCTTTGACGATGACCAGACCAATTTAAAAACCATCGCTGCGGCCCTGCGCGAAGGCGCTTTTTTTGTTAAAGGCAAACCTCTCTACTTAAAAGCCTTTCCCCGGGAGGAACCTCAAAGCCACTGACGCAGTTTTTGTTCTTCGAGCGCATCGACAATTTTTTTGACGTCCTGGGATTGGTTTCTTTTACAAATCAAGAGGGCGTCTTTCGTTTCCACGACAATCACATCCTTCATGCCGACCAGCGCCACCAGTTTTTTCGGACTGTAAACAAAGGCGTTTTCGCTTTTTTCAAAAAGGGCCTGGCTGCCTTGCGCCGTGGCGTTGCCGTTTGCATCCTTGGGCGATATGTCCCAAAGGGCATCCCAGCTTCCCACATCGCTCCAGCCGAACTCGGCGGGGATGACTAAAACGTTTTTGGCCTTTTCCATCACGCCGTAGTCAATGGAGATGGAGGCCAGCGCCTTGTAGGTTTGCGCAAGCACTGTCGCTTCGGCGGGTGTGCCCAGTGCGGCCTCAATGGACAAAAGCCCCGCATGCAACGCGGGCAGGTGCATTTCAATCTCTTTGAGAATCGTGGAGGTTTTCCAGACAAACATGCCGGAGTTCCAGTAAAAATTGCCGCTTTTGAGGAACTTGCGTGCCAGTGCCAGATCCGGTTTTTCCCGAATCGCGTCAACACGAAAAACTTCCTGGCCTCCCACGCGCCCGAGCGATTCGCCCCCTTCGAGATATCCAAATCCCGTGTGCGGGCCGGAAGGTTCGATGCCGATGGTGACGAGGGCGTTGTGTTTGCGGGCTGCCGTGGCAGCGGCGGAAAGCACGGCGCGGTATTTGGCCGGCTGGCCGATGGCGTGATCCGACGGCAAGACGAGCATCACGTCATCTTTGGCCTTTTTGGCGATATGGATGGACGCCAGACCAATGCAGGCGGCCGTGTTTCGTCCGACAGGTTCGATGAGAATATTTTCGACGGGGATGTCCGGAAGCTGACGGATAAGTTCGCGGGCGTGCTTGCGGCCTGTTACAACCAGAATATTTTCCGGTTGAATCAGCGGGGCAATCCGGTCCACCGTTTCCTGGATAATGGTGCGGCTGCCGACGATATCGAGCAGGTGCTTGGGCTTTTTCTCCCGGCTGCGCGGCCAGAACCGCGCGCCTCTTCCTCCGGCCATGATGACGGCGTGCATGCGTTTCTCCTTATGCGCTGGACTTGATAAAAAATCTGCGCACTCATAATACATTGTGGCTTGCAAATTCAAGCCCGAAAAGATAGTGACGCTTCATGATGAAAAGAGGCGAAATGGAAATTGTATTAAAAAACGGACGTGAGGGAGCGCTTCGGCGGGGCCATCCGTGGGTTTTTTCCGGTGCGATCGCGAAGGTTTCGGGAACCCCCGCCGATGGCGATGTCGTGGCGATAAAAGATGCGCGCGGGCAGTTTCTCGCTTACGGGTTTTATTCCGGCAAAACCGACATCGCCTTTCGCGTGTTGACGCAAGAGGCCGTTCCGGTGGACGCCGCCTTCTGGCGAAAGCGCCTTGAGGCCGCCATGCAACTGCGCCGCGCCGTTTTGCCCGATCAAACCAATGCCTGGCGCCTCATTAATGCCGAAGGCGACGGCTTTCCCGGCCTTATTGTTGATGTCTATGGCGATACGCTGGTGATGTCGGTTTCCACGGCCGGGATGGAAAAACAAAAAGCATTGATGGTCGAGGCGCTGATCGAACGGATCCGGCCGGAACGCATTTATGAGCAAAGCGCCGGGCGCTCCCGTCAGCTCGAGGGGCTTCCCGAAAACAGGGGCGTCGTTTACGGGCCGGAGCTTACGGGCCCGGTTCGGATTTTGGAGAATGGCCATTTTTTCGATGTCGATATTGTGAATGGGCAGAAAACCGGATTTTTTCTGGATCAGCGTGTCAATCGCGAAAGGCTCGGTCAGCTGGTGCACGGCGCGAGCGTGCTGAACTGTTTTTGTTACAGCGGCGCTTTTTCCGTGTATATGGCGGCATCCGGCGCCAAACGGGTGGTCTCCGTCGATATTTCCGCTTCCGCCTGCAAGGCGGCGCAAGAGCATTTGAAGCTCAACGGCCTTTCCCCCGAGGATCATCCCGTGATGGAAACGGACGTATTTGACTATCTGCGGGGGATGCCGGAGGCATTTGACCGGATTATTCTCGATCCTCCCGCGTTTGCCAAAACGAAGCGCGATGTGCCCCGGGCGTTGCGCGGTTACAAGGAAATCAACATGCAGGCGATGAAGCGCCTGCCTCGCGGGGGGATGCTTGCGACATTTTCCTGTTCCAACGCGATTGATGAAGAGACCTTTTTCCGAATGGTTCAATCGGCGGCAACCGATGCGCACGCGGACATGCAAGTCCTGGCCCGCCTGGAGGCGGGGCCGGATCATCCGGTGGCGCTGGGGCATCCGGAAGGGCGTTATCTCAAAGGGCTGCTTTTAGCGAAAAAATGATATCGGGAGCGCTGAAGCGGACGCACCCGGATATAAAAAATTCAGGGGTTGGCGAGATTCGCCGCGATGCGGTCGTGAATCATCCGGGAGGCCATTTTGTTGCCGGTCACGCCGCTGAAAACGCCCACGGACACGACATCTTTTTCGATATAATCCACCCGGATGGTGACATCTTCTTCCGCAATGACGGTTTTAATGACGCCGCTCGAAATCTTGCGGTCTTTGCGGATGTTCCAGCCTTTCAACTCCACCACGGTTTTTTCACAGGCGTTCCATACCGGGCCGATATCCGCCGAATACTGCGTGGTCAGATACCCGTCTTCGTAAATAAACTTTCCGGAACTGATGCCCATGACTTTGCCGCCCACCACCATGGCCGCGTTGCACCCCAAAAGCATAAAAGCTAAAGCCATCAGTAAAGGAATTTTGAATTTCATGCTGCACCTCCCGAAAGATGTGAGAAACATTATGCCGTAAATTTATAGAAAAAGGCCGAGCCTGCCGCCCAGAGAAGCGCGCCCGCCGTGATCAGAATGCAGGCGTATGCCAGTATCTTATGCCAGGCCGTCTCGGATTTGCGGTCGTTGTAGCCGGTTAAAAAAGCCAGAAGGAGGCCGGCCAAAAGGCCGCCGCCGTGCGCCCAGTTGTTGATGCCGCTGAAGAGGAAGCCAAAGATGATCAAACCGATCACCCACCCCAGCGCCTGCTTGAAGATGGCTTCGCCGTAAGACCCGCCGCGGCTCTTGCCGTAATAAATAATGGCGCCGATGAGTCCGCAGACCGACGCGGAAGCGCCAATCGTGAGGGGAACGCCCGCCAAAACAGAGACGCCAAACCCGATGACGCCCGCCAGAACGTAAATACTGACAAAGCGGTGAACGCCGAATTCACGCAACACAAAGGGGCCCAGCTGATAAAGCGCCATCATGTTGAAGGCGAGATGCAGGATGCCCCCGTGCAGAAAAGAAGCGGTCAGGAGCGACCAGACGCGGGTATAAGTGATGACGGGGATCGTGCCGGTTGCGCCCATCATCAACAGGCTTGAATCTGAGGGTGAAAAAAAGCTGAAGGGACTGGCCGAGAGAAATATGCCGCGTGGATCGAACAACAAAGACAAAACGAAGAAAGCAATGTTGATATACAGAATGGTTTGAACCGGGCCGAAGGCGAAAAAAATATTGCGAAGCTTCCCGGCGGTTTCGTGAAAACCGGGACGGGCCAGCCCGCAGTAAGGGCATTGGGTCTCATCGAGGCTGATGAGCTTTCGGCAGTTGGGGCACAGTATGGAATTTCTTTGCGCCATGAAAAAAAGCATCCTTAAACGATGATTGAGCAGGCGTTTCATTAACAAGATTGCCTCCGGTTGTAAAGAAAAATGCGCTTTGGGGACTTGACTTGGCCGATTTCTTTGTAGGATAGTGACGCCGAAGTGGAGGGCGTATGCCAATCGGGGATTGTGTCACCTTAAAAATTGAATCCGTCGCGTTTGGAGGCGACGGCGTTGGCCGCAAGGACGGACTGGTTTACTTTGTGCCCTTTACCGCCCCCGGTGACGAAGTGGAAGTTGAGGTGGTTCAGCGCAAAAAAAAGTATGCCCGCGGGCGCCTGGCGCACATCATCTCCCCGTCGCCCATGAGGATAGCCCCTGTGTGCCGTTATTACGGGCAATGCGGCGGATGCGCCTATCAGCATATCCGCTATGAGGATCAGCTGAGCATCAAGCAAAGACAGGTCCAAGATGCGCTAATCAAAATCGGCGGCCTTTCAGCGCCGCAGGTGAACGCCATTATCGGATCGCCGCAAGTTTATGGTTACCGCGGGAAGGCGACGCTTCATGCCGCTTCAAGCCGTGATGGGTTCAAACTGGGCTTTATGGATATTTCCGGGGGGCGGTTGGTGGATATTGATCGCTGTGAAATTATGCACGAAAGCATCAATGATCAGATCCGGAAGCAAAAAGCTTCAAAAACCGGTTTTAACGGCGCTGACGATGTGGTGTTGTGGTCGGACGATTCTCATCCTGGTGGGGCGGACGTCTTGCGCCGGGTCAAAGACCGGGAGTTCCTTGTGCCACGTGATGGCTTTTTTCAGGCCAACCTGTACCTGACGGATGCGTTGGTCGATGAAGTCTGCCGTTTGGCGGATATGACGCCGGATTCAACCGTCATTGACGCCTGCTGTGGTGCGGGTCTTTTTTCCATTTTTCTGGCCGAGTCAGCCAAACGCGTCATCGGCGTTGAACTCCATCAAAAATCGATTGATTATGCGCGCATTAACGCGCGGCGGCACGCCATCGAAAACGCCGCGTTTTTGTGCGCGGATATTCAGGACGCCCTGATCCGTTTGAAAGATGAGACGAATGCCGTTGATCTGCTGGTACTGGACCCGCCTCGCACCGGGCTGACGCAGTCCGCGCTTTTTGCTGTCATGGGCCTCCAGGCAGCAAAGATTCTTTATGTTTCCTGCAATCCCGCCACGCTTGCGCGGGACGCGGGTTTTCTTTGTTCAGCCGGTTATCAGGTGCGCCATCTTCAACCGCTTGATATGTTTCCGCAAACACAACATATTGAAATCATCTGCCTGCTGGCGCGATAGGGGGCGCCTGGCCGATCGAAACAAGCCCGGGCACAAAATCCTGTTGACAGAAAGGAAAGATCAATATAGGCAAGCAACTTCATATTTGAGGTTTAAAAATCATTCATGATCATAGCGATCAACGGCGATTGTCTATATTCGAACGCGCGCTTCTGGTTTTCCTCCTTCGACAGATACAGATACGGCCGGCTCAACGATGGTGATGCGATGGGCAACAAAAACAATAACACCCACGAGCTTTTTGAGGAATGGCAGCTCGCGGCGACCGGAACTGCGTCAGATACAGGGGCGGTCTGTGAAGACTTTGCCGATTACCCGGAAGAGGCGTTAGTCGGCGGGACGGAAACCATTCTGTTTATCGATGATGAAGATGTGATCATCGATGTCGCGCGGGAAATGCTGGAAATTCTGGGATATAAGGTTTTTTATGCGCAAACCGGCGAAGAGGCTGTCCGGATTTACAAACAACATCAGCATGAAATTGATCTTGTCATTCAGGACATGGTCATGCCGGGAATGAACGGGGCGGATATTTTTCAGGCCATCCGAAAAATCTCTCCCAACGTAAAAGTCATTCTGGCCAGCGGCTACGTCATGAACAAACAGATTGCCGCCGTGATGGAAGCCGGCTGCCGGGCGTTCATGCAAAAGCCCTTCCGGCTTGAAGAATTGTCCGTTAAGGTTCGGGAAGTGCTGGATGAACCTTGAAGTCATTCAAAAAAAATATGGCGTTCAGATGAAAATATTGCTATTGGCCCAGACAGTTTTAATTATGATCTGATATTTCAGGGGGAGGATAACATGGCATCAAAGAGTAAAGACGTAAGAATCGAGCAGCGCCGGGTATTGGAAAAGAAATTGGAGTTGCGGTTGGCGAAACTGGCGGGCGAAGGCGCTGATGCGAAGAAAACGCAAAGCGACGCGCTTGTTAAGAATCTCAAATCGAAGATTCGTGAAACCAATGCGCGTATCGCCGCTTTTGATAAAAACGTTCAGAAAATTTCGGAGATGGCTAAAGCCAAGGAAGAAAAGCTGGCTGCAAAAGACGCTCCGAAAAAGGATGAGGCGCCGAAAAAAGAAGCTAAAGCGAAAAAGGCCGCCCCAGCGGATAAACCGGCGAAAAAGTCTGCCCCGGCAGGCGACGCGAAAAAGGATAAAAAGAATTAAAAAAGTTTGAATAGCGCGGCGGATCAGCATCCGCTGCTTACCAGGATTAAAAAAGGCAGACGGAATATTCCGGTCTGCCTTTTTTAATCCGCAGTTGTGTCACTGCCTCGTTTTTGGTAGAACAACTTTCGGAGCTGTGAGGCTAAGCCCCTGATTTTATTTTGGCGTCCCCACGGGGAGTCGAACCCCGGTTACAGGCGTGAAAGGCCCGTGTCCTAGGCCACTAGACGATGGGGACGTCTTTGGCCTGAAAGTAAGTTGCGCCTTATATATTTTTCAAACGGTAATGTCAAGCCTTGTAAACATTTTTTTTATTGCCGAGATCGGGAGGAAGGGATGAACGTGAAGGATTACAGAAAGACACAATATGATATTGATGCGTTATTTATCAATCGCTGGTCTCCTCGCGCCATGTCCGGCGGGGAAATCGATGAGGCGGCGCTGATGTCCCTTTTTGAAGCCGCGCGCTTTGCGCCTTCGTCGAATAATAACCAGCCCTGGCGCTTTGTTTTTGCCCGCCGCAATACACCAGCCTGGGCTGTTTTCTTTAGCCTTTTGGCCGAGGGAAATCAGGTTTGGGCCAAAAACGCAGCTGCTTTGGTTGTGGTGGTCTCCAAAAAAACATTTGACTCCGGAAAACCGTCCATTACGCATTCTTTCGATGCCGGGGCGGCGTGGATGGGTATCGCGCTGATGGGGACGATCAAAGGGCTGGTGGTTCACGGCATGCAGGGGTTTGACTATGAGCGGGCAAGGCGTGAGCTGAATGTTCCGGATGAATTCGCCGTTGAGGCGATGATCGCCATAGGTCAACCGGGTCGGAAAGAGGAACTGCCTGTCTATCTTCAGGAGCGGGAATTTCCGTCATCCAGAAAGAATCTTTCTGAGATCGTGATGGAGGGGCAATTCGGCGAGCCGTCCCCCAAAAAGAAAGATTGAGTGAAATGTCTAAGCAGAGGCTATTGTTTTTCTTTTGACGGAACGAAATATTCGGACGCTTTCCGGTAATTTTCGTCGGCTATGGCTTTCATGTCCAGGCGGCCTTTGCGATAAGCATCCGTCATTTGACTGAAGGCCCTTTTCCCTTCCGGTGGAATGAAGTTGGCTCTTTCGATAAAACGTGTCATCAGGGATTGAGTTTCATCCTGGAAAACACACAGCGTATTGAAGGCCTGGTCAAAAGTTCTTTTGTTGAAATCCAGAATTTGTTTAACGGTCTGTTTCTGATCCATAACCTCCTCCTTTCATTTTTTTATGTTTATCCGGTTTGCTTTACGCGGCCTGGCGTTTTACACACTGTCAGTGCGGCTTTAAAAAACTGATTTTGTGAGGTATCTTTTGAAGGACCTTGGCCGTTTGCGCCAAAATCCGTGGTTTGGTGTTTTTCTTCCCCGGGCTTGGGGCAATATGTTCCGGAACGCCCAGTACACAAAAACTAATCAGCATATCCATGGGGTCAACCAGCAGGGGGGTCTTGCAGTTGGCACATGAATAGCGCATGATGCCTTTGAAGGGGTCATGGCCGTGGTATGGGAAAACAGGCGATTCGGATTGATTCTGGGACAGTGTATTTCCTGCACGGCCCGTGCAGCCGCATGACTGACACATTACGAAACTGGCTAACATAGGCTTCCCCCTGTCATGGTTTAATCAGGTTAAGTTTAAAAGTTTGAGTCAGTTTCCTGTGACAATAATCACATATCGGTTTGTCGCGAAAAAAAGTTTAGATCTTATGAAAAAAAAGTTAGATAAATGTTCATGTTCTGGACATTTGTCTTTAAAATCTAATCACCTTTATTCAGGTGTCAATGGCCGGGCAGGCTGGTTCGGATAAAAGCGTAAGTTTATCGAATAACTTGAATTATTCATTAAAAGAGGTTATACGACTCGGGCACAAATCAGACTCGGAGACATCTGTCTCAATAGAAATTCAAAAGGGTGATTATGACTGAAAAAGAACCTGAAAAATGGCTGAAGATTGAAATATCCGCGCCTTCGGTGCTGATGGATGCGCTGGGTAATTTTCTGGAGGAAACAGGGGCGCAGGGTGTTTTTTCTGAAACGCTTATGCCACAGGAATCAAACGGATTTCCCGATTCTCCGGATTCGGAAGTGATTAAAGCGTTTTTCCCCGCCGATATCCGCAGTGAAAAAAGGCTCCATGCGATTGGCAAGTATTTGAAAAGTCTTGAAGAAATATTTCCCGACATCAAAGCGCCGCAATTGACGACGGAAATCATCACGGATCCGGACTGGGCCGAACAATGGAAAAAATACTTCAAACCGATTCGCGTGTGCAAAAACATCGTGGTCAAGCCGACCTGGGAGCGATATACGCCGGACAGCCGCGATATTGTTGTAGAGATTGATCCTGGCATGGCTTTTGGCACGGGCCAGCACGCCTCGACACGCATGTGCATGGAAGCCATCGAAAACATTATTCTTGAAGATCGTTCCATTGAGGAATGGAAAGCGCTGGATGTTGGTTGCGGAACGGGAATTCTGGGAATCACCGCCGCAAAAATGGGCGTTATGGATGTTCTTTGCGTGGATAATGATCCCAAAGCGACGCAAATTGCCGCCGAAAATGCACACATTAACGGGGTGGGAGAACAGTTGCGCATTTTGAATGGGGATGCGGCTAAAATCTCCGAGCCGCGCAACCTCATCATCGCCAATCTAACGGCAAAGCTCCTGATCAAGATCCATGTGCATCTGATCAAACTGCTTATGCCGGACGGCTATCTGATTATTTCCGGATTGATCGAGCAGGACATCCCCGCAATTGAAAGCTTTTTTTGCGTACCGCCTCTGACCACGCATGCGGTCCTGACGGAAAAGGAATGGGTCTGCTATGTTCTGAAAAAGCAGCAGACGGATGTGAAAGCCTGAAAAAAAAGTTTTTCTGACGCATCATGACATCCGGCAAGGAAGAGTAGCAACTTGACGAAACCCAGAATTTTCAGCCCCGAAAGCCTGCAAAACGCCTCAGTATGCCAGTTGGGCATCGAGAATCTGCGTTATCTGAAAACCGTCTTGCGTCTCAAGGCGGGCGATGCGGTTCGTGTTTTTGACGGGTTTGGTCATGAATTTGAAGGCCGGATAGAGAGCTTTACCGAAACCGGCGTGATGGTCGCGCTTCAGGCCATGATCGATCAGCCGGAAAAATCAATTCGCATCACGCTGGCGCAGGCGATTCCCAAAGCGGCGAAAATGGACGCCATCGTTAAAACGGCCGCCGAACTGGGCGCCGATGAGATTATCCCGTTTGAAGCGACGCGCTCAGTCAGCCGATTGGATGCCAGAAAGGCTGAGCTCAGGGTGGCGCGCTGGCAAAAGATTGTTCAGGAGGCGGCCCGCTGTGCGCGAAGCACGGGTGTGGCTGATATCCTGCCGGTGATGAGCTTTCCGGAGATGCTGGCCCAAGCCTCGCCGTCGGCGCTCAAAATGATTTTCTGGGAAGAGGAATCCCAAAGGAGCATCCGGGATGTTCTCACCGGGCCGGTGGCCGAAGGCGTAAGCCATTATTTTATCATTATTGGTCCGGAGGGCGGACTGACGCGCGATGAGGTGTTCCGGGCGGGGGAAGCGGGATTTCTGTCCGTCAGTCTGGGGCATCAGATTTTAAAGGTGGAAACGGCCGGGGCGGCCATTTTAGCCATCATTCAATACGAAAAAGGAATATTCAGCCAAAAGGCGGGAGGGGTGTTATGACGCTTTACCGGTTCGCGGGGTTCTGGCGGCGTTTGGTCGCATATCTGATTGACGGTTTCATCATTGGCGTGATTTTTTTTATTCTGATGATGGTTGCGGGCGTTGCCTTTGTGGCGGGGGCGCTCTCCGGAGATACCGAGGCGATGGTCGCCAAGATAACAGATCCGCAAATGATGACTTCCGTGACGCTTTTGGTCTGGGTTTTTTCCATTTTGATCAACATGGCCTATTTTACGTATTTTCATGGGTCATCCGGCAGAACACCCGGGAAGATGCTCTTGAACCTGCAGGTGGTTTCGACCACCGGCGAGCCGATCGGTTTCGGTGTCGCGTTTTTAAGGTCTGTCGGTTATCTGGTGTCGAGCGCAATTTTTTGCCTGGGCTATATCTGGATTGGCTTTGACAAGAAGAAACAGGGCTGGCACGACAAAATCGCCCAGACGGTGGTGATTATCCGGGATCCGGAAAACCAGGCCGCAGGCATTTCCATCCCTGATGCCGCGCCGGCAACCCCGGCCGAAGCTGTTTTGCAAACGGACGAGGACAAGACGCAAAAACCGTCCGTTCCCCCGTCGTGAAAGACTGAAAAACTAAAAAAGACCTTGACAAAAGAAACCACATTTTATAGAGGTTTCCAGCCTTTGGCTTGGCAAGGTTTTTAAGGCGGGTCGGTAGCTCAGTCGGTAGAGCATCGGACTGAAAATCCGAGTGTCGACAGTTCAATTCTGTCCTGACCCACCATTTTATATCAGCCCTCTTTTTCAAGAGGGCTTTTTTATCTGTGAAAAATTTCTGGAAATGCCATGTCGAAACCCTATCAGATAAGATAACTGTGGGATTAACTGTGCTATCGTGCGAGACGAATACGGTGATCGCGCCGGCTGCCGCGCTTAAAAAAGTGAATCCAGGTGACGATTGTGGCAGGTGCGCGTCGGTAACCTATCCTTGTGCGCATAACTGGAGGGAAGCCTTTGATCGTGCAGGGGGCGGGCTAATGTGTGGTATCGTCTCCCCGCCGATCAATCCCGCTCGTTTTGAATAAACGAGACGGTTTGATCAAAGCTGAAGACGCAGGGGAAGCCGAAGTAATCGTCATATTTCTTTTTCAAAGAGGATAATTCGTCCGGGTTGTTCACCGCGTTTTGAATAGAAACGAAATAATTTTTCATCTCTTCAATCGCTCTGGCGTCCGCCATCGGTCCGTGTCCGGGCACCACGGTGAGCACCTTCAATGACGAGGAAAGTGTGTCGAGCGCTCGAATCCATGAGGCCACATGCGATCCGTTATCCTTGATCAACATCGGATGCATACGATGGAAGACCAGATCTCCCGTGACCAGCAGTTGCCGCTTTTCCAGATAGACCACCAGGTCATTCCAGGTATGTGCGCGTCCCATATTAATGATGCGAACGGTTTCATTGCCAAAGGTCAGCACCTCTTCTTCGCCGGGCTTGAGGGTGAAATCCGGATAGCGGACGGAGCGGCCCAATTCACGCTCCCATTGCTTTTGGGTATAGTCGCCGGCGATAATTCTTGCCCCGGGATACAGCGCGTTTCCACCGGTATGCTCATGATGAAAGTGGGTATTGATGATGGTGATATTCCTGGCATAGACATGGCCACGGAGTTCTTTGGCGGCGTCGCGCCTTTTGGTATCCACAATCAACGCGCTTTTTCCATCCTCCGAGGTCAGGACAAGTGAATTGCCCCCGCCGATGTAGATTTTCAGCAACGGATCGTATTCAACGACTTTCACCTTCATGTAGCTGGAGTAGGCGGACCAGACATACAATCCACCGGCGGCGGCAGCGATGATAATCAACAGTCCGATGCCCAGTATAATTTTTTTCATAACGCCTCCTCGAAGATCGAAGTTTTCCTTCCGTGAACTTCTTCCATTTCGTTAGCCGTTTTCAAAATGAATCATTGAACCGAACTGCCACAGGCCCATCGTGTAGAAAAGTTGGTGGAGTTAAAATACATCACTGTAAAATTGTCAAGCGCAAGTTTTTAAAACGCATTGAATAACAATAGCGTTATCCTTTCAGGACCCTTGTGGTCAGCATGCTTGCAACCGTGTCGCCGACGGCGTTGACCATGGTGGCCGGGGCATCCACCAGCGCGCCGATCATGGTCACGAGCGGGAAGGCCTCCGGCGGAAAACCGTAAAGGGCAATAATCAAAAGCTCGCCGATCGTTCCGCCGCCGGGAATGCCGCTGACGACCACGCCGGTCAACAGGGCGATTCCCAGAGCGCTAAGCAGGGTTTCCATGCCGTTAAAGGGCATTTGAAAGACACCGAACAAAAAGGCAATTTTTAAGACGGCCGCCAGGCAGGAGCCTTCCATGTGCAGCGTGGCGCCGATGGGAATGACTACGTCACGAATATCTGCGGGCACGCCGATTTTTTGCGCCGCCTGCAAATTGGCGGGCATGGCGGCCATCGAACTGCCCGTGGCCAGCGCGGTCAGGGAGGGCGGAAGAATGTTTGTCCAGAACCGCTTGATGCCCGCGGCCTGTCCGGCGACATAGGCATAGAGCGTGAACGCAATGAAGAAGTATAACAGGGCCACCGGATAATACACGGCCATGGCCCGCGCGTATGACCCGATCAGCTCCGGGCCGAATGTGCCCACCAGATAGGCGAAATAGGCGCACAGACCGACCGGCGCCAAATACATGACCAGCGCAATCAACTTCATCATGACGGCGTTGCCGGAGGCCAGAAAGGCGGCAAACGCTTTACCCTTTTCGCCTGCGGCGGAGGTGGCCCATCCGGTCAGCATGGCAAAAACAATCAGTGCCAGCATGTTGCCCTTGGATAAGAGCAGGTGGAAATCCGGCGCAGTAAAGGCGCGGACGATCTGATCGGCGGCCTTGAAGTGTTGCGGCTCAAAGGCGGCAGGTAACGCCATGTTGACGCCTGCGGCAGGCGGAAAGACCAAGACGGCGGCCATCATGACGGCCGAGGCGATAAGTCCGGTGAGAATGAAAATCGCCATCATGACACCGAGAATTTTGCCCAGCCGCTTGAGATTGCTCATGGAGGCGACGGATGAGGAAATCGAAAAGAACACCAGGGGCACGATAACGGTGAACAGGAGATTCAGGAAGATGTCGCCCAGCGGTTTAGCCACGGCCGCCTCTTTTTTGAACACCCATCCGAGGCTTGCGCCAACCAGGAGCGAGGCGATAAGCAGCAGGGAGAAACCGTATGATTTAAAAAAAGCGGGCATTGGTTTCACGGGGGTTTACTCCACGGGGAAGTTGAAGTAGGTGTCCGGATAGGGTTCACGGTTCAGCGTAAAGTGCCACCATTCCTTATCGTAGTTACGAAACCCGCGCTTTTCCATCAGGGTCTTGAGCAACAGCCGGTTGGCCCGTTGCGGAGGCGCCACCCGGGGGTTTTCCGGATGAGACAGCTCATCAAAGCAGTCAAATCCCGTGCGCATATCCAGCGAGTTGTCGGCATAGCGCTCGCCTGCGGGCAGGGTACATTCTGCGAGTGGCTGGCCTGTCGTGTAGGCCGGCTGAACCGGCGGGGGGACGGGTACAAGGGTTAAATCCACGGTGCTGCCGCGGCTGTGACTCGAACGGCTGTCGATATAGCCGTCCCGGAAGAGATTGCGCTTATCGACGGTGGGATAAAATTCTTTCCTCATTTTGGTGTCGTCAATGTCTTTGGCCCAGCGGACAAAATGATCCACCGCCTGTTGCGGCCGATAGCAGTCATAGATTTTTAAAGACAGGGCAAAAGGCCGCAGGTCCTTCTGGACGAGGGCCAACGCCTCGGCCGCCGGTCGGGTGAGGTAGCATTTGGGGGCAAGATACCCGTCAACGCGTGTGCCCAGAAAATTATGCTCGCCGAAGTAGCGGATCTCCAGAATCACGTCGGGGATGATCTCGGTAATCTCCACGAAGGTATCTGGCCGGTTATTCTGGCTGTGCGCCGGCTCTGCTGTAAGGCAAAAGAGCAAAAGGATCGTCAGAAAAAGAGCGTTGAACATTTTTTGATGCATGGAAAAGGGCCTCCTTTAAAATTATTCGGGAAGGATGATTATGACCGGCCCGGCGGTCGGGTCCAGCCAGTCCAGGATTTTAAGCATATCCTCTTCTGAAACGGCAATACAGCCCGCAGTGAGGGAATCCGGCGTTTTCCACAGATGTATAAAGATGGCGCTGCCGTAGCCGGGCACGATCGGATCCGTATTATATTCGATGACGATGCCGTATTTATACAGATCGTCGTCGCGTTTCATGTTTTCAAAGGATTGCGCACAGGTGTGATCTTTTTTGACCCATTGGTTGTAATCCGGCGCGAACGGGTCATCCACCCACATGTCATTTTCGGTGGCTTGCCGGTAGGGCATCCGGGTGGGGGCCGAAGGCCCGTAGCCGAAGACCAGGCCAAGGCGGTATTCCCCCGAAGGGGTCCGTCCGTCCCCCTCGCGTTTCATCCCGGGCGCTGCGATGCCGTTTCGTCCCGCCACAGCGTTCATGGGTGGCAGCGCGGTCTGCCAGGAATTCCCCTCTTTGCTGTAAGCATAAAGTGTTCCGGACGTCCAGAGCAGGCAACGGGTCTGTCGCAAAAGCAGGGCTTGTCTGGCATCCGGGGTTGTCACTTGCAGACGGGGGTCCCGCGAGGGACAAAGATGTGTGGCGCAGGCCGATATGAACAGCACAGCGACTGCCCACAGCAGATAAACGAAAAGCCGAAATGTATTCGACATTGTTTTTGGTTCCGGTAAAAACATTTGAAAATATTAGAGGAACATGAGTGATTAATCAATAAAATTATAGAAAAAAACGATGGATGCCCTATTGAAGAGTATCCAGGTGCGCTTATAAATACAGATGGGGAAGGGTATTGCTATTATGCTGAAAATGTTATATAAAATTGATCATTTAAACAGTGTTTTCTGTTGTATTATTAGAATTGTGCATGATGGGAATGAGTTTGTTTTACAAAACCTGGCCAGATGATGATTGCCATTCATTTTACCTGTTCGTTACAGGTCAAAAGCAGCAATAGCTTCAATCGCGATTGGAAACGTTTTCCCGATAAGGAATGGTGTCGCCATTATGGAAGAAAGAAGAAGGTCAAGCCGCAGAACGGAGGACAAGCAGAAATCGGAGGCTGATGCCAAGCGTTGTCAGTTTTTAATTGAACACACGAATGACATGATCTTCACCATCCGCTATGCCGACCGGAAAATTCTCGATGCCAACCCGGCAGCGGTCAAGGCCTACCAATACCCCCTTGCTCAATTGAAAAAAATGACGATCGATGATTTGCGGGTAAAGGATTCGGAATTTCCCATCGTGTCGCCACTGCCGAAATCCGCCGCGCGGGGCGTGCTCTTTGAAACGCTTCACATTCGAAAAAGCGGAGAATGCTTTCCCGTGCAAGTCAGATTTCAGGGGACGATGATGGGCCGTGAACGGGTGTTGCTCGCTATCGTCCGGGACATGTCCGTGCAAAAGCAATCCCGGCACGAAATTGCGGAAAGCGAACGCAATCTCCGCGCGCTGTTTAATGCCGTCACGGAATCCCTGTTTTTGCTGGACAAAGATGGAACAATTCTCGCGGCTAATGAAACATCGGCCAAGCGCATGCGCGTGAATCTTGAAACGATCATCGGCGCAAACTATTACGATCTGCTGCCGGCGGATGCGGCCAAGGAAAGAAGAAAGCAGGCCGACAACGTCATCCGCAACGGCAAGCCCATCCGGTTTGAGGATGTGCGCAACAAACGTTACATTGACCAGGTCATTTATCCGGTGTCGGACGAGAGTGGCGAAGTGGAACGGCTGGCTTTTTTCGGCGCCGACATTACGCGTCGCCGTGAGATGGAAAAGGAACTCGAAACCATGGCCCTCACGGATCAATTGACCGGGCTCTACAACCGGCGGGGGTTTTTTACGCTGGTCACGCGTGAACTCAAACGGGCGCAACGCTCCCACAAGAGCATGCTGCTTTTCTTTGCCGATCTGGACGGACTCAAAGCCATTAATGATCAACACGGCCATGAGGAAGGCGACCGCATTCTTATCGCCGCATCGAAAATACTCATCCAGACGTTTCGAACCTCCGATATCATTTCACGTATCGGCGGGGACGAGTTTGCCATTTTAGTTGTGGAAGCTGATGAAGACCTGATGGAAAAACTGCTGATGAGGCTCTACCGCTTGATTAATAATCTCAACACGCGCAAAATTCACAAATCCCGGCTGGCCTTAAGCATCGGCCATACGCTCTATGATCCGCAGCATCCGCAAACGCTTGATGATCTGATCGCCGGCGCGGATCAACGCATGTATAAAATGAAAAAAGTCAAGTATCACCGCGCCTAGCGCCACCCGGTCATCGCAACAGGGCGGATGGGTATTGCACGCGCAAATCCCCGCGTTGCCGGACGTGGGATTTTTACTCATTGACAGTTTCCTGCGATATTCTTATACTTTCCACAAACGAAACAGGGCCGATCAACGATCAAAAGGAGTATGTCATGGATACGATGCTGAATCAGGAATCCGATATTACGGTAATGTCCATTCGCGGCAGGCTGGATGCTGTTTCTGCGCCTGAGCTTGAAGAGAAGCTGGGGCAGTGGTTCGAACAGGATCTCAGCAAGCTGATCTTAAATCTCGAAGGGCTCGAATACATCAGCTCCGCCGGTCTCAGGGTTTTTTTAACAACGGCAAAAAAAATGAAGGCGCGCAACGGAAAATTCGGCATGGCCGGGCTTCGGGATAATGTGAAAGATGTATTCACCATTTCCGGATTTATTTCGCTGATTGCGTCATTCGACACACTGGAGGCGGCGAAAAGCGCTTTTCGCTAGCGTGTCGCCGAAAGGACGCTTATGCGGACCATGCAGATGCCGGCGCGGATGGAAAACCTGCGGGGATTGATGCGCTTTATTGCCGAATGCGCCGCCGAAGCAGGCCTGGCTCTAGAGACCCAAAACCGCATGGAACTGGTGGCGGAAGAAGCGCTGGTCAACATCATTAAATATGCCTATTCAGGAACCGCAGGCGATATCGATGTGAGATGCCTGTGCGACAACGCGCCTTCGCTGACGGTTGAAATCCGCGATGAAGGTCCGTCGTTTAATCCGCTCCAAAGCGCTGCGCCGGATGTGACCGCCGGGCTCGATGAGCGAGAACCGGGCGGTCTGGGCATTTATTTTATGTCCCGGATGACCGACGGCCTGTCGTACCGCCGGGAGCATTCATCTAATATTTTATCTCTGACTTTTCTTGATCGCTGACATCGACGACGTCCATCTTATGAAGCGCGCGTTAGCCTGCGAGCCCGGACGGCGGCCGGGACTTAAACATTACGGTTTGGCATACGGGCAGGGGGAATTGTTTTTGGCATAGGCGCAATCCTTCCGGCAGGGCTCAATGTGGATGGTGACCTCGCTTTCTGAAATCGAGGAGGCGATGTCTTGCTTCAATGCGCTGGTAATCCGGTGGGCGTGTTTGACCGAAATGTGTTCCGGCATGACCAAATGAATATCCACGAACTGTTTGCGGCCGGCCGAGCGCGTTCGAATATTCCTAAAGTCGCAATAGTTCTCGGCGTGCCGGGCCAGCGCCTTGATCACGTCCATCTGGCTTTCCTCCGCGATGGAGGCATCAAGCAGCTTCATGTAAGCTTCTTTGAGCAGCCGGAAGGAGGGAAGGGCAATGGCCGCGCTGACGATCAGGGTGGCGACGGGATCCACATATCTTGAGATTGCAAAAAGCCCCGCGTATTGTAAAACCATGACCAGGGCAAACGACAAAGTGATGGTGAGCGAAATATAGCCCTCCAGTCGGAAATGAAGGCCCTCCGCCTGAATGGCCGGCGACGCGCTGGCGCGTCCGAGTTTCATAATAAAGGCGGAACCCCAGAAATTGATGAGCACGCCCAGGGCGCTGCCGAGAAAACCAATGACGGGCGAATGCAGATCGCCGGGCCGGGCCAGATGCATGGCCGCCTGTACGGACATGGCCAGCGCCAATCCGATTAAAACAACCCCCTCAATCGCTTCCGTGACATTTTCGACTTTGCCGTAGCCGTAATTATGCAAAAAGTCGGCGGGTTTATCCGACATTTTGACGGCATAGTACAAAATGCCCGAGACGCACAGGGCGATGACCGAAATGCCCACATCCGCCGCGACGGCCAGGGAATGCACGATAAAAAGCGTGAGAAGTTTAATGGCCAGCAAGACGATGTTGCCGATCAGGCTGACCTTGACAGCCAGCATCATGGGGTTTTTGTTTGCCATACGTATCAAACCAGATCCAGTTTTCGTCCGATGCGGTGAAGAATGTCTAACGCCTCTGTCAGATCCTCAAGGGAATGGGTGGCCATGACGGAGAGTCTCAGCATGCCTTCCGCCGAAGCGGGCGGCACCACCGGATTGGTATAAACGCCCGCATCAAGAAGCGCTTTGTGAAAATGGTACATTTTGAGGTTATCTCCAACGAGAACGGGAATGATCGGTGTCGGAATCGCGGGGGTGATGGTTCGAAAGCCGATGGTTTCAACGCCGATGCGCAGGTAAGACGCGTTGGCCATGACGTCTTTTCTCAGCTTGTTTTCCTCAAGAAAAATATCCAAGGCTTTGCCGGCGCAGGCGATCATGACCGGCGGCATCGACGCGCTGAAAATCAGACTGCGCGCGTGATGCTTTAAATGATCGATGATGTCTCGATCCGCAACGCAAAACCCTCCCAGAGACGCAAAGGATTTTGAAAAAGTTCCCGTGAGAATATCGATCTGATCCATCAAATTGAAGTGCCCGCAGCAGCCTTCGCCGTGGTGACCCATATAGCCGATGCCATGTGCGTCGTCGATAATCACGCGCGCGCCGAATTCCCGCGCCAGCGCGACAATCTCCGGAATCGGGGCGACGGAGCCTTCCATGGAGAAGACGCCGTCGCTGATGATCCAGCGGTTTCCTGCTCGGGGCAGCGCGCGCAGCACACGGCGCAGATGTTCCATGTCCTGATGTTTATAGACATGCGTTTTGGCATAGGACAGGCGGCAGCCGTCGATAATGCTGGCGTGATTTTTTTCATCCGAAACAAGATGGTCGCCTTTGCCGGCGATGCCGGCGATGACGCCGAGGTTGGTCTGCATGCCTGTGCTGAAGCACAGGGCCGCCTCCTTACCAAAAAAGGCAGCCAGTTTTTCCTCCAGCGCGTTGTGAAGGTCGAGGGTTCCGTTGAGCAGGCGCGAACCGGTGCAGCTGGCGCCGTATTGCATCATGGCGTCGATGCCGGCCTTGATCATGTCGGGATGGTTGGCCAGGCCCATATAGTTGTTCGATCCCAGCATGATGGTTTCGCGGCCGTCCATCTGCATGCGCGGACCAATCTGCCCGTGGAAGGGCATGTAAAATGGATAGAGCCCGATTTTTTGAAGCGCGCGGACGCGTTGCATCCGGCTGGTTTCCGGAAAAACAACCGGTGATTGTGGCAAGGGTCTGTCTAAAGGCTTAATCTGCGGACTGGCTGAAGCGTGCTTTGTGTTGTGCGCCATGATGCCCCCCGGATTGCGGATATGTAAATCTGAAACAGATGGAAATTGCATATCAACAATTAAGAAGTTTTTCAATGCTTCAGAGTAATTTTAGCTAAGTATGTTGATCCAAATTGTGGTATGAGTTAAATCATTATAAACATCTTATCGAGGAGGCAAAAAGGTGCAGCTGGAATTTCAGGACGGAAAATTATTTGATCTGGACCCTGCAAAACAACGGATCAATGTGGGAAGGGATCCATCCAATGATCTGGTCATTGACAGCGAGGATGTTGCCCGTTTTCACGCCTGTCTTCTGTTTGAAGAGGGTAAACTCTTTGTCGTGGATCTGGGCAGCGACGGCACGTATCTCAACGATAAGCTCCTGACCGCCCGTGTGGCCCTGGTTCCCTCCGACAGACTGCGTTTCGGGCAGACCGAGCTTAGCTTGGTGGATGAACAGCGCACGCGTGTGACGGTTGTGGTGCCGCCCCCGGGGATGGATAAACCGATCATTCCGCTTGCCGTTTTGCATCTGACAACGACCGGCGCGGGTCCTGTTCGCGTTGAAGTACGGGGCCCTTTGACCATTGGCCGTGCCTCCGGCAATAATCTGGTTTTGAAATCCGATGCGGTCTCCGGCCGTCATGCCGAAATCCGTATCGAAGAGGGCGCTGTGACGATTGTGGATCTCAAATCGACCAACGGCACTTACGTCAATGACATTCGCGTTGAACAGCAGGTTTTGCAAAACGGAGACCGGTTGTCCTTTGAAAAAGTGGAATACCTCGTCGAAATACCGCCTCCCGCGGAGGAATTTCTGCCGATGGGAGCGAAGTCGTCGCGCGGGGCCGGCCAGGACGCGTTTGGACGCTCAGCCGGCGTCTCGGAATTTGAAGCTTTGTCACGTCCGGATGCGTTATCCAAAGGATGGGGTGCGTCTGTTCCCAGGCCTCAACCGCCGCCGCCGCCGCCGCCACCGCCACCACCGCCACCGCCTCCCGTGGAGCCGCATGTGCAGAAAATTTCCACGCCGGCACCACCGGTCAAATCACCGCCGGTCGTGTCTTTCCCGCCGCCTTTCATGCCTGTGCCTCCGGCCAAACCGGCGCCGCCGGTCAGAATGGCGCCTCCGTCTGCGCCCGCCTCGCCGGGTAAATTAGCCCATGAGGGCGCCTCGCGGCAAATGACGCCGCCGTCATCAGGGACGCCGTCCTTTGCTTCTCAGGCTCCCACAAGCCAGGAAGTGGGTGATTTGTCCAACCTGGATTTAAAAAAACTGCTTTTTTCTTTTGAGGGGCGCATCAGCCGTATGACTTTCTTCGTGGTCTGGATCGCCATCGTTCTGGCCGTATTCCTGGTGATTTCCATTTCGTTTGCGGCCTTGATCTCTGTTGGCGACACGGCTAAAAATATTGATATCAAGGCCATCGTTTTTCTGCTGATTGTCCTCATCACGGTTTTGCTGGTGATTTGGCCTTTCGTGGCCGTCAGCGTGAAGCGTTTCCATGATATCAATCAATCGGGCGTATGGTGTTTTGCCTATCTGGTTCCTTTTGCAGGCATCATTCTCCTGAATTTGGCCATGTTGTTTGTACCCGGCACCCGGGGGCCCAATCGCTTCGGTCCGCCGCCCGCATAGGAAGCGCATCGATTCAATCATCTCGCATCAGGAGGATTATTTTGTCCGAACGTGTATATGGAGCGGTGACAGACACAGGCCGCCGTCGTGAACACAATGAAGACAGCCATGGCCTTTCGCCCGAGGCCGGTCTGTTCGTCGTGTCCGACGGCATGGGCGGTCATCAGGCAGGCGAAGTTGCAAGCGCCTTGGCTGTCGAGACCATCACGAAGGCTGTGCTTGAAGGTCAGTCGATGGAAGAGGCCATATCGCAGGCGCATCAGGCCATTTTGGAAGCCGGACGGCAAAATCTGGGTGTGCGCGGCATGGGCGCCACGGTGGTGGCGCTTCGCCTCACGGAGATGGATTATGAAATCGCCTGGGTGGGAGACAGCCGGGCGTATCTTTGGGACGGGAGCCTCTTGCGGCTGACCCGCGATCATTCTCTGGTTCAGCGCCTGCTCGACGAAGGGGCGTTGACGCCTGAAGAGGCCCGGAATCATCCCAATGGCTCGGTGATCACGCAGGCGCTGGGCGCGCTGGAACTGGCTGACGTCAAGGTGGATACCGTTCGGGGGCGTCTGTATGCGGGGCAGAAACTGCTTTTGTGCAGCGACGGCCTGACCAGCGAACTCGAGGATGATGAGATTGCCGCTTATCTGGGACAGGGGGGACAGGCGCAGGATATGGCCGCGCGGCTGGTCGAGGCTGCAAACCAGCATGGTGGCCGGGACAACACTACCGTGATTGTTGTCGATGCGCCGTCCGACGCGCCCTCCAGGCCTGTCCGGGGCGATACGCGGCCGATCAACACAGATGCGCTAAACGATGTGATTGGCCAAAGCAAGAAATCGCGTTCAAAAAATGCCATCATCGCGGCAGTGCTGATTGTTTTTTTTCTGCTGGCGCTGGCGGTCGGTTTCTGGCTTTGGTCGCAATTTACGGCCCGTCCCGCACCGGAGCCGGAAGAAGGCGGTGTCACGGTTTCTTCTGTGGAGCCATCAAATCAATATTTTATAATAATATAACGAAAGCATGCCTGGCGGGCTTAAATCATTAAAAGGAGCGGACTATGTTAAAACTTCAGTTTGATCAAGAGGCTTTCCCGGCGGTTGATCTGACCAAGCCGCGCATCAGCGTGGGGCGCGAGCCGCAAAATGATGTCGTTTTGCCACTGGAGGGCATTTCCAGCTTTCATGCGGAAATTTATGTGGATGACGGCAAGATAGCCTTAGTGGATCTGGGCTCGACCAATGGCACCTTTGTCAATGGCCGCAGAGTTTCGGGGCGCGTAGCGCTTAGCGTATCGGATAAGCTGCGTTTTGACACGCTCGAGGCTCAGGTGGTGGATACGGAGCGGCAGAAGACCCAGTTGAATCCGCAGGTTTCACCGGCGCCGGAGGGATCGGAGCGCTCCGATAAAACACAGGTGCGCCAGATCATTATCGGCTGGGTGTTAAAGGGCGTGGCGGAACCGGTCAAAAACAGAGTCATTGCCCTGACGGGTAAAAAAATCATCGGGCGCGACGACGCCTGCGATGTGGTGATTGACGATCATATGATTTCATCCCGGCACGCAAGTATTGAAGTCACCGGTGATAACGTCAAAGTGACGGATTTGGACTCCACCAACGGCACGTTTGTCAACGGACGCCGCATCACCGAAGCGGAGCTGAAAAATGGTGATGAAGTGCGCTTTGATCAGATAGCCTTCCGCGTGGAAGGCCCGCCTGAGGAAATCGCCGCGAAGACGACACTCCGTCCGGCGGCCGCTTTGGCCTTCCTGACAGGCGCTGCTGGTCGTCTGGCCGGAAAAACTTTTCCCCTGACCGGAGCGAGAATAGCGGTGGGGCGAACGCCGGACAATGCCATTGTGGTGGATGACGAAACCGTGTCTTCCGCTCACGCGGTGATGATTTTTTCCGACGGGGACTGGACGCTTGAGGACCAGGGCTCGACCAACGGGACCTTTGTCAACAACCGCAGGGTGACCCGTCAGAGGCTTCAAAACGGGGATCGGATTCGTTTCGGAAATGTCACGCTGAGTTTTGATGCGCCATCGGCGGGCGGGGTGGACAGCACGCGCGTCATGTCCGCCGTTGAGCCGCAAAAAACCGATCGCACCATGGTCATGCCCAGCGCAGCGCCGAAGGGTTGGCCGGCCTGGACATACGGCCTGATCGGATTTGCTTTGGTGGCGATTGTTGCCGCTGTTTTGTTTGCGCTGGGGATTGTCGGCGGCAAATCCGGCGCGTCTGGGGTAAAACTTCAGGCCGCGCGGCTCTGGACGGTTGAGACGACCCACCCCTCGCCTGTGACGCCGATTTTGGCCGATATCAACGGTGATGGTTTTCTGGATGTTGTGGTTGCCGGTGGCGACGGCATCGTTTTGACGCTCGACGGCGCGGAAGGCAAGCGCGTCTTTGAATTTGACATTGCGGGCCGGATTCTTGCGCCACCTGTGACCGGCGATCTGACCGGCAACGGCCAGCCGGATATGGTGATTGCCGCGGCTCATGGTGTGGTGACGGCGTTAAACGGAAAGGGGCAGATGCTCTGGCGCTCGGCGGCGGATTTGAACCTGGGCGAAATCCTGAATCGCCCGGTTGTGGCCCGGATCAACGATGACGCTGCGTTCGATGTGATCGTTCCGACAACGGGTCGCGGTCTGGTCGCGCTGGATGGGTCGCGGGGCTGGCTTCTCTGGGATACGGCGTCGATGACTCGCGGCAAGATGATGACCACACCGGTTGTCGCCGACATCAACGGCGATGGCGTGACGGATATCGTGGGTCTGACCGATGCGGGTCAGGTGCTCGCAGTGACAAACCGCGACGGCAAGGTCTGGCAGTTATGGGAGGCCTCGGTGACCAGCGTGTTTTATGCGTCGCCGCTGTTCATCCGCGCGGGGAAGCAGCCGCTGGTGGTGGTGGCCACCGACGGGGGTGGCGTGACCGCCCTCAATGGAGAAAACGGTCGCATGGTCTGGTTTGCCAAAATTGAAAAGCGTTTCTTTGCTTCTCCGGTCGGCGCGGATGCCAACGGCGACGGCGTAACGGATGTCATTGTCGCGTCCGTCAAAGGCGATATCCATGTCCTCGACGGACGCACGGGGGATGAGCTCTGGAACACAGCGCTCAATGTCGATCTTCAGGCCTCGCCCGCGCTTTGCGATCTTAACTCGGATGGCCTGGCTGAACTGATTATTCTGGATGGTTCGGGAAATCTGCGCGTGTTGGATATGTCCCGCGGCCGCGAGATGCTTCGCCTGACGGTCAACCCCGAGGAGCCGTTTATCGCCTCGCCGGTGCTGGGCGATATCAACAATGACCGTCTGCTCAACATTGTCGCCGCCGGTTCCAAAGGGCGCATCAGCGCAATCAGCCTCAACGTCACCACCGAGAAGGGAAAAGCGCTGTGGCCTGTTTTTCTGGGAAACGACAGGCACGGATGGTAATGACGGGCTATGAGAACAAGAAAACACATACACGGGTTTAAGGCCATTCGTCTGAGTTTGTGGTTTAGCGGGTTGATGATCGTGATGCTGGCGGGGCCTGTTTTTGCCCAACTGCACGTGCACAGCCGGCCGGCGGGCGCCGAGGTCCTGATCAACGGCCGCAGCCGGGGGATCACGCCGCTTGAAATCAGCGATTTGGCTGAAGGTCGCCACTATGTGGAATTGCGCAAGCGGGGGTATTTCAGCGCCTGGCAGAACGTCACGATTGAAGCGGATCGGCCCACCCGTCTGGATGTCGATCTGGAAGCGAGGGCTGCCAATAAAGAAATTGAAATTGTGACCCGGCCCGACGGCGGGACGATTTACCTCAACGGGAAAAAAATTGGAGAGGGCAGGGTAAAGCTGGCCTCGCCGCTTTCCGGAAACGACACGCTAAGCGGCACTTTGCAGAAATCGCCCTATGAGCGCCGCTTCGGGAAAGTGATGGTGAATGCCGACAGTGTCAAATCCGGGTCGATGAACCTCCTTCTGGATCGCCGTGAAAGGCTGTTTGAAGGCAAATGGCTTGACGAACAGGCAGCCAGAGCGCACGAGCAGGCGCGCTACCAGAAGCAGCGCGTATCTTATTGTGTGGGACAGGTCATGGCGATTGGCGGCGCTGGCCGCCGGCAGATGCACACCGGACGGTTTGTCCGGTCTTTGCATGACGTACTGCGTGTCGGGGATCGTATTGTTTTTGAACAGGGCCGTCACAAATGGCTCATCTGGAAGCGTCATCACCAAATCACGCCCGAGTTTCGCTGCGCTGTGGCGGCGCTGGCCGCCGGTCGCCTGCATAAGGACGACTGGAGCCCTGAAGAGCCCAATGCCTGGCGCAAGCCCGCCTTGCACGCGGATGTTCTCACCGCCGTTTCGCTGGGATTGTACGCTAATCGCGAGGGAGCTACCCTGCTTGATCTGTATGCGGATCAACTTTCGGGGCAAGGGGAAACGATCTGGCGCAACCGGGCCGACGGTCCCGTGACGCTGGTGATTGTGGGCGGTCAGGGAATCGCGCTTGACAAAAAAGCCGTCTCGCCGGTATCGCCGTCACTGCGGGTTGTGCAGGTTTCCGCGGCGGACGCGCCTTTAGAACTGGGCTGGACGACGCCGCCGGAGCGGCTTTTAGCGGTATGCGACACGCGGGAAGACCGCCTTGGCAACCCTGAGGTCCGGTCGCTCAGGATACGGGAAAAAAATATTGTTGAGCTTTTCACAGGGGATCCGGTTTGCGAGATGACGCGGCTTACCGCCGGTCCGGATTATCCGGGTTGGGAGCGTCGCACCACGAAGCCGTCGGGTCCGCTGGCCGGTCAGATCGATCTCAGGCGTGACGAAATCGGTCCGCACGATACGGCGGGCGATTACCGGCGGATCTGGCTTTTGAAAATGAATGCGGCAGGCGGTGCGACACAAAGACAGGTGAGTATTTCCTATCCTGTCGAATCCAATATAAAGGATGCAACCTCCGACGATTTTTTGAGACGGCCGGCGGGAGATCCGACGCGCAAGTGATACGCTTCCATCGAATCAGCATGGGTGTTGCAGCGGCAACCTTCGTGAGGATACGAAGGGACGATCCAGGAAAGGGAAGAAAAAAAACATGATTGAATCAGGCCATCAAATCGGAAAATATCGTATTGTCAAAAAACTCGGCGCGGGGGGCATGGCGGATGTCTATTTAGCCGAGGATACGTTGATGGGACGCCATGTGGCCATGAAAGTCTTGCCGCCGGAATTTGCCCGTGATCCGGAACGCGCCCCGCGTTTTGAAAAAGAGGTGCTGCATCTGGCGTCTCTGAGCCATCCCCACATTGTGACCATCTACGACGTGGGGCATGACGGCGGCTACCATTACTACACGATGGCACAGCTGTCGGGCGGGGATCTCAAGCAACGCATCCGCGATGGTCTGAGCCCGAAGCAGGCGCTCGACATTCTTCGCCGGATGGCCGATGCGCTGGGATACGCGCACGGCAAGGGGTTGATTCACCGGGATATCAAACCGCAGAATATTCTCTTCGACGAAGCATCAAGGCCTTACCTGACCGATTTGGGCATTGCCAAGGCGGTGGGGGCAGGCAGCCAGATGACCAAAACGGGGATGAGCGTGGGGTCGCCGCATTACATGAGTCCGGAACAGGCGCGCGGGATGCCGGTGGACGGCCGCTCTGATCTCTACAGTCTGGGGGTGGTTCTCTATGAAATGCTGACCGGCAGCGTGCCCTATGACGCAGAAGATACGTTTGCGGTGGCGCTCAAGCATGTCAATGATCCTGTGCCGGAATTTCCGCCCCAGCTCAGCTCGTATCAGCCGCTTCTGGATCGGTTGATGGCGAAAAATCCGGATGAGCGCTTTTCAGACGCCTCGGCGCTGATGGAGGCCATTGATTTGATGCAATCCGGGCAGACGCTGGTCAGCCAGGAGGCGGCCACTCGCGTGATGCCCGCTGTCACCCAGCAAACCCGTGTGATCTCAACGCAAGCCGCGCATGCCCCGCAAGGGCGGAGCGCGGTGATCAAATGGACCATCGGAGGCATCGCGGCGGCTGTGCTGATTGCCGCAGGTGTCTTTTATTATTTCCAGGTCTATCTGGGGGGCCAGATGGCAGGCGGAGGCGCGCCGGAGGTTTCCGATGTTCTTGAGCAGGCACAGGATGCTTCATCGCCGGAAGCGTCTTCGGAACCGGTTTTACCTCAAACGGCCAATGGGGTACCTGAAACGCCAGGGGGGATGGCGGCTGGCGAACAACCTGCCGTTACCGGTAAGGACGCTGCCGGGGCGACTCCCCCGCAGGCACAAATCTCTTCTGCTGATCATTACATTGCTTTAAGCGATGCGGCGATCGCCAGTCATGATCTGGATGGCGCTCAGACCCATCTGGATGAGGCCAAACGTCTGGCGCCGGATGCGCCTGCTCTGCCGGCGGCTGTTGAGCGGCTGGCCAAGGCCAGACAGGATAAAATAGAAGCTGACCAGCGTGAGGCGCAAAAAGCGGCAGAGGCAAAAAAACGCGCTCAGGAAGCGTCTCAGCAAAAAAAACGACAGACCTTCGACAAACACATGGCCGCCGGACAACGCGCTTTGGAGGCCAATCAGAAAACAAAAGCGATTCGTGCATTTCAATCGGCGCTCGCCCTGTACGCTGACGATAGCGAGGCCATGGCTGGCTTGGAAAAGGCGCAGCAGATCATGGCAGCTCCCACGCCGGGACAGACCTACACCAATACGCTGGAGATGAAGTTTGTGTATATTCCGCCCGGAACCTTTACAAGAGGCAGCACAGATAAAGAAGGGGCAAAGCCGGATGAAACCCCGCATTCGGTGACCCTGACCAAAGGGTTCTGGATGCAGACGATGGAGGTGACGCAAAAACAGTGGCAGGCACTGATGGTGAAAAATCCGTCACGCTTTTCAGGGTGTGACAATTGCCCGGTGGAAAATGTCTCCTGGCATGATGTGCAGGAGTTCATCCAGCGGCTCAATGTCCGCGACGGCAAAACCTATCGTCTGCCCACGGAAGCCGAATGGGAATACGCCGCGCGCGCCAAATCGCAAAGCCGCCATCATTTCGGAGATGACGACGCCAGCCTGGGGCATTATGCCTGCTACGATGCCAATGCCAGAGGCAAAACCTGTCCGGTTGGGCAAAAACTTCCCAATGCCTGGGGCTTGCACGATATGCTGGGCAATGTCTGGGAATGGTGCCAGGATTGGTATGGCAATTATCCTTCGGATGGGGTGACCAATCCCACAGGGCCTTCTGTCGGATCGGCTCGCGTCTTTCGTGGTGGCGCATGGAATGCTCTGCCGCGAAACTGCCGCTCGGCTACCCGCAGCAGCGGAAGACCCGGCAATCGAAACGATCTGGTCGGATTCCGTCTGGTGTTATCCAAATTGAATTGATTGATGGAAAAGGGATTGTGACCGTTTCGTTCCGGGGATTTTGATATGCCCCGGAACGAAGCGAACGAAACGGTTAGTCGTTGAATTTGATGGTTCGAAGTAGATCGTAAGTCACTTTTGCGCCCAGATCCTTGATGTGC
Organism: uncultured Smithella sp.; assembly: GCA_964608995.1. Classification (GTDB taxonomy): domain Bacteria; phylum Desulfobacterota; class Syntrophia; order Syntrophales; family Smithellaceae; genus UBA8904. The sequence goes on along the minus strand of CAZSQS010000008.1, from coordinate 4,795 downwards.
TGGAGCAGTTGCGAGTTTTCTTCGTCGGTTTTTGCCTGAAGAAAACGGGGAATCACGACGGGATCATCCACATCATATTCGTATTTGAGATTTCCGCTTAAATCCTTGGGTTTTTGCTGCAGCGCCAGCTGATATTCCGACAGGGCCTGCGCGTAGCGCTTTTCGGCTTCCGCGACGCTTCTTTTTCTGGTTTCCTGAAGACTTTCGCCATCCTTTGATTTGCCGTAATAGGTTTTGTTTTCCAGAGCGGATTTATATTCGGCATCGAGAGCGTCTTTTGCCTGAGAAGCCTTCTCATACGCGGTCTTAACCGTGTTATTGTAATCCTCGAGTTCCCGGATTAGAATGTTTGAGTTGGTGGGGCGCTTGGAGATGCCCATCAAAATGCGGATGCCGTCATCAAGCACTGCCGGTGATTCGATGCTGTATTCGCCCATCCAGTCAATGCTGCCCGTTTTTACATCAATGAGCTTGGCGTTGAATCTGGCCTGATACCAGGGCTGTTTCATCGTCGAAGGAATGACGCCATACTGACCCGGAACGCCCAAACGCAGGCCCGGATTGGCGCGCAACGCTTCCTGCACCTCCGGCAGAATGCTCAATTGCAGCGGTTCGCCCGAGTAGGGGGCGATGTCCAATTCAATCACCTGAAGGGCATAATCCGCCATGACATTTCCATCCTGGGCGGCCCGGATGATATCGGCAATGTCTGTGGATCTTTCGGTGAATTTGGAACTGTCTTTGACGTGAAAACCCGAGGCCGTCAGCCCTCGTTCAAGATATTGCTCGAGAATATCGGCGTAACCGTCGGGTTGTGTTGCGCTTGCACCAGACGATTCCTGAGTGTTGGCCTGTTCAGTGGATTGGCTCTGATGATTGTTGAAACTGATCAATACGGATGATCCCAGTTTAATCATGGCGCCGCGTCTCATCACCGATTTGCCCGGTTCAACGGATGGCTTTTGCCGGGGAATTGAAAGCGTGATCGTTGTAGCCAGCGGTTTAGGCGCCTTGGGTACATCCAGCAGCTTTGGCTGTTGCAGGGGTTGCTGGTTGGGAATGGCCGTGAAAATCGGAGGCGCTACCCTTTCAGACGAACAGCCGGAAATGAAAAGCCCGCACAAGATCATAGACAACAATGCAAGACGAATGAATGGTTTTACTGTGATCATACAAAAAAATCTCCTTATCCATCTGTAAAATTTCACGTTATGTTATAGCATAATTTTAAAATCATTCAATTTCTATTTACGGTCGGGGCCAAACCCTCAGGACGGCAAGCGTAACCTCCTTGAATTTTTAATTCAAATTTTCATTCAAAACGTGCTATGCCCGAAACGTAAGGTTTGACGAATTCGTCCCGCGCATTATATTTTGCATCAATGATGTCGCCGGAAAAAATTATTTAAGGAGAAAATGAATGACAACCTCTGAAACCCGCCCCACGAAATTTGCCGGGGCAACGCGCTATGTTCTTGATGACGAATTGGCGAAAATTGTAAATATTTCCATGGCCCTTGAAATGCCGCTCCTGCTCAAGGGCGAGCCGGGTACAGGAAAAACCATGCTGGCGCACGCCATTACCGAAAGCCTGCACATGCCGCTGATCGTCTTAAATGTTAAATCCAGCATGAAGCTCATCGACGCCCTGTATCAATATGATACGCTGACCCGTCTCAATGACAGCCGTTTTTCCGATTCCGGCCGGAATGTCAGCAATATTGAAGAGTATATCAAGATGGGGAAAATCGGCCAGGCGTTTACGGCCGATAAAAAAGTAGTTTTGCTCATTGATGAAATCGACAAGGCCGACACGGACTTTCAAGATGATATGCTGGATATTCTGGATCAAATGCAGTTTGATATCATCGAAGTGGACCGCACGGTACGCGCGTTGCACCGTCCCGTCATCATCATTACGTCCAATGCCAAAAAGGACCTCTCCGATCCGTTTCTGGGGCGCTGCAATTTCCACCACATCGCTTTTCCGGACCGCGACATGATGCGCAAGATCATCAGTGTCCATTTTCCCGATCTGAATAAGGATTTGACGGCGGCCTGCCTCGATGCGTTTTACCGTCTGCGCGAGGTGCGCGGGGTGGAGAAAAAGCCCGCCACGCGCGAACTGATCAACTGGATGCGCGCCCTCCAGGCGGATCCCGATTTCAACATCAAACAGCTCAAGGCGGCCAATATTCCATTTTTGGGCGTTTTATTCAAAAAGAGCACCGATCTTTATCTGGCCTCGCACCAGTAGAGGGCAAAGCGCATGTTTGTGAATTTTTTCTACGCCCTTCGCGATAAGGGAATTCCGGTGACACCCACGTCCTTTCTTCGTCTGCAAAAGGCGCTGGGGATGGGACTTATCCGGTCGCTCGACGATTTTTACAGTATTACGCGCAGCCTTCTGGTGAAAAGCGAGCGCTACTTCGATACGTATGATCAGGCCTTTGCCGTGATGTTTCGCGGCATGTCCGAGGCGGATTTTACCGACGCGGAATTGTCCGACGCCGTTCGGGCGATGCTCTCCGAATGGCTCAAAGACCCGGGCGACGTGGCCCGCGCGCTGGGGCTTTCCGAAGAGGAAGTCAAAAAGATGACGCCCGAAGAACTGGTCGAACATTTTTTGAAGCGCCTCAAAGAGCAGACCGAGGCGCATCACGGCGGCAACTACTGGATCGGTTCACACGGGACCTCGCCCACGGGGCATTCCGGCGACCACCCCGGCGGCATGCGTATTGGCGGCGAGTCGCGCAACAAATCCGCGATTAAGGTAGCGATGGAGCGGCGTTTCCGTGACTACTCGCAGTCCGGTCCGATCACCGCCTCGCAGATGGGAGAAGCGCTCAAAAGGCTGAAGCATCTGACGCCATCGGGCCCCAAGGACATTGTCAACATTGACGAAACCATCCGCCAGACGCTTAAAAACGCCGGTGAAATCGAAATTGTTTTCGACAGGCGTTTGGCCGACCGCCTGAAAATTAAACTGTTAATCGATAATGGCGGCTGGTCGATGGATCCCTACGTCCAGATCGTACAGACCCTGTTTCATTACGCGCAGTTTCAGTTCAAGGAGTTGGAAATTTATTACTTCCACAATACGATTTATTCCAAGGTCTGGCAGGATCCGCACCGTTACAAAAGACCGGTGCTCATTGAAGAGTTTGCCCGCATGGACCCGGAAACGCGTTTGATCATTGTGGGGGATGCCTCTATGGCGCCTTACGAACTGGTCGATCCGCGCGGCGCAATCTACGTGGGGCAAAATGAGTCGCACGCGTCGGTGGACTATCTGAAATATCTGTCTTCGACGTTTCGGCATGCGGTCTGGCTCAATCCCGTTGAGCAGGATTCCTGGTTTTACACCTGGACCGTCAAACAGATCGCGGGTATATTTCCCATGTTCGAGCTTTCGCTCGATGGGCTTGAAAAAGCGGTTCATCATCTGGTTTCGCGAAACTGAATTCAAAAAAAGGAGAAGCACCATGGCCGGAAAAAGGTTTTTACTGTTCGTCGTGATGTTCTTGTTAGCAGGTTCGGGTGTCGCCGCAGCTATTGAGCCCCCTCAGGCAGGCCAGACGTTTCCCGCCATGAAGTTGATTAAACCTTCGGATAAAACGGATCTGAAGTATCTGGGGCTTTCCGGTTCCGGTGAGTTTTCCGTGAATCAGATCAAAGCCCGGGCCGTCATCGTTCAGGTGTTCAGCATGTATTGCCCGTACTGTCAGAAGGATGCCCCAAATATAAACCGTCTGTTTGGACTGATTGAAAACAATCCCGAGCTCAAAGGCAAAATCAAGATTCTGGGTATCGGCGCGGGTAATACCGTTTTTGAAGTTAAAACCTTCAAGAAAAAATACGCCGTTGAATTTCCCCTCATTCCCGATGGGGATTACAAAGCGCACAAAATTCTGGGCGAAGTGCGCACGCCTTATTTTATCGTTGTCAAAATGAGTGATGCGGGCAATCCGGAGGTTGTCTATTCCAAACTCGGCGCGCATGCGGATATTGAAGCGTTTCTGGCTGATGTGATTAAACTGGCCGGGGTTCAATAGGGAGGACCTATGAAAAAGACTCTGCTGACGGTGTTTGTATTTCTTTGTATGACTATGAATGCTCATGCGATCTCTGATGCATTTAAAGAAAATATTTACGCAACAGGCAAGCTCAAACCGGTGGACAGTGTGCTGAAGGTCAAGGTCGGTCAGAAGGCGCCGGACTTTACGCTCAAGGCGGTGAGTGGCAAAACCGTTTCCCTCAAAGATTATCGGGGAAAGAAAAATGTCATCCTGTCATTTGTGCCTGCCGCCTGGACGCCTGTGTGTTCGGATCAGTGGCCGGGCTACAATATCGTACAGGACCTGTTTGAAGAAAACAACGCGACTCTGCTGGGGATTTCCGTTGATAATCTCCCGACGCTTTATTCGTGGACCCGGCAGATGGGCGATCTGTGGTTTGAGGTTTTATCCGATTTCTGGCCGCACGGGAAAGTGGCTTCCCGCTATGGGATTTTGCGCTCCGATGGCACAGCGGAACGGGCGATTGTCATCATTGATCAAAAGGGGATGATCCGCTACGTGAGTGTGGGCGATATTAACGAGCGGCCGCCATTGGAGAACATTATTCAACAGCTTGAGCTCATCCGATAAAAAACATTTTTGACCGATGCCTTATAGACCGTACATTCAATCTCTGAGTGTACGGTCTAATTCGAAGGATCTGTTTTTTATCATTATATTCAATATTTTATCCAAATTCGACTATGTAAAAAAAATATCACGAGAGTATTTTCCCT
>CAZSQS010000007.1:0-74440 GCA_964608995.1 uncultured Smithella sp. | reverse complement strand
GCCCAGGTGCGGATGGCGTTCCAGTCCCGGTAATCTCCCTCCGGGGTTCCCTTGGATTTCAGAATCTTTTTGTATATCCAGGACAGGTTTTCGTAGTGCATGGCGCCGGCAAAGGTTCCAAGACCGACGGGCTTTATTTCCGGCACTTCTTTGAGGATGGGGTCCATATAGGCCAGCACTTCGGCCCGTTTTTCTTCGGTCGGTTTGGAGAGGGTCATGCACACCAGGAAATAGGCAACAGGCATCCGTCGCAAAACCTCTCTGTTCTTTTTGACAAAGTCCATGGCTTCAGACATCCACTTGCCCATATAGATCGCGCTCCCGACGACCACGCCCTGATAGGAACCGATGTTTTTTACATTTTTGATCAAAGCCACGTCGGCGCTTGCGCCTGTGGCGCAAAGTTCCTTTCCAATGGCATCGGCAACGCCTCCGGTGGAACCGTACTTGCTGGCATAGGCAATCAATATTTTCTTATCCATTCGTCCTGTGCACTTCCCTTCTGTAAATTTTATTTCCGCTGCATGGCCGACTTTGGCGCCCGGCACATTTCCAAGCATGACTGCCGTAAAGAATCCCGCAGAGAATATCAGCATCTCCCGGCGACTGACATCCAACCATTTCTTTTCTTTGATTTCCATACCAAAAGCTACCCCAACTCCAGCGGCTACAACGAACTGCGCTTGAAAGACAAAGCCGGAAGCGAAGAAGTCTATCTTCAGGGCGAAAAAGACTGGAACCTCCTCATCAAAAACGACAAGCGCCGGACCGTAGCAATAAAAACCCTTGAATATTAAATCCCAAAACCATAATATCTCGCAAAACGCGGGAAACCAGAGAACATCATCACAGCAACATCATCACACTAACGCGTTTTGCCGAAAAAATGAAATCAATATGGAAAAAGCATTCTTGTGTCCCTGTGGAAAATCTGCCGCCACGTTCGCATCCCATCTTGTCTTTTTTGCTGAGTCCGAGGGGGAACTACAAGGCGGTGGCTTTATCCAACGCGGTTTGCGGCAAAAATATCATGGTAACCGGCGCTTCCTATGGTATTGGCAGGGCATTGGCCATGAAACTCGGCCAGGCGGGCGCTCGGGTATTTCTTTTGGCACGTTCGGTTCACAAGCTCGAGTCGGTCGCTGAAGCAATAACTGTCGCGGGAGGGCAAGCCCGTGCGTGGGGCGTTGATCTGACTGACTCGGCGGCCATTGATGAACTCTGCGAGGAGCTGGCCGGGGAAAACCTCGCCATCGATATTGTCATCCACAATGCCGGCAAGTCGATTCGGCGTTTGGCGACGGAGTCCCTTGACCGAGCCCATGATTTTCAGCGCACAATGGCCGTCAATTACTTGGGGCCTGTTCGATTGCAGCTCGCGTTGATGTCTGCGATGCTGGCTCAAAAAAGCGGGCATATCATCAATGTCTCGAGTTTGGCGGTCCGGTTGCCGCCAGCCCCGCGCTGGAGCGCCTACACCGCTTCGAAAACGGCCTTTGACGTGTGGCTGCGTGCCGTGTCCCCTGAGCTTCGTCTCCACGGCATTCACTGCACATCAATCTATCTTGGACTCGTTCACACCGCCATGAGCGCACCCACCGCGGCTTACCGCAATATGCCCGGCATGACCGCCGACGAAGCTGCAGCCGTTATCTGCCGCGCCATTGTGAACCGGCCCCGCAGCATTGCGCCCTGGTGGCTTACCCCCTTGCGACTTCTTGCGCCCTGGTGCGAAGGCCTCATCGCTTGGTTTTGGCGACGAACGTTGCCATACGACACAGTTGAGCCCCCGTCCCCATTGCAAAAGGAACAACCGTGACCCTCGATCTTCTTTATCAAACGGCGAAAGCCTTGTGGCGCGTCGGATTACTGCGTATGAAGTTGAGATCCGCATGGAACATCTTTATGGCCTGGCGGCATTGTTCCGGATCGTTTTCATTCCTGGCGGAAATGTCGGCCCTGCGGTTCGGCAAGGCAATGGCCTTGATTGACGACGAAGGCCCTATGACCTTTGCCGAATTGCGTCAGGCCTATGAAAATTCAGCCCAAGTCCTCATCGCAGATTACGGCGTGGGTCCCGGACGTCTGGTGGTTATTGCCGAGCGCAATCACCGCAACTTTGTCATCGCCTTGCTGGCGGCAGCGCGCAGCGGCGCCGACGTCCTGCTTGTCAATCCGGACAGCCCGCCGAAGGTAATGGATCAGCTCCTGTCGCGCCATGCCATCGACGCCGTCTTGTATGGAAAAGAAGTGGAAATCGGTTCAAGCGCCCGGACAGTTGCGCAAATCGCCCTGCCGGTGAAGCCTTGCGCGAACAGGCGCCCTCGCTGTCTGCCGCCATTAAAACGTGCGGGAACCCTCCAGATATTAACCTCCGGCTCCACCGGATTAGCCAAAAGAATCAAGCGGCGTCCGACCCTGTCGAGCCTTCTGCCTGCCTTGCTGGGATTGCTTCAATCCCTGCCGATTGGCATGCATCAGCCGACGGTGCTTGCCATTCCCCTGTTTCACGGCCATGGCCTTTCGACGCTCGCGATGACTCTGGCTTTTGCCGCGCCGCTGCACATGAGTCGAAGGTTTGAGATCGCGCCGCTGCTTCAAAGGGCTACGATGCCTGAAAAGCCCATTGTGGTCTCTGTTCCCACATTACTGCAGCGCTGGGCGAATTCAGGAGAGGGCTTTGACCGTGTTTCCGCCGTTATCACCGGCAGCGCGCCCCTTACTCCGCAACTTTGCCAGCGCCTGATGGCCCTTTTGGGACCCATTTTGTACAACCTTTACGGTTCCAGCGAAGCCGGGATTGTCTCCGTCGCTTTGCCGGAGATGCTGTCCCAAGCGCCGGGAACCGTGGGGCGGCCGCTGCCGGGCAATGAGGTGCGCCTCGTGGATTTTGAAGGCCGGCCGGCGCAACTGGTCGGAAGAATCCTTGTTCGTGGTCCATTGGTGCTCAAGGCCGATGCCGATGGATGGTTGGATACCGGAGATCTCGGGCAATGGGATGACAAACGGCATCTGTTCGTCTGTGGCCGCTCCGACGACATGTTGATCTCCGGAGGAGAGAATATTTATCCACGGGAGGTTGAAGGTGTTTTACGAGAACATCCCTTCATTGAAGAGGCTGCCATCGTCGTGCTGCCGGATGCCGAGTTCGGACAGCGCATGCATGCCTGCATTATCGTCCGGTCGGGGCACACATTGACGCCTGCGGATATTCGCCACTGGCTGCAAGAAAGGGTGGAGCGCTTTAAGGTTCCCAAGCGTTTTGAAATCGTTTCGGAGCTGCCGCGAAATCTACTCGGCAAGATCGATCATCAGGCGCTTCTGGATGTTGCCCTGACTCATCTGCCGTCGGCATAAGATTCCATGGAGCCCGAACGCTTTTACTTCTTTTTTATTTGAATTTGAAGTTCAACCTGGCCCGCTGTTTTTCTACAAACGCTTTATACTGGCCCCGGGTGCGCTCGACCTGCTTGACAATGGCCTGGAGTGAATAAGCGGGCACTCTTTCAATCCCAAGTGACGCCACCCACTGGGGAAGGATCCCGCCAAAATCGAGGGTTGTCACATAAAATGCCGCAGTGTGACCGTCATCGATAAAGCGATAGCGCATCTGTCCTTCGACTACCGGTATGCGCACATAGCCGGGATCAGGGGGCACTTCCTTGTGTGTGACTTGTTTATATGTCACCACCACTTCGCCGCGATCAAAATCTTTCGTAATCACGGACTCCACGACGCAGTCCCGGTTTTTGACGGGCCAGGGCATGTTGATCCGTTCATAAATCACAACGCGAGATTCGATGTCTCCTTCCAAAATGCGGCTCAAGGTAACGTCCGGCAGCCATTCTTTACGGCGGGACACATCGGAAATCACCGCCAGCAAATCCACAATGTTGACCGGGATAACAGCCTCCGCCTTGAATGTGGGCAGTAAAGTGCCTGCGCCGGCAAAGACTTCGATGCCGTCTTGGGAATAAAGGAACTTCCATTGCGGTTCGGTCGCAGCCCATGTCCATGACCCCCGCATACAAACAAGCAACGCGATCAGTCCCAATCCGGACAGCATTATCCATCGCCGTATTGACGGCCTTCGGGTCGGCGCATCTGCGAGATGTTTTCTTTGGATCAACAATTGCAATTCTCCTTTTTGATCCCTTAGTGAAGTAGTGACATAAAATCAAGTAAATATGCGCGTTGTACACGGTCTTGTCATTGTATTTACATCGGGGATAGTCCCAAGTCCCGGTGTCTTTTCGGGGGAAGGCGCAAAGGACTAGCTTTAGGCAAGAGATTTATGATAATGGGGCTCAAGCCCGGACAACGATACTCAATCTGGTTCAGTGTGGATGTAACGAAATGCTTCGACAATTCAAGGAAATGATCCGCAAGGAAATGCTGATTCTGCTTCGCGATCGGCAGACGATTCTGCTTTTGTTTTTGATGCCGGTGGCGCTCATCTTCTTTTTGTCGCTGGCTATGGAGGGGGTCTGGACGGACAAGCTGACCGGGCGCAAGATCCGGGTGGCGGTGAAAAACGAAAGCCTCTCTTACAAGGCGAACCTCCTCGAAGAAAAAATCAAGTCCCATCCAATGATTGAAGTCGTCTCACAGCCTGCGGCCATCAGCGACGAGCGGATGCTCGAAGACGGCAAGACGCAGCTTATCGTCACGATTCCCAAGGGGTTTGAAGAAGGGGAGCGTCCCGTGGCGCTTTATTTCGAGCCGTCGATTGACGCGGGCTATAAGATGGCGGCGCGATCGCTGATTACCACGGCGACCGTGGAGGTCGTCATGGGCCTTGAGAACCTCGATGCGGTTATCGCGACGCTCATTGTTGAAAAAACCAGGGCCAACCGTGATTTGCCGACACCGCTTCAGCATTCGGTGCCGGCCTATGCCATTTTCGCGATGTTTTTTATTGCGATTCCCATGTCCATTGGATTTTTGAGAGAAAAAAACGATGGCACGCTCCAGCGTCTTAAAACATATCCGATCAGCCCCGCTCTGCTGACCCTGGGAAAGATATTTCCTTATTATCTCATTAATATTATTCAGTTTGTTTTAATGATGCTCATGGGGGTTTTTGTCATGTCCCGCTTTGTCATCCATGCCTTTCATCTGGGGGGACACCCCTGGCATTTAATTCCGGTAACGCTTGTTGTGGCAGCCGCTACAACCGGGTTTGGCGTCATGGTCGCGGCGCTGGGACGGACGCAGGAACAGGCGACAACGCTTGCGGCCACGGGGGCGGTGCTGATGGGTGTTTTCGGCGGGATTATGTTTCCGCATGCGGTCATGCCGCTCGTGATGAAGAAGGCGGCTATGATTTCACCCATGTATTGGGCGCATCAGGCCTATCTGGATATCTTTTTGCGCGACGCGTCGCTTGCCGCCATCGCGCCCAAATTAATTATATTGACAGGATTCGCGGGAATCTGCTTTTATGTCGCCGGAAGGAGAGTTCAATGGATTTAGAGAAGGCATATTCGGAATTAAATGTGTCCTCGCGTGAGGATTTGATTTTCAAATTGAAGGAACTGGTCATCCGGGCCTGCGATGTCCAGGACGTGAAAGCGGAGGATGTGCCCACGGATGTTCCCTTTATCGGGGGGTCCGGGCCGCTCAAGCTCGATTCGCTCGATGCGATGGAAATTGCCATGGAGCTTCGCTATACTTTCGGCGTCGAGCTGAAAAACGCCTCCACGGCGGCGCAGGCGATGCAGTCGTTTGACTCCCTGGCGGATTTTGTCATTGCTGCGCCGAAGGTTAAAAAGTGAGATCGGACGATATCCATATCCGTGGCTGGGGCGCCGTCACCACGCTGGGGTGGAGCGCATCTGAATCTGCGCGCAATCTGATTGCCGGACGCATGAAACCCGCTGGACCCTGTGCCTCGTCGCATTTAACGAAAGGCGAATTTAACGCCTTTGAAGTGGCCTATGACGGCAACCCCCTGGAAAAATCGCTGGCCATGCTCGATTCGTCGATTGCAGAGGCATTTGCCCAGGCCCAGCTCTCGCCCGATGAAATCGCCGAAAGCTGCCTTTTAGTCGGCACCACCGGCGGCCTGTTCATCCGCAACGAATTTGAATTCACCGAATCCGTGCGGCTTCATCCCGATCGGGAATCCCCGCCCATCTCCTGCCGCAACCGGGGGCCCGGTGAAGTCACGCAGCTGATTGCCGAGAAACACGGCATCGGCGGTATGAGCTTTACCCTGAGCATGGCTTGTGTTTCCAGCTCGCATGCGCTGGTCATGGCGACGGACCTTTTAAAGCACAGGAAAATTCGACGGGCCATAGTCATCGGCTTTGAGCCGCTTTTGAATATGACGCTGCACGGCTTTGCCAGTCTTCTGCTGTATGACGCAGAGCGCTGCCGCCCGTTTTGCAATAGGCGAAGCGGCATGCAGATTGGCGAAGGCGCGTCATGTCTGGTTCTGGAGGCGGGCGGTGGGAAAACGGCGGCCTCTAACCGCTACGTATTCAGGGGCGGGTATCTTTTTAACGACAACTCTTCCCTGACCTCCGCCGGCACGGACGGCGAAACGGTCCGGACGGTGGTGGACGAGGCGTTGACGCGTGCTGAGATCCGCCCAGAGCAGATTGTGGTGGTCAAGGCGCACGGCACCGGCACGCGCGACAATGATCTGTCCGAGGGGCGGGGGCTTTTGAAAGTGTTTGGCGATTCGTTGCCACCGGTGATTTCGCTCAAGGGCGCAATCGGCCATGGCCTGGGCGCGGCGGGCGCGGTGGAGACGGCGCTGTGGCTGTCCTGTCTGGAGGAAGGCACGCTGCCGGTTACTTTCGGCTTTTCCGAGATGGATCCGGACATTGGATTTGCACCGTCGCAGCAAAACCTGCCCGCGCCGCGCGGGGCGTATCTTTTTAACTTTTTCGGATTCGGCGCAACCTGTACAAGCTACGTGATTGAAAAGTTGTAGGATTTGATGAGAAAGTGGATTCCCGCCTGCGCGGGAATGACAGAAATAATATGCAAGAAAAACAACATACCGCACCCATAGCCGTTGTCGCAGCCAGTTATCTGGGGCCTTCGCTTTCGCCCAATGAAGATTCGCCCTGGGAAGAGGCGCTTCTGCCGCTTAATTGCGATCCGCTGGTGCAAAAGGTGATGGGGCAGCCGATGCGGCGGGCCGGGCGTTTCATCAAAATGGTCTGTGCGGGCGCCATCGCTTGCCTCAACCAGGTTGAGCCCGGAAGGCTTGACGGTAAAAAAACAGGAATATTTCTGGCGACGGGGCTGGGCAATGGCGATGAGATCCTGCCGTTTGTCACACAGGTCTTCAAGCATGACGGAGGATTTCCCAGCCCGAATCAATTTGCCAACTCTGTCAGTAATGCGGCCGCTTTTTTCCTGGCGCGTTCATGCGGGATCCGGGGCATCATTCTCACCTTGTCTGATGAGGAACTCTCGTTTGAATCCGCACTGTGGCTTGCGCAAAGCTACCTTGAAAGCGGCGAGCTGGATTATGCGCTGGTGGGCGGTTGCGATGTCTATACGCCGACAGTCGAAGAATACCGCCAGCGAATGAACGCGCTTTCAGATAATTCCCGCGCTTTGCCCATTGGGGAGGGCAGCTCCTGGCTTTTGCTGGGTTCAGAGGGGGGAAACGAAATCGGGAATCTCCTGACGGTCAGGATGAATTCCGAAAAAATGACGCCCCGGCAGTATGCGAAAAGCGATGAATTTGCGTCTCTGTGTTCAAGCGCTTCCGGCGCAAAAGAACGCATCTGGCTACCGGGGTTTCGCTTGAAAAACCCCGATGCGCCTGAGGGGATGCAAACGCAGGATTATCTGCGTCACTGCGGGATTTACCCAACCGCGTCCGCCTTCGGTCTGGCCTACGCCATGCGTCACAATCAAGCTTCCGTGTTGATGCACTACAATTGTTCGGATTCAGGAAAGCCCGCCATCATTGTGGCGGCTTCAACTTAAGAAAGCCCCCTCATGAGCGCTTCACCAAAAAAACGTATCGTGCTGGTTCATCCGCGCGGTTCCAACTGGTTTCCGGGAAAGCGTGATCTGACCGACATCGCCAACCGCATGGTGCCGCAGGGGATGCTCTCCATCGCCGCATGGCTTGGGCGCGACGGACATGATGTCTTTGTCTATGACTGTCTGGGGCCCGGTGCGCCGGTTGATCTGAAAAAACAGGCGTCCGATATTCTGGCTTTTTCCCCGGACATTGTCGGCTTTTCCACCACCACGTCGTCCTTTCCCGATGCGGCCGAGCTTGCACAGATGATCAAAAAAAGCCGTCGCGGCATTGTGACGGTCTGCGGCGGCGTTCATGTATCGGCGCTTCGCGAAAAACTGCTCGAGGCGTATCCCGCCTTCAATTTTATGGTGGCAGGTGAGGGGGAGCAGACGATGAGTGAACTGGCCGCAGGCGACGACCCGGCCGGCATCCCCGGCCTGATCCGGCGCGAACCGGGCGGCGCCGTGGCCAATGCGCCGCGCCGGCATATCACCAATCTTGATGATCTGCCTTTTCCCGCCTATGAATTGCTGCGCGGGTTCCCGCGCGACTATCATCTGCCGCTTTTCAGCTACATTCAGACGCCGGGCGCCACGATGATTACGTCGCGCGGCTGCATGTATGCCTGCTCCTACTGTGACCGCTCCGTTTTTCAAAAAGGGTTCCGCTACAACTCCGCTGATTACATTTACGAGCACATGAAATATCTGCGTGATCGCTTCGGCGCGCGGCATGTGAATATTTACGACGACCTTTTCACCGCCAATCGAAGGCGTATTGTCGATCTGTACGAAAAGCTTTCGCGAGCGCCTCTGGGGATGCATTTCAACTGCGCCGTGCGCGTGGGCTATACGGACGATGAGCTTCTGCGCATGCTCAAGGACGCGGGCTGCCTGATGGTGTCGCTGGGCATTGAATCGGCCGATCCGGAGATGCTGCAGCGCCATAAGTCCGGTGTATCGCTCGACGAGGTGTGCGACACGGTAAGGCGCATTCAGGCGGCGGGACTTCGCGCCAAGGGGCTTTTCATGATGGGGCTTCCGGGTGAAACGGAGCAGTCGGTCAAACGCACGTCCGATTTTATTATTTCCCTGGGGCTCGACGACATGAATATGGCCAAGTTCACGCCCTTTCCCGGCGCGCCGCTTTGGTCAACCATCCGCGAGGAAGGAACGTTTGAGGAAGACTGGCGTCAAATGAACTGTCTGAATTTTGTGTTTGTCCCGAAAGGGATTGCCTCGAAGGAACGGCTCGATCAGCTCTATAACGAATACGTCAAACGCTTCTATTCGGATTGGGGCTGGCGCAGGCGCTTTCGCGGTCGCCTCTGGGAACATCGCAGGAGTCTTTTGTATTTAATCCGCCACCTGCCGTCTTTCTGGATGGCCAAAAATCAGTTTGAGCCCCGGAAAAAGTAATCCGGTAAAACACATCCCGCAGCCAAAAAAGTTTTTTGTAAATCTCAAATCCAGCCCGAGGGAGGCACTTTATCCCTTTCGCCCAAATCCCAGATTAACCGGATGCCCAGTTTTTTGCATAATTCCTGTTCTTTGGCGGGCGTTGAAACAGGGTTTCTCTCGCCGCCGTTGCCGAAATGGATGGCGTTATACTGCTTCTGATATTTCTCATGCGCGCATCGAATGCCGTCACAGGCGGTATTGTCCTCATCATTCATGGGCAAAACATCAATCACCTGTTTCATATTGCCGACAATCGTCGCCCGTTCAATCCAGGTCATGAATGGTTTGCCCTTTTTTCGCCGAAGCCACTCATCGCTGTTGAGGCAAATCACAATCTCGCCCAAAAGCGACGCGGCTTCCATCATATACACATGGCCCATCTGAATCGGATCAAAACCGCCGGATAAAATCACCAGATTCTTCACGCATTCCCCCTTGTCCGAAAATCTTTGTGAAGCGAAGTATAGAAAACGCCGGAATAAGTGTCAAGGTGATCTTCATGCGCCACCATGGGATTGCCAATTCTGCATCACTGATCCACTTGTCATGGAATTACTCACGAAGGACGTCTCTTGCCCCGGTTCATTCATCAAATACCGTAGAACTCTGGATGAACTTGTGTTACAAATACCTTCGAAGTTTCTCGAACAACCGTTTTCGTTTCATGAAACGCAATACCGCCAGGAGAGGCTCCATGGACAATCATGTTTTTGAAGTCGGGCTGCCCATCGCCATCGAATCCTATTACAAATCCTATCTGACCACTGAGCTTCTGGGCTGGAAGCAGGATGTGTTCCTCATCACGGGCGTTGTGAAATCATCCGGCGCGGCGGCGCAGCTCAAACCCAACACGCACTGCAAGATGCGCTTTCTCAAAGACGGCATCGCCTATGGATTCGAGACGAAGATCCTGCTCATCAACGCGCATTATTTCCCCGTCATGTTCTGCAAATATCCGGACAAGATCGACCAATGCTCCATCCGGCAATTCAAGCGCGTCGCGGTGAATTTACCGGCGCAGTTTCTGGACAAAGACGGCAATTTTATATCGCAGGCGACGCTGACGGACATCAGCGCAGGCGGATGCGGTTTTCGCATTCCTGCCGGGGAGGCGAGAGAGCCGGCCTCCGATGTGCTTTACCGGGTGATCTTCAACGCGATGGACAGCGACATGCATTTGTTTTGCGCCATCCGCAAGATCAAGACCTCGAAAGACATCTGCGAGCTGGGCGTTGAATTTATTGATGCGACACCGGCTGAAAAAGCAAAAATCCAGTCGTTTGTCGATTTATGCGCCAATATGGCCTCCTCCCGGATGGATATGATGCTGGGGAAAATGAAACAAACCGAAAAAATACTTGGCGGAAGGCTCGATGAAATCTCTCTGATCGACATGATGCAGATTTTTGAGCAACTCGACAAGGAGGGGACGATTCATGTGAAGGCCGGGGCGCAGGAAGGTTTCATCGCTATAAAAAATGGCCGGGTCCTGGACGCTTCTCTCGGGTCTCTGCAGGGCGAAGACGCCCTGGTCGATCTGGTGTCGCTGCGTGAGGGCGAATTTCACGTGGCCGCCAATAAAATTGTCTCCGGCCACATGAACCACCCCGTCAATTTCGTTTTGATGGATACCTGCCGTCTGGCGGATGAGCGCGATGCTCTGAAGCCATATTTTCCCGGTCGGGAAGACCGGATCGACGTCAAAAAAGTTCCGCAGACGGAAGACCCCGAAATGCAAACCGTGGTCAATGCGATCTCAGGCGGCGCCGCGACACTGGCCAGGATCAGCGAAACCACAGGCCTGTCCCTGGTGCGCGCCGGCGTGATACTGGCCCGGGCGCTCAAAGACGGATATTTAATGAAAAAGGCCTGAAAAACGATGGGTTCAGTTGAAGAAAAATTGATAAAACAATCGACAGGCTTATTCTTTTTTCCGGTCGGCATATTCCGGATAGAGCTTTTTAGTGCATTCCGGGCAGATACTGTGGGAGAGCTTTGCCGGAGAGTGTTTTTGAATATACGCTTCCAGTGAATTCCAGTAGCCCTTGTCGTCGCGGATTTTCTTGCACGATGAACAGATGGGCAAAAGACCGCTGAGCGTGCGAACGTCCGCGAGGGCCTGCTGGAGCTGTTCGATCAGGGCCTCGCGTTCAAATTGTTGCTGTTTGCGCCCGGTGATGTCGATGATGCTCGACAAAACAAAGGGTTCGGCGTTGATGGTCAGGACATCACTCCAGACCAGCCCGCAGAGCACCTGTCCGGATTTATGCCGAAAGAGCAGTTCTTTTTCTCTCAGGCCGCCTTCCTGCCGAAGCGTTTCCATGATGAGTTCCCGGTCCTCGGGGTTATACCAGGTGTTGATTTCCATGCCGGATTTCCCGGCCACATCGCTTCGGTCATAACCGAACATCTTTAAAAAACCATCATTGAAATCCAGGATCCTGCCGTCAGACAGAGATGACAGAATCAGCGCGTAAGGGGAGCTATGAAAAACTTTGGAAAATTTTTCCTCCCCGGTGTAAACGTCGCGAAGCAGTCGCCGGTTGATCATCAAAGACAAGGTATAGGTGAACAATATAAAAAAAACGCCATACAGAATGAAAACCCAGGACTGAAAATTGCCGGTTTCAAAATAGTCCCCCATATCGGGCCGGGCGAAAGCGGCGAGAATCCGGGCGATGCCCAGCACGGAAAAACCCAGAAAAACAAGGCCCACATCGCGCGTGATGGGGCGCAGGGCGGCCCCGGCGCGCCAGAGCAAGAGCCAGGCATATTGCAGACAGATGATTAAAAGCGCCGCTGCGGAGTTGTAAAGACGGGCCGCTGTATTGGGGGCGATATACGTAAAATAGATCTGGAGAAGGATAAACAGTCCCAGAAGGATGACATTGTGGAATTGCGGCCCCCGTTTGTCCAGGAAACGCTCCAGGCTGATGTAGCCGGTGATGGCCGCGGCAATAATCAGCGCATTGCCGGCCACCATGGAGAAACCTTCCGGGGCCAGATCGTGCAAGGAAAGCAGGATCATGGCCAGTGTCTGGATCGCAAAGCCCCAGGCCATGAGGTGCAATTCCGGATAGCGATGACGGTTGTTTCGCCAAAGAAGCATGATCAGCAATGCGCAGATGCACGTGATGATGAGCACCATAAAGATGACGGTTGCGGTGTCGAGCGATAGCATGATCGATCAGGCTTTGGCCTTTCCAGGTATTTTTATATCTGATAGATTATCGGCACAATTTGAATAAAACTTGGGGGAAATACGACGATGGACATATAAACTTACGTCCTTATTCAAGGGATTTCCCCAGACGGGTTCAATGCTTTGCAGTTTTTGCCGATATAGTTCAAAATGAGCATCGGAAAACCTAAGGGGAGCGTCAGGCGGGTTGTGTGGAAAGCAGGTAAATGATTTTTTAAGAGAGGATTGCTTTTAAGGAGGCAGGAATTTTATGAATAAACGATTTATATTCGTTATTTTAATGTTGATGGTGTGTTTTTTGGCCACGTCGTGTGCCGATGGCGATCAGGATAAAAATGCCCCCATTCGAACCTTCGAGGGAGGAGAGCTTTATAAAAGTCCGTCGGGATCGTTTTATATTGCCAAACTCAGCGGCACCTTCCATCAGATGGGCCGGCAATATGGACTGCTGCTCAAAGGGGAGCTGGGCGCGTTTTACGAAGCAGCCGTCGATGAGTTTCTCATAGGCGAGAAAGGGGTCAGCTATGATGACCTGGCGGCGGCGGCCCAGGTGAGTTACGATCAATTTCCCCAGATATTCAAGGATTTTCTCGACGGGATGGCTGAAACCAACGAATTGGATCAGGAAAAGACCTATATTTTATCCACCTCCCTCGTGACGATTTTTGAAGCCGGGTGCAGCAGTTTATCCGCCTGGGGCGACTACACGGAAGATGGCGCTGTCGTGACCGGGCGCAACCTGGATTTGCCTTCTGAAACCCTGCGCCGTTTCAGTAAATATTTTCATGTGGTCGTCTGGAATCCTTATGGCTGGCCCGCCTCCGTGGCCCATATCGACTTTCTCGGCGGACTGTTTTATCAGACCGCGATCAATAGTAAGGGCATTTTTCTGGAACTCCAAAACGGCCAGAATGCCGATCCCACCGAGCCGGAAGGCCGCGAAAACGCCAATAATATCTTATTGGAGAGCCTTTTTCGCAACACATCCGCCGAAGAGGTGGAAAGGTGGTTTCAATCCACACTGCCCGACGCGGGGCTCATCATGAACGCGTCTTTTCCCGATAGGGCCACAATCTACGAATGGGCCACGTTTCGTGTGGCGCCGCGCAACGCTGACGGGCTGATTGCTGCCACCAACGACTTTATCGATCCTTCCTGGGTGGATTACCCGATTGTTTTCTTCGATACGACAACCGAGGGCATTGGTCTCACCGTCACCCGCCGATTGAATTTGATGGATCAGGGTGAATTGAACAAAGGCGCCATCACACCGCAGAAGATGATGCAAATCTTTGATATGACGATTCCCGAAGGCGCGGCGACCTTCCCTGAAGGCGGGTTTATCAAAACTATCTATTCGGTCGTGGCGCAGCCCTCGACATTGAAAATATGGCTGAAAGTGCGCGGGTATTCCGGCTGGGAAGAAATCGATCTGAACAAATATTTCACTGAGTGATGGCAGGGTGTCCGGCCCCGGTTTCATAAAAAAAACAAGGGGCCGCGTCACGGAATGTCGTAGGAAATCAGATCGGTGGTTTCGCCTTCGCGCTGGCTGTCTTTGCCGCGGCCGAAGATGATAGCTCCTCGTCCGGCAAGTGAGGCTTCGGCTTTACTGACCACAAAAGGTTCTCCCTCATCCGGATAGACAAACGTGCCGTTGGTGCTTTTGTCCTTGATTAAAAAGACGCCGCCGCGATTTTCAATGACGGCGTGCGCCCGCGAAATCCAGGGATGGCGGATGATGATGTCGTTGAAGCTTTCCCGACCGATGGACACCAGAGGATTTTGGCGGTTGACAATCACCGTTTGCGCCCCGCGCGTCAGGTGAAGGCTGCTCGAGAGGATTTTTTCGAGTCTGCGGCAGTCGATGACGGTGGTGGTGCTTTGTTCCTCATGGATAACTTCGAAAAGCTCAAGCTCACCGGCGATATTTTTGGCTGTAATGTTCATGATGTATCGCGTGCGATGCGGTGTATCGGCGGGCAGTTTTTCCAGGGCCTGGCGCGTGGTGACAATTTGCCGCGGATTGGCGAAGTCCACGAGACGCGCGGTTGTATTGACGACATCTCCGAAAATATCGCCATTTTCCACAACCACCGGCCCATACTGGATGCCGATATGGATGTGCAGTGGAAGGTTGTTTTGAGCGCTGGAAAAATGAGCGCTCATTGCCTGCTGCATCAGGATGGCGGCTTCAACGGCGCTATCCATTGCCGGAAACGTCGAAATAATGGCGTCGCCCACGCTTTTGATCACACTGCCGCCCTTTTCCAGCGTCAGATCGGACAGGGTTGAGAGAATTCGGCCTACGGTTTCCTGGGCGGCCTGATCGCCAAGCTTTTCATAGATGATGGAGCTTTTTGTAATGTCTGCGAATAAGACGGCCAGCGCTCTGGTGTGTTTGGTCATGTCGAAGTAACCCGTCAGGGAAAAAGTTAAGTACCGTTTATTTATGGCCTCGCATGAAGCTATACAGATACGTTCGGCAGTTTTTCAATAAAACTTTAGGCGTTTTGTGCAAGGCGCCAATACTTTAACCAGTTTACCGGATTCATCATCGGGGGCAGGGCGCTTTTTGCCGCCTGGGGCACCCTAAGCTGACGAAGCACATGGCTTGAGGCTTGGATGGTTGCATCCGTATTTTGTTTCAAAAAATAATAGGAGGCGCTTACGAACACCTCCCGCGGGAAAATGCCGCGAATCGATGAAAAGCCCAGATCCTGAAAGCCGTTGCGGATCATCGTGGCGCAGTTTCGGGTAAAGAGGTTGAATCCGCTGTAGTATCCGGGTTTACGCGGATCGGGCGGCGCGCTGTGGATTTCATTGAGCCGGGCATGAAAAAAGCCGGCCAGCCGCCGTGTATCGAGCCCGGTGAGGCGAAGGACGGAAATCGTGCGCATGAACAGTCTGCCGAATTTGTCATAGTAGGGTTTTTCCGGGTCCGTCAGGTTGTCGCGTCCGGTTTCCGGGTGGGGCGCGAATTCGCCCAGCGCCGGCCGGTAGAAATAGTCTTCATGGCGCATGACCTCATTTTCATACGTCCGGTGCGAGAAGTTGAAGATTTCGCCGCTGACGTTGACGGCCAGGTGTCCCAGAAGCGAGGCGGGATATTTCACGAGCCGTTCATTGAAGTAAAGTTCAATAAATGGTTCGCACGAGACAGGCTCGTCCGGCCAGAGAATAATGATGGGTTTGCCTGTGTCGTAATCCTTTTGGACAAGCCTGCGGGCCGAGACCCGCTTTCCCGTCCAGTGCGCAAGGTAGCCTTCCCAGATTTTTTCATTGTCCAGCGGCTTCGTGCCGTCATCGGCGAGCAGAAAACTCCTTCCGTATTGCGTCGTCAGGACGCCCCGGTATATTGGGTCATTCATGACGCGCTCCTTTTTCGCCTGAGCCGATACGCCTGTATCAACGCGAACAGGACGAGACTTGCACACAACCATCCCAGCCAGTCGCCGACGCGCGCATAGACGGTGCGGCCCGACATCAGTGGGATGTCGCCGACGAGCGTCTCCTTCGTCCATTGACCGGTACGGTGTGTAAAGCGCCCCACGGGATCGATGAGAGCGGAAATACCGGTGGTGGTGGCTCGCACCAGAGGACGCCGATGCTCAATAGCCCGGAAGCTGGCCAGTACGAGATGCTCGGTGGGCTGCACGGTGTTGCCGTACCAGGAATCGTCGGTCAGATTAAACATGGCCTGCGGCAAAAGCCCGTCACGTCCGCCTTTCATCAGCAGGCGGATATGGCCCGGAAAAATATCCTCATAGCAGATATTCACGGAAATTGGCCGGCCGCCCAGGATCATCGGTTCAGTCATCTCGCCGGACCAGAACCGGCTGGAATAGGGCGACCAGGAATACAGCCACGGAAAAATATCTCCCATCGGAATATACTCGCCAAAAGGCACCAGGATGGTTTTGTCGTAAGTGCCCAGAATCTGCCCGGATGGATCCAGAAGCACGGCGCTGTTGTAGTAGCGCGTTTCGCGATTTTGCTCCATTTGCAAAATGGCGCCCAACAAAAGCGGCGCGTCGAGCTGGCCGAAGGCCGCAGGCGGCAGCTGCCCGTGGCGCGATGTCAGATGAAGCGACACGATATTTTCCGGCCAGACCAGAAGATCGATTTTGCGCTCCGCGAGAAGCTCTCTGGTGAGCTCCTGATGCTCTCTCAAAAACCGGTCCCGGTCGGCGTGTTTCTGCCCCGCGCCGCGATTGGTCTGCACAAGCCCGATGGTGAGCTTTTTGGCCGCTGTTGCCTGCGTGTCAATGGTCCGGATGCGATATGCGCCATAGCCCATCGTCAGCGCTATCACGAGGGCAAATACGGTAATGGGCCGCCAGGCAAACGGCTGTTTGTGGATGCGCCTCTCGAGGATCGCCCATAGAAGCGAATTGACATAGACCACTAAAAACGTGACGCCCAGAATGCCGGTGACATCCGCAATCTGGGTGAGTGCGGAAAGCTGATATTGGCTTGCGCCCAGGTAGTTGGGAAAAATCTGCGGCCAGAATTTTTCAAGCGCCGTCCAGATGACGGGCGACACCCAGATGATGCTCCAGCCGGTGGCGCGGACGATGAGCCTCGTTCCTGCCGCCCAAAGTGCAAACACCAGCGCGTTGGCCGATGCCAGAAGCAAAAGCCCGAGGATGGCGGGAGTCCGCGGCAGGCCAGCGAATTCCTCAAACATATAAACAATCCAGTAGAAGCCGCCCGCATGGCCCACCAGGCCCGCCACCCAGCCGATAAAGAACGCCCGCAGCGGTTTTGCGTCGGAAATCGCCCAGAGGATGGGCACCAGGCAAATCCATTCCAGATAAAAGTGATCAAACCCGGCGTAGCCCAGAAACGCCAGCACGCCGCCCGATACGGCGGCGATCCACGGCAGGAGAGTCTTGAAGAGACGCGTCATGAAGGCATTCCTTATGCGGTCCAAGGGGCATACGCTTGCCGTGATTGAACCGGAGCGCTACCGTTTCACCATGGACATGACAATTTTTGAAAGCAGATCAACCAGCTGTTCCTTGGTATACTTTTTCATGTTCCAGTGGCGAAGGGAGTAGAGGCTCAATTGATAAAGGATGGCGTTGGCGGTAAAAGACGTATCGTCGATGTCAAATACTTTCCGCTCGACGCCTTTTTGCAAAATGGCTTCAATCTGAGCCACTCCTTTGCTTTCGCGCTCCATCATGATTTTGAGCAGTCGCCTGGGAAGCGATTTGGATTCCCGGTACATCAGCACGATCTCGTCGGTATAGTCGCAGCCGGTTCGGATCATTTCACGGATGACGACGCGCAGTTGCTCTTCGGGGTCGTCAATGCCGGCGATCTCCTGGCGCTCGAAATGCTCATAGATGGGCCGGTGAAGCATTTCAAAAACCAGAAAAAGAATCTCCTCTTTACTTTTGATAAAGTAATAAATATTACGGATATCAATCCCTGTGGCCTTGGATATTTCGCGCATGGTGGTTTGCGCATACCCTTTTTTCATGAAGAGCTTGGTGGCTTTATGGATGATCTGTTCCTGTCTTTTCCGAAACAGATCGCTGCATTTTTTGGGAACGGTTTTCTTCCCTGACGCAGCTTGAGTTTTCATCAATCAAACACCTGACCTTTCTGCGCGGTGAAGGGTATCTATATCAAATTGCGCCACACTGTCAACGATCATTCAAAAAAATCAAATAATACTTGACAAAACCATGCACAACATAGTTCATACATCCGACGATCGAAGTCTATTCACGGTCGGGCGGATATACCCGTCACGACCGGAAGAAAAAAATCAAAAACAAGAAAGAGAGGATGCAGTATGAAAATTGAAGATCTGAAAAACGTATGTGTGGTTGGCGCGGGAAACATGGGGCACCAGATTGCGATGCAGTGCGCTCTGTCCGGCTATAAGACGGTTTGCACCGATGTGGTTGCGGCTGTTCTGGAAAAAGCGGAGAAATTCGCGGACAACTATCTGGCCGGTCGTGTCCAGAAGGGCAAAATGACGGAAGCCGATGCCAAAGCCGCTCGCGCGAGAATCTCCTTTACCGGTGATCTGAGCGTGGCCGCCAAGGATGCGGATCTGGTGATCGAAGCCGTTTTGGAACGCATTGACCTCAAGCGCAAAATCTTTGCCGACCTCGATAAAATTGCTCCGGCGAACGCCATTTTATGCTCGAACAGCTCCTTTATCGTCAGCTCACGCATCGCCGATGCCACCAAGCGTCCCTCCCAGGTGTGCAATCTGCATTTCTTCAATCCGGCGCTGGTCATGAAACTGGTCGAAGTCGTTCAGGGACCGCATGTCTCCGACGAAACCGCGAAGTGCATGATGGACTTCTGCTTGAAAATCGACAAGATTCCCGTCCATGTGAAAAAAGAAGTGGATGGGTTCATCTTAAACCGCATTTTCAGCGCAATCCACAAGGAAGCCTTCTGGATGCTGGAAATGGGCGTAGCCTCTTATGAAGACATCGACAAAGCGTGCGTCTATGGCGCCGGTCACCCGATGGGGCCCTTCCGTCTGCTGGATCTCACCGGTGTTGATCTGGCCTTCGATATCGGCATGAGCCACTTCTATGAGTCCGGCAATCCGGCTGATCTGCCTGTGCCCACCGTTGTGAAACTCTACACGCAGGGCAAATACGGCCAGAAAACCGGCGAGGGTTTCTACAGCTACAAGAAATAGGATGATAGGAAAAATAGCGTCGCAGATGTTTTTATTCTGACGCTAAAATTAAAAAGACGCCCCGGAGTCTTGAGATTCCGGGGCGTCTTTGCGTTTTTCTGAAAACAGGTTAAAGCACAGTGCACGCGAAGGTCAGGGGCCGATGCGCGTTACTTGCATAAAATATAGTCCAGTACCGCCGGATCGTAAAGAATCTGCTGCGAGGCTTTGTGAATCACATAGGCCGCCGCGGAAAATCCATTGCCGGCGTTTTCCTGGGCCTCATAGACTCTCGTTATTTTTTTTTCGGGAATCGTTACTTCCAGTTTGATATTGGAGCCAAACGACCAGGCTCCCGCCACGGACTGCAGTTCGATCATTTTCAGTTCAATCACCTTGCCGGATGAGTCATCGACTTTAATATTGCTTTTTTCGTATGCGCCCTTGAGGTATGCGGCGGCATTGTCCATCATGATCCGGGGATTAATATAACCTTTGTAGGGCGGATTCCTGAAGGCATGATAGTCCTCTTCCCTTGTTTCAGCGTTGACGATTTTAACGGACGGCGGCGCGGGACACTTCGAGGCGGTGGATAAATCCATGGGGCGGACATCATACGTTTTGTACATGGCCTCCTGATCAAGCTTGTCGGAAATGTGTTTTGTGACATGCAGCGTGCATCCTGAAAAAGATAAAGCCATCACCATTAATCCCAAGACCAGACATCCCTTGAATCCTTTCTTCATAAAAAACAGCTCCTTTCTTTTGTTTGAGTATGACACCCCGCCGTTTTTTCAGCGCACAGCGACATCTGCCCGAAAACGGCGGGAAATCTAAACGGTTATGATACGTCTTTGTTGATGTGTCTTGTCGGCTATTTGATCTTTTCGAGCATTTCGCCCATCATCCGATGCACCAGGTTGATGGCCTTGAGCGGACGGATCATGACTTTGAAATCGTTAATTTTGCCGTCCTCGCCCCACGCGATCATATCCACGCCGTTAATTGTGATGCCGTCGATGACGGTTTGGAACTCGAGGACGGCGCAATTCCCCTGAACCACTTCGCGCAAATAGCGAAATGTGTCGTTATTGAGCACATGCAGGGCGGCCGTGAGATACAAGGTGGTAATGGGCTTTCCCGCCTGAGGGGTATGCACCACCGGTGAATGGAAAACGACGTTATCGGCTAAAATGGCGTCGAGCTCTGCGGCATCGCGCGTTTCAACCAGTTTGTGCCAGGCGGCCATCGTATCGGTCATTCTGAGTGTTCCTCCATGGGTATGTTTGTTAAAGATTCGTATGCAAATAATTCCATTATCAGGGGACTGGTTCCAACCCGCAAGCCTGGCCCACAACCACCAGGCGGCGCGGCCTTTTAAAACACAGTTTAATCTCTGGCTGTTGGCGCAACTGCCGCAGGTCGTCGCCAGTGTTGTCAACGCATGCGCGGGATTGACGGCAATCCTCGCTCTTTCTCGAGGTTGTGGATCACCCTCTTGATGGAAGGTACAGGGGACAGACGGCGCAGCCTTGTGTTTCCATCACCTGCATCCGCCTATAAACGCCCTTCCATTACCAGCCTATCGATGATCTTTCGTATCTCGGGCATGGCCGCAACGGCCGCCTTTTCACCTTCAAAAATCGCCTGGTTGAATTTTTCCATTTCCGTCGAACCAATGTCCTTCACGTTCGGCCGGATGACGACATCGGCGTTTTTCAGCTGTGCATTGATATTTCGCATATACATGATGCTGACCGTTTTCCCCATTGTGTCCATGATCCCGTTGGGGGCATTTTGATCCAGGCCGCCTGAGATATCTACGGCAATCACCACGTCCGCCCCGTAGCGCCTGGCCACATCCACCGCTACAGCGCTGACCAGTCCGCCATCCACGTAAGTGTTGTTCCCGATTCTGACCGGCTGGAACACCCCCGGCACACTACAGCTGGCCTGAACGGCTATGCCGGTGTTGCCTCTGCCAAAAACCATTTCCTCGCCGGTGTTGGCGTTGGTTGCTACGGCGTAGAAGGGAATTTTGAGATTCTCAATGGGAACATGACCTACACTGGCATTGATAAAGTTTTGCAGCTTCTCGCCTTTGATAAGCCCGCCTTTCCAAACCTTCCAGTCATAGTCAATGACCTTGTCTTGCTCCATGGTCATGGCAATGTCCTGCAATGCATAAGCGCTTTTGCTCCAGGCATAGAGACTGGCGACGAGGCTTCCGGCGCTTGTTCCCACAACCATATGGATGGGAACATTCTGCAACTCCAGGACTTTCAAAACGCCGATATGCGCAAACCCCTTTGAGGCGCCGGCCCCAAGCACAACGGCAATTTTAGCCGGTTTCGGCGCGGGCGCGACAGGTGGCGTCGCGGCGCAGGAAGCCAAAAACACAACCAGAGAAAAAAGCAGGATTGCACAAACATCCTTGTGGGCCGGAAACAACACCTTAAACATTATAATTCCTTTTGGGAGCTTCGACTTCTTGAACGAGGCCTTCTTTTCTTGATGGCGGGCTTATCCGGCATTTCCGGCTTATCCGGTTTTTCTTCCTTGATGTCAGCGGTTGGCTGCTCCGGTGGCGCATGCAAAGATTGTTGATAATAGTCGTCGAGCAACATCACCATCAGGGAAAGCCCCTCGTCGGATTGGGACAGATGGTGCGCCAGAGGCTGGAATCGGCGCATTCTTTCCAATTGCAGATTGTCCCGGGCGCGCAGCTTGGCCTCCAGGAGCGCGGTGATGCGTTCGCCTGCAACTTTTTGAATCGCCTCATCATCCGGCAGCGTTCGCTCTTCCATGTGAATGTCGTAAAAACGGGCAATGCTCATCAGCTTGTATTTTTCCATCTCCGCCACCAGCGAGATGGCCACACCGCCCGATCCCATGCGGCCCGTGCGTCCGGCGCGATGAATGTAGGCTTCCGGATCTTCCGGCGGTTCGTACTGGATGACGTGGGACAGATCCGGAATATCAATACCGCGTGCGGCCACATCGGTGGCCACCAGGAATCGAAGCGCTCCACGGCGCACGCGCGCCATCACTTTTTCACGCGCGCTTTGCGCCAGATCAGAGCTCAATTCGTCTGCGTCATAGCCGAACCGCTTGAGGACGACCGACAGGTAGTGAACGGTGTCTTTGGTATTGCAGAAAATGATGGCCGAGGCGGGATTTTCAATCTCAATGATCCGCACCAGCGAGCGGTCTTTGCGCATTCCCGGAACGACGTAGTAGGCGTGTTCGATTTCGGCGATGTGCACCTGATTGCCGCTTAAGCTCATCAGTTGGGGCTTGTGTAAAAATTGTTCGGCCAGCCGGATGACCTGTGGCGGAAAGGTTGCTGAAAACATGCTGCTTTGCATCTCCCGTGTCGGCAGATATTTGCGGATTTTCACCATGTCGGGATAAAATCCCATCGAGAGCATCCGGTCCGCCTCGTCAAAGATCAATATTTTTATATGATTCAACGATAACGTGTTTTTCAGCAAATGATCGAGAATGCGTCCCGGTGTTCCCACAACCAGTTGTGCGCCTGCGCGGAAAGCCTCCAGTTGTGCCGTATAACCGACGCCACCGTAAACCATCGCCGTTTGTAATTTTGTTCCTTCGGCCAGCATTCTCGCTTCCAGCGAAACCTGCAGGGCCAGTTCTCGCGTGGGAACCAGCACCAGCGCCTGGGCGACTTTTTTTTCCAGGTTAATTTTTTGCAGGATCGGCAGAAGATACGCGCCGGTTTTGCCGCTGCCGGTCCGGGACTGGATCATCATATCGCGCCCCTCCAGAAGAAAGGGAATCGATTTGGCCTGCACCGGCGTCAGCGTGTTCCAGCCCGCCCGCAGGCAGGCCGCCTGAAGCTCCGGCGTCATCGTCTCCAGGGAAAGCTCCGGTAATTCAGGGGCTGAATTCTCGTCCACAGGGTCGCTTGAGTGAATATCATCCATAACGTCAATAACACCTTTCAGGTTAAATATTATTAAAAATCATTTAGTTCAGTACGATCCGGAAATCAAGAAAAGATTTTGAAAGAAACTTGTTTTCGTTGGAGAACTCTTTATACCCGCGACACAATATCCGCAAGAAAATTATATTCTGAATTATATTCTAAAATATCTTGACACCTGAAAATGATTCGTATAGCATTTCTACAATTCGTCAGAGGCTTAAGGCCCTGCCTTTTGGAGCGACTCAAGTATTCAAACAAACAAGCCGATAGAAAACCTGTAACTGCTAAAAACCAAAAAATGTCTTTATTTGTCTTTAAATAAGCATAAAGCAGTCAAGATTGCCTATCTCAATACCGTGCCTGTTAAAAATTAATTAATAAAAGGAAGAAGTTATGAACATCGAAGACATTAAGAGGCTGCCGATCAGCGAACTGACCAGCATGGCCAAAGAACTGGATGTGCCGGGCGCCAGCGGCATGCGCCGCCAGGACCTCATTTTTGCCATTTTGCAAACCCAGGCCGAACAAAACGGCGTCATTTCCGGATCCGGCGTGTTGGAAATCCTGCCGGACGGCTTCGGTTTCCTTCGCGCAGTCGATTACAACTATCTGCCCAGCCCCGACGATATTTATATTTCACCCTCGCAGATCCGCCGATTCAACCTTCGAACCGGCGATACCATTTCCGGCGAAGTTCGTCCCCCGAAAGAAGGTGAAAAATATTTTGCCCTTTTAAAGGTGGATACGGTCAACTATGAGACTCCCGAGCAGGCCCGCGATAAGATTCTCTTCGATAACCTGACGCCGCTATACCCCCAGGAAAAACTCAACCTGGAATACGATTCCGAAAATTATTCCACCCGTACGCTGGATCTTTTTGTCCCGATCGGCAAGGGACAAAGAGCGCTCATCGTCTCTCCGCCCCGCGCCGGTAAAACCGTTTTGCTCCAGGACATTGCCCACAGCATCACGGCCAACCACAAAGAAGTCGTTTTAATGGTGCTTCTGATTGACGAACGCCCCGAAGAAGTGACCGACATGCAACGCAGCGTCAAAGGCGAAGTCATCTCCTCCACCTTTGACGAACCGGCCACGCGCCACGTACAGGTGGCGGAAATGGTCATTGAAAAGGCCAAACGCCTCGTAGAACATAAAAAGGACATCGTCATTCTACTCGACTCCATCACGCGGCTTGCCCGCGCATACAACACCGTGGTTCCGCCCTCGGGCAAAGTCCTTTCCGGCGGTGTCGATTCCAACGCCCTGCACAAACCCAAACGCTTCTTCGGCGCGGCCCGAAATATCGAAAACGGCGGCTCTCTCACCATTATCTCCACGGCGCTCATTGATACGGGCAGCCGCATGGACGAAGTCATTTTTGAAGAGTTCAAGGGCACCGGCAACATGGAACTGCATCTGGACCGCCGCATTGCCGACAGGCGCATCTTCCCCGCGTTTGACCTGATCCGTTCCGGCACCCGCAAGGAAGAACTGCTGATTCCCAAAGTGACGCTCAATCGTATCTGGATCTTGCGCCGTCTGCTGCAGGAAATGAATCCGGTGGACGCCATGGAATTCATCATCAGCAAAATCCGGAAAACCGATAATAATAAGGAATTCCTGGAATCCATGAATTCCTGAAGTGGCGGTAATAATATCCCTTAAGGACCGCAAATAAATTTGCTTGAGTTTTTACCTTATATGATATAGAGAGCCCATCTATTTAAAATTACAGAGACCTGCATCGTTTTTGCCGATCAGGAATCAGGAGGACAAAGCGACAATGAAAGAAGGCATTCATCCGAAATATGAGGAGACCACCATCACCTGCGTCTGCGGCAACGTGATTGAAACCCGCTCCACCAAAAAAGACATTAAAATTGAAATCTGTTCCAACTGCCATCCGTTCATGACAGGCAAACAGAAAATTATGGATACGGCAGGACGCGTCGAGAAATTCAGGAAGAGATACGAAACCAAACCTGAAGCAGCGACGACGGCCAAAAAGAAAACCACCAAAAAAGCCACCGCGTAATTTCGTCCGATTCAGGCATTCGCCTTCGGACATCAGCCCATATGACGAGTCAACGAATCCAGCATCTATAGCGCCGCTTAATTCCATAAAGGGGCGCTATAGATGTATCTTTCTTCGCACAGAAATCCTGTTTCTTTTTAACACATCGGATCAAAACCATGGATATTATATTGAATAAACTTCGCGATATTGAGCTGCGCTATCGCGAACTCGAAGGACTGCTGAGCGACCCGGACATCGTCTCCAAACAGGGCCTGTATCAGAAATACGCCAAAGAACATTCAGATTTGAGCGAACTGGTCGAGACCATCCGCGACTATGAAGAGGTCTGCAACCGCATCGCGGGCAACCAGGAGCTCATGGCGGAATCCGATGAAGAACTGCGGGCGATGGCCAAAGAAGAAATGCAGCCTTTGCAAACCCGGCAGGCCGAGCTTGAAGAAAAAATCAAAATCCTGCTTTTACCCAAAGACCCCAACGACGATAAAAACGTTTTTCTGGAAATCCGCGCTGGCACGGGTGGGGACGAAGCCGGGCTTTTTGTGGGAGATCTGTTTCGTATGTACGCGCGCTACGCCGAGGCGCAGGGATGGAAAGTGGAAATCGTCAGCTCATCGCCTTCGGGCGGCATGGGCGGTTTCAAGGAAATCATTGCCGAGATCGATGGCAAGGGCGCTTACAGCCGTATGAAATTTGAAAGCGGCGTGCACCGTGTCCAGCGCGTACCCATCACCGAGGCGCAGGGGCGCATCCACACCTCCGCCGTCACCGTGGCCATCATGCCGGAAGTGGACGAAGTGGAACTGGACATCGATCAAAACGACCTGCGCATCGACGTGTATCGCTCCACCGGCCACGGCGGCCAGAGTGTTAATACCACCGACTCGGCCGTGCGCATCACGCATTTGCCGACGGGGGTGGTCGTCACCTGCCAGGATGAAAAATCACAGCTCAAAAACAAGATCAAGGCCATGAAGGTTCTGCGCGCCCGGATACTCGACGCCATGGTGCAAAAACACAACGCCGAACAGGCCCAGGTGCGCAAAAGCCAGGTGGGCACCGGTGACCGCTCCGAGCGTATCCGCACCTACAACTTCCCGCAGGGCCGCATCACCGACCACCGCATCAACCTCACCCGCTACGATCTGGACAGTTTCATCAACGGCAACATCGGCGCCATGATCGACGCGCTCATCTCCAACCATCAGGCGGAACTTTTAAACAAGCAGGGATAAAACCGCGAACCTTCATTTCCCGCAAATGGCCTCCACCCGCCATAAACCTGAAACCGTTCCCGGTGTTCACGCCCCGACATATTTTGCGCGTCATCCTCATGCTGTAAAGTCTGCCCTCGGGTGATAAACTGCTTGCCAAGAAGACGTCGAATCTGTAAAAGAGCAGACTCATAAATTTTGCAGATAGAGGTGAAATAAAACTTCACAATGAAACTTCAAGGCATCATAACCGTTATTCGTATTCCGTTTCTCATTCTTGCTCTCATTCTGGGTATTCTGGGGGCGGCGATCGCATGGTATGAATCAAGGCGCTTCGGTTCACCGTTCTACCTGGAATATGCGGTGCTGGCGACGTTCGGATTGCTGGTGGCCCATGCGGCGGTCAATATCTTCAATGACTATTTCGACGCGCGAAGCGGGCTCGATTACAAAACACAGCGCACGCCCTTCAGCGGCGGTAGCGGTGCCGCGCCCACTGGTCTGCTCACCGTATCCGAGGTTTTGTGGATCGGGATCATCTGCTTGATTATTTTGATTCCCATCTCCATATTTTTTGTCCGGACCTCAGGCTTCCTGCTTTTGCCGCTTTTGCTTCTGGCGGTTTTTCTCATCATTTTTTACACCCCCCTAATCCTGAAGATGGGGTATCCGGAGTGGTCCGCCGGACTGGGGCTGGGTATCCTTCCGGTTCTGGGCGCCTATTTTGTGCACACCGGCGTCTATTCGTTAAGCGCATTGATCGCCTCGATGCCGTCATTTTTTCTGGTGCACAACCTGCTGTTGCTCAACGAATTCCCGGATGCGGAAGCAGACATCACGGTGAAAAGACGCACGCTGCCGATTGTCGCGGGCAAGAAACGGGCGGCCTATTTTTTCTCGGCGGTGACCGTACTTGTGTATCTGTGGCTGATCTGGGCAGTGATGTTCCGCTTCATGCCGGTATTCACCCTGATTGCGCTTGTGACGTTGCCTGTCGCCTTTCAGGTGATCAAGGGGTCCTTCCGGTATGACGACCGGCCCGCCTTCCTTACGGCCATGGGACAAAATGTCTTTCTGGTCCTATCCACTCAAGCGCTGATTGCCATAGGTTATATTCTGAGCGGAATCTTCCTCAAGTAGCCCGGAAACACCGGCGCAAGCAACGTATCCGCTGTGACTACAGTAAATATGATTTGCGCTCAGGGATGGGGAATGCCTCTCAGCAGTTCTTCTTCGCCGCTGATGAGGCCGGGGCTCTCCGGTGCGGCGCCTGCCGCTTCTTCCAGAAACTGCAAGTGCCGCTCCTGTAAAGAGGCCTCGGGCGCGTCGTAGCTTGTCCATTCACGCGACATCTTTTCAGAAATCAGCACCCACGCGAAATATCGAAGCGCCTGTAGCTGTTGATCAGCCTGGTCTTCGCGGTGCTCAAGCGCAAGCCTGTCTTGTCTGGCCTGCTCTCTTCGATGGGCCCGTGTTGCCGTCTCCGGGGGCTGTGCCGCTTCCGGCTGCGCTTCTTCACGAACGCCTTGAAGGTGCTGGGCATACCAGGCCATAAAGGCGACGGCTTCGGTTTGACTCGCGGCACGGCGGTCGTGGCGCTCCTGCATGGCGGACCACATATCCATCAATGTGGTCCAGGCATCGATGCGACGGTCCGGGTCGGCCGGCAGCGGCTCGAACCCCTGATCGATGAGCGTCCGGTAATGGAAGTCTTCGCTCACAAAATGGATGAAATCGACGCATCGAGGGGAGACGTCATTCAGCGCGGCACTGGCCCGGCGGAGATTTCTGTCGTGACGGTTGTAAATTTGAATGGCCTTTGCCGCGTGCTCCAGCGGCGGAGGCGCGGGGGGAAGCTCCACGAGAGCTTCGGTCTCAATGGCGCTGATTGCGACTTCCGGGCCGCCTTGCTCATCCCGGGTGGGCATCCGGGAGGCCTGTGACCAGTACACCCAGAAGCGTGCGACGTTTCCGGGCGCCACCTCGGGCAGGCCTGCCTGGTCGAGGATAATCCGCGCGTAGTGGCGCGCATCGTCATCGCTTGCGCTTTCAGGCCGGTAGCGGTTCAGCATGACCTCCACGATAAAATATTCCTGATAGGTGAGCTTGGGTAATCCGCTGCGAAACGAGTCCCGCACGGAGGCTTCTGTGATGTCCTCGGCTGTGTCGGGCCGGTTCAGGCGCGCGTTCATCGTCAGCGTCTGCCAGGACGAACTGGCCATGATTTCGTCCATAATGGCAAATTCCTCAACACGCGTGTTTCTTTCTTCCGCCACGCCTCTGGCTTCTGTAATAGCGACCTCGCCAAGCCCGCGGGTGCTGACCCGCGGCAGGTGCTCATGCGAGGCATGCGCCAGCTCATGGACAATCGCCCCGACCACCAGCGCCAGCCTGCGCGTTACCGCCTGCTGTGGATGGATAAACACACTGACCACTGAGGCTTCATCGCCGCTTCCCCGCATAAACTCCGTCGGGCGTTCGGCATTCAAGTGAAAATCAAAATGCAAAGGAGATGATTCCGGTTCGCTCAAATACGTGTTTTCGACCGACTCAGCCAGTGTCAGGAAAAGGGGAGACTCGGATAATAACCGAAGGACAACTTCGCTGTTGATCAGCGGCGCGTAAAGAGCCTCATCCGTCTCTGGATCGGTAAGCCCCGTGGGCGCCTGAATTGCATCGAGGGCGGCCGAGATGGCCTGGGCCAGACGGCTTTGCGTCCAATCAAAATCATCCTCGCCGGGCGTGCGGCGGATCATTCCGGAATCGAAGCCTGCCGCCGACTGAGCAACATGGCCAAGCTCATGGGCCAGCGTACGCCTAAAGGAAGAAGCGCCGGGGTGGTATTGACCTGATCCGAACCAGATATTTGATCCCAGTGTAAAGGCGTTAGCCCCCAGGCGTCGGGCGCTCCGGGCGGCGGCCT
This sequence comes from uncultured Smithella sp., assembly GCA_964608995.1. Classification (GTDB taxonomy): domain Bacteria; phylum Desulfobacterota; class Syntrophia; order Syntrophales; family Smithellaceae; genus UBA8904. The sequence goes on along the minus strand of CAZSQS010000007.1, from coordinate 45,000 downwards.
CATCGCAATGAATGCCTATTTGATGCAGGCTTTTCCCAAGACGCGGTTCAAAAAAATTCCGTTCACTTTCCGCAAGGCCCACGCCGCCTGCGGCAACCGATGGAGGTGTCCTGTCTTTCGCGGGGCTGTCGGCAAACTGTGGGCTTCTCGATAGAATCCTTTCCGCGAAACGGCTGGCGTCCGTTTCCGCGCTGTCTGATTTTGCCCCCAGGCGAGGGCTGCTTGTGCGAGGCGGGACAGCGCGAAACAGCGAGGGCAGGGAAGCAGGTGCGGAGATTGTCCGGTTGTTTGAAGCTTGATGCGCTCCGGAATAAACCGGTATGTTGCCAAAAGCGTGAACAGGTCTTTTTGAATTTTCCCGGGAGGGGAGGGGAGTATCACCGTCAGTCGAAACCCGTTGATCCGGCGTTACCGGTCGTTTACCGGAAGTCTCTTCATGAAAATGATGTCGCAAAGGCGCCAAAGATGCGGAGGCCCCAGGGCGGCAAACCTCTGTCGAAGTGTTCTTTGAGATCTGCTTGTCGGCAAAGGCGTTCATGGAGAAACCCTTTCCACCAACTGTTAGAGTTTGGCCATATTACAACTTCTTGAAACAATTGCAAACAAAAAGCCCGCTTGAGTGAGCGGGCTTTTTGTTCTGTTTGATAATGTATCGGAGAATGGCATGGTGGGCGATGTGAGATTCGAACTCACGGCACCTGGCTTCGGAGGCCAGTACTCTATCCAGCTGAGCTAATCGCCCACAGGATCGATTTTCTACACTATCCTTTGTGAATCTTCAATACATAATATGCAAAAGCGGGAAAATGAGTGTCCGGGGCGCAAATGAACGGAGGAAGAAATGTCCGACTGTTCTTGCAGATGTTTGGGAAATTTGTTATTTGTTGGCCATGATGAATGCATTTGACAAACGAATCCGGCTTGGCGTTTGTGTTTTAGCCGTGTTTGCCTTGCTGTCTCAGTTTGCGGTGGTGTTTGCGGCGGTGGAGATATCGAAAGTCCGCAGCTGGGCCGCCCCCGATCATACCCGCATTGTGTTTGACCTCAGCGATGTTCCGGATTATTCCTATGTCGTCAGCGAAAATCTGCTTTCGCTCGAATTCTATGATGCCTCCCTGCACGCCTCCATTTCCGGCGAAATGATCATCGGCAAGCCGGGGATTGATAAAATCCTTTTTGAGTCCAAAGACGGCGGCAAATGCAAAGTCAGCCTGACACTGGGCGAGCATTGGAAGACGGATGTTTTTAAGTTAAAGAAGTTCATGGACAAGCCGGATCGCGTGGTCGTGGATGTTTTCGCAGGTGGTGCAAAAACGGAAGAGCCGGTCAGTCAACCGGCTGGGCCGTCTGCCGCGACAACGCGGATCATCGTGGTGGATCCCGGCCACGGCGGTGAAGATCCGGGCGCTGTCGGCAGAGGCGGAACGTATGAAAAACATGTGGTCCTGTCTATCAGCCGCGAAATCAAGAAAGCTATCGACAAAATACCCGGCTATCGGGCAATTCTGACGCGCGACGGCGATTACTATGTCTCGTTCAGCAAGCGGTTGCAGATTGCCCGTGACGCAGACGCCAGTCTGTTTATCAGTGTGCATGCGGATGCGGCCAGAAACCGCCGGGCCAGGGGCAGTTCCGTCTATTGCCTTTCAAGAGGCGGCGTCTCGAGCGAAGCGGCGCGCCTGTTGGCCAATAACGAAAATCTCTCCGATGTGATTGGCGGTGTGGCCAATGGAGAGAGCAACAATCAATCCGATGAGATTATTTTAAATATGTTCCAGACGAACACGTTAAATTATTCCAAAACTTTTGCCACAGCGTTGATTGATCGGATCGGCAGCGTCCAGTGCCTGAAATATCCCGTTTTTCAAGAGGCCCCGTTTCGCGTTTTAAAACTTCTGGATATTCCGGCGGTGCTTCTGGAAACTGCGTATCTGTCCAATGCGCAGGAAGAGAGGATGCTCAAGAAAGAAAGTTTTCACAAGCTGATGGCCCGTGCGGTTGCTGAGGCGGTGGTCAATCACTTTTCCGGCCAGCCCGGCGGCCAGCCTGTTGTCGTTGCCGATCAGGCGACACAGGGGGGGGCTTGGGCTAAACTCCAGGTCCCATTTGCGCCGGGCGAGATCAAAACCACTGTCTATCGCGTTAAACGGGGTGAAACGCTCATCACCATTGCCCGGCAGCATGATACGACAGTCTCAGTTCTTTTGAGACTCAACGATATGCGCCTTCCGGATCGCCTCTATGCCGGAAAGCGTATTGTGGTGCCGGTTGCCCAAAAAGGCCAGACAGTCGTGTCCTATCGGTCGTATCGGGTTAAAAAAGGGGACACGCTGTATTCGCTGGCCAAAAGCTGCGCGATGACGGTGGATGATTTGCGCCGCCTTAATTCCATGAGAGCGGCCGATGTTCTGCTGGTCGGTCAGAAAATCAAATTGCCGCAATAAGGACTGACCCGCTTAACGCCGGATCGTCATGACCGGCAGATCCAGGTCAAATTCCTGCCAGGTTTCTCTTCTACCGCCCGGGTAATGGTAAATAAACGGGTGCAGTTGAATTTTAACCTTCTTAGCCGTGTTGGGAATATCTTTAAAGATCAGCTCCATCGTTACGGAGGTCTGCGGCTGAATTTCAACGCCGCGTCCCCGCCCGTCTATTTCAACCATCAGTTTTTTTTCTGATCCCTGCCAGACGTAGGCATCGGATGTTAAATAGGCGTTTTCCGCTTCGTCGAATACCTTGGATCGCGGCCAGCTGCCGAAGCGATCATCGTAGAAGGCGACTTTACGCACTTCCGTATCCAAATTGATGACTTCGACCAAAACGCGCAGGCCTTCCTGCGTGAGCGTTGCGCTGCGCAGTTCAAAGGCGCAGCCCAGCGCGTCTTTTACTGCCAGTGGGCGGTAGGATCGTTTGAAAGGCGCAATGACCTTGGGCGCAGGGACTGGCGTTGGAGCAGGGGCATCCGCCACCTTGGGTTGAGGCTGAGCAGGAGGCGGAGTTGCCGGGGCGGCCGGGGTGGCCGGGGCAACAGGCGTTTCTTTCGCTGCGGGCGCAGGCGGTGCAGTTTCCGCCTGGACGGGGGCCGGTGCAGTGGCTTTGGCCGGATCTTCCGCGGGCGGTTGTTCTTCTAAAATGGTTCGAACGCGAAACGCCATTTTCACGCGGACGCTGTCGCCTTCATTGATAAACGAGATCAGCCGCACGGCGGTGATGCGCGCTTCCGTAATGGATTGCGTGGCGCTTTCCGCCGTGACCTGGAAATTGGTCACTTCGGTAGCCGATGACGAGTGCTGCGTCTTGGCGTCGTTTTTGACTTCGGCCAGCTTGTCGAGGATGACTTCCGCCGAGGCTTCGGCGGGTGTCTGCGAGCCTTTGGTGGCGGCCAGCGCCGATTTAATGATGATGGATTCATGCGTGCGCTTTTTTTCCTGCAAGGCGCCCTGGGCCTGCTGAAACACTCTTTCCGCCGCGTCTTTGCGTTCCCGGATGGCGGCGACATCAAGGCTTAGTTTGTAATAGCTTTCTTCCCGGCGTTTGAGCTGTGCCTGCTGGGCGCCTCGCTCCGAGCTGGCTTCGCGGATTTTGCTTTGTAAACTGAGAATTCTGTCCTGAAAGGATTTGACCTGTTCGTTCAACCCTTCTTCCGCGAGGATGTTGCTGCGGTTGACGTTGGCAATGGCGCGGTAAGCGCGATCCAGATCATGTTTCGTGGCATCATAATCGTTGGCCTTGATAAACTCGTCCAGCTCCGTACGGGAATTGATGAGCGCCGCTTTAAAACCGGAACTGCCACCGGCTTTGACTTTGCCCGTTTTGTTTTCCTGAAACGGATAGAGGTCGTAGCGCTTGATCCTCAAATACGATGTGCCTTTGTTCGTGGTTTCCAGCGCGGTGCGAATTGGCTCTTCGTTGTTCCACTTGGCCGTGCCTTCTTCGGTGGCGCGAATAAAATCCACCGCGGTGACATTGTTGACGACTTTGGTGAAAGACTTAATGAAGGTGCCCATATACGAGGCAATCAGCGGCGCGGAGGCGATGTCCGCCTTCGCTTCGAGATCGTGAGTTTTATCGCGGAAACCGCGCGTATAGATGACGGCCACGAGCGCTTCGCCCTGTTTTTCGGTTTGCAGCCAGCGTTTGAGAGAATCCTGCTGGGTTTTGATGTCCTGTTCATAACGGGCAATCTGGTGGTCGAGATTTTCTATCGTAGTGCGGATGGACTTGATGGCGCGGGCGGATTCATCAAGGTCGGTTGAAGACATGTGAAACTGCGAGGTGATGTCATCTCGCTTTTTTTTGGCCCGGATGAACTCGCGGTTTGCGGTGATGACGGCGTTTTTATATCCCGCATCTTCTTTTTCCTTTTCGTCCTCCACGGCTTTGAGGTTTTTTCTTTCTTCCTGAGACGTGGAAAAGAATTCACGATTGTCCACTTCCGAGCGAATGATTTCCCGCACTGTATCAGGGGAATCCGTTGAAAGAGAAACCCAGCGGGGCGCTTCGGGGTTAGCCTGCGCCATCGGGGACAAAGAAAGGATCAAGACAAGGGCCGAAAGAAAAATTTTTTTAGAGATCATCATGCAACCTTCCCGATACCGGATATATCTGACTTTCCGCGAAAAATACCTTAAAAACAGCCACAGTGTCAATTATTTTCGCGTCGGATGCGATATTTGACTCAATATCGGTCTTTATGGCGAAAAAGAAAAATCGGTAGTTGATTTTTTCAGGTAAAAAGTTAATTTAAGACTGTACGGTAAAAACGATTTTGTCCGCCGACGCGATGAATGTTTGGAAAGAAAGATGTGTAACGCAATATGTTTGGACGTCCGGTAACACTTTTTAGATTGTTTGGTTTTGATATCAAAGTTGATCCCAGCTGGCTGATTTTGGCCCTGCTCATTGCCTGGTCGCTCGCCACAAGGCTATTCCCTGAATTTTACAAGGATTTGCCGCAATCCTCCTACTGGTGGATGGGGGTGGCAGGCGCCGTGGGGCTGTTTATGTCCATCGTGTTTCACGAACTGGCGCATTCGCTTATGGCCAGGCATTTCGGTATTTCCATGAAAGGCATTACCCTGTTTCTTTTTGGCGGCGTGGCGGAAATGAAAAACGATCCGCCCTCGCCCAAAGCCGAATTCTGGATGGCGGTGGTGGGTCCCCTCTCGAGTGCTGCCGCCGGCGCGTTGATGTTTGTCGTGCTGGCGGGGGGACAGGACAGGGGCCTTTCGGTTACGGTGACGGGGGTTTTGGCCTATCTGGCGTGGCTGAACCTGGCGCTGGCCGTCTTTAATCTGGTTCCGGCGTTTCCGCTCGACGGCGGACGGATTTTGCGATCCATCTTGTGGCATTGGAAAAAGGATTTGCGCTGGGCAACGTCCGTTGCTGCCCGGGTGGGCTCGGGACTGGGCATTGTTCTCATGGCGTTGGGTGGTGTGTCTATTCTGACGGGAAGTTTTGTCGGCGGCCTGTGGTGGCTGATGATCGGTTTTTTCGTGCGGATGGCGGCGCTGGGGTCCTACCGCCAGATGATGGCCAGCAGTTTGTTTCGCGGCGTTTCGGTTCGGGAGGTGATGGCCAAAGATCCGGTGGTGGTTTCCCGATCCGCATCGCTCGAAGAATTTATCAATGATTATGCATATCAATATAATTATTCGTTTTATCCGGTCATGTCCTTTGGCAGATTGTCCGGTTGTGTATCTGTCCAAAACGCAGGCCGCGTGCCGCGCGATGAATGGGAGCACCAGACCGTCGGGGCGGTGACTGAGCCTTGCGGGCCGGACACGATGATTTCACCGGACGAAAGCGCCGAACAGGCGCTGACCGTCATGAACCGGGCGAGGCATAACCGTCTGATGGTGGTTGAAAATGATCAGCTCGTCGGTGTGGTCTCGCTGGAGGATATGCTGAAGCTATTGACATTTAAAGGGGAAACAGACCAGGGGGCGCGAGGCGATAAGGAAGAGCCCGCATGGATGAGCTGGGTTCGGAAGCTTTTGCGGCGTTAAGGGCGTTTTCGGATAAGCTATTCACCGGCTGGCGGTAAGTTTGACGACTCTTGTGTAGCGGTATTTTTTTTGCTGCCGACGTACAGATCATACTCCAAAAGGCGGCATTCGATATCGCCGTTGAAAAACGGCAGACGCCGCTTGGTGCGAAGCCCGATTTTTTTGGCCATCTCCAGATTGCCGGTGAAGATGTAGCCGCGGTATCCCCGGCCGATGCTTTTGAAGAAATCACCACAGCTTTCATACAGGCTTTCCAGCCGCTTTCGGGGATCCCTTTCAAATGAGACCGCAGCCGGAGCGGGGGCTTTGCGCAGGATGACTTGCTTGCCGCCGACCATTTTCTTTCGCTCAGTCGCGTGGCTGGGTCTAACCGGCAGCGTTTCCATGCGTTCGCCGTAGGGCGGGTTCATCAGGATCACGCCTGCGCCACCCGGCACGGGCGTTTTCTCAAAGGGGCAAACCTTGAACTCGACAAGGCGATCCACCCCGGCGGTCTGCGCGTTTCGGCGCGCCGCGTCCACCGCATTGGGATCAATGTCCGAAGCAATGATGACGCCCGGAAGCGCTTTAAGCGAGATCTTTCGCGCCTGATCGCGCAGCGCATGCCAGTTGTCTCGCGGAAAATCAAGAAGATGGAGAAAGCCGAAATTACTGCGGGAAAGCCCCGGCGCGCGATTCAGCGCAATCAGCGCCGCCTCGATGGCAATCGTGCCGCTGCCGCACATCGGATTGATGAACGCCTTGTCATGCCGCCAGCCGCTGGACAAAACCAGAGCCGCCGCCAGTGATTCCTGCAAGGGGGCCGCAAGCGGAATCTTGCGGTAGCCGCGCATAGAGAGGCGTTCGCCGGAGGTATCGATATACACACTGGCCGAATCGTTTCGCCAGTAAACATGGACAACCGCCCGATCCTTTTCCGGGCCCGAATCCGGCCGCACGCCGCACTTGTCACGCAGCCGGTCCACAATCGCGTCTTTGGCCTTGAGATTGGCAAACCGTGTGTCTCTAATTTGCTCGTTTTCTACCATGGACGTGACGCAGACATAGGCGTCCGGCCCGGAGACATGCAGAATCGTCTCCCACGGGATGCCGTTCATCCGTTCATAGAGCGCGGCAGGTGAGATGACCTTGAACTGTTGCAGTTGATACAAAACACGCTGGGCCGTGCGCAGATGTAGATTGAGACGCATCGTATCGGCCAGCGTCCCCTCCGTTTGCACGGCCGTATCAATCTCGTGCAGGACGGGAAACCCCAGCGCCTCCAGCTCTGCCTTGAGGCATGGCGCCACTCCCTTCGGACACGTCACCAGTATGCGATTTTTCTTTTCCCACAAAGACATGCGCGGCCTTTAACACACCTAGGCCCCACTTGGCAATCATTACTCGCGACGCAAACGATTGTGTGTGTCGGGCGTGCGGGATGCCGAGGGCGCTACCTGGTGGGGTTTTCGGCAGTGATAAACGGCGGCAGGGGGCATTCGAGGGCAAGCGCGATGACGCGCAGGAGTTCTCTCTCGTCGGCGGTGACGATTTTATCGGCAAAGGCGCAGTGGGCGCAGGCGTCGATAACGGTTTGGCGGATTTTAAATGAGGCGGATGTCAGGTTGGTCAGCGCGCGGTTGACGCGCATGTAGGAGTCTATCTCCTGACTAAGTAAAACCGGGCGGCGCGCGGCGAGTTCGGGAATCCGTGCGATGCCGGCCTCAAAGGCGCGCTGGGTTTTTTCGATGTCACCCGCGTGCCCGGCTGTGGCCAAGGCGGATATCAGCACGACCGCGTCCATCCCCGCCTGGGCGAAGGTGAATTTCGTGATGCTGCGGAAAAGTGCCTCCTCGGGATTGATGTAGCGGTTGAGAATCCACTGAACGGAGAGCTCAAAAAGGCTGATGCGCCCGTCCACGTTGATGAGCGCGTTTAAGATGAGCAGGAAATTGCGCTTTTCCAGACTGTTGAGTCGCGAAAGCGCCGGCATGGCCATCTCGATGAGCGGCAGCCGACACTCCCTTGACAGGCCGGCCATTTCCGCGGCGATGCGAACGACTTGATCTGTGTCGCCCTGCAGAGTCAGGGCGCGCCTGAGCGCTTCGACCTGGACGCGTTTGCGGGAGGCATCGGGTTCGAGCAAAAGCGCGAAGATGGTTGCCGACGCTCCTGCGGGTGTCTGCATGGCCTTGTGTAAACCTATCGGGAGCGCATCGAGAAAAACCTGTCCCTGGACAATGTTTTCCGCCGACGGGTTTCCCACTGCCCCGACAACCTCAGCGGCGCTGCCGCCGCCGAGCCTGGGCGCCCGGATGGGGATGTTGAGCGTGGAGATGGACGAAGCGGCCACATAAGCGTCTTTCGGCTTTATGCGATCATCCCGCCACGAGGGGAAAACGCCGTCAAATGAAGGCTCCAGCAGAAGGATGCGCTCTTTAAGCGGCGGATGCGTGGCCAGAAACGGAAAGAGGTTATCCGGATGGCTTTCACCAAAAAATAAGTGGCTGGCCTGGCGGGCGTCATGTGAGCGGATATTCGAGCCGAAGGTGGCCCCGCCGATTTTCTTGAGCGCGCCTGAAAGCCCCAGCGGATTTCGTGTAAACTGGACGGCAGAGGCGTCGGCCAGTCGCTCTTTGTGCCGCGAGATGGCGGCCTGAAGCGCCCGGCCCAGAAAGGTGCCCAGGTAGCCGATGACGGTGAGCAAAACGCCTGTGGCGATGGCGGGGAGCCCCACCCGCAGCGTGAATCGGCTGCCGGAGAGAAATTTCCGTCCTGAGATGCCCAGAAATAAAATGCCGAAGAGAATGCCGATGAGCTGGACATTGAGGCGCATGTCGCCGTTTAGGATATGGCTGAACTCGTGAGCGATTACACCCTGGAGCTCGTCGCGGCTGAGCCTTTCGAGGCCGCCACCCGTTATGCCCACCACCGCGTCGTTAAACGTCAGGCCCGCGGCAAAGGCATTGATGTTGTATTCGCGCGCCAGCACATACACCTTCGGCATGGGAATGCCCGAAGCGATGGACATTTCCTCCACAATATTGAGAAGCCGCCGCCGGGCCGGATCGGTTGAGTCGGGGCTGACGAGCTCGCCGCCTAAGAGCTCGGCCACGGCCGGACCGCCCTGGCGCAGAGCGTGGAGCTTATAAAGGCTGGCCGCGCCGATGATGGCTGTCAGGACAAAGGCCACCAGGATGAAGGAGGCGGGATCGAAAAGCGAAAACCCGTCCACTTTTTGCATATATACCCGGCTTTCGGCAAAATTGATGGTGGAGACGGCCTGGAAGTGGAGATACAGATACCAGACAAACCGCAGCGCCATCGTGGTGACCACGATGATGACGAGCACCGCAGCGCAAAACCCGATCAGATAGTTGCGGCAGTTTCGTCTTGCTGCTTCCTGGCGGGCGAAAAAGTTGGTCGGTTTATCCGTGTTCATCGGGGATCGTCAACAGGGTCACAAGTCATTGAAACGACACTTTGGGCGCCAAGCGCTGCGAAGCCTCCTCTACCGCTTCCAGAAGCGCGGCCGACTCAAAATTAAACAGGGAGGAGACGACGTTGTTGGGGAAGAGTTCGCGCTGGGTGTTGTAGTCGGTGACCGCGTCGTTATAGGCCTGGCGCGCAAAACCGACTTTGTTTTCCGTGGAGGTGAGCTCCTCCATCAGATCACGGACGGTTGTATTAGCCTTCAAATCCGGGTAGGATTCGACTACGGCCAGAAGCTTGGACAACGCACCCGCCAGCGTGCCTTCCGCCGCGTTAAGACCGGCCATGGCGGCGGCGTTTCCCGGCTGAGCGGCGGCGACGCGGCCTGCGTTAACGGCGGCGCCCCGCGCCTGGATGACGGCTTCAAGCGTGGCGCGCTCGTGGGTCAGGTAGCCTTTGGTCGCTTCCACCAGATTGGGAATGAGATCGTAGCGGCGTCGAAGCTGAACGTCGATCTGCGCGAAGGCGTTTTTGAATAAATTGCGAAGCGCGATCAGTTTGTTGTAAATTCCAATCAAATAAAACGCGAAAACGGCGATGATGACTACCAATACGATAAATGGAATCATGGTCTCCTCCTGATGGTTATTTGGGTGTTTCGATTTTTATTTTTTGCGAATCGGTTCGATGAGGACGAGATTGTCGCGGTGGATGACCTCATCGTAGTCCTTGTGGCCTAAAACGGATAAAATCTGGGACGTTCTTTTGCCCAGAATGAGGCGGACGTCCCCGGCGCTGTAATTGACAAGGCCCTTGGCCAGCACCGCGCCGTCTGCGTCCGCGCAGATGACGGGATCACCCGGGTTGAAATCGCCTTCGACGGATGTGATGCCGGACGGGAGCAGGCTTTTGCCTTTTTCCAGAAGGGCTTTTTTAGCGCCTTCGTCCAGAACCACGCGGCCGCGGGGTTTAAGCGTGTTGGCAATCCAGTATTTGCGGCTGGCCAGACGTGAGGCCTGCGGTAAAAACAGCGTTCCGACGTCAAGGCCTGCGAGAATATCGGAGAGCACTTTTTTGCGTTTTCCCGGCGCGATGATACAGGCCATGCCCAGCGAAGTGACTTTTTTGGCGGCTGAAATTTTGCTTTGCATGCCACCCGTGCCAACCGATGAGGTCTCCGATGTGGCCATAGCTTCAATAGCGTCCGTGATTTCGCGGACCAGTTCAATGCGTTTGGCTTTTTTGGAGACAGATGGATTGCCGTCGTACAGGCCGTCGGTGGCCGTGAGGTTGATCAGGAGGTCCGCGCCGATAATGTTGGCGATCATGGCGGCCAGATTGTCGTTGTCGCCGAATTTGATTTCATCGACGGCAACCGTGTCGTTTTCGTTGATGATCGGCGTGACGCGCCATTCCATGAGCGTGGAGAGCGTATTTCTGATGTTGAGGTAGCGCTGCCGGTCCGTCAGATCCGACATGGTCAGAAGAATCTGCGCGACGTAGAGGTTGTTTTTTTCAAACGCCTTGGAATAGACGCGCATGAGGCGTCCCTGGCCGACGGCGGCGGCGGCCTGTTTTTCGGGCATGTTTTTGAGGGGGGCCGTGAGTCCCAGGCGGTGCTTGCCTGAAGCGATGGCGCCGGAGGTGACAAGCACAATGGAAAATCCCCGGCGGGTGAGATCACACATCTCGCCAGAGAGCGCTTCGATGACTTTTAAATCCAGACCATCAGAGCCTGTGAGCACGGCTGAGCCGATTTTAATGAGAATTTTTTTGACCGGGGCAAGGGTTTGCAACCGAATATCGTTCATGGGGTTAAAGCATTCTTCTGGCTCAAAAGGGTTATGATGCTGTTTAAAATATCCTGCAATCCTTCACCGGTGACGGCGGAAAACGGATGAAGCATTATCCCTTTTTTCGAAAATTGCGCAACGGTTTTTTTAACGCTCTCGCGCACAACCGGCAGATCAATCTTGTTGAGGGTGACAATTTGCGGTTTGTCGGAAAGCTCAGAATTGTAAAGCGCCAGTTCCTTGTTGATCGCCGCAAAATTTTTCCAGGCGTCGGGATGGGCCTCGTCGGAAATGTCCACAATGTGCAGCAAAACGGAGGTCCGCTCGACGTGGCGCAGAAACTGAATCCCCATGCCCATGCCCTCCGATGCGCCGGTAATGAGGCCGGGGATGTCCGCAATGACAAACGCGGGAGCGTTCCCGTGCGAAACGACGCCCAGATGGGGGGTGAGCGTTGTGAAGGGATAGTCGGCGATTTTCGGCCGGGCGGCCGACACGCGCGCGATGAAAGTGGATTTGCCCGCGTTGGGAAATCCCACCAGTCCCACATCCGCCAGCAGCTTGAGCTCCAGTGTCAGCGTGCAGGCGTGTCCCTCCATGCCCTCCTGCGCAAAGCGCGGGGTTTGATGCGTTGAGGTTTTGAAGTGGGCGTTGCCTTTGCCGCCGATGCCGCCCGCCCCGGCAATGTAGGTTTGTCCGACTTCGGTCAGGTCGGCGAGGATCTCCTTCGTCTCGTGATCTTTCACAACCGTCCCCACCGGGACATTGATATTCAAATCGTCGCCGTCGCGGCCGCTGCGGTTGTTACCGGAGCCATGCCCGCCGTTTTGGGCCGTGAGGTGCTGGCGATACTTTAAATCCAGAAGGGTGTGATGGCTGTTGGTCGCGTGCAAAATGACGTCGCCGCCTTTTCCGCCGTTGCCGCCGTCGGGGCCGCCTTTGGCGATGAACTTCTCGCGGCGGAAGCTGACTGCGCCTGCGCCGCCGTGCCCCGCTTGAACATACACTTTGACTTCATCAACGAATTTCATATGGAATAATCCTGTCGGGAATGGTTTTATCCGGCATGCGCCGGACTAAAGAACCGATTCGCGTATGGCTTTCAACCGGGCCCTAAATAAAAAAGGCGCTTAGAATCTAAGCGCCTTGAATTTCAGATTTTATCAATCGTTTTACGCCGCCACATAGACGCTGACCTTTTTGCGGGTCTTGTCGAGGCGTTCATATTTGACCACCCCGGTGATGAGCGAGAAAAGCGTAAAATCCTTGCCCATTCCTACATTATTGCCGGGGTGAATTTTGGTGCCGACCTGCCGCACGATAATGGAGCCCGCGTTGATGCTCTGACCGCCGAATACTTTAACGCCGCGGCGCTGTGAATTGGAGTCTCTACCGTTGCGGGAGCTTCCCTGACCTTTTTTATGTGCCATGATGTCCTCCGCTTATATCGAAATCTTCTTAATTTTCATACTGGTTAATTCCTGACGGTGTCCGGTTTTCTTGCGAAATCCCTTGCGGCGTTTCTGCTTGCCGATCAGAAGTTTGGGGCCCTGGATCTGGGCGACGATTTCGCCGGTAACCGTGGCGCCACTTACAAATGGCTTGCCGATTTTCACGGTGTCGTTTTCCGATACCATCAGAACTTCATCAAAAACAACCTCAGTGCCTTTGTCGCCGGTGAGCTTTTCTACGGATAAAATATCACCCTCGCTGACCTTGTGTTGTTTTGCTCCTGTCTTGATAATTGCGTACATATTCCTATCCTCGATTGTCGTTAAGACCGATGCTTATAGATAAAATCGGCTTATTTGTCAATAAAATTTATGATCAGGCCGCCAATTTTTTATGTGGTGCCTTTTTTCATCCGGAAATTCAAGAAAACCCGTTTTATGCCGATTTACCAGTTGATGAAATAGGGAAGCTGACTACTGGAATTCCCGGTTTTTTTGAAAACCATAAAAGGACATAAAATGACAAACAGGAAATTAAGTGTGAAGCTGATTAGCGCATTCGGGCTCATGGGGCTGATGCTTCTGGCAGGCGGTCTCGTGGGGGTGGTGGGTATTGGGCAAGTTACGGAAAAACTGAGTAATATCTCAAGCGTTTACCATGGGGCCACCTATGATATTGGCGTGATCTCTGAAGCGCAGATGAAGATTCATCGGCTGAGCCGCTCGCTTCTCGTGCCGGAGGTATTTGACAGCCACAGTGAAAAGGATAATATTTACAAGGGATTGAATCAGGCATTCGAACGCGCCGATGTGTTTTGGAAAAAATATGAACAGTTGCCCCGCACGGCGCAAGAAAAGGCCGTATTAAAAGAGCTCAAACCAGCCTGGCAGGGATGGCGAAAGGCGAGCGAAGACTACATTGGCAAGATGACGGCGGGCGATCGCGACGCCGGGCTCCTTTTAATGAATGGGCAGGTGGAACAAGCCTTTGAGTCCAGCCGGGGCCTCCTTCAGAAACTTTCGGATATGAATGCGGATCTGGCTGCTCAAGCCGGGGCAGCCGGGGTGAGTCAGTCGTGGTGGCTGACGATCACGGCTCTGGCCGGCATGGTTTTGGGGATTATTATAGCGGTGCTCTTCGGGCTTTATTTTTCACGTTCCATTACGCGATCCATCAGTCGGGTGATTGCTCGATTGACGGAGGCCTCCGAGCAGTTTGGCGAGGCGGCCGGACAAATTGCACAGTCGAGTAATCACCTGGCTGAAGGAACCGCTATTCAGGCCTCTTCGGTGGAAGAAGCCTTTGAAGCCATCAATGCGCTTTCAAGCGAGGGTCATGCCCACAACAATCAGGTTCAAGCGCTCAAAAAAACGACCTATGACGCAGACAAGCTTCGCGAACAAACCCATGAGAATGTCAAACTGACAGCTTCAACCATGAATGACATCAAGTCCTCCAGCGAAGAAACTTCGGGTATTCTGAAAAACATTGAAAAAATAGCCTTCCAGACCAATCTACTGGCGCTCAATGCCTCGGTGGAAGCGGCGCGCGCGGGCGAAGTGGGGGCAGGATTTGCCGTGGTGGCCGATGAGGTGCGCAATCTGGCCATCCGCTCTGCCGAAGCGGCCAAAAAAACAACTCAGCTCATCAGCGGGACGGTTGAATCAATCTATAAAGGCGCGGAGCTGGTTGCCACAACATCGGATAAATTTGAAAACTACAATGTTGTGGCCAAGGAGTTCGTCTCGCTTCTGGAGCGCGCGGCGGATCTGTGTCAGCAGCAGTTGCCGAAATTCAGTCTGGTGAAGCAGTCCATCGAAGAAATTCATTCGGTGGTCCAGGGTAACGCCGCCAGCGCCGAAGAAGCGGCGGCGGCCGCCCAGCAAATGAGCGCGCAGTGCGAATCGATGAAACAGTATATTCGGGCGTTATCCGACGTGATTGGTGAAATTTCGGAAAAGGATTTTGCGTCCCGGCCTTCCTCCAATTCAGGGACTCTCAAGCTTCCGCCACCGGGGGTCAGCGAGGAACTTATGTTATCGGATGATGCGCGAACAGGGGAGGGCCGATCATGAAAAATCAGAAATTGAGTACAAGATTAATTGGCGGATTTTTGATCATGGCGGGTGTACTGCTGGTGGGCGGCCTGGTGGGGATTTTCGGGATCTCCAGCATTGCGGGACATTTGAAAGCGTTTGTTCACGTTCAGCTGCCGGAAACGTATCACCTTTCGGTCATGAGTGATCAGCAACAAAGTATTCTGGCCATCGAGCAGACGCTTCTGGCGCCGGAGACTTATGCCAATCCGCTTGAAAGAGAGCGCCTGCAAAGAAGCGCTTCTCAGGCTTGGGAGCGCGCCGATGCGGCCTTCAAGGCCTATGACGCCCTGCCGCGCAAGGACAACATCGATGCGATCTGGAAAAATCTTAAAACCGCCTGGGAGTCATGGCGGAAGGTGGATGCGGAGTTTCTGGACCTTCTGAAAAACGATCGGCGCGATGAGGCCCTCACGGTGATGAATACAAAGTTATCCGCAGCGCTGGAGGAGGGTCAGACCCTTATGAGGCGCCTGTCGGACATGAATGAAGAAATGGCGGAAGCGACAGGGGCCGCTGCGCTGGCCAGAGCCTCGTGGCTGAAAATCACGGCCGTGGCGGGAACGATTTTCGGGATTCTTCTGGCGCTGGCGCTGGGCGTCTATTTTGCGCGCTCCATTACCGGTCCGATTTACCGGGTGATTGCGAATCTGACGGAAACGGCCGAGCAATTTGCCGAGGCAGCCGGACAGATTGCCAATTCGAGTTCACATCTGGCGGAAGGGACGTCCGTTCAGGCCTCAGCTGTGGAAGAAACCTATTCCGCCACCGAGGAACTCAAAACCCTCAACAAAAGCTATATGGACATCATTGGAACCTTAAAGGACCGATTAATGAGCATTAACGGTATAGGGATGGATGCCTTCGGGACGATGAAAGAAGCCAAAAAGGCAATGAAGGGAATCAAGCAAACCAGTGAGGAGACCTCCGGCATTGTTCAGACGATCGAGAAAATTGCGTTTCAAACCAATCTGCTGGCCCTCAATGCCTCGGTGGAGGCGGCGCGCGCCGGGGATGCGGGCAGCGGTTTTGCGGTGGTGTCCGATGATATTCGCGGTTTAGGGGCGCGTTCGACGGAAGCGGCTAAAAACTCGCTGACCCTGATCGACAAGACCACAAGAATTTCCAGTAACGGAAACGATTATATCGGGCTGAGCGTGAAAAAATTTGTTGAATATGGCACCAGTTCCATGAATATCTATACCTATACCGAGGAGGCCGCCAAAAAGGCCTCCGGGCAGCTCGACACGGTCAATCGGATTAATGCGCTGATTGAGGAAATCAGCCGCTCGGCGCAAACCAACGCCGCAGGCGCCCAGGAGGCGTCTTCCGTTTCAGAAGAAACCACAGCGCAGGCCATGTCCGTCAAGGCCGTGGTCAAAGAACTGGCGGATGCTGTGGGGTATACCGGATAGACGCGCTCTCGTTCGGGCCCGATTTTGCTTGCAAAAACGAATACCGGCCAATATCATGACGCCAAAGACAAAAACCCGAAGGTGGATGAATGAGAAGAAGTCTCTGGTATGGATTGGCCGTGGTTGTGCCGGCATTCGTTTTCTTTTCAGGTGCAGCCTGGGCGCAGCGGGCAACAGTGGAGGCTTTGCTCGTTGGCCGGGGGATTGACCCTGCGAAGGCGCAAAGTATCCTGTGTGAAGATTGCGTTGAGGTCCGGCCGGATATTGTCATTAAAAACCTTTTTTATTCCAGCCCGAAAGGATCAGCCGAACGCCCGGATGTGATGCGAATTCCTCCCGCGCAGATTCAGCGCTCCGCGGCGTTTATGCTTGAGCACGCGGGGACGCTTGCGGCCGTTGAAGCGCGTTACGGCACGTCGCCTCGGATCATCACCGCCATTTTGCTCATCGAATCACGGCTGGGCACGTATCCCATGCCTTACAATGTGGCCACGGCTTATGCCAATCTGGCCTTTTTACTGGATCCGGATTACTTGCTGAAATTCCGCAATCGCTATGTGGATGAGTATCCCCAGCTCAAAGAAGAGAAAACCTACAAGCGTATTCGCAAACGGGCCAACTGGGCGCTTGGCGAACTGGCGCATCTGATTTACATTGCTGACCACCTCAATATTGATCCTTTGAGCATTGCCGGGTCGTTTGCCGGCGCCATGGGGCCGGCTCAGTTTATTCCATCGTCTTTCTGGCTTTTCGGTGTTGATGGAGACGAAGACGGCCTCGCCGATCCGTTTAACCTGACGGATGCAAAGTTCAGCATGGGCTACTATCTGAAGAAATTCGGCTGGCGGGAAAGCGCTTCCGATGAGCAAAAGCGAAAAGCCATCTGGTATTACAATCGCAGCGAGGTTTATGTCAACACCGTCATGATGGTGTATGAAAAATTGCGGTGATCCCTTGTTGAGTGAGACGGCGTCGTAGTTCCAATTCTTGTCATTGCTGGCAAGCGAAGCGCGACCCGGAATCCAGGCTTATTAAAGAGTTCTGGATTCCCGCTTTCGCGGGAATGAGTGGTCCAGATACGATAATGATATCTTGGATAAAAAAAAGCCGGGGCAATCCCCGGCTTTTTGTGTGTTTGCGATTTGCTCAATGAGCAGTTGAATTAAAACCACCACCAGCTTGATCCTGACGAACTCGAAGACGATGAGCTTGAAGACGAACTTGTGGACCACCACCAGCTTGATCCTGACGAACTCGAAGACGATGAGCTTGAAGACGAGGAAGACGAACTCGAGGACGACGAGCTGGACGAAGAACTGGAGGATGAACTCGACGAGCTGGAGGAACTTGACGAAGACGAACTGACAGCAGAAGACATGGAGCCTGCCGCGGGCCAGTCGCCCGACCAGTTCAGATCCCGGATGGCCATCCGAAAGTCGCCGTTTTGGTTGGAATCATAGTAGTGATAGACCATGCGGTAGGTTGACCCGTCAAGAAAGACATCCTGGCCGCCGGGGCCGACCATGTTGCTGGATTTAGTCAGAACCTGCGTGCCGCCGCCGTTTCGCATATCCACGCCGCTTTTATCGACATACGGCCCGGTGATATTTTTGGAGCGGCCCACCATGATGCGGTAGGTGCTGCTCGTGCCGCTGCAGCATTTGTCGAATGAAACGAACAGATAGTAATACCCGTTGCGCCACGCGACGGAGGCGGCCTCAATTGCGCCGCCGCCACGGGAGGCCAGTGAATACAGCGTGGTTTTGGTCGTAGAGAGTTTGCCGGTCGAATTGTTGAGCTGACGCATTTTGATACCGTCCCAGAAGGAGCCGAACAACAGCCACATCTCGGCGCGCTGATTGTTGGTGATGGTCCAGGCGATTTCCGGATCGATACAGTTGTAGTTGTTGGATGTTGAGGAGCGAATCACCTGACCCGAATCCGTCCAGGGGCCTTCGATGTTTGTAGCCGTGGCCAGACCGATGGCCGAGCGGTTCGAGCCGAACGTGGAGGCGGAATAGTACAGATAGTATTTGTTGTTAAAGTAATTGATATCCGGCGCCCAGAGATTTCCCGGCGTCGAGCCGATTGCGGAGCTGATCCAGGAGGGGACGGTGGTAAAGACCGTGCCAAGCAGCTTCCAGCCGCTGACCAGATCGCAGGATCTGCGAATCTGGATGTTTCCCCGATTGTAGGCGTTGTCGCCGGTGGAAAAGGCGTAATAGCAGCCGTTGGTCGCCCGGATCATACTGGGGTCGTGCGTGCGGTAATCGCCGGATAGCGCAAAAGCCTGATTAGCGCCTGCCGCAAACAAAACCAGCGCAAAAACGAGTCCGGTCAGCGCCATCTGAACGGAGATTCCTCTTTTAAAAAACCTGTCTTTCATAGTGAACTCCTTCCTTCATGAATTTAATAGCTTCTTTTTTCTCTTACGGTGATGTGATCTGCCATTCCTGGCAGGAATTTCCCAGATCGCTCCATTGCTGGACATTGCCGCCATTGGCGGTGGAGCAGTTGGAGACATCCAGCACCTTGCCGCTTGCGCGGTTGATGATTTTCACGTACGGGCTGGTAGTGGTCACCAGCTTCCACTGCTGGCAGGTGTTTTTCAGCCAGCTCCACTGCTGGATGTTTGTTCCATCCGATGTGCCGCATCCCGCTGCTTCCAGAAGTTTGCCGGTAGCGACATTCACAATCATGACATACCCGCTGTCGGTATCCTGCGTGGTCCACTGCTGGCAGGTATTGCCCAGTGACGCGTATTGCTGGATGTTGGTGCCATCCGCTGCGTTACAGTTGGCGACTTCCAACACCTTGGCGCTATTGCGGTTGGCGATGCGATAGACGGGCCGCGCGCCCGCGCCTTTATCCCCGGAGGGGACGGTGACGGAGTTGGCCGGATTGATCGGGCTTCCCAAACTGGGGGTGTTATCGCTGTTAAAAGCGATCTTTTTGATATGCGGCTGGCGGTACATATCACATCCGCCGGTCGAAGAGGCATTGCCGTGATAGACCATCCAGGTTTCCGATCCATCCGGGGAGGTAAAGAAGGTGTTGTGCCCGGGGCCGTAAACCCCGTTGGCCCTTGTGAAGACGGCGGTCGATTTCTTGCTCCAGGCAGAGGCCACCAGCGGGTTGGTTCCCGTCAGGGTCATCTGGCCCATTGCGTAATTTTGATTGGCGCAGGCGCTTGCGGAATAGACTACAGACGTCTTGCCATTTCTCTGGATCGCCACGGGGCCCTCGTTGACGTTGCCTCCCTGTTTCTCCCAACTGTAGGTTGGCGTCGAGAGCAGCACCCGGTTGCCGGTAAGACTCCATGGATTGGTCATGCCGACGATGTAAACATTTTGATTACTGCCGCTCCATGCGGAAAACAGCAGGTAGAGTTTGCCGTTTAACTGGAGGATGCTGCCGTCAATCATCCATCCGCCGGTGGTATCGGAAAGTTGACCCCTATAGGTATAGGGTCCCATCGGGTCGGTTCCCGCACTTTCAATGACATGGAGCCGCTGGCCGTCGCAACAGGTCGTCGGGCCCGCCGTGTAATAGCCATACCAGCGCCAGCCGTTGGGGCCGTTAAGCAGGAAGAACTCCGGCGCCCACATATTGCAGCAACGCGATGAGGTCGAATCCTGCCAGATACGCGTCTGGGGCGCGGTTTTCAACGCCGCGATGATTGGCGCCTTGCGCATGGTCAGACCCGTGTTCGCGCCGCCCCACGTGGTTGCCGCCATGTAGTAATTTCCGTTATAGTAAGTCATCCACGGGTCAGGGCCGGAACCGTTAAGCGGGTTTTTAAACGTCGTACCTGACGAAGAACTCGACGATGAAGACGACGAGGAGGAAGAAGAAGAAGATGACGACGAACTACTGGACGACGAACTGGATGAAGAAGATGATGAACTGATAAACCACCACGAGGAGCCTGAGGATGAAGAGCTGGAGGATGAGCTGGAAGAGGAAGATGAGCTCGAAATCCACCACCACTGGGCATGGCTTGTTGTGGCTATTGCCAGCAATGCCAGAAACAAAACAGGAAAGATCAAAAAGCTTTTTCTCATTTTCCCCTCCGTGCGGACTCATCCGGCTTTCATGTCAATGGTCCAAAGGCCGATATGGCGGTTTCCGATGGTATCGGGTATGACCAGGTTTAGGCGCCCCGCACCCTTTCATGGACTTGGGGCGCCCTGATCTTCCTTCCCTGGAAGAGCATGTCGGTGTTTCTCATCTTTGTCGAAAAAAAATAAACCAGACCAGCCTTGAACGCAGACTAGTAGGGTTTGACCTGGCTGCCGGCATTGGGGAACTTCCACAAGGTGCCGACGTTGGAGTAGGTCAGGTTTCTGTAATAAAGTTTCGTGGTCGAGCTGTCCGTTCGCGCGATGCATTCCGAGGCATTTTTAATGTTCACGCCGTTTAAATACCATGTGCAGGTGAACGTCGTTCCGCCATTCTGGCGAATAAATTTGCCCATGGTGTCGGCGGAACTGTTGTTGACATACAGGGTGCTTGCAGCGTTGACCTGAATGACCTTGTCGGTGGCTTTGTAAAATTTACAATTATTGATTGTGACCGTTCCGGAGGATTTAATCGTCAGGGCATCCTCGCCCACATCCTGCCAGACCACGTTGGTGACGGTGCAGCCGCCGTAGCAATGCACACCGTCTGCGCCGGGCGCGGCGATGTTGACGTTTTTAAGCGTTGCGCCGTTTTCGAGCCGAAAAATGGGTTTCTGATTTTCGTCCTGACTGCCGTCGCCAAGCCCCACGGCCTTGATGGTGACGCCCTTGCCGTCATAGGTGGCCCCCGCTTTAACGATAATCGTGCTGGTAATCGTCATCGTTCCACCCGATCCTGAAGACGAAGAGCTTGACGAAGACGAACTGGAAGAGGATGAGCTGGAGGATGAGGAACTGGAAATCCACCACCAGGTTGAGCCTGAACTTGAGCTTGAGGAAGACGAACTTGAACTGGAAGATGATGAGCTGGAGAACCACCACCACTGGGCATAACCGTTTGATGAGGCAATCAGGAATGCCAAAAACAAAACCGGAATCATCCATAAATACTTTTTCATCTTTTCCCCTCCCTTTAAAACTGATTTATATTTGCTCCGGCAATAAACGGCTTTGTCTCATTTGATCCGCCGAAGCCTTTTGGTACCTGCCTTTTTTCAAATAGCCGCCTTTTTCTGATCCGACAAAAAACTACCGTTTGTCCACCTTTCCGTTATTGCTGCTGACGCAATTGACATAGGTGATTGTGCAGGTGTTGCCATTTTTCGTAAAACCGCAGGCGAGATTGTTCTTGGCGGTGCAATCTTTCAAATAATGCCTGCCGCAAACGCCGCTTTCACCCAGCTTGAAGCCATTGCCGTCTCCGGCTGAACCTCTTCCATTATCGTGCGCATAACAACCGATGACGGTTACGGCGCCCGTCGTGCCCCAGAAATCCCAGCCATCGTCTGAATTATCCCAGGCTTCGCAGTTTTCAAATTTATTGCCGCTGCCGGTGCAATCCTTCACGCCAAAGCCGTCGGCATTTTCACCGGAGGTATGCGTGTCGTAATTGTTATAGGATTTACAGCCGGTGATGAGGTTGTTGGCCGCGCTGCCCTTGATGTTTATCCCTGTGTTCTTATTGGAATGCGTGATGCAGTTCTGGAGGGTGTTGCCGTTGCCTTTGATTAATATGCCGTTATGTCCGGCATTCTTGACGGTGATGCCGATGAGCTTGTTATTGCTGCCACTGATGGTGATGGCGTCGCCCGAGGACGTGTCGGTTAAGTTTTTCGCGTCAAGAATGACATTGTTGGCCGTGATGGTCAGTCCGCTTTTTGAGATGGAAATTTTCCGGGTCAGCGTGTAGGTTCCCGCCGGGATGGTTCCACCCGCTTCAATTCTGGCTTCAACTGAACCTGTGGCTCCTGAGGATGAAGAGGATGAAGAACTGGACGACGAACTGGAAGATGATGAACTGGAAATCCACCACCACGTTGAACCTGAACTTGAACTTGAACTTGAGGAAGACGAACTTGAACTGGAAGATGATGAACTGGAGAACCACCACCACTGGGCGTAACCGTTTGATGAGGCAATCAGAAATGCCAAAAACAGAATTGGAACTATAAATAAAAACTTTTTCATCTTTTCCCCTCCGCGCTGTTTGTTTTTTTTAATTTTCCGCCGAAAATCCATTTACGGCGCATCTCTTTGTGGCACACATCAACAATCAATATCTGTGCCATGAGGCACATGGTTTGTAAACTATTGTATTGTTAAGTGATATTGATTTATAAGGTGAACGTGCCTGATGTGGCCATCAGATGGTCGGACATATTTGTCCCGCGATGGGACGCTACGGGACAAGAAAAATGTAAATACCTGAGGAGGGCGGGCTTAAAGCCCGTCCTCCTCAGGTTAATGAATTTTTAGTGCGTTCCAAACAATGCAGTAATGTGCCTGCTACGGCTTGGGCTGGGTCGGCATATCCGGCGCGTAAGTCGTTGCGGCGTAGGCCGAACAGAAAGACGATTCGTTACCCTTGTAAACGGGATCCAGCGCCACCAGCGCCGGACGAATGGCCTTCCAAAGGCCGGTGGGGCCGTCGCCACCGCTGAAATTTTTAGCAACGATCAGGAGATCCAGTCCGGGATGGCCCACAATGAACTGGCCGCCCATGCCCTGTGCGCTCCAGACGCCCATGTCATTGACCTGATTGCAATTATTTCCAAGACTGGCTTTGCAGTTCGGATATGTGGACGGATAGTGCGGGTAGCTGTTCCATAAAGCTGCCGGCGCGCACGTATCACCATCCGTACCCGTGCCGGCGCCTCCGGGACCCGTGCCGCCACCGCGGGAATTGAGCCAGGTCAAATAGCCGTAAGCGGTGTTGGCCTCTTCAAAAGCGGGATGCGTCATGCGATAGGCCCAGCCCTCCGACATCACGCGTTTGCCGTTATACGTGCCACGGTGCAGGATCATCAGCCCCAGACGTGCCATGTCGTGCATGGTCGTTGACCAGGTGTAGGCGAAGGTTTTATTGGACGATCCGTTGGACCAGGTGGAGTTGGTCATGCCCAACGGATTGAAAACAAACCGTTTTGTGAATTCATCGATGTTGCGGCCCAGGCGGCTGGAATCCTGCGCGATGGCCGTGTTGATGATATCGCTTAAGCTGTTGATCTGAACGGAGCCGACGGTATCGTACTCATAGGTCATGCGGCCGTTGGTCAGGCTGCGGTTATGGGCCACCATGGCCAGCACGTGGGCGATCAGGGCGTCATCATTATAACTGAAACGATCCAGCCAGTGATCCACACGGTCAACGTCTGAAAGCGGTCCGGTTTTGCGGCCGGTGCGGTTCATATTGCGTGTTTCATAGGCAACCGCGCCCGTGACGGCCCCGCCCAGCGATTTGGTGGTGGAATAAACTTCAGCCGCGCGGTCCGTGCCGTTGGGCAGGTATTGATGGCAGAGCTTTCCGTAGCGCACAATGATATAGGGCGCGCCGATGGTCCGGTCGGCGGTTTTGAGCAGATTGGGATCCAGCTTGCAGGCATTAGCCACCTGATTGTCCGGCACTAAAGCAAACGGGCCTGTTCCGGGATCGGAGTAAGAACCGGAAGAAGAGCTGCTGGAGCTCGATGACGATGAACTCGAAGAAGACGAAGACGAAGAAGAACTTGAAATCCACCACCAGCTTGATCCGGACGAACTCGAAGAAGAAGAGCTGGACGAAGATGAACTCGAAGAGGAGGAGCTGGATATCCACCACCACTGCGCATGACCCGATGTGGCGGTCATCAGAAACGCCAATAACAAAATGGGAACCATTAAAAAGCTTTTTTTCATTTTACTCCTCCAAATTTTTAATTTTACGACTATTGATGAATGCCCCTATCGCTTGAATCCGTAAATGGTTAAGATGCAATCAAATTTTATGCCATATCCCACTGAAATTCTATGTGTATGATATTTATACACATGGGTTGGAGGCAGGCAGTTATGACCTGCCTAACCCACAGGTTATCGGACAGATATGTCCCGTTCGGATGGGCGGGACTGAGACAGCAATGATACAGGCAATGACCGGTTAATCCGCTAATATATTGATTATTATTTCTGTTTTTTGTTCCGTCAGATCAGAAGCGTGTGTGTTTTAACGATGGTGACAAGATGAATGGCATCGGCCGGAAATCCCATAATGTGTTCGATGATGTCCACCGGGCGCACGGAGCCGTTTTGCGCATGGCTGACCTCGGCGATCACTTTCTTTTCCGGCGTCGAAAGCGTGAGGCTTTTTACAAAGGGACGGATGTCGCGCTTGACTGATTTGCCTTTGGCCATGCGGGTGATGACATACGTGTCCGCGGCCAGAAATGCGCGCAGGCTGTGATCCAGCCTTTGCAGTCTCGAATCGTCCGTATCGGCGGGCAAGACCAGATCATAGCAAAATCCCTTAAGCGCGCGGGCGAGGTCCGGGGCGGTGTAAGGCAAAAGCGCAATGGCCGTAACATAAACACCTTCCGGCAAGGCGGCATTGATGTTCTTCTGAAGCACGGCCAGATCGCCTGGAAACTCGCGGGCCGTGATATCGAGCAATTCCGAGAAACTTTCCATGCCCACGGAGGTGGCCGTGGCAAACGAGATTTTGGGATGCGGATGAAAGCCTTCGGAGTAGGAAAGCTGCAAGGGGCTTCGTCGAAGCGCGCGCGTCAGCGCCGACGCGAGCTCCAGATGGGATAAAAATCGTGACCGGCCGGTTTTGGCAAAGCTTAATCGATAGACTTTTTCACGCAGGGGCGCCATCTGCGCAGGTGCGACAGGGGCCTGATGCGGCGTGCCAAAGTCTTTGTCGGAAAAGATATTCTGTATCTCTTTAAAGTCACACACGCCGCAGGCCTGACAGACATCAAACCGGCAATCCGCCGTGGTTTGCTGCTCGATGGCTTTGTGTTTTTCGGCGATAAGAAATTCGCAGCTGACGCCGCAGTCAATAAAATCCCAAGGCAGGGGCTCGGTGGTGGATCGCTCCCGCAGATAGTCGTCAACCGATATTCCGGCTTCGCCAATGGCGCTTTCCCACAAATCAAAGCGCAAAAGCTCGCCCCAGCCGTCAAAGCGGCAGCCCTTGCGCCATGCGATTTCCAGAAGGTGGCCGATGTGTTCATCGCCGCGTGAAAACAGACCCTCCAGGAGGCTCATGCGTGCGTCGTGCCATTTGACGTTGAGATTGCGGTTGTGCATTTTTTGCCGCAGGAAATTCTGCCGCTCCTTAGTTTGGTCCAAAGACAACTGCCCGGCCCACTGAAACGGTGTGTGCGGCTTGGGAACAAAGGTGGACAGGCTCACGGTGATCTGGCCGCGCCTTTTTGCCGCGCCAAGCGCCGCGTAGCTCAAATCTACAATGCCGGCAAGATCGCTTTCATCTTCGCCGGGCAGCCCGATCATGAAGTAGAGCTTGACGGCTTTCCACCCGGAGGCAAAGACTTTATCGATGGACGTCAAAAGATCCTGCGCGGTGTTGCCCTTGTTGATGATGCGGCGCATTTTGTCTGTTCCCGCCTCGGGCGCCAGCGTGAAACTGGTTTTGCGCGTGCGCTTGATTTCCTCAATCAGCGCCTGTCCCAGGGTTTCCACGCGAAGCGACGGCAGCGCCAGCGCGACTTTTTCAGCCGAATGCTTTTGCATCAGCGCCTGCATCAGGGGTTCAATACAACTGTAATCGCCGGCGCTGAGCGCCAGAAGCGAGATTTCGTCATGTCCTGTGTTTCCGAGCGTCTGCTTTGCCATTTCCAGAACTTGCGATGCGTTTCGTTCGCGATACGGACGCCAGAGCATGCCCGCCTGGCAAAACCGGCAGCCGCGCGTGCAGCCGCGGGCCAGCTCTATGACGATGCGGTCATGCACGGTTTGCATGAGCGGCACCACCGGCGAGACAGGATGGGGCCAGTCATTGAGATTGACAGGCGCGCGCCTGGAGATGACGTTCCCGGGGACATGCAGGGAGGGCACATAGACGCCCGGAATCCTCGCGAGCTTCTCGAGCGCGGCACGCCGGGAAAGCGTTTGCTTTTTGCACTCGATGACGCTCTCGGCAATTTCCAGGATGGCTTGTTCCCCCTCGCCGATGACAAAGGCATCGATGAAAGCCGAAAGTGGCGCGGGATTAAAAGCGCAGGGGCCGCCCGCCAGAATAAGCGGATCCGTTTCGCGTCGGTCGGCGGATCGAATCGCCACGCCGCCCAAATCCAGCATATTGAGCACATTGGTGTAAGAGAGTTCATATTGCAGTGAAAAACCAACCAGATCAAACTGCGAAAGCGGTGAGCCGGATTCCAGCGAGGTCAGCGGCAAGCCGCGCTCGCGAAGCAGGGCTTCGCGATCCGGCCAAGGGGCAAATGAGCGCTCGGCCCAGACGCCTTCGCGCGCGTTGAGCACGGCATAGAGAATTTGCAGGCCCAGATGCGACATGCCCACTTCATAGGTGTCGGGGAAGGCCAGTAAAAAACGTAAATCCGCTGCGGATTTGCGCGCGGCAGAGACTTCCGTGCCGATATAGCGGCTCGGTTTTTCAGCTAAATGCAACAAGGCATCGGCAATAGTTTGTGTCATGATTCCTTTTCTTTTGTTGTGCGTGTAAGGCTCGCCTAGAATTCTTCTTCCGGCATTCGGGGCGGCGTTGAATACTTGAAGGGATTGTTTTTAATGTCGCGAAGGGTGGCCAGTGCCATTTTTTGGGCAAAATTCGGCGAGGACAGATACGTCAGAGAATTCTTTTTAAACGTGTCGAGAAGCTCGTTTCGCACGGTGTCTTCGTTTTTATCGTGGACGAAGGTTCGCTCCAAAATGTGTTCGTAGGTCAGCTGGTTTCCAAAAATATTGACCAGGGTTTCAAAATCTGCCGCAGACGGTAGAAGCGATTGTGTCACCTCGATTTTCATCTGGAAAACCAGTTCGACTTTTGTGGTATCGGCGGCGATGGAGCGGGATTTGTCCGTCACGGTGAGGATCAGACCGTTGGGCAAAACAATTTCGTCGATTACTTTCATGGATTTTTCATGTCCTGTTCATTCATTTGGCGGGGTATTACCATTTTTAGTCTTGACCTGCAACGCTTATCCTTCTATAAGTTGCGCCCGCCTGACGCAAGAGGGATACAGGCCAGGCCGTTGAAAAAGAGGTTGAGATGTCGTCTGCGGATATCAAAGTGTTGTGCCAGCCGGATCCGGGAAAATCCTGCGGCGCCTGCTGCGGTTTATATAATTATGTGGATTCGTCGCGGGAATCCCTGACAAAAAGACTTCGCGCGCGGACGAGACGTTTCCGCGAAATGGTCAAGGCCCCCGCCGATGTGGAGCGCTATGCGCAGGAGACGCTGGCTTCGGAGGATTTCCGCAAGCGCTATGAAGTCATTTACTGCTGCGAGTATCTGGGCTTTCTCGATGCCGACGAAAAACGCGTCGGTTGTCTTTTGCATCCTTTGCAAAATGGCGGCGTGGATCTGCGCGGCGTCTCTTTTTACGGGCAGGAAGTCTGCGCGGGTCATCTGTGCCCCAGCCATCATTTTATACCGCGCTCCCAGCAGCTTATTTTGCTCAAGCTGATTAAAGACTGGTATCTGTATGGCCTGTGCCTGACAGACATCGATCTGGTCGTGACGTATTTTAAGCTGATTGCCGATCGTATCGGCCGCGAAATCAAAGCGGAAGATTTTGATCTCCCCGGGCTCAGCGAAACGGCGCTTGAATATTTATCCTGGAAAATGGCCTGGCCGTTTCATTCGGAAGAAGCCAACCGCCTGGGTAAATATTATTTCGACGGATCGCAGTACATGATCTCTCACATTGACTATGAAAAATTCGGGCGGGAGATCTCCCCGCTTAATCCCATCCTGCTGAGTCTGTCATCCGAATTTTCCTGTACCGAAGAATTGGATGCGGCGGAAAAAATGGTGTGGGATAATATCAATGCGTTTGTTTCCTTGTGCCGTCGTTGGAATTTATATTGACAGGCGGCGGTGATCTTGAGTAGTATTTTCCCAAAATTCCACGATATTTAAAGGAATTGTTCATGGTTGAGGCATCCAGGGAGGTTTTTCTTTCCCGAAGCGAAATTGCGCGGCGGGTCAAAGAAGTTGCAGGCGACATATCCAGAGATTATCCGGACAGCGAAATATTACTGATCGGTGTGCTCAAGGGCGCTTTTATTTTTCTGGCGGACCTGGCGCGGGAGCTCACCATTCCCTGCCAGCTGGATTTCATCCGCGCGGCCAGTTATGGCGCCGGTTCTACAAGCTCCGGCCAGATTCGTCTCACCAAAGACATCGAGATGGCCATCGAAGGCCGGGATGTCATTGTGGTGGAGGACATTATTGATACGGGTCTGACCCTTCGCTATATTATCGATACCCTGCTAAAGAGAAATCCCAGGTCGATTAAGGTGTGCGTGTTTTTGGACAAGCTCAGGCGCAGGGAGGTTCCCCTGGAAGCAGATTATGTCTGTTTTACGATGGAGGATGGATTTGTCGTCGGATATGGGCTTGATTACAATGAGCAGGACCGATTCCTGCCGGATGTTTGTATCGTGCAAGTCTGATGGGGTGTCAGCAAAAGAGGAACGCCTATGATCGTGCAATGCCGGCAGTGCCGGACCAAGTTCCGTTTTAACGAAGCGCAGATGGAAGACGATGGATTATGGATGCGCTGCAGCCGCTGTCATCATGTTTTCTTTCAGGAGAATCCACGCAGCAAACCGCACGTGGAGCCTGCGCCGGATATCGTGCCGGAAGAAGCGGTCAATGCCCCGGCCTTCGCGCCGGCCTTTATTGACGCAAAAGCCGAAGCCCCGCCGAAAGCGGTGCCGCCTGATCAACCCGGGACAAAACCCGTTGAGGCTATCATCGAGGAAAAGGCCAATCCGGCGTTTGAACCGGTCAAACGCGAAGATATCCGGCTCGAAGACATTGATCTGTCAGAGGGTACGCCTGTCGATTCAGAGACGGAATCCGTCGCAGATGACGATGATTTCGAAGAAGAAGCGATGGCGCCGCCGCCTGTGCGCAAAAAAGGCCAGGCCTGGAAAGTTGCGCTGTTTGCGGTTTTGGTCATTGTTGTCATTCCGGCACTGATTTACTGGGTGTTTTTTCCGGACATCGGCGCGCGTTATGTTGACCTTGCACGGAAATTCATCGGTGGCGAGGCGACCTATTCCGCCGATGGCCAGACCGTGGCCACGCAGGTGAAAATCAAGGATATCCGTCAGCGGATTGCCAATAATTTTGTTTTGGGCAATCTTCGTATTGTCGAGGGGACGCTGATTAACGAAGCCGATTACCCAGTCGCCCGCATACGCATCAAGGGGGAGATTCTCGACGCATATTCCGTTGTGCTGGGCGAGCGAACCAGCTATGCAGGGAATATTCTGACGGATGAAGAGCTGGCCAACCTCTCCGAGGAGGAAATTATCAAGCATCTTTCACAGCCGGAGGGCATCAACAACTCGAATGAACGGGTAATTCCCTACGGGCAAATTCCCTTTATGATCGTGTTCACCAGCGAACCTCCCGGATCGATTAAAACAACGGTGATGGTTACCGGCGCGGAGCGCCTGTTGTAGGTTTTTATGTATAAAGAGTATTTTGGACTCAAGGAGAATCCCTTTTCGATTGCGCCCGACCCTCATTATTTTTATATGAGCGACGGGCATCGGGAAGCGCTGGCGCATCTCATTTACGGCATGGGCGCCGACAGTGGATTCATTCTGCTTACCGGCGAAGTGGGCACGGGAAAAACCATGGTTTGCCGCTGCCTGCTCGAGCAGGCGCCGGACAACGCCGATATTGCCTTCATCCTGAATCCGAAAGTCACCTCCGTTGAATTGCTCGCCAGCATCTGCGATGAGTTTTCCATACTGTATCCCGAAGGGACCAACAGCAACAAGGTTTTGGTTTCTGAAATTTACACCTATCTTCTACAGACACACGAGAAGGGACGGCGCGCGATTCTGATTATTGAAGAGGCGCAAAATCTTACGCCCGATGTTCTTGAACAGATCCGCCTGCTGACGAATCTGGAGACCAACAAAAAAAAGCTTTTGCAGATCATCATGCTGGGGCAGCCGGAGCTTCTGGATCTGTTGTCCAGGCCGGAGTTGCGCCAGCTCTCGCAGCGCATTACGGCCCGCTACCATCTGGGGCCTCTGTCGCGAACCGAGGTGGGGCAATACGTTGAGCACCGTCTGCGCGTGGCGGGATGGCGGCGCGGGCGCCTGTTTCCCGATGACACGCTGAATCTGCTTTTCCGGCTTTCGGGTGGAATTCCCCGGCTGATCAACGCCATTTGCGACCGGGCTCTGGTGGGCGCCTTCATACAGAATCGGGATGAGGTGGATAAAAAAACCCTCGCGACAGCGGCGGCGGAAGTGGTCGGCAATGGGCGAAGCCTTTCGCGAAAGAAGCTGGTCTATGCCGGGGCCGCCGCACTGAGTCTTGTTTTGCTGGTTTTCGCCATGCTGATGTGGCGCGCCAATATCTCCTCCTCGCCGGTTTTGCCCAGGGCGCAGAAGAAAGATACCCCCCAAACCCAGGTGACGGTTTCAAACATCAAAAGCGAGATGAAACCGGCGGGGCAAGTTCTGGCCAAGCCCTCTCCCAATGAAAAAACCATAACCGCGAGGCACGCCTATGAGACACTCTTTCGATTGTGGAGTTTGCCGTTTGATCCTTCAAGGCAGCAAAGCATTGCGCGGCAGGCCGCCCGGGAGGGGTTGAGCGCGATTGAGTCCAAAGGGAATCTGATGGACTTACGCACCATGAATAAACCGGCCGTTCTTAAGCTGCTGGACGAAAAAACCAACAAACATTTTTATGTGACCCTGATGTCGCTCAATGACAATCACGCGGAAATCGCCGAGGGTCTGATTATCAACACTTACGCCATTCAGGAAATATTTCTGATCTGGAGCGGCGACTTTACGCTCTTGTGGCGTCCGCCTGCCGAGTATAGCCAGAAGCTGCGCATCGGAAGGAGCGGGCGGATGGTGATCTGGCTCGACAGGCATTTGTCGATCATCCAAAAGCGGCCGATGACGGGAAAAAGAATTTATGATGAACAGCTTTCCAATGAGGTAAAAAAGTTTCAAAGCAGTGTGGGACTGACGCCGGACGGAGTGGTTGGGCCGATGACCGTCGCCTATCTGCAAGGCCTGGTCGATAACACACCGCCGGTACTGGAAAGCAGAAAGGTTAATCGTTAATGTCTTACATCCTCGAAGGGTTGAAAAAAATCGAAAAGAACCGTCATCGCGGCGCGGCGCCGGACCTTTTTTCCGACCACCATCATCAGCCGCCGCGCGATCGAAAAAAATGGTGGCCCTATGTGGCGGCGCTGGCGGTTTTGTTAATCGTCATCAACGTCGCGGGGATTTACTGGTGGGCTCAGCAGACGAAAACCGCTTCAAAAATGGGAAGCACGGCTCACAACCAGACGGCGCCGGACGCGGCGAGCGTTGCGCCTGAGCCGATGTATGAATACGATGCCAAATTGATTCAGGAATCCCAAAAACCGCTCGATCCGCCGCTTCTGCAAAAACAGGAGGATATGGCGTATGCCCCGGAGGAGAAGCCCGCAGCGAATGTGCCAGATCGCGTGCCGGAGCGTTCCACGGATATGCACACAGAGCAAACGCCAGTTCGTGAAGGGGAGACAGGGAATTTTTCTGCCGACAAATATCCGCCGCTTAACAAATTGCCTGGTGAGGCGAGAAGCCGCGTTCCTGAAATCAAGATATTTTTACATTTCTACAGTGCCGACATCAATGAACGCTTTGTTCAGATCAACGAGCATACACTCAAAGAAGGTCAGTCCCGGCCGGATGGGCTGAAAGTGCTGAAAATCACCCGCCAGGCCGCGTTCTTCAGCTTTAAGGGACAACGCTTCCAGATGCAGGCGATTGACCGGTAAGCGCTGACGGGTCCACCGCCTGCTTCAAAAATAAGTAATACAGTTTCCCTTCGCGATAGGTGCCGCCGGCCAGTTCGCCGGCTTGCTCCCCTTCGCCCATATACACATCGCAGCGGCCGGGCGCCCGGATGGCGCCTCCTGCGTCCTGATCGAGGGCAAATCCGATGGGGCGAGCCAGATCCACGGCGGCAAAGGCGAACATGGCGCGCGGATAGACGGATTTGTCGGTGGCAATGGTTCGAAACGGGGTCACCGGTTCGTTGAGCGATCCCCGTGGCCTGCCGTCTTGCGTCTTGAAAAAAACAAACCGGGGATTGATGTTAACATAGTTATCCACTTCGTCTGGATGCGCCTTGAAGTAGTCGATAAGGGCTTGGAGGTTGATGTTTTTTGTGGCGAGTTTTCCATCCGCAATCATTTTGGGGACAATGCTTTGATAGTCCCAGCCGTTGTGCGCATCATAACCGAAAGTTTGCACCTGCCCATCCGGCAGGCGGATCTTGGCCGAGCCCTGCACATGGACGATATAAACCTCAAACGGGTCAGAAAGCCAGACGATTTCCCGATCTTCAAGCTGACCCGAGCTTTGCAGATCCACCCGTGAGGGATATGGCTGGATCTCGTTTTCGGAAACCCGCTGTCCCAGTATTTGGCCATCCGCGTCTTTGATCAGATCATCCGGTGATGCGTAGAGCGGGTGCCGGAAACGCTCCGTGCGGACAAGCGATCCATCGAGAATAGGGGTATAGTACCCGGTGAACAGGACGGTTCCCCGATCGTCGCAGCCAACGGAAATGTATGTGTCGAATTTTTCCCGCAAGGCGAGGTTCATCTGTTCGGGGGGGATGCCGGAGGTGACAAGCGCCTTGAGTGCCTGAAGCGTCTTAACGGCTCCGTCATGCGTGATCTCGCCATAGGGGTAAAACTGCCGGCTCGACGGCTTGGACAGATAGCTCAGGCTTCGGTCAATGGCTTCGGCCAGTCCCTCCAGATCGGCGAGTGCGCGTGTATAGTCGGGAATCTGGGCGGGATCGGTAATTTTTCGAAGCGCCAGCTCGCCTTCGGGCAGAGGGCGTGAATAATCTTTGGGCAGTTCGCCCGTATCGAGCAGAATAGCGGAGTGCTTTGAACAGCCTGTGAAAGCCAGACCTGCCAACAGGCACAGGCCGATAAAAAGAATCAGTCGTTTTTTCATGAGGAAACCACCGGGTAAAAAATTTTGTCCGTCATTGGGGATCCGGGGAGGGGCGGTTATTGTTGAGAAAATGATAAAAAAGTTTCGTGGTCATGGCGATGTTGGTAGCCGTGCTGAAAATGAAATTTCGAAAGGTCTGAGACAGTGCGTCATATTCTTTTTGCAGCGCAAGGCTGTCAAGAATTTCCGCTTCAAAAGGCGACGAGGTCATGACCCGGGCGTAAAGCGGTTCGTGGCCGAAAGCCATGAACGGAATTCTGCCGAAGAAATCGTCCGGGCCCAGTGAGATGAGCGGCGCATCGCCGCCCGGTCCTTTGCCGATGACGTGGGCCGCGCCCTCCCGGATGATATACAGGTTCGAACTGTTTTGGTATTCATCGTCCGTGACTTCATCTTCTGGAAGGGCTCTTGAATAATTTCCTGTATAGCCTCGAACCACGAGCGTGTTGATCATTTTTAGTCTTTTATTCAGTCCCAGCAGTATCTTCTTAAAGGGTTCCGACAATAAAGAATATTCCCGGTGAAGCGCTTCTCCGTCGAGGATGCCCAGTTGAAGATCGCCTTCGGCAATGACGGTGGCGCTGCGTTCATATTCGCCATACAATAAAGAGGCGATGGTGCCGATAAAACAGCCCTCCGCCAGCCTGGCAATGGTCAGGGGGCCGCGGGGCGTCTCTTTTACGATTCTGACCGTGCCTTCACAGATCACCCACAACCATTTCCCGTGAGAGCCTTCTTTGACGATGACCGCGTTGTTGGTGTAATTTCGCTCCATGGCGACTCCGCGATAATCGATGGACGGCCCCTTGATGGGATGCACCAGATCCGTCTTGGAGCCATCGGCGCCGCCTTCTTCTGTAACCCCCTGGATGGGTGATTCGGGGCCGATCGTGACAATCTTTCCCTCATCCAGCATTCGCAGAGCATCAAGGATGATTTCCATCATGCTCTGTTTGATAGCCGGTTCAAGTCCCGCGAATTCTTCATTGGAAAAATCGTACTGTCCGTCTGTCCATCCGAAAAGGGCATAAACCGCCTCGATACCCTGCAATTCGCCCCATCGCGCATTGACCGGATTTCCCTCCGTAAAATAGACAAGCCCATTGTCAGGAGAATAGGGGCTCTTCAAGGTCAAAAGGCCGGTGCAGTTATTCCCGGCAAGCATTTGAAACACATCGGCCAGGGACAAAAAAAGCAGGCTTCCTGAGAAAACAATATTATGATTCATACTTATTCAGATATCCGTTTCAATGGTGATATTAAATTATTCGTGGAAAGTATATGGAACGACGTATGCCATGTCAAGGGAATCATAACTCCTGTTCAATTTTGCTTGCACAACAAGGAAATAACGTATCAGAAATTACCGGAGAGTCAAAAAAATACAGGGGAAATTTTTAAAAACTTCTTTTTACCGGATGTCACGGCCAAGATACATTGCGCCTGCCTGGAGATTCCTGTATAGTCTTGAAAAGCTTTGGAATTAAATTGGAATGTTGTTTTTATGGAAACGCTTTTGTCCATTGGTGTCGGTCTCGGCCTGGCAGCCGCTTGCGGATTTCGGGTTTTTGTACCGCTTTTGATCCTCAGCCTAGCGGCGCTTTGTGGTTATCTGTCGTTGCCGGATGGATTTTCCTGGCTTGGCAGTCCCTACGCGGTAATAGCATTCGGCACGGCAACCGTTGCGGAAATTCTGGGCTACTATATTCCCTGGTTCGATTCCGCTCTGGATGTTATGGCAACGCCGGCCGCTGTGATTGCCGGAACTCTGACCACGGCTGCCGTGCTGGTCGAGATGCCGCCTTTTCTGAAATGGACCATGGCGCTCATTGCCGGAGGCGGTATCGCGGGATTGATTCAGGCATCCACTGTTGCGCTTCGCGCAAAAACGGCCGCCGTCACAGGGGGGATCGGCAACCCGGTCTTTTCCACACTGGAGCTGGGCGGGTCTTTGATTACCGCGCTTCTGGCCATTTTCGTACCCGTCGTAGCTCTGATTCTGCTCGGAATTTTCCTGATCTGGGTGATCCGGAAGATGGGCTCGCGGCTCTGGGGGGTGGCGCGCCTGAAAAAAAAGAGCGGGGAAAAAGTCTGACAGACCTTTTCCCCGTTTTTAGGATAATGTTTAATTGAAATCAGGGTTTTGCGCCTGCGGGAACCGGAAGTCCCAGGGTTTCCATGGCTTTGACGGCTTTTTCTTTGACGGCGTTGGCCACGGAGATGGCTTCTGAGAGGTTTCCTGAATTGAAACTTTCCTGAGCTTTAGCCCAGCCTGCTTTTGCCTCGGCCAGTCCGAGTTTGGTTTCTTCAAATGCTTCAGCGGTCAGATTGGCGGGAAGGCTTTTGGCCTGAGACAGAATGCCCACGCGGCTTTCAATTGCCGCGACCATTTTCGGCAGTCCCTGACTTAAATTTGTCCAGGTATTTGTCAGCTCATCTTTTTTGGATTTGGCCGCCTCAACGACTTCTTTGGCTTTGGTGACCAGCCCCTGCGCTTCCGCCAGGGCTTCCTTGAATTTACCGCTGGTGAGTTTTTCCTTAGCGGACGTCAGCGCGTTTTCAAGGTTGGCCATTTCGTCCGGGACAATTTTCCCCACTTCAGCTTTGGCGGCGCTCACAGCTTCTTCGGCCGCTTTGATGGCCAGCTCCGCAGGTCCTTTGTCGGCATTAGTGCACGCGATAAACAACGTTGCCGTAAACAATGCCAGGATCGCCAATATCAATAGATTTTTTTTCATACCGTCCTCCTTTAATGGGTTAAATAATCATGAAAAGGTTGAAATGCTTTGTCTGTCCAACTGCGCGATCATGGGATATGAAGCTTCTGCCCGATTTGAATTACGTCGGGGTTTTTCAGAATATCGCGGTTGGCTTCAAAAATTTTCTTATACAGGTTGCCGTCTCCGTAGTATTTCTCGGAAATTTTCCACAGGGTGTCTCCTTTTTTTACTTCATGGTATTGCTTGACGTCCCAGGGGTCCTGTTTGTCAGATTTTTTTACATCTTCTCCAGCCATTTCGTTCACCTCCTTTTTGGGATCATTAATGAATAAGACACCTAGCGCCTCTGTGCGCTGAAGGTATCACAGGCCTGTATGCTGCCCTGTTCGAAGCCTTTCCGAAACCAGGCTACGCGCTCAGCCGATGAGCCATGCGTAAAGGCGTCCGGTACGACATACCCTTGTGACCTTTTCTGGATCCGGTCATCTCCCACGGCACTTGCCGCATTGAGTCCTTCTTCAAGATCGCCGGCTTCCAGGATATTGCGATTCTTCTGGGCGTGGTGCGCCCACATACCGGCCAGGCAATCCGCCTGTAATTCCAGCATGACATTCAATTTGTTTTTTTGTGCCTCGCCGACACGTGACTGGAGCTGGCTGACCTTTTGGAGGATGCCCAGCTGTGTCTGCACATGATGGCCGATTTCGTGGGCGATGACGTAGGCCTGGGCAAAATCGCCGGAGGCGCCGAAGCGGGAGTGGAGCTCATCGAAAAAACTTAAATCGAGATAGACTTTTTGATCTGCCGGGCAATAAAACGGCCCTGTGGCCGACCCGGCCATTCCGCAGGCCGATTCCACCGCGCCTGAAAAAAGGACCAGTTTCGGTTCCTCATACTGCCTTCCCGCTTGGGCAAAAACGTCATTCCAGACGTTTTCGGTTTCAGCCAGAACCACAGCAACGAAACGACGGCCTTCATCATCCATGCCGGCAGGCACGCCTTGTTCTACCGTTGCCGGTGGCGACTGGAGGGTTTGGCCGACCTGGAGCATGGTGCCCGGATCGACGCCCAGAAACAGGCCCACGACAACGAGGGCGATAAGCCCCAGTCCTCCGATGCCGCCGACTTTTGCGCCGCGGGACACAGACCTGCCCCGGCGGTCTTCAACATTGTTGCTCTGACGTTCACCTTTCCATCGCATGAGGGATACTCCGGCTATGTGTTATCGTTTTATCGGGTTGAGCGTATTTTGAATTTTAACAAACCCTGAATGCCGCTTTTCGGGGCTCGCCACTTTTTTTCATCGCCGATGAGGGTAGAGGTCAATAAGTCTGAAAGCTAATAGCGATCATTTTGCGGCG
The DNA here is from genome assembly GCA_964608995.1 of uncultured Smithella sp. GTDB lineage: Bacteria > Desulfobacterota > Syntrophia > Syntrophales > Smithellaceae > UBA8904. Next base: position 7,582 of record CAZSQS010000007.1, on the reverse strand, counting down.
GAGTATAGGAATATCTGGATGTCTTGTCAAGGCCATTTAGGAAGGCAAGGGCGGCAGGTTTCTCCGAAAAATCATTCTTGCGGCTTATCAGGGGGAGGGGTCTGGTTGGAGAGAGTTTTGCCGGCCCGAGGGGTTTTAAGCTTGATGATGATGGAGTGCAGGAACATGAAGACGGCAAAAATCAGGGCGGGCAGCGCCATTTTGGGATTGAAAAGATACAGGGCGATGCCGCCGGCCAGACCGTAATTTTTTGCGGTTCCCATCAGATGCAGCGATAAATATTTCTGCCGGGGGATCTTGCAGAGTCTGGCCGTCACAAAGACGAGAAGGCCCATCAATATCGTGCTCAAGCCGGCAATGCCGGCCATCCGGGCCATGTCGATCGGCCATTGCCGGATCCAACCGGCGTTTTGCGCTGTCAGCGTATAAAAGACGATAAAAAAGCTTACGTCGGTGATCCGGCCCTCATGGCGTTGAATGAAGGTTTCGATGTCCTGGTCAACGACAATGTGCGAAAAAAGCAGTGGCAGGACAATGAGCGAAAGGGTCAGAATGATCAATTTGTCCGGCGGGACAGGGATATACTTGAAAAAAGCGATGCCGATCAGCGGGGCCAGAATCAAGGCGGCGACATGCGTTCCGGCAAAACCCGCAAACGTCAGCATCCGGTCTGCCCGGACCCTGTCGCTCAAGGACAGGACGGCTGCGGCAGGCGGCGCCGCCGCCACCAAAATCAGCCCAAGCCACATTTTTTCATCACGGACTAATAGAAAGCTTGCCAGAATGATGAGATTGCCAAACAGAAGATAGCTCGTGAGATTGCCCAAAAGCGCGCCGGGCAGCAACGCTTTAAAATCGCGGTAAAAGCCGGGCGGAAACCGCAGCAGCGTCACGGTCATGACGATCATCAATGACGGTATAATTAAATAAGAGGTGACCGCGGCCGCGTCAGGCAGATAAAGCCCCAGTAAAATAGCCAAAACGAAAAGCAGGTTGGACAATAAGGCAACAAACCTCGCAGCAGTCAATGCGTCAAACCTCCGTAGTATGACTTTGTAATAACCGCGATTGATCCGAAAAGTAAAGAAAAAACAGCGTTTCAGGAAACGCCCTTGATCAGCGTTTTACGGCGCGGATATTTGATATAGGGGCGTATCTTGGAGTTGATGTTTTTCCCGGTGCCGTCGTAATTGAGCGTGACAATCGGAACGCCGGTGTGCTCCTCGATACGCGCCGCCATCGCTTCGGTGACCAGCCCGGCGCAGCAAAACGCCGGATTGGTCTGAACAAAGAGCGACAGGTCGGGATGATGTACCATGAGCGCCGCGATTTTGAGCAGGTTGTCGGCGGATTCACCGTAATGGTGCACTGTCAGGTGGAAGTGGTCGTATGTCTTTTTGTAATCCAAATCCGGTTTGGGATGCGTTTCTTCGTTGAGGATCTCGTTGAATATTCGATAGTAACTCTTCTCAAGCTGATTGACGAGCGTGATGAGCGTTTTGGCGTAGAGCACATCCATGAATTCTCCTTCCAGAAACCAGCGGCGCATGTAGGGGGCGGCGATGATTCGGGCGAATTCGTTAAACGGCGTGGTGATGACCTCGCCGCCGCAGTCTTCAATGCAGTGAATCAGATCCTGGTTGAAGATGTCGTTGTCCCGTGCGTAGAGATCGCCGAAAATGGCGACTTTGGGACGGTGGCCGCCGAAGGTTTCAATTTTTTTAAACAGAGAGATGACCCGGGCCAGATCTTCGTCCTTATTTCGTCCACCCAGAAAGGTGTTGTAAAGGAGGCTTACGGACTGGGCGATGATTTTGTCCGTGATGCCCTTCTCCTTTTCGTAGGGGCGGATCTTGCAGCCGATTTTACGCAGCATGCCGCCGAACATATGCGCGAAATACGCATCAATGGAGGCTTGCATGGAAATATCCGAAAGCGCGATGGTGCCGACGTACATTTCGACATTTTCCATGCCATGGCCCGCCGCTTCCATGATGCCTTTGATCAATTGCGGGTAGAGCCGGATATTGCAGGCGACGTGGCTGTCGAAGCACCAGCCGATGGTCTGGGCGGGGTCCAGCAGGTTTTCTTCAATATAATCCATATAGCTTTGCGCAATGATATTGACCGGCAGGCACTGGCCGGTATTGGTGCGCAGGCCGCGCTGGATGGTTTTTTCCGTCAGCGGCGCCATGCGTGCGTCAATGCCTTCGCGGATAAAAACGGCTTCCAGCAGCTTGGAGTTGATGGGGTCAAAGCACGGAAATAAGAGCGTCTTGCCTTTAATTTTGTCGGTGCTTTCAGAATTGAGCGGCAGGGGACGCGTCGAAACCAGACGAAGATCCTTGTTTTTGTGATGATTGTTAAAGGAACGGATCGCCGCCTCAATGCGCGTTTCGTAGCCGACGCTGGAATCATGCTCATCGAGCTCCAGGATCAGATAGGGTTTGGCGTATTGGTCCATGATGCGCTTGAAATATTCCAGCGTAAACGAATCAGGACTGCACTTAAACGAGGTCACAAACACCGGGTAGAGCCCCGGCGTGCGCACGATGTAGAGCGCCGCTTTCAAAATCAGCGCCGCGTGTTTCCAGTGAATGCGTTTGAGCAGGGGGCCGATTTCGGCGTGGTCCTTAGCCTGCGCGGGCAGCATGTCCTGATAAAAGACTTTGACGCCCAGCGCGCTGAAAATGTCTGGAATGCCTTTATTCATGGCGGGCTGCAAGACGGTGTATGGCCTTCCCAGAAGCGCCACGCTGATGTCGCGGTCAAGCGGTTTTTCACGCTCGTACACGTTGATCAGATTGGTTTTGACATCGTCGTAATAAGCCAGCGCGGCTTCATAGGCGTTATAGATTTCCCAGTAGCCGGTGTTGAGTATGGATTTCAGAAGGGTGAAAAGTTCAATGCGGGACTGAAAGGAAGAGTGGTCAATGACCGGCATGATGACATTTTTTTTCATGCGCACGCTCTTCATGCCAGCGGCGAGGGTGGCGGCAAACTGCGTATAGTAGCAGTAATAGCGGTAGTCTTCATCCTTGCTTTTCGCGGCTTCCAGATAATAGGGCAGGAAGATATAGTCACACTTGTCCACCAGATGCTGCACATGGCCGAAAAAGGCGCTCATGGGCGCGCAGAATTCCGCGCCGGAGAGCTTTTTGCCGGTTTTGATCGCATTTTTAAAGCCCTCGGAGGTGACCGTTTCTACGCCGAGTGTGGCGAAAAAATGTTTCCACAGCGGCATTTCCTCAGCCAGGTAAAGCGCGTGAGGAATGCCGATGGTCACCTGTTTTTTGATGGCGGTCTTTTTCAGACCGGCTGAAAAAACCTGAGCTCTGGCTGAAATCAGGTCGTATTGCTTTTTGCTTTTGCCCACATAATGCTTGGTGTCATAATCGCGCCCGCACAAAAACCCGAAGGCGACGGTTTCGCCCTGGACCGTGACTTTGTTGATTTTGCAGTTGTTGTGGCAAAGCTCGCAGATTTCATTTTCGACGGGGATGTTTTCGCGATAGAGCCCCAGACCGCGAAACGCGCACTGGGCCGGAGCGTTTTCCGCTACGATGAGCGCGCTTCCCAGAGCGCCGGTGAGATGGCAGAATCTCGATACGAAAATCGGTTTTTTCAACCGGTGTTCAAAGGCGGCCACCAGCGCCCGGTTGCGGGCGGTGGCGCCCTGAAAACAGATATTCTGGCCGATGTTGGCTTCGACCGCGACTTTGGTCAGATAATTTTCGCACACCGAATGCAGCACGCTCGCCAGCACTTCGTTGACGCTGTAACCTTCCGTCAGGTAATTGTTGATGTCACGCTCCATGAAAACGGTGCAGCGGTCGGAGGAGATGGGCGCCGGTGTGTGCATCGCCCGATGGGCGTAGTCGGCGAGAGGCACGTCGAGTTTGACGGCCTGTTCTTCAATGAAGCTGCCGGTGCCGGCCGCGCAGACATTGTTCATGACGGAAGAGGTCACCATGCCGTTTTTCAGCGTGGTGAACTTGGCGTCCTGGCCCCCGATTTCAATGATCGTGTCCGCGTCGTTGCGAAGTTCGTAGGCGGCGCGGGCGTGCGCGGTGATTTCGTCGATAATCAGATCCGCATTGATAATGCGGCCGATGAACTTTCGCCCCGATCCGGTGGCGCCGACGCCGTCAAAGACGAGCTGAATCTTTTGCGTGCGTTCAATATGGTCGAGGGCCTCAAAAATGCCCTGAACGGCTTTCACGGGCTGGCCTGCGGTTTGCGTGTAGAGGCCAATCACCGGTTCGTTGGAGGCGTCGATCAAAACCGCCTTCGTGCTGGTGGAGCCGATGTCGATGCCCAGATAGATGTTTTCAAGCGGCAAAAGCGGCCGGTAAATATCGACTTCAATCGCGGCGGCGTTGTTTGCGGGCCGAAAGGGATAGCTTGCATGCGCGTCAAACGACGGATAGCTCGACAGCCTTATCTCCAGTGGCGGATAGCCGTAAGTCTTTTCCTTGTTCTCCAAAATAAAAAGATCGTCCCAGGTCTTTCCGACCGAGGCGGGCCGGAGGGCTTCTTCACGATACAGCAGGGCCGCGCCGATGGCGCCGTAGAGGTGGCTGTGCTCGCCGATGACCGGTTCGGTTTGCAGAAACGTCTGAAAGTGTTTGACGACGGCGGCATTCATCGATACGCCGCCTGCGAGGATCAGCGGTGTGCGGACATGCGAATCCGGGATCAGTGTATCCATAACGTTTTTGGCCAGGCCTTCGCAAAGCCCGTCGCTGATCTGACCGATGGAATAGCCTTCCTGCTGGGCGTGAATCAGATCCGTTTTGGCAAACACGGCGCAGCGCGTGGCGATCTTCGGCGTCTGCCCCTGGTTGCAAAAGGCGACACTGCTGAGCGTTTCGATGCTTTTAAGATTGAGGCGGCGCGCCTGCTGATCCAGAAAGCTTCCGGTACCGGCCGCGCACGACGAGTTGGATCGGAAACGTTCATAGTCGCCCGCTTCGTTGAAGGTGATCAGGCCGAAATTTTCTCCGCCGACAAACAAAATGCTGCCCACCGGATCATGATATTTTTTGACTGCCGCGATCATGGCGATTTGCGTATCGTAACGGGGAACATTTTTTAAAATGTCCGGTCCGGACTGCGTCATCGCGACGCCGCCGATCTTGCGGATGTCCACCGCCTCCAGCATCGCGCGCAGCGTGTCTGCAATCGCGCCCTGGTGGAACTGGTAGGATGAGTGGCCGATAGCGCCTGCTTCGTCTATGACGGCCAGCGCTACCGCAACGGAACCGACATCAATGCCAATAATTTCATTCATATGTATAATGATATTTCTCCTTATGATGCAAAGCCTCATAACATATTTATCGCAGGCTTTGCAAGATGTCGCGGGCATGGATCACGGGCTTTAGCACGAAGGCTGTCTCATGCCTGCCGCAGTAAAACGTAAGAAGGATGCACCATGATTCCCTCTCTAGCGCTTGCCCAGATGGAGGATGCCCTTGGTAATGTTGCAAAGATGATTATTGAGCCGTTCGATATTGGTGAGGATGTCGTTGAACACGAGGCCGGCGTTGCTGATACACACGGCGTTTTCCAGGCGCTTGATGTGGTTGATCTTGTATTGCGAGATCAGTTCGTCCAGCTCTTTTTCAATGGTCAGAGAAATCGTTGCCGCCTTCTGGTCGTTAAACTGCATGGCTTTTTTCGTGTGACCCACCAGTGCTTCGGTCTTGTCAAAGAGTCTCTCCAGTTCACGATCCGCCTCGTCGGAATATTTCAGGTCGTTTTCATAGGCGCGCTGCGATAAAAGCACGATATCTTCGCAGTAATCGGCGACTTTTTCCAGATCGTTGATGCTGTGCAGAAGCGCGGGAACCAGCCGCGAGTGCTTTTCCGGAAGTTCATTGCGTGTGATTTCCACCAGGTATTCGGTGATGTATTTCTGCATGTCATCGACCGACTCCTCGTCGAGCGCAATTTCGTTGCGCAGTTTGTGATCGTAGGCGATGGTGCATTTTCTGGCTTTGTCGAGCATACCCGAGCAGGTTTCGAGCATTACGATCATTTCATTGATGACCGCGCGAATGGCCAGGTGCGGAACCGACAGTAGATTTTTATCCAGATATTTTGTTTCCTTCTTGACGTAGTCTTCACCGGGAATAATTTTCGTCATCACCCAGACGAACCCCGGGACCACCGGCAGAAAAATGAGCGTGTTGATGACGTTAAACAGCGTATGGGTATTGGCGATCTGCCGGGGCACATCCGAGGCCAGAAGGGGGATGTATTTGAGATAAAGCGGCGCCATGGCCAGGGCGATGAAGGTGCCGAAAATGTTAAAAAGCGTGTTGCCCCATGCCAGTCGCTTGCTTGATAAATTTCCGCCGATACTGGCGAGAATGGCCGTGATGCAGGTGCCGATGTTGGTGCCGAAAATCAGGTAAAGCGATGTGGGAAAATCCAAAAGCCCCGCGGAGGCGAAAGCGATAATCATACCGGTGGTGGTGCTGGAGCTTTGGAAAACGATGGTGACCAAAAGCCCCGTCAAAACGCCGAGGACCGGATATTTGCCAAAGGTGATAAGCGCGTTTCTGGCGGCTTCATTGCCCGACAGCGGCGTTACCGCCATGCTCATCATGGCCAGACCCACAAACAGCATACCAAAGCCCAGAAGGACCAGGCCTTTGTTCTTCTCTTTGATTTTTCTGGCAAAAAAGAAATAAACGGTCCCGGCAAACACCAGGATCGGAGCGATGGCCGTTAGTTTGAAGGCAATCAACTGCGCCGTAACGGTTGTGCCGATGTTGGCGCCGATCATAATCGCCATGGCGGCGGCAAGTGAGATGACGCTGGCGTTTAAGAAACCGATGAGAATAACGGAGGTTGCGCTCGAGCTCTGGATAATTGCTGTGACAATCAGGCCCAGAAACATGGATTTGAAACGGTTGGAGTTGATTTTCTCCAGAAGGTTTTTTAATATGCCCAGCGAGAGTTTCTTCAGCGAATCGCTCAAGAGGAACATTCCGTAAATGAAAAGTCCCAAGCCGCCGATCAACCCGGCAATCATGCTGAAATAATCCATATTATTAGCCTTTTGTTAAATACTCCGCCAAAATTGCGCGGAGTATAGGAAAGTGAGCCGTGCCTGTCAAGGGCAATCGACAATCTTCTTTAATTTTAAGCAGCTGGAAAATATGTATTGCCTGGCGGTTTTTTCTGCATTAAAAAGATTGATCCGCAAAAAGGAGCCGCAAATGCTGAAACTCTTGAAAAACCGCAATTTTATTTTGCTTTTGTCTGTGGGGCTGGGACTGGGGCTTCCGCAGGCCTCTGTCTGGTCGGAGGTGCTGATGCTGCCTGCGCTGGCGCTGGCGATGACGCTTGCGACAATTAGCGTTCCCAACGACTATTTCCGGCGAATCCGGGCCATGGCGCTTCCCTCGGGGGCCGGGATGCTCATGACGTATGGCGTATTGGGCGGCGCAATTATGGTTTTATCTGCGCTTTTTATTTCCGATCCCAATATTCGTCTCGGGTTTCTGCTCATTGCCGTCGTGCCGCCGGCAGTTGCCGTGATTCCCTTTACCGCTATTCTCGATGGCGA
>CAZSQS010000006.1:0-83390 GCA_964608995.1 uncultured Smithella sp. | reverse complement strand
AGCACCCGGAGCGCGGACTCATTGCGCCCATGCAGTTTATCCCGATTGCGGAGGCCAGCGGTTTGATTATCCCCATCGGGGAATGGGTGATCCGGGAGGCGTGCCGCCAAATCAGCCAGTGGCGGGCTCAGGGACACGAGGAGCCGCTCTCCGTTGCCGTTAATGTGTCGAGCCGCCAGTTCGATCAGCAGAATCTGACCAAAATTGTCAGCGACGCTCTGCGGGAGACGGACATTGCGCCTTCCTGCCTGGATCTGGAAATCACCGAAAGCACTCTGATGAAAAACCCGGAAAAAGCCATTCGGACCATCACGGAGCTTAAATCCATGGGCATCCGGATTTCCATCGACGATTTCGGAACGGGGTATTCCTCGCTGAGTTATCTCAAACGACTGCCGCTGGATTATATCAAAATCGATCAGTCGTTTGTGCGGGGGCTCGCCACCGACGCCCGGGATCAGGTCATTGTGCGCGCGACCATCGCCATGGCGCACTCTCTGGATCTGCAAACCATCGCCGAAGGCGTGGAAACCGAAGAACAACTGGACTTTCTTCGCGACTACCGCTGCGACGAGATTCAGGGCTACCTGCTGGCCCGCCCGCTGCCGGTTGAAGAACTTCAGGATATTCTGAACAAGGGCTGCCTCTGAGGTGTTTTGGGGCCTTCGTCTAAAGGCGGATTTTCAATTTATTCTTGCATGAAATTTTTGAAGTTGTTAAAAAGGAATAGTATTTATGGAACCCAAAGACAGGCTCAACAAAAACACCTCCCCGGGCGGCTCTGCCGATGCCCGCGCATCGGAAAAAGAAGAGATGCTGCAAAATTATCTCTATTGGCTCCTCAAAAACGAATTAAGCAAAAAGCCCCCGTCTTCCGACGCTTGCGGCGACATTCCTGCGGACAAGGCTTACGCACTGCCTCCGGACAAACCGTCCAAAAACCATAAAGCGTCATTTGTGTTTTTTGCCATCGTGGCGGCTCTGGCTGTGCTGATCATTATCGCCTATATTCCCAGGTATCAACGGTTAAACTCACCTTCTGTCCCGCAGGAAGTGATCACCAATATCCAACCGGCCCCTGCGGATAGCGAATCATCCGCGGCGCCCGAGCCTCTGCCTGAAGCGGCGCAGTTGCCGGTTGCTGCTTCCGAGGCCATGCCTGAGCCGTCGCCGGTGGTGGACGCTGCGCCCAGGGTCAAGGTCATCGGCAACAGCGACAGCTTGCGATACCATCTGCCCGGCATGAAATTCTACTCTGCCGTCAAGGCCTATCACCGCGTCGAATTTGATTCTGAAGAAGAGGCGATCCGGGCCGGGTACCATAAAGCGCCACGCTGAAATCATCTATTTTAAACGCCGGGATTTCGACCGGCGCGCCCAAAAGGGATTGTGTGAAAATGATGGTTTTGCGCCTTCGATGAAATCGTCTATGGCTCTTCGATGTCTTTCGGGCTTTCCGGCGCCACCTCCACCACGCGCTGATAGGGCTTGCGGTTCACCCGCAGGGAAAAAATATCCGGCCGGGAATAGTGCCCGCCGACATCGAAGGCGGATTTGGCCGCCAGAACATTTTCCAGCGATCCTTCCGCGATCAGAATTTCTTCCCCTTTGGCCGGCCCTGCGATGACCTCTCCGCGCGGGTCGATGATGAAGCTGTCCCCCCGGTAGTGCGAAGCCAGCCCCCGGTATTCGGGCGGCACGTCATCGGCGTCAAGCATTCCGCCTGCCAAAATGACATAGGCTGCCGCCTGCGAGGCAAACGCGCGCGACAGGAGCAACTGCCGCGACCACATGGGATCAGGCGCGGCGGGCGCTTTCGGCTCGACGCCCGGCCAGACCGCGACGTGAATTTGCGTGCCCTGGGACATGAGCACATAGCCGGGCAGCACCATGTTGTGCTCCCAGCAGTTGAGTCCGCTGGTCCTCCCATAGGGGCGCTCGTAAACGCTTAGCCCCGAGGCGTCGCCTTCGCCCCAGAGGGTGCGCTCCCGATGCGTCGGTTTGAGCTTGCGATGCTTCCCCAGAATCATACCTTCGCGGCTGATAAACAAAAGCGTGCAGTAAACCGTCCCGCGGGTGATTGGGTCGCGCTCGGCTACGCCGATGACGACATCGATCCCCGCCTCGCGGGCCGCCAGGCCAAGCCGGCCGGTTTCCGGGCCGGGAATGTCCACGGCCGAGGCCAGGTATTGGGCGGCGGCTTTCCACTGAAGATGCGCGTCGGGACTGTCGCGCCAGATAAAAAACGGGTAGCCCGGAAGCCACGTCTCCCCGAAGGCGGCAAGCGTCGCCCCCTGTCTGCCCGCTTCGGCAATGAGGCGGCAGGCCTTTTCGGTGGACGCCTCCTTGTTGAAATAAACCGGCGCGGCCTGGATGGCCGCCAGTCTGAACAGGGGTTGTGTTTCCATCATAATCTCCTGAACAAAAGATGTTTGCGGTACAAGCCGCTTTGCCAGGGAAATGTGCCGCATTTTTAATAGAATGTCCAGCCTCGGTCAAACGCAGGGGAAGCCGCGGGAAAAGAAGGATTCTCCTTTTTGCCCTCGCTTTACACCCGGCATTAAACATGTTATTTTCCAGATACCCTTTCAGCGGACAGGAGATGCGCCTTGAACAAAAGTAAGCCCTTTGACCCCGTCGATATTCTGTCCTCTGTGGATATCGGATTCTACGCCGTCTGTCAGGACAAGGTCCTCTATGTCAATTCCGGATGCGCCAGGCTCACCGGTTACAGCCAGACCGACCTCGCCCTGACTGAGCCTTTTTCTTTTGTTTCTTCAGACGACCGCGCTTTGCTGGATGAGGCGATACGGAAAGTAACCGGAAACGAACCCACCGAACCGCTTGACCTCCGGTTGATTTCAAAAAACGGGAAGACGATCTGGGTGCTTGCCCGTTTTCATGTCATGCCGCATTCGGGACAAAAAGCCGTTTTGGCCAGCCTGAGCGATATCACGGGCCGGCGCCTGCGTGAGAAGGAGAGACGGACGCTGGAAAACCGGCACGGGTCTATCTTCGAAGGGCTTCCGGATGTCTATTACGAAACAGACCTCAAGGGCAACATCACCTTCGCCAACCGGGCAATGAGCGTCCATCTCGGTTACAGCCGGGAAGAACTTCTTGGTATGAACAATCGTCAATACACGGACGAAGAAAGCGCTCAACGGGTTTATGAGGCGTTTCATCAGCTCTACCTGACGGGCAAGCCCGTCACCTCCATCGAAGAAACCGTTATCCGCAAGGACGGGTCCCGGGGTATCGTCGATCTGTCCGCGTCGCTTATTCGCGACCAGGCGGGCCGGCCCATCGGTTTTGCAGGCATCTCTCGCGAGATTACCCGGCGCAAGCAGATGGAGCAAGCCCTGCGACAGGCCGAGGAGCGCTATCGCAACACGATTGAAAATATTCAGGACGGTTATTTTGAGATAGGCCTGGACGGCCGTTGGACTTTCTTTAATGACGTGGTCTGTCAGCACATGCAATATTCCCGCGAGGAGCTCATGGGGATGGATTATCATCAGATGCATACGCAGCAAAGCGCGCGCAATACAGTGAAAGCCTTTGCCCATGCCTATTCGACAGGAAACCCGATTAAATCTATCGAAATTGAATGTGTCAGAAAAGACAGGTCCATCGGTTATTATGAATTATCTGTCACCCCGATCAAGGATACTAAAGGGCAAATGACCGGTTTCCGCTGTATTTCACGCGACATCACCGAACGGATCAAAATGGAAAGTGAGCTTCGCCTCTCAGAAGAGCGTTACCGCACGATTATCGATGAAATGGAGGAGTGGTATTTCGAATCGGATGCAAACGGCCATCTGCTTTTTTTCAACGAGGCCATCGCCCGTGCGCTGGGACGACGGCCGCATGAACTGGCCGGGGCCCATTTCAGAGATCTGATGGCCCCTGAGGAGGCAGACAAAATTTATAACGCGTTCCACCGTGTTTATGTGACCGCCGAGCCTGTCCGCAACGTGCCCTACCGGTTCACGGCGCCGGGTGGCGCGGGAATGCTTTCTGAATTTTCCATTTTCCCCAAGCGCGATGAGCTGGGGCGGGTCATGGGGTTTCGCGCCGTCGGGCATGACATCACGCAGAAAAAAAAGATGCAGCACCAGCAGATGCTTTCGGAAAAAATGGCCACCATTGGCCGGCTGGCCGCAGGCGCCGCGCAAAAAATTCATCATCCGATAGCATCGATCGACAGCAACCTCAAAGCGATTGCCGAGTATCTCGACGATGTGGTTCATCTGTTTTCATTAACCAGCCATCTTGCAGTTGAGGCCTCGGGGCCCGCGACGCCGGAGGCCCCGAACCTGCAGACCCGCCTGTCTGAAATTCAGGAGATGGCGGAAAAAACAAAAATGGATTTTGTGCTGGATGATCTCGGAAGTCTGGTCAGAGAATCCCAGGACGGCGCTGAACAGATCATCCGCATCGTTCGCGACCTGGAGACCTACGGGCAAAAAGACGATGATCCGCCCAAACCAGCCAACCTCAATGACCTTCTGGAAATGGCGCTAAACAGTGTCTGGAAAGCATTAAAATACAAAGCGCAGGTGATCAGGAATTACGGTGACCTCCCCCCGGTGGTCTGTCACGCCCGGCAGATTCAACAGGTTTTCTCCAACCTGCTCGTCAATGCGGGCGAGGCGATTGCCGACGAGGGGGAGATTCGGCTGTCCACACGCCGCGAGGGAGATCATTCCGTGGCGATCTGCATTGCCGATACGGGATCGGGCATCCCCGAAGAGACCCTCTCTCGAATATTTGACCCTTTCTTTACCACCAAAGACTTGGAAAAAAGCACGGGGCTGGGGCTGCATGTGGTCTTCAGCATCATTGAGCGGCATTCGGGAAAGATAGAGGTGGAAAGCAAGCCCTCCGCCGGAACCACTTTCACCCTCACGCTTCCCGCATAGCCCCAGACGCCATCGTCTTGTCTTATGCCCCCTTTGCCACATGCGCCAGAATTGCCTCAAGCAGCGCACCTTTGCGGATGGGCTTGGTCAGGTGCGCGTTGCAGCCGGCCGCCAGGCTTTGCTCAAGGTCGTCTTTAAAGACATGCGCCGTCAGCGCCAGAACCGGCGTGGGTTTTGCGCCCGTCTCCCTCTCCCATTGCCGTATCTCTCGCGTGGCCGTATAACCGTCCATCACCGGCATCTGCATATCCATCAACACCACGTCATACAGACCGGTTCTGAACTTATCCAGCGCAACCTGGCCGTTTTCCGCCTCGTCCACGGTGAAAGGTGTCTGTTTTAAATACGAGCGCATCAGCATCCGGTTGTTTTCCGCATCCTCCACCAAAAGCAGGCGAAGCGGCGGGAGCGCTTCTGGCGATTGAACCTTGGGCGTCAATGCTGCCGGTGTCCCTTCAATTCCGAGGGCGCGCATGATCAGTTCCTTGAGGGCGGATTTTTTGACCGGCTTCACCAGATAGCCGGAAATACCCGCCTGACGCACGCGGTGGGTGTCAATATTGAAAGAATCGGATGTCATCATGACCATCTTTGAGCCGGCCAGCCGGGGATCGTTGTGGATGAATTCGGCCAGTTCAAAGCCGTCCATGCCCGGCATGTGCCGATCCAGGATGATGAGATCATACGACGCGCTGCCTGCGCGCATCCGGCGTCGAAGTTCTTTCATGGCGTCTTTGGCGTCAAAGGCCTCGGTGACCGACGCGCCCCAGGGTGTGAGCATCCGGTTGACAATCATGCGATTGGTGGCGTTATCATCCACCACCAGCACTCCGACGCCGCGAAGATCGATGACCGCGTCGCGCGGCCGGAAGCCTTCGTCTTTCGCGCGGCCCAGCGGTATTGTGAAGAAAAACCGGCTGCCCTGGCCTTCTTCGCTTTTCACTTCCAGCGTCCCGCCCATCAGCGTAACGAGCTTCGACGAGATGGCCAGCCCCAGGCCTGTGCCCCCGAATTTCCGGGTCACGGATGAATCAGCCTGGGAAAACCGCTCGAAGATCAGGGGCAGTTTGTCGGCGGGGATGCCCACCCCGGTATCCTCAATGGCAAACGAAACGGCGCAGGTTGCATCCGACGACGCTTCTTGGGCGGCCTGCAATAAAACCCTCACCTCGCCTTGCCCGGTGAATTTAATGGCGTTGCCGATCAGGTTCATCAGGACCTGCCGAAGCCGCTCAGCATCGCCGATCACGACGGGCGGCACATCGGAATGAATATCCACCACCAGCTCAAGGTGCTTTTTGTGGGCCTGCAGCGCGAGTATCGAGGAGACCTTCTCCAGAAGGTCAATGAGGTCGAAATCCAGATGCTCGATATCCACCTTTCCCGCCTCGATTTTCGAGTAATCCAAAATGTTATTGATGATGGCCAGAAGGGATTCACCTGCGTTTCGAAAGGTGTGGACGTAGTTTTGCTGATCCTCATCGAGCTTTGTCTCCGCCAGCAGATCCGACATGCCGATGATGGCGTTAAGCGGCGTGCGGATTTCGTGACTCATGATGGACAGAAACTCGCCTTTGGCCCGGCTGGCCTGAAGCGCCATTTCCCGTTGCGCTCTGAGTTCGGCTTCCGCCTCCTTGCGCTTGGTGATGTCCTGATGCGTGCCGTACATCCACAGCGGCCGGCCCTCACCGTCCCAACCGGCGACGCTTCCCCGGTCAAACACCCAGACCCAGCGGCCGTCTTTGTGCCGCATCCGGCATTCGCATTCATAGTAGGGAAGCTCTCCCCGGAAATGCGCCTCCAGAAGCGCGTTGGAGCCCGCAAGATCCTCCGGGTGGACATGCTTTCCCCAGGTTTCGATGGAGACGGGTGCAAGCTCCTGAAGTGAATAGCCGATCATATCCGCCCAGCGCTCATTAAAAATCGTTTCACCCGTCTGCACATTCCACTCCCAGGTTCCCACGTTTGTCCCCTGGATGATGCTGTCGAGGCGCATGCGTTCTTCGCGCAGCGAGACTTCCGCCCGCTTGAGCCGGGTGATGTCGATCATGACGGTGAGAAAATACTGCCGCCCCTGGTTGCTGATCACTTCCCCGGAGAAAAGCCCTTCCAGAAGGACGCCGTCGCGGCGACGCACCTGAATTTCCTGATCCGAAATGTATTGATCCGCCTGGAGGCGCCTGGCCACGGTCTTTTGCTGTTCTTCGTCGGGGAACAGCCCGAGGTCCGTGGCGGTCTTTCCGACGACGTCGGCGCGCTCGTAACCCAGCACACGAAGAAAGGCGTCGTTGACGTCCGTGAACGCTCTTTCGGGCAGGGTCGTCAGCGCCATCAGGGCGGGATTGTTGCGGAAGAGTTTTTCAAAGCGCTGTTTGGCTTCCTCTTCGGCGCTCAGGTCCTTGATCAGGCCGAAAACACAATCCTGATTGTTCCAGCGGCCAAACCAAACGCGGGTTTCCACAAAGACACAAACGCCGCTTTTCGTCGCGACCGGCAACGGGCAGCTTTCACGTTCGCCCCGGAGCATGGCCTCGAAAATCTCCCTGGCTTCAAGGCGCTTATCCGCCGGATGCAACTCCAGAATGTGCATGCCGGCCAGTTCGTGGGCTTCATAGCCAAGTTTGTGTTTCAGAGCTTCGTTGGTAAAAAGAATTTTTCCCTCGGTCGTGGCCACCACGATCATATCGCCGATGGTTTCAAAGAAGGTGCGGAAGTTCGTTTCGTTTTCGCGAATTTTGGCTTCCGCCTGTTTTTGCGCGGTAATGTCGCGCGATACGCCAACCATGGAGACGAAGCCGCCCTCCGGGCCGAGAACGGGTGTGGCGTTGGCCGAATGCCAGTGCCAGGTCCCGTCCGCATGCCGGACCCGATATTCGGGACCCGGCCGGGTTTCTTTGGCTTCAATCATCGACTGAAGGTATTCCAGGCAAACGGTAAGGTCGTCCGGATGGACGATCTGCTGAAACGAGGTGTTGACCAGGGATGCGGGAGGGTATCCGGTCATCCGCTCCCAGGACGCGGACAGGTAGGTAAAGATGCCCTCCGGAGTGAGATTCCAGATCAGGTCGGAGGAATGATCGATCAGCAGGCGATATTTCGACTCGCTTTCCTGCAGGGCCGCCTCGGCCCGCTTTTGTTCGGTGATGTCCGTGACAAAGCTGATGGTTGCCGCTCTTCCGTGATAAATGATGTCGGCCGCCCGGACACTGAATACAACCATCGAGCCGTCCGGTTTGAAGGCGCGCAACTCATAGTTTGCGGCATTCGGATCCCCTTTTTTGCGGGCCTTGAAGTATTTACCGCCCAAGTTCACATCGTCGGGATGAACATGGACGTCTCGCACTTTGCCGACGAGATTTTCATCCGGCCGGCCGATGGCGTTCATCAGACGCGCATTCACGTATAAATATTTTCGCGTCTCATGATCGACAATGGTGATCCCGTCGCTGGTGGTTTCCATCGCCGTGCGGTACAGGGCCTCGCTTTCCTGGAGGGCGTCTTCCGCCTGTTTACGGATCAGTGCCTCGCCGATGTGGTTGGCAAGGCTCTCCAGCGCCATCATGGCCTCCATGCTGAGCTGGTCTTTCCGGCGGTCGTTGAGCTGCAGGAGCCCCACGATTTTCTGTTTGCCGCGAATCGGCACGAGCGCGATGGACGCGTAACCGAAGTGCATACATTGATTTCTCGGATGGTATCGGGGATCGTCCTCCGCTGGCTTCTCCAGCAGGGTATGGGCATTGTTCGTCCAGAAACTTCCGCCCGGCGTGAACAGGGGGGAAGTGGGATCTGTCTTTCCGGAAATGACCAGTCCGCAGGTGCATCCCAGCATGATGCTGCCGTCCGACCATCTGCACGCGCAGCCCTCGTGATCGCGAATGATCAGGGAGTTTTCCGTCAGAAGAAAATCTGTTTCAAATCCTTCCTGGCCGCAGTAAGGAAAATCCTCGCCGTCCTGGAGGCGGATGCCCACTGCGTCAAAACCGGTCACCCGTCTGATGGCGGACAGGATGCTGCGCACAGACGCCTGAATGTTGTCCGACACATTGAGCGTCTGGATCACTTCGGCGGCCAGGCTGCGATAGCGCTCCGCCTGCTTGCGTTCGGAGATGTCGGTGAGTGTGCCGACCATGCGCAGTGCTTTGCCTTGTTCATCGTGTTCGACGGCCTTGCCGCGGATGGCCATCCACCGGAAGCGGCCGGATTTCATCTTCATGCGCAGCTCGACACTAAAGCTCTCGCCGCTGTCCACTTTTTTTTGCAGCTCTTCTTCGGCATGCAAAAGGTCATCCGGATGCACCAGGCTTGTCCATATGGCGTAAGACGCGACGAACTCCGTATCGTCATAGCCCAGCATCCGGTAATACAGCGGGCTGAAAAAAGCTTTCCCGCTTGGCACATGCCAGTCCCACAGGCCGTCGTTGACGGCATTGAGCGTTATGGCATAGCGGGCCTCGCTTTGCTTCAGGGCTGATTCCGTGCGCTTTTGCTGGGCCACTTCCCATGCCACATCGGCAAAAAACGCGACAAGGTCCTCATCGTCTTTGGTATAGTCGGAAGGTTTGTTTCCCACCCCCAGGATTGAAACGATTTTGTCTGCCCGCAGGATCGGGACGACCAGTTCCCGGATCACGGGGGCGTGGCCCTGGGGCAGTCCCTTGCGATGCGGCAGGGAAGCGTAATCATTGTGGACAACCGGCTTGCGGGTGCGCACGCAATCGACCCAGACACCGGCCTCGTCAATGGGATAGTGCATGCCGTATCCGTCGGTCTTGCAGAATTCCCGGAGGGTCCGGGTGGACCAGGCCTGAAGCGACAGGGTTTTCTGATCCTCATGCACAAAATGATAAAAGGCGATCGGCGAGCCGGAGAGCGCGCACACCTGATCGAGCGTCCGTTGCAAAACGTCGCCCACCGGATGCGTTCCTGAAAACTCCAGCAGGTCGAGGCGCGCCTGCAAAAGGCGATCGGAGCGCCGCCGGGCGCTGATGTCGCGGGTGACGCCCAGCAGGCCCACCCTCTGGCCTGCGGCGTTAAGCATCGGAGAGATCGTCACCTCTGTCCACACGGTGGAGCCGTCCTTGCAAGGTTGCTCCAGCTCGTCGCGAAATATATTCACCGGCGCACCTGACGGCATGGCCTGAAAAACACGGGCCATGCCTGCTTTGGCGATAGCCGCCGATGCCGGCGTCAGCGCTTCATCAAGCGATTGTCGCAGGACCTCCTCCACCGTGAACCCCCGCAGACGTTGAACCGACGGACTGACATAGGTAAATCGGCCCTCGAAATCCATTGTCCAGATGACATCAGTGGCGTTTTCGGCCAGCAAGCGATGCATTTCTTCGCTTTCACTCAGCTTTTCTTCGGTGCGACGGCGCGTCTCCATATCGTTATGCAGATCGTCAGTCAGCCGGCGATTCACCATCAGAATAATGCCAAACGTCAGACCGATAAACAGAATTTGATAGATCAGAATAAGCACAATAGCCGAGGCGCCCGCAGAAAAAAAATCGTTTCCGGAGGGGTTTGCCATGATGATGACGATACGCGCCGCGCTGACCAGGATATACATAAACAAAATGACGCCGATCATTTTCGCGGCTTGGCGCACCCGTTCGTTGACCGATTGCACAATCAGCCACGCCGTCTGAGCGCAAAGAACGAGGAAAAGGAAGGAACTGTTGATATCGCGGGCGGGTTGACTGGGCTGGGCATACGTAAAATAGGCATGAATCATTACATATAACGCCACCAAGAGATAATTGTGGACTTGCGTCCGGCGAATGCCGCTGTAGCGTTCAATTCCCACTAAGGAAAGGAAAATGGCTGAGGCCACCAAAAAGTTTCCCATGATAACGGATAAAAAAGATGGAATGCTTCCGCGCAAAACAATGAGCAGGACCGCCAGAAAATTGGCGGCATATCCCGCCATCCAGAAACGAAAAGCGTCGGATTGCCCGCGATTTTGCGTCCAGAGATAGATCATCACTAAAGCGCAAAGCGCATTGCTGATGACATAACTGAAAAATACGGTTCTCATGTCCAGAAAATCCATAGGACCCCACAAATAAAGGAATTGATGATCGATGTCTTAAAAATCTTTCGGCCGGTTCGGACAATTATTCCACTAATTCAGGATAGTGCTTTTTGGCGCATTCGGGACAGATGCCGTGACTGAATTCCGCCTCCGAATGTTCCCCGAGATACTTCTCCAGCCTCTCCCAGCTTTTCTCATCATTGCGGATTTTGTGGCAGAAGGTGCAGATGGAAATAATCCCCCGCAAGGTGTGGATATGATCGATGGCTTCCTGGAGCTCGTCAATGCGATCCGCCAGCGTTTTTTGCAGCCGCACCATGCGTTCGCCCACGCGGATTCTGGCATGGAATTCGTCCTTGTCGAACGGCTTGGTCACGTAATCGTCCGCGCCGGCTTCCAGCCCTTCGACAATGGCCCCTTTTTCATCGCGCACCGTAAAAAGAATAATATATGGGGGGTGGGGAATATCCATTTGGCGGACCTGCCGGATGACGTCCACGCCGTTGAGGCCGGGCATCAGCCAGTCGAGAATGATAATGTCAGGATAATCTTTTTCCTTAATGGCTTCAACGGCTTGCAGGCCATTTTCCACTGCGGAGACGTCATAACCCCACTGGGTCAGATACTTGCGTAACAGATTGATGGTGTTGGCGTCGTCGTCGGCGATCAACAGGCGCATGGACTTCCTCCGAGGCTATAATGGATAGTTATCGGCATGGACCGGGGTTAAATTGAATATTGCAATTGCGAGGGCGGCCTTTCAAAACTCTCCGGAAATAAAGCTGGTTTTGAAAGGCCGCTGGACTGGGGATGAAAGGGTTACTTTGTTTTGTTGATCTCGATCAGGCCGATTCTTGAATGACGATTTTTATCGCCGTCATTCATGATGACAAGCTCGATGCAATCCTCAGTGATCATTTCGCCTAGGAGGATGTCCTCGTCATGATCAACGATGTAGAGGCGTTTGCCGTCACGGGAAATGACGCCGGAAAAACTTTCTTTAAGGGTCTTGTTGTTTATTGATTTCTTGATGTATGTGCGCTCTAAGGGGCCTGTGGTCATCTATAACAGTTGTCGTTTCGTTCTGGATTGACGTTATACGTATCCCATGAACATTGCAACAAAAAGGGAGAAAAATATCGTGGGTGTGATAACGAATTTCTTTTCTGGCGATGGATATTGTGCTAAGGGTCAAAAAACTCGAATTTTTATGTGTTTTGAAATATGGATACTTCAAGTCAGGAAAAACGATCTTGGATTATGTCGCAAGTTAAGTCCAACGGCAATCGTTCTACTGAATTAAAAATTCTTGCTCTTTTTAAAGGAAATCGCATAACCGGTTGGAGAAGAAAATACACGCTTTTCGGGAAACCTGATTTCGTTTTTCCTAAACAGCGCGTTGCCATGTTTGTTGATGGTTGCTTTTGGCATGGGCATCCGACAAAATGTCGAATGCCCGCGACGAATACAGAGTACTGGGAACGCAAAATCTCAAGGAATCAGGCACGCGATCGTGAAGTCAATCAGACATTGAAGAAAAAAGGTTGGAAGATCGTGCGCGTTTGGGAGGATTGCATTAACAAACCGTCCACACTCTTTAAGATAAGAAAGGCGCTTCAATAAATGTTAAATGAAAGAACAGTGGCGGAATTTTTTGCTGGAATTGGATTGATGCGAATGGGGCTGGAACAGGCTGGCTGGGTTGTGAAATGGGCAAATGATATTGATGAAGATAAAATGATTATGTATAAGGGTCATTTCATAAATGATGACGCGCATTTTCATTTTGGAGATGTCCATCATGTCAAAAAGGCCGTTCTTCCTTCCGTCGCTCTTGCAACTGCATCTTTCCCCTGCAATGACCTTTCCCTTGCGGGATCTCGTCATGGCCTTGCCGGGAAACATTCAAGCGCATTTTGGGGGTTTATTGATGCTTTAAAATTGATGTCGAGCAAAAAGCCATCTCTTGTTTTATTGGAAAACGTATCCGGCTTTCTAACGTCGCACGACGGCAATGATTTCAGAGACGCTTGTTTAGCTTTGAATGAGCTTGGTTACGCGGTGGATGCTTTCATGATCGATGCTTCTTTTTTTGTTCCCCAAAGCAGGCAGCGTTTATTTTTAGTTGGGATTCTCAGAAAAAAACCACAACGTGTGATAAAAGAATCTTTGACTTTTTACGAAAGTCAATGCCGCCCGAAGGCTTTAGCTGAATTCATCTTCTGGAATGATGATATTATGTGGGAAATTCGTGACTTGCCGGGAATTCCCAAAACAACAAAACGTCTGATGGATATCGTTGATGATCTTCCGCCAAACTCGCCTTATTGGTGGAGCAAAGAAAGATCGGAATATCTTCTGAATCAAATGAGCGATCGTCACAGAGTTATTGCCGAAAACATGATAAAAAGCAAAAACATTACTTGTGGCACGGTGTTCAGACGTGTTCGTAATGGCCGATCAATGGCCGAACTAAGAACTGACGGCATTGCGGGGTGTCTGAGAACACCTCGGGGCGGAAGTGGTCGCCAAATATTATTTGTAGCTGGCAGGGGTGGGTATTCTGTCCGATTGCTTACACCTATGGAATGCGCGCGCTTGATGGGCGCCGATGACTTTAGAATCACTGTCCCCATGAATAAAGCGCTTTTTGGTTTTGGCGACGCAGTGTGTGTGCCTGTAATCCGTTGGATTGCTGAGAATTATTTGACACCTGTTTGGAAGGAATTGAATGGTTACGAAGAAAGCTACATCAAAAAAGCAAGTTGATATGGTGGGATTGCCGGAAGACGTTGCGGAGATTAGATCTGAGATACGAAAGTTCTTTTCGATGAAAGACGCATCCGGGAAACGCATAGGCAGTTACAAGCACGGGGTTTATGCCTTCTATGATTATGATGGAGAGCCGATTTATGTTGGACAAACCGAGGAGAAGCTCAGCGGTAGGGTCAGCAGGCATTTAACGAACCAACGTACGGACGCTGTGGCCATGAATGTGCTTGATCCGTTCGAAGTCGCTTATATCGAAGTTTGGCCGTTGGACGACTTCGTGGATAATCTCGACAAAGATGCGAAACAAGCGTTCTTGAACGGCGCAGAATATACGGTATTCCAAAAAGTGCTGAAGGAATCCGCTATAGGGGCAATCCTGAACGAAAAACAAGTTCCACCATGCGCAAAAGTCAAACTTCCTCAATCTTTTAAAGAAAGAATCATACCGGAAAGCATTTACCATCAACGTAAACATCCCGACATCAGAATAGCGAGAAGGGCCACAACGATTGCCAACCTAGCTCGGGTAATCAGTGAACGAGATGTCTCTGATGGTCTGAGAAGAACGCTTCTTACCCAGGCAAAAAGACTAGAGAAGTTGGCCAGAGACAGGGCTTTGTCGCTTGGCGTGAAGACCGATTTTTGAATTTTTTTACACGAAATTCATAAACGGATTAGCAGACGGGGGTGGCGGATTTTACATGAAACCGAAAAGTGCTTTGTCCGAATTAAAGGAAAAAGAAAGGCAGGCCCGACGGGCGATGATTATCGACGCGGCCGAGCTCGAGTTTACGGAAAAGCCCTTTTCCAAGGTGTCGATGCGCACCATTGCCCGCCGCGCGGGCGTTTCTCCCGCGATTATCTACCAGCACTTTCCCGATCAGCAGACGCTGTTTGCGGAAACCTTTCTCAAAGGGACCAACCGCATTTTTGAAGACATCTTTGCCACCATCGACGCGTCGCCCGACGGTGCGCTCGAGCAGGTGGTCCAGAAGTGGATCGAATACTTTACAAAGCGCGACCAGTATTTCCGAATGCTCATGAATTTTTTTCTGACCGGATCGGTGGACCCGGGACTTTTCGAAAAGCTCACGGAGATCGAACGCAACATTCTGGATCATCTGGATATCATTTTTCAAAAAATGAACGTGGAAGGCAATGTCCGCGACCATTCCCACATGTTGTTTGCGTCGCTCACCGGCATTGTGGCCACGTTTCGCAACCATCCGGAAAAGTCGTCCGAGCAGGTCATGCAACACCGCCAGAAAATTGCCCGTAATCTGGCGCGTCTTTACAAAAGTTTTTGAAATAGAAACATCATTGATGTGTCCCGTTTAAATCCCTCTTTGCGTGGTTTATTGTAAGACAGCTGAAGAAAGCGTCCTTTCTTGTTCTGAAAAATTGTCTTGAAATGTAAACAGCGTTCATATATATAAACACTGTTATGATTTTAAGCAAAATGGCTTGTCGAAAATGGGCAGGTGTCAACGGGAGGTTCGGAATTAATGAAAACGTCACAGGCTGTTGCGCCTGAGGCCACCGGTGCGGTGGCGCTTGATAAGTTTTTTAACCCGGACGCCGTAGTGATCATCGGGGCGTCCAATGCGCCCGCCAATCTGGGGGCTACGATTTGCCGGGTGCTGACCGAGGATGTCCGCTATCCGGGTCGCGTGTATGCCATCAATCGCGCAGGCGAGGATGTCTTCGGGGCCAGAGGGTTTTCGTCGCTTGAGGCCATTGCCGATACGGTTGACCTTGCGGTGATCATTACGCCCGCGTTTGTCGTTCCGGAATTCGTCCGGCAGTGCGGCCAAAAGGGTATTTTAAACATCGTCATTGAAAGCGCAGGATTTGCCGAGGCGGGCGAGGAAGGCCGGCGCCTGCAACGCGAAATCGACGAGGCGGCCGCGCGCTACGGGATTCGCCTGATCGGCCCCAACTGTCTGGGGACGTTCGACAACCACAGCCGGTTTTGCTGCCTGTATGGCTCCAACCATCTGGCGCCGAAATCCATTGAGCATCCGGGGGGTATCTCCTACGTGGTGCAAAGCGGCGGCATTGCCGCGCTTTTAGCCGGACGCCTGGTGGAAGACGTCTCCGGCCTCAATAAAATGGTTTCACTCGGGAACAAAGCGGATTTGGATGAAGCGGACTTTATCGATTATTTCGACACGGACAACACGAAAGTTGTTGCCTTGTACCTGGAAAGCGTGAGCGACGGGCGTAAACTGATGCAGGCCGTCCGGCGGACGAAAAAACCCGTGCTGGTTTACAAAACCGGCAAAAGTGAAGAGGGGAGTAAGGCGGTCACGTCGCACACGGCGGGGCTGGCCCAAAACGACGCGGTCTTCGAAGGCGCATGCCGCCAGGCGGGCCTGATCCGGCTCAAGGAGCCGGAAGAGCTGTATTCGCTGCCGAAGATGCTCACGGAAATGCCGCTTCTTCGCGGCAGGCGCATTGCCGTTTTTACCAATTCCGGCGCCTTCGGCACCATCGGGGCGGATCTGCTCGCCCAAACCGATCTGGTCATGGCGCCTTTTTCCTTCGAGACGAAGGCAAGGCTTGCAAAACTGCCCGGCGTTTTCAATGGAAATAATCCCGTGGATATTGGTCCTGCGCCGCCCGAGGTGTATCTGGAAATTTACAACATCTTGCTGAACGCGGGCGAAGTGGACGGCATTTTGCACATGGTCAGCATGTGGCGCGATTTTGTGACACAGGTTATGGAGAAGCTGACGCATCTTTGCCGGGCCCATGAAAAACCCGCTGCCCTGTATGCCTTTAGTGAAATGGAAAAACTGCGCGAGGTTCAGCGGGAAAAACATCTGCCGCTTTTTGCCGCCGCGCATGAGGCGGTGCGCGCGCTGGAAGTGTCGTATGCGCATCATCAGGCGCTGCAAAAGAAAGGAGAGCCGCTGTGGATGAAATAATGGCAAACGCCCGGGCGCGAGGCCGGGCGGGTTAGAGCGTTTCGGGCGGGAAGGCGACGACGTCATCGATTAAAGCAGTATTGGCCAGAAGCATGACCAGGCGGTCCAGGCCCAGGGCGATGCCGGCCGAAGGGGGCATGTGGAGAAGCGCTGCCAGAAACCTCTCCGGCATGGCATAGCGCGCCTGGTTCTTTTCGGCGCGTTTTTCGAGCGCTTCGGCAAAACGCTTTTCTTGCTCGTGGGCGTCGGTTAATTCCGAAAAGCCGTTGGCCAGTTCCATGCCGGCCATGTAGAGCTCAAAGCGCTCCGCGACGGTCGGATTCTCTTTTTTAACTCTGGCCAGTGCGGCCAGTGGCGCGGGGTAGTCGTAAAGAAACGTTGGCCTGGGGCATCCAAGGCGCGGCTCAACATAGTCCACTAGAATTTCATCAAAGCAATCCCCGGCCATGGCTTCGTCCACGCTCATCGGTGCGTACCGGGCAAAGGCCTCGAAAACGGTCAGTCTCTCCCACGGGCCAGACAGATCAAGCGTTTTATCCTGCCAGGCTAAGGTTGTGGCATGGCCCAGCGCCCCAAAAGCGTCGCAAAGCAGTGCTTCGCACTGGTCCATCAATTGAAAGTAGTCCCCCCCGGCGATATACCACTCCAGCATGGTGAATTCCGGCAGATGGCGCGTGCCGCGTTCGCCTGCGCGAAAACATTTGCAGAATTGAAAAATCCGGGGGTAGCCTGCGGCCAGCAGCCGCTTCATGCACAGCTCCGGCGAGGTCTGCAAAAACCAATCGTCCGAGCGGATGGCGTCAATGTGTTCTTCCGGCGCGGGGGAGGGAAGGCGCACGGGTGTTTCCACTTCTAAAAATTCCTGCTTCTGGAAAAAACAACGAAGGCTCAAAAAAAGATTGGCGCGCAGGCGAAGAATAGCGGCCTTGCGCGCCAAAAAGAATTGTTCATCGGGGATTCGGTTATTCATTCATCCGGAATCAGCCTTTCACGCGGGTCAGATAATCTCCGGTGCGTGTGTCGATGCGAATTTTTTCGCCTTCCGTGACGAACGTGGGAACTAAAACAGTGGCGCCGGTCTGCACCTTGACCGGTTTGGTCGCACCGGAGACGGTGTCGCCTTTGGCCCAGGGCTCGGCTTCAGTGACGTAAAGCTCAACGAAGTTAGGCAGGCTGATGCCGATGGGGCGATCTTCAAAAAGCAGGATTTCAACTTCGATATTGTCGGTCATGTAGTTGACGGCGTCGTCCACCTGTTCTTCGGTGAGATAAACCTGCTCGTAGTTTTCATTGTCCATGAAGCAGAATTTGTCGCCTTCTTTGTAGAGGTATTGCATTTTCTTTTCGCGCAGGTCGGCCGTTTCAAACATATCCACAGAACGGAAGGTGCGTTCAAACTGGTTGCCGTTGATCATGTTTTTAAGCTTGGTGCGGTAAAGCGCCTGACCCTTGCCCGGTTTGACGAAATTGAATTCGGTGATGATGTAGGGATCGCCTTCAATCTTCAGGCGCAGGCCTTTTCTTAAATCACTTGCGGTTAACATAAAAAAATATTCTCCTTATCCTTATAATACACAGGATGCATTTTGACGCCCTTCCTAATCCAATTATTTCAAAAAGTCAAAAAAATCTTGATGTTTCTTCAAATTCTTTTGAACGCTGTCCGAAAGGGCCAAAAGGGGGACTTTGCCCGCCCGGCCCGGAAGGTCTGCCACATACTGTGGAAGCGCCAGTCCCGAGCAGGTTTGGCGCATCTGATCCAGAAGCGCAATTCCTGAGGAAAGCGTCGTTCGGAAATGCGTACAGCCACGCACCGGTTCGCAGTGAAAAAGGTAATAGGGGCGAACGCTTATCTTTTGAAGCCCCTGCAAAAGGGGGTGCATGACTTCGGGGGTATCGTTGACGCCAGCCAGTAAAACGGACTGATTGGAGACGGGAATGCCCGCCTCCAGAAGCCTTTGGCAGGCCCGGGCCGCCTCGGGGGTGATTTCGCGCGGATGGTTGAACTGCGTGTTGAACCACAAAGGCCGGAATCGCCCAAGCAGCCGGCAAAGCGCGCCCGTGATGCGCATGGGCATTACCGCAGGTGCGCGGCTGCCGATGCGCAATATTTCCACATGGTCAATGGCGGCAAACGCCGAAAGCATATACGCCAGCGTGTCGTCATCATACGTCAGCGGGTCGCCGCCGGAGAGGATGACTTCACGAATTTGCGGTGTTTGGGCCACATAGCGGGCCATGGTGTCAATTCTTTTTTTCAGACCGCCTGCCGGTTTTGTTTTCCAGAAGCGTTTGCGGTTGCAGTGCCGGCAACAGGTGGCGCAGGTGTGCGTAACGATGGCGAGCGCGCGGTCGGGATAGCGGTGGATGAGCATCGGGACGGGCATGAAGGCGTCTTCGCCCAGGGGGTCGTCATTGGCCTGAGGGGTCTCGGTGACTTCCCGGATGTCCGGCAGGCACTGCGCCAGGATGGGATCGTTATCGCACGCTTCGGCCAGCGACAGATAATAAGGCGTCACCGCCATGGGATAGGTCTCAAGGACGCGGCGGGCGTTGTCTGCCACAGCCCTGGGCAGGTGTAAAAGCTTTTCCAGGCGAGGTATCTTCGTGATGCGGTTTTGCATCTGCCAGCGCCAGTTTTGCCAGTCCCGTGAGGACGCATGGGAAAAAGATTTCATGAATGTTTTTTTATCCATCGATCATCAGGCCTTTTGCGGCCGTGACGTATCACACTTTACGCGTCGTGCAAAGAAAATCCCCAGAAGCCTTCGCGCCCCAAAAAACTAAGGACGGATCAGCAGCGACGTAAGTTTGTATTTCTCGATCTTGCGGTAGAGGGTGGCCCGCGACATATTGAGCTGCTCGGCGATGTGCTTTCTTCGGTATTTCAGTGTCAGCAGATGCTTGATCAGACGCTTCTCCGTGTCCTCGGGGGATTCCAGAATGACTTTGCGTTTGCGCGTGGGGCGGGTGTCGATGATTTCCGGAGGAATCATTCCTGCCGTCAGCTCGCCTGAAGATGCATAGTTCACCATGCGCTCCACGACGTTTTGCAGTTCCCGGACGTTGCCCGGCCAGGCATACTGCATGAAAATATCCAGAATTTTCGGATCGACGTGCGTGATGGTTTTTCCCAGGGCGGCTTCGTATTTGTTGACAAAAACCGCCACCAGCGGCGCAATGTCATCTCGCCTTTCCCTCAGCGGCGGCAGATGGATGTTGAAGACATTAAGCCGGTAATACAGATCCTTGCGGAAATT
This sequence comes from uncultured Smithella sp., assembly GCA_964608995.1. Taxonomy (GTDB): domain Bacteria; phylum Desulfobacterota; class Syntrophia; order Syntrophales; family Smithellaceae; genus UBA8904. Next base: position 63,466 of record CAZSQS010000006.1, on the reverse strand, counting down.
TCCCCGGTTCACTTCGTCGAGCAGATCTTTATTGGTGGCCGATAAAATTCGCACATCCACGGTCTGGATGCGGCTGGCGCCGATGCGGACGATGGATTTGTCCTCGAGAACCCGCAGCAGCACCGCCTGAATATCGAGCGGCGTTTCGGCGATTTCGTCGAGGAAAATCGTGCCGCCTTCGGCCAGTTCAAATTTGCCGGCATGACCGCCGCGCCGTGATCCGGTGAAAGCGCCCTCGTCATGCCCGAACAGCTCGCTCGCGATCAGGTCCCGGGGGATGGCGCCACAGTTGATGGCGACGTAGGGCGCGTCGCGACGGGAGCTTTCGTTGTGGATGGCCTGAGCCAGAATATCCTTGCCAGTGCCGCTTTCGCCTAAAAGCAGCACGTTGGAGGTGCTTTTTGAAATCACGCGGGCCTGGTCGATGTTTTTGCGAAAGACGCTGTTATGGCCGTGAATATCGGAAAATTTCAGCCGGGCTTTGTTGCCGATATAATGGCTCACGAGGGTTTTGATCCGTTGAATTTCAGACAACACCAGAATTTTCCCCATGACTGAGCCGTCGGCAGACCCGATGCTCTGGAGGGTGAGGGTATAATCGCCCCAGCCCGCGGCGCTGCGAAGCCTGATTTCCGTGTCATGGATGGATTGCGGCTGTTGGATCAGGGCATGCAAAGGGCGGTTTTCTTCACCGGTGAAGAGATCTTCCATTTTCTGTCCCCTGACGTCTTGTGCCTCCAGACCGAACATTTTTTGCGCCTGCGGGTTGATGTCGGTGATTCGGCCGTCAGGGGTGATGACCATCAGCGCTTCGGGAATGGCGGCAAGCGCAGCCTTATGCAGGCCTTTTGCTTTGTCTGCTTCCGCAGAGGCCCGCTGATATCGGGTGAGCGTTTTTTGCGCTTTGAGTTCATTTTCGATGGCCCAGGCTAAGGCGACGGCCAGATTGAGCAGATCCGGATGCGCCGTTATGCCGAAAGACGCCAGCGCCAGGCCGCCAAGCAATTTGCCGTCCGGATCAAAAACCGGAGCGCCCGAGGCGGTGAGGCCTTGCAGAGGCTGCAAAAAATGCTGCGGACCGCTAAGCTCAGCGGGCCTGTTGTTTTTTAAGACACAGGAGATGACAGTGTTGCCCGAGCGGGAAAGTGTCCATTGGGCGCCAATCACCCAACGGCTCCGGAGGCTTTCGGGTTGGCTCTCTCCGCGATGAACGACGTGGAGCAAATACCCTTCGGCATCAAAAAGCATGAGGCTCTCTGCGACGCAGCGCATTTGGGCATCGCCAAGTCTGTTTAAGAGGGGTCTGCCGGCCGTAAGAAGATCCTGAACGTCATCGAGGCGCTTTGAAAGGACTGTCCCGGTGATGAGCGGGTATTCCGGTTCGCCCAGTGGATCGACCTGCAGATTGCGGCATTGCATCCAGTCCTCCAAAATATCCGGCGAAACGCCCTCCGAATGGATTTCGGTTTTCCCCTGAATGAATTCTTGCCATTCCCGCATGGATTGTTTCCCGAAAAAAGTGTCTTTCTCGTGTCCCATTTTGGGACTAATGAGACATAACTGAGACATAAAGTCTAGTAAAAATTCATAATCAGAAGCTTAAATTATTATTTAATTATAAATATCAAATACATGGCGCTTATTTCTCATAGTGGCACATATCGTGCAAACTGTTGCATTGTTGCAAGGCCATCGGGATGATGGGTGTCCATTCAATCCAGACAACAGAAAAGATAAAATGAGGAAGGGAGGTATGGTCAGCCAGGTTTTTTACAAAAGACGCTTGAAAAATGAGTCTTTGATCAAGAAAAAAAGAGGGCATGGCCCGGAAATCCCGGAAGCGGACAATGGGCTATGCACAGACGATAACATTAATCAGCAATACGCAACATGCCTTTACGGGAGGGTGTTTTCTATGGAAAGAAAATTGGTGGGAAAGTTTTTCATGATCGGGGTCGTGAGTTTATTTTTGGCGGGGTTTACCGCCTCAACCTGTAATGCGCAGTGGTGGTTTATTTCATCATCATCCAGTTCAAGCTCCAGCTCGAGTTCGAGCTCCTCGGGATCCTCCTGGTGGTTTATCAGCTCGTCATCATCCAGTTCATCGTCCAGCAGCTCGTCGTCGAGTTCATCCTCCGGATCCAGTGTGCCGGGCGAAAACATTGTCTGCCCGTCGAGCAATCAGTCTGCGGGTAATTCCACTTACACCATCACAGCCGGTGGAAGATCGCGCAGCTACCGGTTGCACATCCCCCGAAACCTGGTTACGCCGGCGGCGGTGGTGCTGAGTCTGCACGGGCTTTCCAGCTCGGCGCGCTCGCAGCAATCCTCCAGTGGCTGGGATACGACGTCCGACAATGAAAAAACCTTTGTGGTTGCCTACCCCGACGGCATCAGCGCAGCCTGGAATGTGGGCGAGTTCAATACCGGCGTGGATGATACGTCTTTCATGGTGGCCATCGTCAATCACATTTCCCAGCGCGTCCGGATTGCACCCAACCGCATCTTTATTACCGGGACCTCTCTGGGCGGCGGCTTCTCGCACAAGATGGCCTGCACGCGGGCCCAATACTTCGCCGGCGCGGCGCCGGTGGTGTTTCATCTGCACTCCAGCCCTCAGGATTATACCTGCGCGCCGTCCGCGCCAATTTCAGTGATCGAGTATGCGGGCCTTGATGATACGCTGGTCAAGTATGAAGGCGGCTACAGCACGATTATGGGGAAATCCTTCACGCATCTGTCGGCCAATGAAAGTTTTAAGAAATGGGCCAGTGTCAACGGCTGTACCGGTAATCCCGTCACGGTGTGGTCCTCCGGCGTGCAGAATTACAAGCAGTATCAAAACTGCAATGGCGGCGTGATTGTCGGTTTGGCGAGCCTGTCGTGTTCGCACGGCTATTGCACGGATACGGCGTTTGGCCGGCCGTCGGATGACGCCTGGAAAATATTCAAAACCAGGACGCGCGCCGGCCGCAAGGCGGATGCGTGTCAATAAAAAGCAGGCATTGGCCGTGGCATGCCTGAGCTTAGGTCAATAGAACCCGGGAGAGGGGGAAGTCTGCCCCCTCTCTTTTTTTATCTGGTGCGTAGCGGCAGGCAGGCTGCATGCCGCGGATTTTCATTTTGGCTTGTCGTCGTTTGCGTTTTCTGGCGCATCGTGGTGCGCAAGCTCTTCGAGTCCGTATTTTTTGATTTTTCGAAACAGCGTGACGCGCGACATGTTGAGCCTGTCGGCAATCTGGGTTTTGCGGAATTTCAGTGTCAGCAGATACGCGATCATCTTTTTTTCCGCTTCCTGCGGGGACTCCAGTTTGCCGTTTTTCTGACGCCCTTCATCGGACGATCGGATTTCGGGGGGGATGAGGTCGCAGGTGAGCTCGTCGCCTGCGGCGTAGTTGATCATTCTTTCCACCACGTTTTGGAGTTCGCGGACATTGCCCGGCCAGTTGTGATGCATGAAAATGCTCCAGATATTCTTGTCGATCCGGGTGATTTTTTTATGGAGCGCTTCTGAATATTTCCGGACAAACGTCTCTAACAAAAGGGGGATGTCGTCGGTTCTTTCCCGAAGCGGCGGAATGGAAATGGCAAACACATTGAGGCGGTAGTAGAGATCCTTGCGAAAATTCCCTCTGCGCACTTCCTCGATGAGGTCGCGGTTGGTGGCCGAGATGATCCGGACGTCCACCGGACGGACGCGGCCCTCGCCGAGACGCACGATGGATTTTTCCTCAATGACGCGAAGCAAAATGGCCTGCAGCTCCAGCGGGGTTTCGGCAATTTCATCCAGAAAGATGGTTCCGCCGTCGGCCAGTTCGAACTTGCCCTGATTGCCGCCCCGTTTGGATCCGGTAAATGATCCTTCCGAATAGCCGAAAAGCTCGCTGGCAATGAGATCGCGCGGAATGGCCGCGCAGTTGATGGCGACATAGGGGCCGTCGCGGCGGGGGCTGGCGTTGTGAATCGCCTGTGCGAGGATATCTTTTCCTGTTCCGCTTTCGCCCAGTATCAGCACATTGGATGTGCCCTGGGAGACAATGCCTGCCTGTTCGATGGCCGACTTGAACTGGGGGTTGGTTCCCGAAATATCCGAAAACCGGTAGTTGGCCTTCGCGCCGATGACTTTGTTGACGAGTGACTGAATGCGTTTGCTTTCGGAAAAGATGATGATTTTGCCGATTTTCTTTCCCGTGCTCGTCAGGATCGGATTGCACGTAATGGTATAGTCCCCCGGGCCGGATGGGGAGAAAATCCGCATGTCCACATCCGTGAAGGATTCACTTTGACGGATCATTTTCAGCAAGGCGGTGTTTTCCGGGCCGGCAAAGATTTTGGAGATCGGTTCTCCCTCGGGGGCTTGACGATGGGCCAGAAATTTATGTTGGGCCTTTTCGTTCATGATGGTGACATGGCTGCGCATGTCGATCGCGATGAGCGCCTCGGGAATGGAGGAGATGACGGCGCGGCGCAGGCCTTCGGCAATTTCCGTCTCGGTAAAGGCCGCCCGGGATTCGGCAAGCGCTTTTTGCGCCTTGAGTTCGTTTTCGATGGCCTGGGCGGCGGCCACCACGACGCCCAGCATGTGCGGATTGGTGCCGAGGTAAAAGGCAGTCAGAATGATGCCGCCCAGAAATTTCCCCGCCGGGCTCATAATCGGGGCACTCGACGCTGTCACATAATGGAAATTTTTATTGTAATGTTCGGGGCCGAAGATCTGCAACGGTTTTTGGGCTCGTAAAACGGCGGATACAGTGTTGTTGCCCGCAGTGGGCTCCGACCACAAAACGCCCGGGTACCAGTTGATGTTTTGATTGACATCGCTGATCGTTGTTTCTTCTCGAACATCCAGAAGATACCCGTCGGCGTTAAACAGGGCGACCGCGAAATAGGAAACTTTCACAAAGCGATACAGGTGGTCGAGAAACGGCCGGCTGACATCCAGGAGTTCATGATTGTTCTCGAGCAGCTTTTGCAGGTCTTTTCCCTTCAAAATCGTGTGAACCGGTTTGGCCAAAGGGTCAAGACGCAGGCTTTTACAGCGCTGCCAGCCCTCGAAGGTATCGAGCGAGACGTGCGCCATGTCGATGTCGTTTACGCCTGAAATGAATTTTTTCCATTCCGAATAGATCAGACGGAATTTTTCTTCGTTTTTAATGGAGTTTTTGAAAAATTGAGAAGCAGGTTCATTTCCGTTTGACAGTTTTACATCCATGTAGGGGTTTCCTCGTACATATGTGTGTCATCGGACATCCCATGGGACAAAATAACGTTACAATAGTGTTACATTGTTGTTACATCTGTCCGATGATTATGGCAAAGTGAAACACATTGTTGGGTAAAGATCAAGGTGAAAGATGAATAAAACAAATAATAACTAATGATATAATGTGCTTGCTGTCCTTTTGTGATTAGTGGCACACATTATGCAAAAAACAAGTCAAAGATTAAAGAAAAAGAGGTATTTTGATGATTGCGATATCCTTCCTTGAATCGTCATGTTTTGACGGGTTTAAACGTGGCGGGTCAACAATCGCTGCCGGGATTTGAAAGGATTCAAGTTCCGGCAGCAGATATTGCAACTCCATCTGTGACAATACGAATGAACGTGCAAAAAAACGACAAGCCAACACGCCAGACCTTGCGATCCTTAAGAAGCGGGAAGGCAGGGGGGTGGAAAAAAAGGTTTTATGGATTTCAAACGGAAGGAAGGCGGAACTTAGGGCCACGAGGATGTAGCCACAGGGACTGCGAAAATGTAAACGCATGAATAGTGAACAATCATTAATCAACGGAGGGTTTAGTCTTATGGAGAGAAAATCAGTTCGGAATCTGTTCATTTTAGCAGTTGTTGGCCTGTTTCTGACGGGGATGACCGTGGCAACGTGTGAGGCCCAGTGGTGGTTCTCAACCAGTTCGTCCAGTTCGTCCAGTTCATCGTCCAGCTCCTCAGGATCAACGTGGTGGTACTCAACCAGTTCATCATCCAGTTCATCCAGCTCATCATCCAGCTCCAGTTCTTCAGGTGCTGTTGTGGCCAATCCCGGTTCAACCGGACCCAACTCGGTATGCAGCTACACGCCGCCCGATACCAGCGGGTATAATGGCGCAAAAGTTTATTATCCCTGTAATCTCAGCTCGCCGGTAGGCGCCACCACACTGACGGGCGGTTACACCAATACCTATCCCGATATGGAATGGCTGGCCAAACACGTTGTGTCGCACGGCTATATCGTTTTCGCCATGACGCCGAACAACACCCTGGGCACCAACCCGTCCTGGACCTCGGCGCATAAGTCCGGCATTTCGCAGCTCAAAAAGGAAAACACGCGCAGAGCTTCGACGTTCAGCCCCAACCCCATTCAGGGTAAGGTGGATACCACCAAGCTGCAGATCATGGGCTTCTCCAAGGGCGGCGGCGGAACGCTTCTGGCCTCCAACGATCTGGGCTCCGGCGTGAAAACCACCCAGGCCTTGGCCCCCTACATGGATTTCACCTACAGCCTGCGCTCCGTTAAAGCCAAAACCGCCTGCTACACCGGCACGGCCGATACGATTGCCTTCCCGGGTAACGTGGTGGATATGTACAACAGTCTGCCGGATGCAATTGACCGTACGCTGGGCTATTTCAGCAGTATGAGCCATACCGACTGGATGACGGGCAGCTCGGCGAATACCTACGGAAAGCGCGCGCAGAAATATGTTGTGGCATTCATGAAGTATCATATGGATGGCAATTCGTCTTATGAAACCTATCTCTATGGGGCGGAACACGACAAAGACAGCAGCTGGTTCTACAAATACGCTCACAATAAGGATCTATAGCCAACTCACGTTAAACGTTTAATATGAGTGCGGCCGGATGGGTATCAACCCCTCCGGCCGTTTTTTTTGGGGACGTGAAATTGGCCGTGCGCTGTGCGGACTTTACTGTTCCCGGCTCTGTGCTATACCCCGGCATTACCGCCCGGTCATCTTTTCTTGTATTTTGCCAGCCCGTATCTTTTCATTTTCCGAAACAGCGTGGTTCGTGAAATTTTCAGCTCGTCGGCAATTTTATACACCGGGTATTTGAGATTAAGCAGATGCCGGATCATGCGTTTTTCGACTTCTTCGGGGGCCTCAAAGTTCATCGGGAGGCTTTTGAAGTCCTTCGAGTCGATGAGCTCCATGGGAATGAGATTGGCCGTGAGCGTATCGGAGGGGGCATAATTGATCATGCGCTCCACGACATTTTGCAGCTCCCGGACATTTCCCGGCCAGGGGTGGCGGAAAAAAGTATCAAGGACCTTGTCGTCCACATGCGTAATCGTTTTGCCCAGCGAGACGGCGTATTTTTGCACAAAGGTGTCCACCAGAAGGGGGATGTCATCAATCCTTTCGCGAAGCGGCGGCAGGGTGATGTTGCACACATTGAGCCGGTAGTAGAGATCCTTGCGGAAATTTCCCTTATTGACCTCTGTAAGCAGATTGCGGTTGGTGGCGCAGATAATGCGGACATCCACCGAGCGGATTTTCGTTCCGCCGATGCGAACCACGTATTTGTCTTCAATGACCCGAAGCAGAACCGCCTGAAGTTCAAAGGGGATTTCCGCAATTTCGTCCAGGAAGATCGTTCCGGAGTCGGCCAGTTCAAACTTGCCCTGATTGCCGCCGCGGCGCGAGCCGGTAAAGGCCCCTTCGGCGTAGCCGAACAGCTCGCTGGCGATGAGGTCGCGGGGAATGGCCGCGCAGTTGATGGCAATGTAGGGACCGTCTCTGCGGGGGCTCGCGTTATGAATCGCCTGGGCCAGCACATCCTTGCCGGTTCCGCTTTCGCCTGAAAGCAGTACATTGGAGGCGCTTTCCGCGACCGCCCGGGCCTCCTCGACGGCTTTCATAAACTGGCTGTTTTGCGAGCGGATATCGCTGAACTGAAAGTTGGCCTTGGCACCCAGGAATTTGTTCACCAGCGAGCGGATGCGCTTGATTTCCGATAAAATGAGCACCTTGCCGATCGGCGCGTTGTTGTCTGCCGTTATGACATTGCAGGTCAGCGCATAATCGCCCACGCCCCGCGGCGTGGTAATGCGCACTTCGCGGCAGGCGATGGAGGCTTGCTGATCAATCAATTCCAGAAACGCGCGGTTTTCATCGCCCGGATAGATGTCCTGAAGATACCGTCCGGTGACGTCGTCGTTTTCCAGGCCGAACAGATTTTGCGCCCGTTCGTTCATGGCGTAGATGCGCCCTTCATTATTGACGGCGATCAGGGCATCGGGCACAAAGGTGACGATGGCCTTCTGGAGGCGCTGGATGATGTCGGTTTCATCGACGGCGGCGTTTCGCTGGGTCAGGGCCCGGCGGGTCTTGAGCGCATTTTCAATGGCCTGCGCCGCCGCAATGGCCATGCCGTACGTGTGCGGATGCGTAACATGTAAAAAGGTGCCCAGGGAGACCCCGCCCAGCAATTCATCGTCCGGTCCCAGAATGGGAGCACTGGAGGCCACAATGGTGTGGAGGGCCTTTTTATAATGTTGCGCTCCGATGATGCGCGCGGATTTTTTCGTCTCCATGATGAGCGAAATGGTGTTGTTGCCGCCGTGCTCTTCCGTCCACCGGACGCCGGGATACCACAGAAAATCTCTGTTTGTCTGTGCATACTGTTTGTCGTAGAGAACCTCCAGCAGGTAGCCCTCGCAGTCGAAAAGCGCCACGGTCATGGATGAGGACTGCGACGCGCGGAAAAGATGCTCCAGAATCGGGTTAGCCGCGTCAATCAGGGCCTTATTCCTTTCCAGACAGAGTCGAAAGTCGTTGCCGGTGAGAATGGGATTATCCGGTGGACTTAAGGGGTCGAGCCTGGCCTGACGGCAGCGGATCCAGGCGTTAAGCACATGAGCCGGCACGATGCTGGTATCGATGTCCTTTTCGCCGCGGATAAATTTGTTCCATTGTTCATACGTCCGGCGGTTTTTTTCTTTTAAGGAAAAGGTGTTGCTCATCAAAGGTGTTTTCATCATCTTCAAAACTCATTGAATGGCCGTCCGGCCGTCCGGTTAGGCAGCGCCTCGATTACGACGGCGCGTATGGATCGACAATATCGTATTTCTTCATTTTTCGAAATAAAGTCGTCCGGGAAATCTTCAGCGAGTCTGCAATTTTCTTTTTAGGGTATTTGAGATTAAGCAGATGCCGGATCATGCGTTTTTCGACTTCTTCGGGGGCCTCAAAGTTCATCGGGAGGCTTTTGAAGTCCTTCGAGTCGATGAGCTCCATGGGAATGAGATTGGCCGTGAGCGTATCGGAGGGGGCATAATTGATCATGCGCTCCACGACATTTTGCAGCTCCCGGACATTTCCCGGCCAGGGGTGGCGGAAAAAAGTATCAAGGACCTTGTCGTCCACATGCGTAATCGTTTTGCCCAGCGAGACGGCGTATTTTTGCACAAAGGTGTCCACCAGAAGGGGGATGTCATCAATCCTTTCGCGAAGCGGCGGCAGGGTGATGTTGCACACATTGAGCCGGTAGTAGAGATCCTTGCGGAAATTTCCCTTATTGACCTCTGTAAGCAGATTGCGGTTGGTGGCGCAGATAATGCGGACATCCACCGAGCGGATTTTCGTTCCGCCGATGCGAACCACGTATTTGTCTTCAATGACCCGAAGCAGAACCGCCTGAAGTTCAAAGGGGATTTCCGCAATTTCGTCCAGGAAGATCGTTCCGGAGTCGGCCAGTTCAAACTTGCCCTGATTGCCGCCGCGGCGCGAGCCGGTAAAGGCCCCTTCGGCGTAGCCGAACAGCTCGCTGGCGATGAGGTCGCGGGGAATGGCCGCGCAGTTGATGGCAATGTAGGGACCGTCTCTGCGGGGGCTCGCGTTATGAATCGCCTGGGCCAGCACATCCTTGCCGGTTCCGCTTTCGCCTGAAAGCAGTACATTGGAGGCGCTTTCCGCGACCGCCCGGGCCTCCTCGACGGCTTTCATAAACTGGCTGTTTTGCGAGCGGATATCGCTGAACTGAAAGTTGGCCTTGGCACCCAGGAATTTGTTCACCAGCGAGCGGATGCGCTTGATTTCCGATAAAATGAGCACCTTGCCGATCGGCGCGTTGTTGTCTGCCGTTATGACATTGCAGGTCAGCGCATAATCGCCCACGCCCCGCGGCGTGGTAATGCGCACTTCGCGGCAGGCGATGGAGGCTTGCTGATCAATCAATTCCAGAAACGCGCGGTTTTCATCGCCCGGATAGATGTCCTGAAGATACCGTCCGGTGACGTCGTCGTTTTCCAGGCCGAACAGATTTTGCGCCCGTTCGTTCATGGCGTAGATGCGCCCTTCATTATTGACGGCGATCAGGGCATCGGGCACAAAGGTGACGATGGCCTTCTGGAGGCGCTGGATGATGTCGGTTTCATCGACGGCGGCGTTTCGCTGGGTCAGGGCCCGGCGGGTCTTGAGCGCATTTTCAATGGCCTGCGCCGCCGCAATGGCCATGCCGTACGTGTGCGGATGCGTGATGTGCAAAAAGGTGGTCAGCGCGATTCCCCCGGCCATCTGCCCGTCCGGATAGAAAATCGGCGCGCTGAAGGCGCTGGCGTAGTGGAAGTGTTTGATGTAGTGCTGCGCCCCGATGCTGCGCGCGGGTTTACGGGTTTCCAGAATCTCGGACACCGTGTTGTTGCCGGCGTAGTCTTCCGTCCACTGCACGCCGGGATGCCACAGGAATCGATGATTGGTATCCGCATATTGTTCCTCTTCTCTCACCTGGAGCAAATACCCGTTGGAATTAAAAAGCGTGACGCCAAACGTGGAGGCTTTGGCGTATTGAAACAGTTTGTCCAGCACAGGGCCGGCAATGTCGATGAGCGCCCCGTGATCGACTAAAAGTTTTTCCAGTGCTTCATTATTAAGGATGTTTTTTTTGGGCGGGTGGAAAGGATCAAGGCCGCGTTTTCTGCAGCGCAACCAGCCCTCCAGGATAGAGGGGGGCACAATATCGGTGTCGATATCCTCCCGGCCGTTGACAAACTTTAACCACTCCAGGTAGGTTTTTTCATTTTTTTCCTCCAGAGAAAACTCTGTGTTTAGAAGATGGGGTGTCATTGCGCTGTTTGATTTCCTCCGGTGGCTTTAAGATGATCCATCCCGAAAGTCGGTAAAATGGACGTTCGTAACTTGTTTCATCCGTGTTGCAGGTCTCTGTCCTATTGTATGACTGATTGAAACATGTCTGAAACATTATGTCCAGAAAAATATTTTGAATTCCGAGGGGGTGTTGAATAAATAACCAATGATATAGGCATCCTAGTGTATTGTGCCATTGGCTGGCACACATCGTGCAAGCAATAAATGAAAATTACATACTGACCTTCCGTGGCCCCCCGGGTTTTTTCAAGCTTCTCCCGGCGGGTTAAAAGCAGCTGCCGGGATGTAAATGATTTGCCTCCCGGCAGCAGTTGTAAAATCTTTAAATTCCCCATTTTTAACTTATCAAATCCGACAAATCGTTTCAAAAAAGTTCCACTTTCGGACAGATATGTCTCTAAATACAGAACAGATGTGTCTTGGAAAAAAAGGGGTTAAGACGGCAAAAAATAATATTGTTGTATAAAATCAATATCATAAGATAGTTATTCTTATTGGCATACATATTGCGAATCTACTTTTTCGTTATGCGCATAACATTGGTTTTGAATATCACTGACTTCAGGGAAGGAGCGGCGAACACAGGATGTTTGTTTCGTCGGGAGGTGTTAACGCATAGGGGGCTCCCCTGATGTTCACCGGGCAGAGCGTCAGGGGGGGTGAAAAACTTAAAATTAAAACGAAAAAAATGATGAAGATGAAAGGGGTTAGAAAAAAATGAAGAAAAGAACAGTTCGTAATCTTATGATGTTAGCTTTTGCATGCCTGCTGTTGACGGGTATGACGGTTTCTACATGCGATGCCCAGTGGTGGTTTTCAACCAGTTCGTCCAGTTCGTCAAGCTCGTCAAGTTCTTCGGGGTCAACGTGGTGGTTCTCGACGAGTTCATCGAGTTCGTCCAGCTCTTCATCGGGCTCAGCGTCCGATTGTCCCGCAGGCGCTATTTGCCGTCCTGAATCGCCCGGCGCCTATACCGGCAACGGCCCCTACGGCTCAGCGGACTTTCAGTTAAACGGCTATCGTGCCGGCGCGACCGTGTATTATCCCACGTCCGCCACGCCGCCTTTTTCGGCCATTGTTTTCATGCAGCCTTACACCGGAACGCAGTCCATGGACCGCGCCTGGGGGCCCTTCTTTGCTTCACACGGTATTGTGTATGTAAACTGCAGTTCAACCTCCACTGGCGATTCCGTGGATTCACGCGCGACCCAGCAGATGAACGCGATCAATGCGCTCAAGGCGGAAAACACCCGCTCGCGAGGCACGCTTCAGGGCAAGCTGGTCACCAGTCGCGTAGGCGCGATGGGCTGGTCGATGGGCGGCGGCGCCACCTGGATCAACTCGGCCAATTCAGGCGTGAAAACGGCTTTATCTCTGGCCGGCCACAACGCCACGGCCACCAATCGTAACGCCAGTGGCCGATACACGCAGTGCCCCACGCTCCTGATGAACGGCGCAACGGACACGACCATTCTGGGTGGTATGGGACAGTCTGACGGCGTTTACGACAGCATCCCGGCCGGTATTGGTAAAGTGCTCTATGTGGTCAGAACAGCCGGTCATATGGATTGGGGAACCCCGACGCAGGCCAGCAGAAACTCAGCCATTACCGCTCTGGCGTTCCAGAAGACCTTCCTCGATGGCGATACGCGCTGGTCGAAATTCATCGTCAAACCGAGTGATGCCTCAACGTGGAAGACGGCGAATCTGCCGTAAGACAAATAGCTGAAAGCTGCAAGCCCGCTTCATTGACGGGGTTTGCAGCTTTTCAAAACAACAGGGTTTGGTCCTGGCCTTCCGGGTGGAGCCCCAATCAGGTCTTCATCCGGAAGGTTTAATTTTCAGATGACTTCCGTGGCCGCTGATATGTGTGTATGCAAAGACAAGCATTTATAAATCCATTCGATTCAATCAAACGATTTTCCCCGGACACTGATTCAGACGAGAGCATGCAAAAATATTTAACGCCGAAAAAAACCCGCGATGATTATGAAAGCATTCTCAACGCGATGGGCGACGTCTTTGTTGAGACGGATCTGACCGGGAATTTCACATCCATCAATGAAACGGGCTGCCGTTTATGGGGGCTCAGTCGCGAGAAGATCATCGGAAGCAATTTTCAAACCTATATCGATGCGGAAAGCGCGGCATTTCTCAAGCAGGCGTATCGCCGCATTTATGTGACCCGGATGCCCGGGCGCTTTATTCACGAACTGGCGTTTAAGGACAAAACGCGCCGTATGGTGGAAGTGTCGGTATTTCCGATGCGCGATGATCAGGAAGCGATCATCGGGTTTCGCACGTTTGAGCGCGACGTGGCGGATCGCGAGGAGGCCAGGCGCAAACTTGCCGATTGCCGCTGTCGGCTGGAAGCGATTTTACGCCATGTGAAAGATGCCGTTATTATCGTTGATTTGAATCTTCGGGTGATAGACGCCAATAAATCGGCGGAATCGATCTGCGGCATCCGTCTGGCAGAGGTGGGCGGAAAAATATTTTCAGAGCGTCCGGCCTCCTGCCCTCAGGGCTGCTGCGAGGTGTTGCGCCAGACGCTGGAACAAAAAAATACCATTTATGATTTTCGCATCGCCTGTGGTCATCCGGACCGGCAGGACCAGTTTGTCAGCATCAACAGTGCGCCGCTTCTGGATGAGCAGGGAAAATTCATGGGAGCGATGCTCGTCATTCGCGACATGACCCGCCTGCGCGATCTGGAGCGCGATATGCGTCAAAGGTATTCATTTCATAACATCATTGGCCGCAGCAAAAAAATACAGGACATCATCGACCTTCTCGAGGATCTGGCTTGCCTCAAGACGGCGGTGCTGGTGACAGGCGAAAGCGGCACCGGCAAGGAACTGGTCGCCAAAGCGCTGCATTACAGCAGCCTGCGCGCGTTTCGTCCGTTGATCAAGGTGAACTGCCGGGCGCTGTCGGAGGAGCTTTTGGAGGGCGAGCTTTTCGGATATGCGAAAAATGCGTTCGCCGGTGCTTACCAGGAAGGACGGGGGCGTTTTGAACTGGCCCAAGGAGGCACCCTGCTGCTGGATGAAGTCGGGGATATTTCGCCCCGGATTCAACTGAAGCTGATGCGCGTCTTAGAGGAAAAGACCTTTGAACGCGTGGGAGAATCAACGATTCGTGAAGCGGATGTTCGCGTGATCGCCTGCTCCAGCGCTGCGCTTTCTGAAAAAGTCCGGCGAGGCGAATTTCGTGAAGACCTGTATCACCGGCTTGCGGGGGCCAAAGTGTGTCTGCCGCCTCTTCGGGAGCGAGCGGAGGATATGGTTTTGCTGGCGAATCATTTTCTTCGCCGGCACAATGAAAGCCAGAAAAAAATAATCGAATCTCTCTCACGTGAGGTACTCGAGTGTTTTCAGTCGTATGCCTGGCCCGGTAATATTCGCGAGCTGGAGCATGTTCTGGAGTATGCCTGCATTGTCTGCCGGGGTAAGATGATCTTGCCTGAACATCTGCCGTCGGTCATCCGCAACGATTATAAAGCGGAAAGAAGCGGGGTTTATGTCAGGCATCCTGTGAGAAAGTCAACCAGCCAGGAGGATATTCTTGTGGCGCTTGGCAAAACAGACGGCAATAAAGCCAAAGCGGCCCGTCTTTTAGGCATCAACCGCCGGACGGTCTATCGTAAGATGAACAAAATTCAGACGGTATCGTCTTAATGCTGTGGTTGTGGCGTGTTGTCGTCGAGGCGTCATCATTTTCAAACACTTTACGAGAGGAGAAAAAAAGTATGGACAGGAAGCACAGGTTTTTGTTTCAGCGGTTTGGATTAACACTCATAGCGTTCGTTGTATTTGCAATGCTGGTCATGGTGTCCGGCTGCGCCAAAGATGCGGATCTGCCGGGGTATCCCACAAACAAAACGGTCACGACGGCCTCGGGTGACGTTCGGGGAACAACGATCAGCGAGGCATGGGTGTGGAAGGGCATCCCCTACGCCAAGGCGCCGGTTGGCGATTTGCGCTGGAAGGCGCCGGTTGATCCGGACCCCTGGACGGGCGTACGCGACGCCTCGACAGCCTGCAGCGAATGCGTCCAGCAGGTTTATGACGCTCACTGGTTTTCGCAAAACGCCTTTATCGGCAGTGAGGATTGTCTGTACCTGGATATTTACGCCCCGAAAACCTGGCAGGGAAATCTTCCCGTTTACTTCTATATTCACGGCGGCTCCAACAATTTCGGCTCCGCCAAACAGTACAGCGGCGCGGCGCTGGCCAAGCGCGGCAACATGATCGTCGTTTATGTGCAGTATCGCCTCAATGCGTTCGGGTTTTTGACGCACCCCTCGCTTCGGACCAACGGAAATGATTTTGATGACTCTGGCAATTACGGCACGCTGGACATCATGAAAGCCCTGGAGTGGGTGCAGGCCAATATTGCCGCTTTTGGCGGCGATCCGGCTAAAGTGGTCATCGGCGGTCAGTCTGCCGGTGCGCATAATGTCGTGAGTCTGCTTCTGTCTCCTCAGGAGGCGAATTTCCGCGGCGCCTTTGTGCAAAGCGCCGCAATGGATCCCAAAACGGTGGCGGCGGCGGATACCCAGACCAACACCACCATTGACGGCTTGTTGATTCGCGGCGGTTTTGCCGCGGATGCGGCGGCCGCGGCCGCGTTGCGCGCATCGCTGACGGATGAGCAGATTGCAAGATTTTTACGAGGGCAGCCGGCCGAGCTTGTGGCCCGCTGCCGCAGAGACGGCACGGGCGCCGACGGATCCGGCTCCATGGCCAATCATACGGTGATTCGCGACGGTGTTGTGGTGCGCGACGCCACCTGGACGGCGGCGATCAGTGCCGGAAACTATCATAAATTGCCTGTGGTCTTTGGTACGACCCGTTATGAATGGAAAAATTTTGCACCGCTTTACGGGGCCGCCGTGAAAGCCTATACCGGCAATCAGGTTCCCTCAGGCGCAAATTCCTGGTATCAGCTGTGGAACACCATCGGCGTTTTAGAGCCGGCCATGACGGCGGATGAAGTGCTCCCGCTTCAGCGTGATAAAGATATTTACGAAACCATCAATGCGCTGAAGTCGAAGCAGTGGAGACTGACCACCGGTGTGGATAATGTCACCCGGGCGCTCAAAGAGAATGATCCGGCAAATCCTGTGTATGCCTATCAGTTTGACTGGGTAGGCGGTTCTGATCCGGCGCTGGCCAACTTTGCCGCTTACTTTGGCGCGGCCCACAGCATGGATATCCCGTTTTTCCAGGGCGTGGCGACGGATTCCTGGAATGTTTCATTTACTGCGACGAACAAGCCCGGTCGTGACGCGCTGCAAAATGCGATGATGGATTATCTGATCGCATTTGTTAAGACTCTCAACCCCAATCCGGCCGGTTCATCACTGCCGGTCTGGCCCCAGTGGGACAATGCGGCGGGTGTGAACAAGATCATCCACTTCAACGCGGATCTGAACAATTATCTGATCAGCGTCGAGAGCGCGGAAATCATTGCGGCCGATCTGGCTGCTGAAATCGCTGTGGCCAAGGCGGCCTATCCCGAGGCGGCAGGGGCGTTTCTGGTTTTCGGCATGTAGTCTCTTTTTCGAGATTGGAGTCTGAACAAAAAGGCGGGGGACGTCATTAAGCTTCCCCCGCCTTTTGATTGAAGTTTTTGTCATGCCCTGTATTTTTCATTGATTGACATTCGCCGGCTTCTATATTATCTATACGTTCATTAAATTACAATTTTGTAGAATTCGAAGCATTTCAATAAATATTTGAAGGGAGGAGCAGGCGTGATGAGAAAATCGAATGTTTGGGGACGGTGTTTGTTGGCGGCAGTCTCAGCGGTTCTACTGATGGCCCTGAGCGGATGCGCAACGTTGGAATCTGCCTTCGGCATTGCCCAGAAGGGGATTTTTATGGACGGACCCGTCGGCGGGCTCAACTATAAAACGCCCACCATCACAGGTGTGACCAAAGACGACGGTGTTTTCCGCTACAAACCAGGTGAGACCGTCACCTTTTCCATAGGCGAAGTTGTTTTGGGATCCGCGGCCGGCAAGCCGGTGGTCACGCCTCTGGACATCGTGCCCGATGCCAAGGGCGCCCAGGATCAGCGCGTGGTGAATATCTGCGTGGTGCTCCAAACCCTGGATCAGGACGGCAATCTCGAAAACGGCATCCAGATTTCCGAAAAATCCACCTCCGTCATGTCACAATTCGGCAAGGATATCGATTTTAACAAGCATGTGCGACGCTTTTCTTTTGACTCGGGCTTTCGAAGCGTGATGGCCGAGTTGAATAACATTGACGCATTCGGTGATTTCCCCAGGGCCGTGACGCCTCCGGGCCGGGCTCAGAAGCATTTGGAAGCATCGCTTGCGAAGCTTGCGGAAAAGAAATAAGGCAGACCGAATCTATCTTGATCCGTGACATGAAAAACAGGACTTTCCCAGGGCGGGAGACGTCCTGTTTTTTTATAAGCAGAATTGACGCATGGGGGAAAATCGTCTATGCTTTCGATCTTCGGCAACATGGCGAACAGGTGGATCTGCCTGCGCAAGGGGGGGGATAATGAGCAAAATACGGCTTGCTGTTGTTTTTTTGTTTGTCTGTCTGGCATGGCCTGCGGTGGCCATCCACGCCGCTTCCGATCAAACATTTATCAATGAGGATGCAACAGCGAACGCGCCGGATGTCTCAAACCATCTGGGAGGACGTTTTTTGGCGGCACTTGATGTGGGTGGCAGGCTCAATCCGCCAGGGCTGGCCATTTCCGGTTCTGCGCGTTACCGCTATGTTTTCGGATATGACGCGCGATATAATGCAGCCACTTCGTACGTTCAGACAGGCGCGGGGCTGACCGTTTCTCCGGCCATGATGCAGGCCGGGCTTTCTCTGGAAGTTCTGCCGTGGATTATTCTGCCGCTTAGAATTCAGTATGACTTTTATCAATTTACTGGGGTGAGCGGCGGGCTGTTGTCTTTTGCTTCGCCCAATGCCCCTTACGGCGACGATGTGCGGTCGGAGCGCCATGATGAAGAGCGGACACACGCGCATCGCCTGATGTTTCAGCCCACGCTCCAGGGAAAGATTGACCGCTTCGTTTTCCGCAATACAACGGATCTGGCCTATTACAAATTTTCAGGTCGTGGTCCTTATTTTCTGGAACTCTCCTATGATACGCTTTTAAAGGACAGCGACGGGCTGTTATCCAACCGCACTTTTTTACTGTATTCCGTCTTCGACGGCGACGCACAAAAAACAGTTCTGACGGGACCGTATTATGAAATCACCCGCGCCTTTGACGCGAAGATCACGCAGCAGAAAATCGGCTGGTCGGCCTATGTAGAACCGTCTGCCCGATACCGATGGGTTGAAAATCCCTATCTGGGTGTGGTGGTGGGCTTCCATCTGCAGGACCCCAATCGCCAGGGACAATTATTTCTCATGATCGCCACAGGGATAAAGTTTTCTTTTTGATGCGGCAGGAAATGGCACTCCACGATGACGAACAAAGACATAAATAGTGAATCGTTAGCGCAGGCGTTGCAGAAGTTGCAGGCTGAAAATGAACGTCTTCAAGCGGCGCTCGAAGCGCTTCGCACCAGCGAGACGAGAGTCCGGAACTTCATGGATAATGTCGGCGACGGCTGCTTCGAGTTTGATCTGGCAGGCAACATCACTTTTTGCAACGAAGCAATGGTTCGCGCGTTCGGTTGCTCCCGGGAAGAGCTGCTCGGGATGGGCCGGGAACAGAGGCATCCCGGCCGCGAGGAAGCGCGCGAGGTTTTCCGGATGTTTGAATCGATGATCTGGAAAGACATCCCCGAGACGCTCATGGAATATCGCATCGCGCGCCGCGACGGCCAGATCCGTGATGTGGAGGCAGTCATCGCGCTCATTTACGACGCAGCGGGCCGTCCCACCGGATTTCGCGGCATCGGACGCGATATTACGGAGCGAAAAAAAATTGAACGGGATCGCGAACGCTATCGCGAATTTGTGGAGAGCGTCAATGATATTTGCGCCGAATACGACCTGAAAGGGCGCTGCACGTTTTGCAACGAGGCGGCCTGCCGGGTGTTCGGGTATGACCGGGAAACCCTTCTTCATCTGCATCATCACGAGCGCTATCCCAACCGGGAGGAAGCCGATAAAATCTTCCGGACGGTTCATGAAACCTACGCCAAAAAGTTGCCGGTCAATTACGTTGACGCCAGGGTGCGCTGTCGCGGCGGGGACATCCGCGTGCTGGAGACCGCCATTTCATTGATGTTTGATGCAAGCGGCACGCCGGTGGGGTTTCGCAGCATTGCCCGTGATGTGACCGAGCGCCGGAAGATGGAGCGCGACCTCGAACGGTACCGCGATTTTCTTGAAAGTGTTGAAGATTCCTGCGCCGAGTTTGACCTTCGGGGGCGCTGCACGTTTTGCAATGAAGCCGCCTGCCGGATGCTGGGCTGTTCCCGTAAAGAATATATGCAGCTTCGACACCATCAGCGCTATGTGTCTTCCGAGGAAGTCCACCAGGTCTTCGAGGTTTTTAATGAGATTTATAAAACCGGCAAGCCGGCCAAGCTCTATACGTCCGGCGTTCGCTGCAAGGACGGCTCAAGCAAAACCCTGGAATCCATTGTGACGCTCATTCGCGATGCGCAGGGCCATCCCACGGGGTTTCGCAATATTGCCCGGGATCTCACAGCGCGGAAAAAAATGGAGGAAGAACAGCAGCGCCTGCGCGATCAGCTTGCCGAGGCGCGGAAAATGGAAGCCATTGGAACCCTGGCCGGCGGCGTGGCGCATGATTTCAACAATCTGCTCATGGGCATCCAGGGCTATGCGTCCCTGATGCTCCTCGATACGGATCTGCGGCACCCCCACTACGGGCAGCTTCGGGCGATTGAGGCGCATGTGCGAAGCGGCGCCGATTTGACGCGTCAGCTTCTGGGCTATGCGCGAGGCGGCCGCTATGAAGTTAAACCGCTGGATCTCAACGACGTGATTTCCCGCTCGGCTGAAATGTTCGGCCGGACGAAAAAAGAAATCGTCATGACGCAGGATCTGGAAGAAAAATTATGGACGGTGGATGCCGACCGCAGCCAGATGGATCAGGTGCTGCTCAACCTGTTTGTCAATGCCTGGCATGCCATGCCCGAAGGCGGAGAAATTATTATCCGAACGCAAAATATCCGGATGGAGGCCTCCCAGGCTCAGCCGCTGGGGATTTCGCCGGGGCCGTATGTCCAGATCAGCGTGAGAGATACAGGCGTGGGGATGGATGATATCACGCGCGAGCGCCTTTTCGAGCCCTTTTATACCACCAAGGAAATGGGACGGATCCGCGGCGCGGGTCTGGGGCTGGCGTCTGTTTATGGAATCGTCAAAGGCCACGGGGGCGCCATCGAAGTGGAAAGCGATATCGGGCGGGGTGCAACGTTTTCCATTTACCTGCCGGCGTCGTTTAATGAGGTTGAAGAAGAACGCTCTGCCGAAGACGTGACGCTGCCGGGCCGCGAATCGATCCTGCTGGTCGATGATGAAAAAAGCATTACCGATGTGATTGTGGAAATGCTCAGCGGCCTGGGCTACCGAGTGATGACGGCCCAAAGCGGCGAGGAGGCCATCGACCTGTACCGCCTTCATGTCGGCGAGATTGATCTGGTCATCATGGACATGATCATGCCGGGACTGGGTGGCCGGGCGGCGATTGCGGAGATTCGGAAAATGAATCCGCAGGCCAGAATTATTTTATCCAGCGGTTACGCTTTGGCCGGCCAGGCGCAGGAGATTCTCGATCAGGGCGGCGCCCTCCTGTTTCTGCAGAAACCTTTTCACGTGGCGCTTTTGTCCCGGAAAATCCGCGAAGCGCTGAATCAACCGCTTGCGCTGTGAGCGCTAGACGCCTTCCCGCTTGCCCTTATACAGATAGCGTTCAAAAAACCGGTTGTAGCTGGTCCACTCGGACTCGCTGTTGGCCGAGTCGGCGGCAACAATCAGATCGAAGGCGTTGAGCTTGGCATCGAGGTCATCCATGAAATGAATGACCAGCGCTTCCTTGGTTTTCGGGCGTTTGGGCGAGCCGAATTCAAATTCGCCATGATGGCTCAGGATGATGTGCCGAAGCTCCAGGGCCAGCTGCGGTGGAAAGTCCGGGATCGCCTCAATTTTTTTATCGATCATTTCCACGCCCATGACCAGATGGCCGATCATCCGTCCCTCGTCGCTGTAGCCGATCAGAGAATCGTAGGAGAATTCATAAATCTTGCCGATGTCGTGAAGCATGCCGCCGGCCAGAAGCAAATCGCGGTTGAGTTGCGGATAATGATCCGCCACCCGGTCCAGGAGCCGCACCGTGGAGAGCGTATGCTCCAGTAGGCCGCCCAGATATGTATGATGAAACCCCTTGGCGGCCGGCGCGCGGCGGAAGAGCTCGGCGGTTTTTTCTTCATGAAAAAAGGCGCGAAGCAACGCCCCAAGCGGCGCGGAAGAAATTTGATCGACATAGATCATCAGATCCTGAAACATCGCGTTTGTGTCGAGCTTGCTCACCGGCAGAAAATCCGACGGGTCATACTCCTCGGCCGCCAGGGGCCGGACCGTGACGAGGGACACCTGCAGCGCGTTGCGGTAAAGCTGTACGCGTCCTTCGATATAGACGATGTCGCCCTTTTTAAAGACGCGATCCATTTCGACCGCGTTGTCCCAGACTTTGGCATCGACTTCGCCGGTTTTGTCCTTGAGCCGCACGTTGAGATAGGCCGAACCCTTCTGAGAGTGGGCCAGGCTTTTTTCCGCCACTAAAAAAACAGACGCGATTTTTTCGCCCTGTTTGATGTCCGCCAGATAAATGTCCTTGTTTTTCAATGAAACCGCCTTTCCGTATTTTTAATCAGATTTTTTCTCTTAAAACCCGGTGATCGCCCACACGCACCGTCAGTTTGTTCACATCAAAATACTCCATGAGCGCAATGATGTATTTGCGCGAAAGCCCCGTCAGATCCTTGAAGGTTGCCGGTGTGGCAAGGCCGTCGCGGATGAGCATGGCCTTGTAGTCTTCGCGAAGCCGCTCAAGCGCCGGTCCGTCAAAGCACAGCTCCTCGTTGATTTTAATGAGCGCTCCCTCTTTGAGCATCAGGCGGACAATCGTTTGCGCCTTGGCCTTTTGCGGCCCGAAGCCGTTTAGCACCTCCGACAGCGATGGCGGCGTAAGGCCTGCTTTGGCATACATTTCGGCAAGCGTGTTGCGAAGCGCATCCTCTTCCCCCGCCAGCTGAACCGAATGTGTCGCCAGTCTCACCGTGTCGCGGTCGCTGGCGAGTATTTCTTTTTTGACCAGATCGGCCAGCACCATATTGAAGAGCCGTGAGGAGACCGTATCCTGCAGCGCCGCCTTGAGTTCTTCCTTGGAGACGCCTTCCTTGAGCGGATGCTCGAGATGGTAGGCCGTCAGGCGTTTCACCAGCAGGTCTTTGAGCTCGGCAAACAAAGGCGCGGAAAGCGCCGCCGGATCATCGCCGGAAAGCAAGACGGCCTGATGGCTCGAATACAAGGTGTTGAGCGCCTCGCGGATTTTTTTGACATGTTCGCCCAGACGAAACGCCAGCGCGGCGGGGGTGACGCCCGTAAAGCCCGCCCGTTTAAGGATCACAGCCATCTTTTCAAAAAGGGTCCCGCGCGCAAGGACGCTGAGATCATCGAGAATCGAGACGTTTTTCCGTTTGATTTTCTGCGCCAGGGGGTCAAGAATCCGGCCGCCCCCGATGGTCGTCACCGGCGAATAGCTTCGCAAGACGAAATGATCGCCTCCGACCACCACGTCTTCTTCCGCCAAAAGCAGCTGCGCGAAACATTTGTCGCCGGGTGAAAGTTCGTCCGCATCCAAAAGGAGAATCCGGGTCATGATTTCCGCCGTGCCGTTGTGCAGGCGCACCAGTGCCCGGTTTTTGAGCTTGCGTGTGTTGGAGGGGAGATACTCAAACGCGACGTCGAGCCTTTGCGTGGTCCAGACGGTTTGCGGCCGAACCAGCACGTTGCCGCGGTTGAGCGTCGATTTTTCAATGCCCTGTAAATTGACGGCCGTGCGCTGACCGGAGAAGGCTTCTTCCACCGCCGCATTGTGCACCTGAAGGCCGCGAATCCGCGCAGAAATGTTTTCCGGCAAAATCACGATATCCTCGCCGACTTTAATTTTGTCGGAAATCAGCGTGCCGGTGACCACCGTGCCGAAGCCCTTCATGGAGAAAATCCGGTCCACCGGCAGGCGGAAAATCCCGTCGCCGGATTTCTCGCGGATATTTTTAACGATTTGATCAATTTGGGCTGCCAGAGTCTCCAGCCCGGTTTGGGCGACGGCCGAAACCGGCACAATCGGCGCGCCGGCCAGAAAGGTGTCCGCGAGATACTCGGCAATTTCGGTGTGCACCAGCTCCAGCCATTCCGGCTCCACAAGATCCGTTTTGGTCAGGGCGACCAGTCCCGTTTTAATGCCAAGAAGCGAACAGATATGCAGATGTTCTTTCGTCTGCGGCATGACACCTTCATCCGCCGCGATGACCATTAAAACCAGATCAATGCCGGCGGCGCCCGCAACCATGTGTTTGATGAATTTTTCATGCCCCGGCACGTCCACGACGCCCAGCGTTGCGCCGGACGGAAGCGTCAGCGAGGCAAAGCCCAGCTCGATGGTAATGCCCCGTTCCTTCTCCTCTTTGAGGCGGTCTGTATCGGTGCCGGTGAGGGATTTAATCAGGGATGTCTTGCCGTGATCCACATGTCCGGCCGTGCCTAAAACGAAATGCTGCATGTTTTTCCCGCGATGCCTTATAAGATGGTCTGAAATAACAAACTTACGTTATTTTCACAACCTGATATTTACCCGGCTGAATCTGTTATTGAAATTCCTCTGGAAAATTGTTAGACACGCGCAGCAATCAACGAGGTGGGCTTTGCGCATTTTGGGAATAGATTACGGTGAAAAGCGGATGGGTCTGGCCGTGTGCGATGAGCTCGGCATGACCGCCCAGGGTCTGCCGACACTGATTCGAAAAACAAAAAAACACGATTTCACTTTGATCGGCCAGTGGATTCAAAAATATGAGATAGAATCCCTGTTGATCGGCTATCCGATCCGCTTGGACGGCTCCGAAGGCATTCAGTGTGAAAAAGTCAACCGTTTTGCCAAATTACTGGAAGATCACTTCTCGTTGCCTGTGATGAAGTGGCCCGAAGCCATGTCCACCAAGGAGGCGGAAGAAATCCTTATCCAATCCGGCGTGCGCTGGCAAAAGCGCAAGGAAAAAGTCGATCAACTGGCCGCTTGCCTGATTCTTCAGAATTATCTCGATCGTGCCGATAAAAAACTATCAGCGTGCCCTGAAAAAGGTTGTGCCGATGCAACGGATTTCGAATGAAAAAAACAAAGAAAAAATGGCTGTTCTT
This sequence comes from uncultured Smithella sp., assembly GCA_964608995.1. Lineage (GTDB taxonomy): Bacteria > Desulfobacterota > Syntrophia > Syntrophales > Smithellaceae > UBA8904. The sequence goes on along the minus strand of CAZSQS010000006.1, from coordinate 38,933 downwards.
AATAATTTTAGTGCCGTTTTTGATGATGGCCGGTTTTGCCGCCTGTCTGGGCATTTACGCAAAAAGCCCGATTGATGCGCAAAACAGCCAGACGATTCAGGTGGATATTCCGACCGGATCAAGTTTTTTAAAAATCACCAACATTCTGACGGATGCCGGGCTTGTTAAGAACAAGCTCTTTTTTTATTGTCTTGCGTCCATCAAACGCGCCACGCGATCCATCCGGGCCGGAGAGTATGAATTGTCCACAGCGCATTCTCCACTTGAAATGATCAATAAACTCCTCCGGGGAGAAATCAAGTATTACCGGGTGACGATTCATGAGGATTATACGATGCGGGAAATCGCGGCGCGCCTCAAAGAATATAAATTAATTAACGAAGATGACTTCTTTGAGCTCGTCCATGATGAAATGTTTCTGTCCCTTCTTGGCGTTCAGGCGGACTCGCTTGAAGGTTATCTGTATCCGGACACTTACTATCTGACCCGAACGATGAGCACCCGGCACATTCTGCGCGCCATGGTTGAGCGTTTCTGGAACAAAATTACGGCAGATATGATCAACCTCGCGGCCGAAAAAGGGTTGGATCCGCATCAGTTGGTGACGTTTGCGTCGCTGGTGGGCAAAGAAACCGGGTATTCCGCCGAAAAACCCATGATTGCAGCCGTGTTTTATAATCGTCTGAGAAAAAAAATGCCGCTGCAGAGTGATCCGACCACGGTCTATGATCTTAAAAATTTTAACGGTATTATTCTTCGCAGTCATTACCGGCGCGAATCCCCTTATAATACCTATATCATCCGCGGGTTGCCACCGGGGCCCATCTCCAACCCGGGCTTGGATTCCTTCTGGGCGGTGCTGAAACCGGCTGATGTGGATTATTTATATTTTGTTTCCAAAAAAGATGGCACACACTTCTTCTCATCAACGTTTGACGAGCATACCCGCGCCATTGCGGATATCCGCCAAAACAGAAAAAACAACATCAGCGACACTATAGAGTAAACGGCGGCGACCTATCCATCCCCACTCATCGTTTCCGGAGCTTTCATTTCGGTTTGCTGCTGCAAATCTGTTTTCCCGGTTCTCCCCTTTTTTCCTGAAAATTTCAGTGATTTAAGATCAATAAGCCCCATTTTTTTTCTTGACAAAGGCTTTTTCCCTCTCTATAGTTGGCCACGTGGAGTAAAGTGGTTTAAAGTGGAGGGGAAGTTAAGTGCCCGAATTATCCGGATTTCGTGGACAATTTCATCATACCATCGACGAAAAGGGAAGAATTATCTTCCCTCAGCGCTTCCGTGAAGTGTTTAAAGACAAGTATGACTCTCGCATGGTGATCACGAACTGGGAAGGATGTTTGCGCGTTTTCCCCTATGATGAGTGGATGGTCATTGAGCAAAAAATTTCCCATCAGTCGATCTTGCGCAAGAATGTCCGTTCATTTCAAAGATTTTTCATGTCCGGAGCGGTGGATTGTACGATGGATAACCAGGGGCGCGTGCTGATTCCGCCCACCCTGCGTGAATATGCCAATCTCCAAAAGGACATTGTCCTGGCGGGCATGGTTAAGGATATCGAAATCTGGTCTAAAGAACGTTTTGACGAGGAGCTGCGAAGAGCGGGCGCAGAAATTGACAAAATCAGCGATGAAATTGCTGATCTGGGAATTTAAGCGTGAACGCCGGTTTTGTTCATGAGCCGGTGATGCTGGAAGAAGTCATGTTCTGGCTGATTTCAAACCCCTCAGGCGTTTATGTGGACGCCACCGTGGGAGGCGCCGGACATGCGCAGGCGATCCTCGAGCGCACGCAGGGCACGCTCATCGGCCTGGACTGCGACGCGGATGCGATCCGGGCGGCCCAGGACAGGTTGGCGCCTTATTCAGCGCGAAAAATTTTAGTCCGGGCAAATTTTGAAACCCTCGGTGCCGTGCTCAGGAACTTGAACATTTCTCAGGTGGACGGGGTGTTGCTGGATTTGGGGGTTTCTTCTTACCAGCTGGATACGGCCCACAGAGGGTTCAGTTTCGGACAGTCCGCTCGATTGGATATGCGGATGGATCAGGACTTGAAACACTCCGCCTATGAGATGGTGAACACAACGCGTCAAAACGAACTGGAAAGAATCATCCGGCTTTTCGGGGAGGAAAAAATGGCCGCGAGAATTGCCCGGGCCATCGTGACGAGAAGGGCAGAGGCACCCATCGAGACGACGCGTGAGCTGGCAGATTTGATTGCGCGGACGATGCCGGCAGCCATGCGGCATTTGAAAATTCATCCGGCTACCCGGACGTTTCAGGCATTGCGCATTGCCGTCAATCGCGAGCTCGATGTGATTGAACCGGCAATTTCGGCCGCCGTCGGGGCGTTGACGCCCGGGGGGCGCCTGTGTGTCATTGCTTTTCACTCGCTGGAGGATCGCCTGGTAAAAAACGCGTTTCGCGATCTGGCTGCGACCTGCGTCTGCCCGAAGGATCTTCCCTATTGTGTTTGTCAGAAAAAAGCGACGCTCAGGGTGATGACGCGAAAAGCGGTGATGCCTTCGCCTCAAGAAATTGAGAAAAACCCGCGCGCCCGCAGCGCCAGACTTCGGGTCGCCGAAAGGATTTAATATGCCACAGACAGCCTCAACAACCGTGTTGGGTACGCGACGCCCTGTCCGGGAGTCTTCCAACGTCTCATTCGGCGCGAAATATCCGACGTTCATCGTGGTGGCGCTGGTGCTTATGTTTGTCGCGCTGATTTACGTCGGATCGCACATCCGCATGACGAGGATGGAATATGAAATTGCCGCGTCGCTTTCCGCAAAAGAGCTTCTGCTCGAAGAGCAGAAGAAACTGAAGCTGGAGCTGGCGATGCTCAAGGCGCCGCAGCGAATCGAGCACATCGCGAAAACCAAATTAGAGATGATCCATCCGGACGCTGATCAGGTCATTGTGATCAGAGAAAACGGGAAGTGACCATGGCTGCAGATTCAAAAAAATGGCTGAAGTTCCGGCTGGCCAGTATTCTGGCGGTTTTTTTGATTCTATTTGTCGCGCTTTTGTCGCGCGCCTTTCAACTGCAGGTGCTCTCTGGTGAAAAGCTCAAGACGCTGGCCCAACGGCAGCATAAGACGACGCTGCCGATTCCGTCCGAGCGGGGCATGATTTACGATCGCAACGGCGAGAAACTGGCGATGTCGGTGCAGGCCGATTCCGTGTTTGCCGATCCCACGCGCATTTCCCATCCGGCTGAGGCCGCCAGGCAGATTGCCACCTTGCTGAAACTGGACCAGGCCGCTGTTTTAAAGAAAATATCCGAGCCCAGAAGCTTCTGCTGGCTCGCGCGTAAAATTTCTCCGCAGACGGCGGCTAAAGTGGAGGCCGCCCGTATCGAAGGCGTGTTTATGATCAAGGAGCCGAAGCGTTTTTATCCCAATGGTCAATTGGCCGCGCATCTGCTCGGATTCGCCGGATACGATTCTGAAGGTCTTGAGGGGCTTGAAAAGAAATATGATGATTATCTGAAAGGCAAACCCGGAAAGTTGACCTGGGCGCGCGACGCGAAGGGGAAAAAACTTTTCGTGCATGTGGAACGCAATGCGTCACCCCGCGAGGAGGCGTCCAATCTGGTTTTAACCATTGACAGCCGCATTCAGTATCTGGTGGAGCGGCATCTCAAAGATGCCGTGCTGGACAAGGGGGCCAGGGGCGGCATGGCCATCGTGATGGACCCGAAAACTGGTGAGATTCTCGCCCTGGCCAATGAAAAAGGGTTTAACCCCAACAATATCCGGGGGCTCTCCCCAGAGGACTGGCGTAATCGCGCAGTGACGGATGTCTTCGATCCGGGATCCACCTTTAAACCATTTTTAGTCGCTGCCGCCCTTGAAGAGAAAACCATCCGGGCCAGAGATGCTTTTTATTGCGAAAACGGCCATTTTACGGTGGCTAATCGCGTCATCCGGGAAGCCAACTGGAAAAAGTACGGTTATCTGTCCGTGGCGGATATTCTGAAATTTTCCAGTAACATTGGCTCGGTTAAAATCGCGGACAAACTGGGTAAGGAAAAATATTACCAATATATCCGATCCTTTGGATTCGGATCGAAAACAGGGGTTGATCTGGTGGGCGAGGCCTCCGGAATTTTAAGGCCGGTGCAGAACTGGACCCGGGTGGATACGGCGGCCATCGCCTTTGGACAGGGGATTTCGGTCACCGCGATTCAGTTGATTTCAGCCATGTCGGCCATCGCCAATGACGGTGTCTTGATGAAGCCGTTTATCGTTCGGGGGTTCACGGATATCAATAATGAGCCGGTTAAAATGTTTGCGCCGGAGGTGGTTCGCCGTGTGGTGTCGTCCCGGACGGCGAAAAGCGTAACCGCCATGTTGACGGATGTGGTTGGCGATGAAGATGGCTCGGGGAAAAACGCTCACATCCTGAATGTTGCGGTGGCCGGTAAAACGGGCACGGCGCAGAAATTTGATTTTTCCCGCGGCATTTATTCGTCGGATAAAGTTCGCACGTCCTTTATCGGTTTTTTCCCGGCTGATGATCCGCAGGTGGTCATCTTGGTGATGCTTGACGAACCGCAGAAGGATAAATACGGCGGCATGGCCGCCGCCCCCGTATTCAAACAGATCGGTGAACAGATCCTCAACAGTTTCAAAACCAATATTCGCGAAACGCCAGTGCACGCCCTGCAAGCGCAAAACGGCATTCAACTGGTTTCTGCCGGGCAGGCGGTGGTTGCACAGAATTTAGAGGATCCAGCGGAGGATGAATCCCTCATGCCGGATTTTTCCGGATTAACGATTCGTGAGGCCATGCGGATGGCGCGATCCCGCGCCATAGAACTGGAGATATCCGGCAGCGGCTGGGCGGTCAAACAGTACCCGCCGGCGCGATCGGCGATGCGTGATAAGCCAGTGTGCAAGGTTACTTTTGAAGTGAAACATTAGGGGCGTCATGAAACTCGGGCAACTTTTACAAGGGATGGATTTCACTTTAGCCGGTGCGCAGGTTTCGGATGAAGTGACATCGGTCTGTTATGCTGCAAATCAGTGCGGCCCCGGGTCGCTGTTTGTCGCCATTGAGGGGCTCGTCCACGATGGGCATCGCTTTGTGGATCAGGCCATCGCGCGCGGTGCGCGCTTCATTGTTCACGAAAAGGATATTACCCTCCCGGAGGGGGTGGTCGCACTTCGTGTGGCGGACAGCCGCCGGGCGCTGGGCAGGCTGGCCAAAAACTTTTTTAATGATCCGTCAAAGGCGCTGACCTTGATCGGGGTTACGGGAACCAGCGGGAAAACCACCGTTGCGTATTTAATGGAATCCATTTTAACCGCCGCGGGTTTTAGCTGCGGGGTGCTGGGAACCATCAACTATCGTTATGCCGGACATGTATTTCCCGCGCCGAATACCACGCCGGAATCGTATGACATGCAGAAAATTCTGCGCGAGATGGCAGATGCCGGCGTGACGCATGTTGTTGCCGAAGTCTCCTCGCACGCGTTGAGTTTAAACCGGGTGGACGAGTGCGCCTTCGATCTGGGAATATTTACAAACCTGAGCCCCGAGCATCTGGATTATCACCGGGATATGGAAGATTACTTTCAGGCCAAAAAAAGGCTGTTTCAGGAGCTCTTGCCGCAAAGCGGGAAACGTCAAACTCCGAAAGCCGTCATCAACGCTGACGATGCGTGGGGAAAGCGGCTTCTGGCCGAAATCAACCTGCCTGTTTTGTCCTACGGCAGCAAGGCGGATGTGGAAGGAAGGCAAACCGATATTGCCCTTGACGGCATCCGGACGGAAATACTGATGGGCGGCAAGGCCGTTTCCGTCAGATCCTCACTCACGGGTGGCTTCAATCTGTCGAACATGCTGGCGGCTGCGGCCGCCGCGTTTGTATTGGGGATATCGCCTGCGGCCATCGCGGCGGGCATCCGGAATCTCGCAGGCGTGCCGGGCCGTCTTGAGCGGGTGGGACCATCGAGCGGCCTTTTTGTCTTTGTGGATTATGCCCACAAGCCCGACGCTTTGAGTCAGGTGCTGCAAACCCTCAACTCGCTTAAAACCAACAAGTTGCTGACGGTTTTCGGTTGCGGCGGAAACCGCGATCGCAGCAAGCGCCCCGTGATGGGAAAAATCGCGACCGCCGAAAGCGATATCACTGTCGTGACCTCCGATAATCCGCGACTTGAAGAGCCGATGGCGATTATCCGCGAAATTGAGGCGGGGATTGATCCGGCCGTCGCTACGAAGATGCCGCCCGATGCCTTGCGGCGCGATGGGCAAGGACGCAGCTATGCCGTGATTGCCGAGCGCAAGAGCGCCATTGAAACCGCGATCGGATTGGCCAAAGACGGCGACATTGTCCTCATTGCCGGTAAGGGTCACGAAGACTATCAGATTCTGGGAACGACCAAAGTGCCGTTTGACGACCGTCAAGTCGCTTGGCAGGCTTTACGAACGAAGGGGTGACGCATCAATGAACACAGCCTTGCCCATATGGACGCTTTCTGACGTGCTTGAGGCCACCGAGGGAAAACTGCTTGGCGGAGGGGCCGAAAGCACCTTTAACGGGATATCGACGGATTCGCGGCAAATTTCTCCCGGCAATCTGTATGTCGCGCTTTCGGGGGAGCGTTTCGACGGCCATCATTTTGTGGCGGCGGCGCTCGATGGCGGCGCTTCGGGCGTTCTCCTGTCCAATCCGGAGTCGGTGGATGTCGCCAAACTGACCGGGCGCGCCTGTATCATTCGGGTTCAAGATACGCTCAAAGCGCTGGGCGATCTGGCGCAGGCCTATCGCCTGCGGTTTTCAATTCCCGTCATCGCCATTACCGGATCCTCGGGAAAAACGACCACCAAGGAGATGCTTGCGGCTATTCTTGAACAGGAAAAAGTTATTTTGAAAACTCAGGGAAACTTCAATAACCAAATCGGTCTGCCGCAGACCCTTTTTCGTCTGACCGGACAACATGAAGTGGCGATTCTGGAAATGGGCACCAACATGCGCGGTGAAATTAGACGCCTGACGGATATTGCCCGGCCGGACATCGGGCTCATCACCAACATCGGTCCCGCGCATCTGGCGGGATTTGGATCCGTGGAGGCCGTCCGCGAGGAAAAAGGAGATTTGTTTTTTGCCATGAATCCGTCCGGCACGGCTGTGGTCAATCTCGATGATGAGGCCGTGCGATTACTGGCGGAGCGATGGCCCGGCCGGACCGTGACGTTCAGCATGAGCGCCAGCGCCGATGTCCGCGTTCGGGACGTCAAAAAAAACGGGGCGCGCGGCATGATCTTCCATTTGCACGTGGGTGAACAGTCCTGCCGGGTGGATATGAAGATCGCCGGTGTTCACAATATCTATAATGCCATGGGCGCGGCGGCTGCCGCATATGCGGGGGGAGCGACACTGGAGTCCATACGGCGCGGGCTTTCCAACGCGCAAGCCGTCAGCGGCCGTATGGAGATGATCAGGCTGCAAAACGGCGCGTATCTGGTCAACGACGCCTACAACGCCAATCCCGCCTCGGTGAGAGAAGCCCTTTTGACACTCAGGGATATGAAGGGGGCGCATCGCGCTTTTGTTCTTTTGGGCGATATGCTGGAGCTGGGTGATGCGGCTGCCGAGATGCATCGCAAGGTGGGGATGCTTCTGGCCACCACGGGGGTGGCGGCCGTTTTCTTGCAGGGGGACTATGCCGGGCATACCGCCTCCGGTGCATTGGATGGGGGGCTCGACGAAGCGCAGGTCATGTTTTTAGACAGGGATGACTTCGTGATGACGTATCTGAAAAAACAGGTCCGCAAGGGCGACTGGATCCTGCTGAAGGGTTCCCGCCGCCTGAAGATGGACCGGTTTGTGTCGATGGTTTGTGAGCAGTTCGGCGACGGGCGCACGGAGGCATCCGAGCCCGCGCATCCCCCGGGAGGCCAGACGTGATTTACGAATTCCTGTATCCGCTCCATACGATGTTTTCGTCCTTCAACGTGTTTCGCTATATCACGTTTCGGACGGCATTCGCCTCAATCACCGCGCTGCTCATCTGTCTCATGTTCGGGCGGTGGTTCATTGCCAAGCTGCAATCCCTGCAAATTGATCAGCAAATCCGCGACGACGGACCACAGACGCACCAGGTGAAAAAGGGAACGCCCACCATGGGCGGCATTCTGATTATTTTTGCCGTGGTGATCTCCACGCTTCTCTGGGGCAACTGGTCCGTGGTGTATGTGTGGCTGGCGCTGCTGGTTCTGGTGGGATTCGGGCTTGTCGGATTTCTGGATGACTATCGCAAGCTCGCGGGAAAAAGTTCGCGCGGGGTTTCGGGGAAAACACGGTTGATGGTGGAAATCGCCATCGCGCTTTTTGTCGGAATTGTGCTCTATGTCAAGCCGGGATTCAGCACACAGATTACGATTCCATTTTTCAAGACGGTTTTACCGGATATCGGCTGGGGCTATATTGTATTGTGTGTGTTTATTATTGTCGGCGCGGCCAACGCCGTGAATCTTACCGACGGTCTCGACGGTCTGGCCGCAGGTCCCGCGATCATCTGCTTTGCCACCTATGTATTTTTTGCGTACTTCGCCGGCAATATCAAGGTTGCCCAGTATCTGCAGATTCCCTATACGCCGGGCGTGGGTGAGCTGACGGTGTTTTGCGGTGCCCTCGTCGGCGCGACGCTGGGCTTTTTGTGGTTTAACGCTCATCCGGCGGAAATCTTCATGGGCGATGTCGGCTCTCTGTCGCTGGGCGGCGCCCTGGGCGCCGTGGCGGTGATGACCAAGCAGGAAATTCTGCTGGCGATTGTCGGCGGCGTTTTTGTGATGGAAACCTTCTCCGTCATTTTTCAGGTGGGCTATTTCAAGCTGACCGGCGGCAAACGGATTTTCCGCATGGCGCCCATTCATCATCATTTTGAACTCAAAGGGTGGAAAGAAACCAAGGTGGTTGTGCGCTTCTGGATTATCTCCATTTTACTGGCGCTTGTGGCCATCATCACCCTGAAACTCAGGTAGGTAAATATGGACCTTCGCGGAAAAAAAGTGGCCGTCATCGGCATGGGGAAAACCGGCATTGCCGTCGCCTCATTTCTGGGGCGTCAGGGGGCGTCCGTCGTGGCCTGCGATGCTAAACCGGCCAGCTCCTGGGGCAAGGATTATGAGGTGCTGGCCCATGAGCGCTGGCTGTCTGCCGGGCCCTACGACCCCGCGATCCTCTCCGGCGTGGATGTGGTTGTGCCGTCGCCCGGCATTGCGCCCTCGCATGAGATTCTGGTTTCGGCGCAAAAAAAGAAGATTGAGATTCTCAGTGAAATTGAACTGGCCTGGCGGTTTATTCGCACGCCGATGGTCGCGGTCACCGGCACCAACGGGAAAACCACGACGACAACCCTTTTGGGCCAAATGCTTAAAGGGGCGGGTAAAAGCGTCTTTGTGGGCGGAAATATTGGCACGCCGTTGATTACGTATGCGGCCGGCGCGCAGACGGAGGATTGGATTGTTGCTGAAATCAGCAGTTTCCAGCTGCAATGGATCCATGCGTTTCGACCGAAGGCGGCCATGCTGCTCAACATCACAGGCGATCATGTGGATTATCACGGGTCATTTGAAGCCTACCGGCAGATGAAGGCCCGGGTGTTTGAAAATCAGCTTCGCGCGGATCTGGCGATTCTCAACGCCCAGGACGAGGCGCTCAAGGACCTGCCCGCAAGGCTCGCCGCTGAGGTCGTTTTGTTCAGCTCAGGCCGCGCGCTCAAGACGGGAATATTTCTCCAGGGGGAGGAGATTCTCTATCTCAGAGCTGATGGCGCAAAAGAGCGCTACCCGCTGTCCATGATTGCGCTTCCGGGGTTGCACAATGTGGAAAATGTCATGGCGGGCATTGTGGCGGCCAGGTTTTGCGGCTGCCCGACGGACAGCATTATCCAAACCGTGACGCGCTTCCGCGGTTTGCCGCATCGCATCGAATTCGCGGGTGAAAAAAGTGGCGTTCGATTTTATGACGACTCCAAGGGCACGAATGTGGATGCTGTTGTTCGCGCGCTGGAGACGTTTTCCTCGCCGGTGATTTTGCTTTTAGGCGGACGGGACAAGGATGGCCGCTTCGAGCTGCTCCATCCCTTTTTGGAAGAAAAGGCGCGCCGGGTCATTTTATTCGGCGAGGCGCGCGATCGCATTGAGCCGCAAATCGGTTCTGTCGCACCGGTCAGTAAAGTGCGGACGCTGAAAGAAGCCGTGCTTTTGGCTTATCGGGAAGCCCATCCCGGGGATGTTGTTTTGCTCTCGCCGGGCTGCGCCAGTTTTGATGAATTTCAAAATTATCAGGAACGGGGCCATCACTTTAAAGACGTGGTCAGGACGCTGTAAATGGAAGCTGCCGTAAAAAAAGAAACCAATACGCCGGATATGATCCTCCTCCTGGTCACCCTGTTTCTCGTGCTGATCGGCGCCATGATGATATATTCATCAAGCTCCATTTTAGCGCTGGAGAAGTTTAAAGACGGGCAGTTCTTTATCAAAAAACATCTGATCTTTGTCGGTATCGGCCTGGGGGTCATGATCGGCATGACCAAAGTGCCATACGACCAGCTTCGGAAAGTTGCCTATCCCGGTGTGCTCGTGTGTGTTTTATTGCTGGTGTTGTTGTTTGTGCCGTTTCTGGGGGTCAAACGGGGCGGCGCGACGCGCTGGCTCAATCTGGGCGTTTTTTCTTTTCAGGTGACGGAGCTGGTGAAGGTGGCCATGGTCCTTTTTCTGGCGCACATGCTCACGCGCAAGGCGCATCATTTGAAGAAATTCACCCACGGCGTTTTGGCGCCCCTTTCCGTGACCGCGGTCATCATGGGGCTGATTTTGCTGCAGCCGGACTTCGGGACGGTTGTGATTCTTGCCTCCATTCTGGTGTTGATGCTGTCACTGGCCGGATCGCGCATTTCGCATCTGATGTTTCTGGGCCTGTTTTTCATTCCGATGGGCGCCTGGCTCATTTTACACAAGGGATACCGGATGGCGCGCCTGACGGCGTTTCTCGATCCCTGGAAAGATCCCGACAACACGGGGTTTCAACTGGTTCAATCGCTTTTATCCTTCGGGCTGGGGGGCGTCACCGGACAGGGCATCGGCGACGGCATGCAGAAGTTGTTTTATCTGCCGGAGCCACACACGGATTTTATTTTAGCGGTCATTGCCGAGGAAAGCGGGTTCATTGGCGTGACGCTGGTGATCGTGATGTTTATCTTTTTTCTGCTTCGGGGCTTCATGATTGCTTTTCGCGCGCCGGATCTTTTCGGCACGCTTTTAGCTGCGGGGCTGACCATGCTCATTGCGATGCAGGCCTTTATCAATATTGCGGGCGTGATGGGGCTTATTCCCTTAAAGGGGCTGGCTTTGCCGTTTTTGAGCTATGGCGGGACGTCGTTTGTGATGAGCATGCTGGTCGTGGGGATTTTGCTCAACATCTCCACGCAGCGGACCTAGGATCGGGGAGAGGCGCATGCGGATGGTGATCGCCGGTGGCGGAACCGGAGGACATTTGTTTCCCGGCATTGCCGTCGCGGAAGAATTTTTGAAACGCGATGGACAAAACCGCGTTTTGTTTATCGGAACCCGCCGGGGCATTGAATACCGGATTTTACCCGGTCTGGGTTATGCGCTTGAGCTGATTGAGGTGGAAGGATTGAAGGGAAGGGGCGTGAAGGCACTGGCGAAAGCAATGGTGATGATCCCCCGGAGTTTGTGGCACTCCCGCAGGATTTTGCAGTCCTTTGCTCCCGATGTGGTGTTGGGCGTGGGCGGATACGCGTCCGGTCCGGCGGTTCTGGCTGCCCGACTGATGGGGCTTCCCACCGCCGTTGCCGAGCAAAATGCGCTGGCCGGAAACACCAACCGCCTTCTGGGTAAAGTTGTGGATAAAGTATTTTTAACCTATGCGCAAAGCAAAAAGGGGTTTGCCGCCGCGAAAGTCATGGTGACGGGCAATCCTGTTCGGGCAGCCTTTGCCGAAGGCCTCGCCGACAGAAGGTCTTCCTCAGGCATCCGGCAGATTTTAATTTTTGGCGGATCGCAGGGAGCGGCGGCGATTAACGCGACGGTGGTGGCGATGCTGCCGCTTCTGGAAAAAATGAAGGATGCCCTCCATATTGTTCATCAAACCGGCGAGCGCGACCTCGCGGCCGTGAAGGAGGCTTATCGGCGCCATGGCGTGAACGCCCTGGTCAGTCCCTTTATCGCGGATATGGTTTCGGCGTATACCGCCTCTGATCTGATGATCTGCCGCGCCGGCGCGACATCGCTTGCGGAAATTACGGCGGCGGGACGCGCCTCCATTTTGATTCCTTTCCCGTTCGCGGCAAACGATCATCAGACGCAAAATGCCCGCGCGATGGTTGAGTCGGGTGCGGCAATCATGATCTCCGAGCGCGATCTGACGCCGGAAAAACTCTTTGCTGAGATAGAAGCGCTTTTAACGGATGAAAAAAAATTGCAGGAGATGGAAGCCCGATCCAAAAAAATGGGTCGTCTCGACGCGGCCAGACAAATCGTTGACGCCTGCATGACCCTGGCGGTGAAAAAAACTTAAAGGATAAACGGAGCAAAAGGTTAAATGGGAAAAGATCGGGAAATTGGATTCATGCAGCGCAAAATCAGGCGCATTCATTTTGTCGGCATCGGCGGCATTGGGATGAGCGGCATCGCTGAGGTGCTCTTGAATCTGGGTTACGCTATCAGTGGTTCGGATACGCAAGTGTCGGAGACGACCGAGCGGCTGCGGCGTCTGGGCGCTTCGATCGCTCAGGGGCATGCGGCCGAAAATATCGGTTCGGCCGATGTGGTCGTCACCTCCACGGCGGTGAAAAAGGACAACCCGGAAGTCGTCGAGGCGCATCGTAAAAATATTCCGGTGATTCCGCGCGCGGAGATGCTGGCTGAACTTCTGAAAATGAAATTTTCCGTCGCCGTATCCGGCAGCCACGGCAAGACCACAACCACGTCGATGGTGTCGACGATTCTGGCGCAGGGCGGCCTCGATCCGACGATGGTGATCGGCGGCAAGCTCGCCAGCATCGGCTCCAACGCGCGTCTGGGCGATGGAGACATCATCGTGGCGGAAGCGGATGAAAGCGACGGATCGTTTTTGAAGCTCGCGCCGGTCATTGCGGTCATTACGAATATTGACCGCGAGCATCTCGATTACTATCCGGGCCTTGCGGAGATCAAGGACGCCTTTTTAAAATTTGCCAACATTGTGCCGTTTTACGGCTGCACGGTGATGTGCAACGATAATGAACATGTGCGTGACATTGCCCCGTCGATCAAGCGTCGTGTGATCACTTACGGCATTGATTCGCCTTCGGACTATAGCGCGTCGGATATCCGGTTTTCGCCGGGAAAGACGGTTTATGCACTGGCGTACCGGGGGCAGAATCTGGGGGATGTGGAACTTCGCGTTCCGGGCCGCTTCAATGTGTATAACTCGATGGCGGCCGCCGCCGTCGGGCGCGAGCTGGGGCTGGATATGGCGACGATCCGCAAGGGACTTGCGGCATTTTCCGGCGTCCAGCGTCGGCTGGAACTCAAAGGGCGCGCCCGCGACATTACCGTTCTCGATGACTACGGCCATCACCCGACGGAAATCGCAGCAACCCTTTCCGCGGCGCGACAGATGATTTCGGGCAGGCTGGTGGTCGTTTTTCAGCCGCACCGCTTCACGCGGACGCAGGCGCTGTTCGATGAATTTACCCGCTCGTTTGGCGAGGCGGATCTCTTGGTCTTAAACGACATTTACCCCGCCTCTGAAGCGCCGATTCCCGGCATCAATTCGGCGGCCCTGTGGGCGGCGATCAAGGAGGGCGGACATCCGTCCGTGGAATACATTGGACAGCCGCAGCCGACGGTTGACTATTTGCTTTCGCAGACCCGGTCCGGCGACACCGTGATCACGCTGGGCGCGGGCAGTGTCTATAAAATCGGCGAAGCGTTTCTGGAGGCGCTGACCCGGAAAGGAGGCGGCCCCGCATGACGACTGCCGGAAAAATCGCCGAAGCGCTCAGCGGATTGACCGTTTCGAAAATTATTTATGACGCACCCATGGCGTCTTACGCGTCTTTGAAACTGGGCGGCAGCGCCGATGCGCTCATTGCTGTCGAAAGCGAAGAGGAGCTTGCCCTGCTGGTTGGCCGACTGAGGCAACACGGGATCGCTTTTCTGCCGGTGGGTAATCTGACGAATATTCTGGTGCGCAATGGCGGGTATCGCGGCGCGCTCCTGTGGATGCGCGGTCTGGATCAATTCACGCTGATCCCAGGGCAAGATGGCCGATATGTGCTCGATGCTCAGGCGGGCGTCTCTCTTGGAAAACTGGTGAATGCCGCCGCCGCCGAAGGCCTTACCGGCATTGAGTTTTTAGCCGGCATTCCCGGAAGCGCAGGCGGCGCCGTGCAGATGAACGCGGGCGCTTACGGCTCGGACATTCAAAGCGTGATTGCCGATGTCACCGTGATTGACGAGATGGGTCAAAAGAAAGTCCTGCCGCGCGACGCCATTGCGTTTGCGTACCGGACATCCAATTTGCCGGCAGGGGTCATTGTCTGCCGTGCGCGCTTTGTCCTGCAAAAAGGCGACGAGACGAAGATCCGCGCGCGCATGGCTGAAATTCTGGCGTGGCGCAAAGATAAACATCCGCTCGAGTATCCGAATGCCGGCTCGATTTTTAAAAATCTTCCGGGGCTCCCGGCCGGTCGTCTCATTGAAGAGGCGGGCTTGAAGGGGGTGCGGCGGGGCGATGTCCAGGTGTCCAAAAAGCACGCCAATTTTATGGTCAACAAAGGTCAGGGAACCCCCGCCGACATGATCGCGCTCATCGTCTTTGTTCGCAAGGAGGTCAAAAAGGCCAGGGGGGTGGATCTTGAGCTGGAGCTGGTCATCATCGGTGAAGACCCGCAGGAGCAAACGATATGAAGGGAACCCTTGAAGCCAGAAAAAACCGCTGGCGCCGGCGCATGATGGGGAGCTTGGGCGAATCGCTTCGAGCCGCAGGTTTGCTGATGGCTGCGGTGTTTTTAACGCTTGGCTTCATTTACGCCTACAGTACGCTTTTGAGCGCCGCCTATTTCGAAATCCGTGAAATTTCCGTTCGGGGCGTCAGGGAACTCACTGAAAAAGACATTATGGCGCTGGCGAAGGTTCGTCTGGGGTCCAATATTCTGTCGGTCAACGCGCAGGCCATTGCCGAAAGAATCGCCGCCAATGCGTGGGTGAAACATATTTATGTGGGCCGGGAACTGCCGGACCGCCTGGTGCTGGATGTCCGGGAACGCAGGCCGGTGGCCATGGTCAGACACAGCGGCGCCTTTTACCTGATGGATGGCCACGGCTACGCCTTCAAAAAGCTCTCGGGCGCCGATAACGTCGATCTGGCGATCTTAAGCGGCGTGAATGTTCAGGAAAAAACACTGCCGCCCATTGCCGGTCAGGCGTTGAAACTGCTCGAACTTTTATCGGATACCGAGCGATATGGTTTTATCGGCGCCGTGTCCGAAATGCAGATTTCCGAAGTGTTCGGCGTGTCGCTGGTCACCGAAAAGGGGCTGCATGTCAAATTGGGCCATGATCAGTTCGAGGAAAAACTGCGTCAACTGGCGGTTGTTCTGGCGGACCTCGAAAAGCGCGGCGCCCGCAAAGGATATTTGTTTGTCGATTTGGCGGATATTTCCAAGGTGACGGTGCGGCATCAGGAAAACGTGGAAAAAACGAAAGACAGGCCAAAGGGTCCGCAATACAAGCTGTAGGCGTGGGCGCATTTTATTTCAAGGGTGGGCGTATGAGAAAAAAAAGTAACATTCTGGTGGGCATTGATATCGGTACGACCAAGACGGCGGCGGTGGTCGGTGAAGTGACCGAAACCGGCATCGATATCATCGGCATGGGCCTCACGCCCGCAAAAGAGATGCGCAAAGGCGGCGTGGTCAATATTGAAAGCGCGGTTGAGGCGATCAAGAAGGCCGTTGAGGATGCCGAGCATATGTCCGGTTGCCGGATCAATTCCGCGATTGTGGGGATTGCCGGCAATCACATCAAGGGACAAAATTCGCTGGGCATTGTGGCCGTGAAGGGGCGGGAGGTCGGCGAAGACGACGTTCAGCGGGCCATTGAAGCCTCTCGCGCCATTGCCATCCCGGTGGATCGGAGAATTCTGCACACGCTGCCGCAGAATTACGTGGTGGATGGGCTCGACGGCATCCGTGATCCGGTGGGCATGTCGGGTGTGCGTCTTGAAGCCAAAGTGCATATTGTGACGGGGGCCGACTCCTTTATTCAAAATGTGGTGAAATCCGTCAACCGGGTCGGACTGGATATTGATGATGTCGTGCTGGAACAACTGGCGGCAAGCGAAGCGGTGTTAAGCGAGGACGAAAAGGATTTGGGCGTGGCGCTCATCGACATTGGCGGATCGACCACGAGCATCGCTATATTTGCCGAAGGCAGCATCAAGCATACGGCCATTTTACCGGTGGGCGGCAATTTCGTCACATCGGATATTGCCACGGGGCTTCGCACGCCGTTTGCGGAAGCGGAAAAAATCAAGCTGAACTCCGGCTGTGCGCTGACATCGCTTATTCCGAAGGAAGAGACGATTGAGGTGCCCAGTGTCGGCGGCCGCGAAGACCGCACCGTGTCGCGCCAGATTCTGGGCCGCATTATCGAACCCCGGATGGAGGAAATCCTCAATATGGCTTTTAAGGAAATCGTCCGCTCCGGGTATGAGGATCTCCTGGCGGCGGGACTGGTGCTGACCGGCGGCGCGTCGCTCATTGCGGGCGTCAATGAGATGGCCGAGCGGATTTTTGATATGCCGGTGCGCACCGGCTATCCCATCGGCGTCGGGGGGTTAACCGATGTGGCCCATACGCCGGCCTTTGCGGTGGGCGTGGGTCTGATTGTTTACGGCAGCAAGCACGCACTGGGCGATTCCGTTTATCGCCGGACAGGCAATGTGTTTGTCAATGTGTTTCGGGCAATTAAAAAATGGTTACTGGAGTTCTTTTAACAAGAAGGGGGGATGTCATGTTTGAACTGACGGAGGTCTGTTTGGAAAATTCGGCAAAGATTAAAGTGATTGGCGTAGGGGGCGGTGGGGGCAACGCCGTCAATACCATGATTTCGTACACGTTGCGCGGCGTTGATTTTATGATTGCCAACACGGATTCGCAGGCGCTGGGCGCCTCTTGTGCGCCCGTGAAAATTCAGCTGGGCGCCGAGGCCACCAAAGGCCTGGGGGCTGGGTCGATTCCCGACGTTGGCCGTCAGGCGGCGCTGGAGTCGTCCGAGGAGATCCGCCGTCATCTCGATGGCGCGGACATGATCTTTATTACGGCGGGCCTGGGCGGCGGCACAGGCACGGGCGCAGCCCCGGTCATTGCACAGCTGGCGCGGGAATGCGGCGCGCTGACGGTGGCGGTGGTCACGAAACCCTTTCAGTTTGAAGGCAAGAAAAGAAATGTTCAGGCCGAAGACGGCATCATCGCGCTTCGCGATGTGGTCGATACGCTGATTGTCGTTCCCAATCAGCGCCTGCTGAGCCTGGGCGGGCGGGGGCTGTCGCTCCTGGATGCCTTCAAGAAAGCCGACGATATTTTGTTCCAGGCCGTCAAAGGCATTTCCGATCTGATTGTGGTTCCGGGGCTTATCAACCTGGATTTTGCGGATGTAAAAAACATCATGAGCAGCATGGGGATGGCGCTCATGGGGACGGGAACGTCCTCGGGCGAGAACCGTGCGATCGAAGCGGCTCAGCGGGCGATTTCCTCGCCGCTTCTGGAAGACAACACCATTCAGGGCGCGCAGGGCATTTTGCTCAACATCACCGGCGGGCCGGATATGAGTCTCTACGAGGTTAACGAAGCTTCCTCGTTGATTCAGGCCGAGGCCCATGAAGACGCCAATATTATTTTCGGTACGGTGATTGATGAAAAGATGGGCGATGAAATCCGCATCACCGTTATCGCCACCGGTTTTGAAAATGCGATGGCCAAAAAGCAGGCCCCCGCCAATGTGGCGCATCTGGGCGGCTTCCGCAAAGAAAATCTGGCCACGCCCACCTTCCTGCGCAAGGAAAAATCGCGGGATGCAGCCAATGTGCTGACGGTGGGCATCAATGAAGAGAACGACAATGTTGATATTGAAATTCCCACGTTTTTGCGCCGCCAGGCCGATTAGTCTGCGCGGGCGCCAAAGCGATGACCGGCGCCGGCATACACGTCCATGAACTGGCGCAAGCGAAAGCAATACGACACCCTGCTGGCGCGTGAAACGGGGGGTGTTCAAAAAGTCTGGGGGGTGGGCCATACGGTTTGTCTGGCCTATCCTCATGCCTACGCGGTGGGCATGGCCAATCTGGGGTTCCAGACGGTTTACGCGATGATCAACAAGCTCCCCTTCTTTCTTTGTGAAAGAGCGTTTCTGTCCGTGACCGGTGGCGGCGCCGAATCCGCCGCCGGCCGGGCGGAAATGGTCAGTCTTGAAAACCGCAAGCCTCTGGCCGATTTTGATATTCTGGCTTTTTCCCTGTCTTTTGAAAATGATTATCCTGCCATTTTGCAGATGCTGGCGTCGGCGGGAATTCCACTTCTGGCGGATGAGCGAAGTGACGAATTTCCTCTGGTGATTGCCGGCGGCATTGCGCCGACGCTCAATCCCGAACCGCTTGCGAATTTTTTTGATGCCTTTATTCTGGGCGAGGCGGAAGTGGCGCTGCCGGAATTTTTGCGTCTTTTTCGACAGGCTTCGGCCGAGGGGCTCTCGAGAGCGCAGATGCTGACGCTTGCGCAAAAAAGGATTCCCGGCGTTTATGTGCCGGGCTGTTATGACGTTTCGTATGCGCCCGACGGCAGGATTGAAGCCATCACGCCTGTAACACCGGATTTGCCTGCCCGCCTGTCCGTCTCTGCCATAAGCGAGATCAATGCTTTTTGCACAACCGAAACGGTCAGTGCGCCGGATACGGAAATGGCGCAAATGTATCTGGTGGAGGTCAATCGCGGTTGTCCGCATCTTTGCCGGTTTTGCGCGGCCGGGTATGTGTATTTCCCGCCACGCTTTAGAAGCTATGAAAAGATTATTGAAGCCGTAGATGAGGGCCTTTTACGAAAAAACAAAATCGGACTGGTCGGCACGGCGGTGTCGAATCATCCCGACCTGATCCGGATTGGCCGTTATATTGCCGCCAAAGGCGCAAAGGCCGGCATTGGTTCCCTGCGCGCCGACCAAATCGATGCGCCCATGGTGGACCTGCTCGTGGAGGCTGGTATCGAAACAGTGGCGCTGGCGCCGGAAGCCGGCTCTGAGCGTTTGCGAAACCTGCTGCACAAGGGGCTTGGCGAGGAGGATATTTTGCGTGCAGCGCGCCTTCTGATTGAGCGCGATATCGCCCATCTGCGCCTGTATTTCATGGTGGGCCTTCCCACGGAAACCGATGCGGACATTGACGCCATTATTGATCTGGCTGTCAAGATTCAGCAAGAAGCGCTCCGTCATACGACGGGCCAAAAAAAATTCCGGCGCATCACGCTGAGCATCAATCAGTTTATTCCCAAGCCCCGCACGCCGCTGCAGTGGTGCCCGCTGGCCGATGTTCAGGAGGTGGCCGCCAAAATTCGCAGGATTTTGCAGGCCTTTCGGCGCGATAAGCAAATTCAGGTCATTGCCGACACGCCCAAACACAATTATGTTCAGGCGCTCCTGTCGCTGGGTGATCGGCGTGTGGGCGAGGCGCTTCTTGCGGCGCACGCGCACAAAGGCAACTGGACACGGGCGCTCAAAGCGGTTAAGATGAACTTTGGCTTTTACATCTATCGCGAAAAAGACGAAGATGAAATTTTGCCGTGGGATCTGGTCGAGGTGGGCGTGCCGAAGGAGAGGCTCCTTAGTGAATATCGCCGGGCGATAAAGCGGGAAGGCCGGTAAATCCTCATAAGATGAATGTTTATCAATGTATTGACCTCCAGGTGTGCTTTTTTTGCATATGCCTGGCTTGAAAGGATGAAAATGAAGCGTATCGTAACAAAAGATGTTCTGAAAAAAAATCCAGGCGGCTTTCCGTCGGCCGGATGGCGCCTGCGCACAGGCCGGTTTGTGCTGGCGATTTTGCTGGCGTTCATCATTGCGCCTTTTGCCCTGCACGCCAGTGAGCTCTCCTGCAGCCGCCTTCCCGATTTGATGGAGGCGTTTCACGCCCATCACTACGCAATGAAAAGCACAACCGGCGAAATCATGACGCAAGCCGCCGACCAGATGATTAAACAGCTGGATCCCTCTCGAACGCTTCTGTATGCGTCGGATCTGCCGAAGATCCGGTCACGGGTGCTGGATGTTTTTGAAGGCGTTTCGAAAGGAAATTGTGTGCCGCTCAATGCGGTTTATGCGTTAATGCTGGAGCGCACGCGCGAAAATGAAGCCATGGTCAAAAGCCTGCTGGGCCCGGGGTTCAAGCCGGACCGCCATGTGTCTTTGATGATCCAGGCCGACAAGCGCCCCTACCCCAAAACGGCGACGGAAAAGCGAGAGCTTTTACGTAAGATCGTTCTGTTCCAGATCGAAAATGCCCTTGTGGCCGGCATGACGCTCGACGAGGCCAAAAAGCAGCAAATCCATCGCTACGAACTTCAAACGCTTCGGGCGGCCGAACAGAATCAGCCCAAGCTCATAAACACCTTCGCCGAAGCGTTTGCCCGCGCGCTGGATCCGCACACCAGTTATCTGTCCGCCCGCGAGCTTGAGGATCTGCGCATCTCCATGCAGCTGTCGCTGGAGGGCATCGGGGCCGTTTTAACCAGTGATAACGGCTTTACCATTATTGAAGAGCTGATTCCCGGCGGGGGCGCTGAGAAAGCCGGGCTTTTAAAACCCAAAGATAAAATCATTGCCGTCACGCAGCACGGTGAAAAGCCGGTGGATGTCATCGATATGGATCTGCGCGATGTGATCGGCATGATTCGTGGAAAAAAAGGCACGCGGGTGACACTGACCATTCTGCGCCAGGAGCCGGCTCAGGAGCGCTTTAATGTCACCATCCTGCGTGACAAAATCGACATTACGGAGCAGGAGGCCAAGATCACGTATGAAGAAAGGACCGCGCGCAGTAAAACCTACCGCATCGGCGTCATTGATCTGCCGTCATTTTACGGCGGGGAAACCGGCGGGAAGTCCTGTCATGAAGATGTTAAAAAATTGTTGGCCCAGGCTCGGCAAAAAAATGTGGACGGGATCGTGTTGAACCTGTCACGAAACAGCGGTGGCCTGCTCGATGAGGCGGCGCGTCTGACGGGGCTTTTTATCGGCAAGGGAGGCGTTGTGGCCGTGAAAGACGGACGCGGCCGGGAGATGATTCTGGCCAATGGCTCCGCCAATATGATCAGTTTTCGGCGCAAGATCGTCCGCCTGCCCGAAGAGCCGCAAGACGCGCTCTACAAGGGGCCGCTGGTGGTGCTGACCAGCCGGCTCAGTGCTTCCGCCAGTGAAATTGTGGCGGGCGCACTTCAGGATTATCGTCGGGCGGTGGTGGTCGGGTCGGATTCCACCTACGGCAAAGGATCCGTCCAGACCCTGATGGAACTGCCCGGAGAACTGGGCGCGATGAAGGTGACCACCGGCCTTTACTTTTTGCCGGGTGGCCACTCCACGCAGCACATCGGTGTGTCGGCGGACGTGACGCTTCCCGGCTGGTTTGCGCTTGAAGACGTGGGCGAAGCGACGCTGGATTACTCGCTTCCTTCGCAGACGATTGCTCCGTTTATGGCCAAACCGGAAAAGGGCGCACCCTTTTGGAAGGCGGTGGATGCGCCTTTAATCGCGACGCTTCGCGCCCGGTCGCAAGCGCGTGTGTCCAAAGATGAGAAATTTGCCGAAATTCTCAAAAACAACAAGGAGGCCGCTAATCGTCAGGGATTGGTGCTTTTGGAAGATTTGCGAAAGAATGCAAAAAAAGAAAATGGCCCCTCGGAGAAGGAATCACGCACGGACCAAAAACGAAAAGTTCAGGAGCAGTATGCGCCATATATCCATGAAAGCATCAATGTTTTACTGGATATGATTGCGTTGGATTGCAATCAGGCGGATTGTTAATCGCCATTTTTAAGCATGCCTGTGGCATCTGACGGTCAGGCCGCAGCAGGCGCCGGGCCGGGAGGAAGACATGAGCCTTTCCGCGGCAGGTCTCATTTTGTTTGGCCTGATCAGCGTCGCCCATCTGAGTTTTGAAGCGGTGCGCTCTGAGGCGGGGCGTTTGGCAACCAAGCCCCTGCTCATGCCCGCGCTGCTGCTTTATTACCTGGCATCGGCCAATACGCCCAATGTGTTTTTGATTGCCGCCCTTTTGTGCGGGTGGCTGGGGGATATGTTGCTGATGATCCCGGATGCGCGGCCAACCCGTCTTTTCTTTAAACTGGGTCTTGGCGCCTTTTTGCTGGGGCATGTTTTCTATATCGCAGTTTTTGCGCCCTACCTTGTGCATGCAGGCGACATACCCGCGTGGGGCTGGATGGTGATTTGTGTCTTTGGCGCGGCAAGCCTGATGGGCTATCGGCTGATTGCGCCCCACGCCGGAGGACTGCGCCCGGTGATTCTGGCCTATATCCTGGTTATTTTTTTGATGGGTGCCAGCGCCGTCTTTCCTCTCGGAAGCGTGGCGATGAGCGGAGCGCTCATGGTTGTGATCGGGGCGTTCGTCTTCATGCTGTCCGACGGCATCAACGCCTGCAACCGGTTTATCCGTGAGGTGCCGTTTGAGGGGCTTTTGATCATGGCGACGTATGTGATCGGTCAGTACCTGCTCGTTCAGGGATACCTGTTGTTCTGAAACATTTTTTCGTGCCAGTCTTGAGAGCGGCGTTTTAATGAAATTATTTACGCGGGGAACAAAAACCGAAGCTGACTTGTCTAAGCTTTCAGAAGATCAGCCGGATGCCGATGATGACAGGGCTTTTGTTGTCGCCTGTCAAAGAGGCGATGCCGAAGCGTTTTCGACGCTTGTGGTGAGGCATTCTTCAAAGATGCTCAATGCGGCGAGCCGGATGCTGGGCGACTATGACGAAGCCTGCGATGTCACTCAGGAGGCCTTCCTGGCAGCTTTCCGGTCTATCGGTTCGTTTCGGGCGGAAGCGAAGTTTTCCACCTGGCTATACCGGATTGTCGTCAATACCACGAAGAATCGCCTTCTCCAGCGACACAATCAGGTCAGGCGTGAAGAACCTTTTCCTGAGGCGTCTTTGCAGGCTTCCCATTGCGCCTTCTGTGCGGCGTCGGCGGACGAATTCAATCCCGCCCGGCAACTGGAGAAACGCGAGCTTGAGGCCCAGGTGCAAAAATGTATTTCTGCTTTAGAGGCGGATTTTCGCGAGGTGCTGGTTTTGCGGGATATTCAGGGCTTAAGCTATGAAGAAATCCGCAACGTGTTAAAGACGCCGGAGGGCACCGTGAAATCCCGCCTGTCGAGGGCGCGTCTTGCGATGAAAGACTGCCTGAAGAAAGTGATGGGGGACGAATGAAAACCTGTCAGGATATGGAAAATCTGCTGTCGTTTTATACGGAAGGCGCGCTCACCGACGATGAGAGGCGCGCGGTGGAGGAGCATCTGGCTCATTGTGAAGCGTGCCGCCGGGAGCTGGCAGCTCTGCAGCAGGCTGCCCGGATGGTGGAGGCGCTGCCGCCCGTCGAGACGCCGCCCTGGTTTGAACAAAAAATCATGGCCGGCGTGCGCCGCGAGGCCTCAAAGAAACGGTTTGTGCAAAAATGGTTTTATCCGCTGGGCATTAAAATTCCCCTTCAGGTCATGGCGACGCTTGTGATTGCCGTTTTGGCGGTTCTGATTTACCGGGGGAGCGAAGATTCCGTGAAGGATCTGCTGCCCGGCGTAACGCCACCGGCCATGGAATTGTCGCAGGAAAAGGCTGCGGATGATCCGGCGCTTCTGGAAGATAGCGTTGTCCAGCCTTCGGAAAAAAAGTCCGTACACGACGCTGCCGGTGGAAGACAAAAAGCCGCTAAAGAAAAGGCTGCGGAGCGCATCGTTAAAAATGAACACGCGCTTTCGCCGACATCGCCATTGATGAAGGCCGCAGACAAAGGCCGCGACAGAGCCTTTGCGCAAAATGAAAGCGAAGCGCCGCCGGCCCCAGACGTTCGGGGCAAAGAGCAAAAGTCTTTCGCCATCGGGGGGGAGGATCGGACGGATGCCATGCCGGAGCGTCCGCAGGCGGCCATGATGAAAAAAGAGGACGCTCCACGACTGTCGGCGCCTGCGTCGCGTGCCATAATGGCATCGGTTGGCGAGGTGTTGCCGGTAACGGTGCGTCTTTATGTCAAAGATGCCGGATTGGCGATGACGGCTGTGGAAAAGATGCTGACCGACGCCGGAGCGGCCCCTGCCAAGCGTCAGGAAAAAGACGGTCAATGGATGATTCAATCAGATGTGCCAGCCTTTCGCTGGAAGGATGTTCTTGATGGCTTGAAAGGCCTGGGGCATCTGGAAGAACTGAAAGCGCCGGGGCAGGCGGATCGAACGATAACGGTGAGGATTGAAATGGTCCTCGAGGATTGATGTACCGGCCGAGGAGCATGAAGGGTGGGCCATGCCCGCCTGGGTCATGTCTGAAGAAAAAACAGGGGCTTTTGCCGGAAGGTAAAAGCCCCTGTTTACGTTCAATCATGCGTCTTTAATCTTATGGTGCGGGCACCGGGCCGAAGCCTCCTACCAGCCCCTGACGCATTTCACAGGTGGTATTAATGCCGTAATACTCCCCGAGCGTGTCGCTTTGCGAGTAATTGGTGTATGGTTCCCACGTGGGCAGGCCAGTGGCGACGGGCGTATTGGGGTTGCCGCTCTTGGCGAAGTTCGACCACAGCGTCATGGCCCGGTCGCTCATCTCAATAGAGGCTGCGCTGGGTGTCGGGAACGTGTCGAAGTAGCCGGTGGACAGCAGCACAAAATACCCCCAGATGGTCATGTTGTCTCGCGGGACCAGTACGCCGATTTCCGCATCGGTCTTATTGGTCAGATTCAGGAACTGATGCGTGGCGAAACTCATGCCGTAATTGAAGGTATAGGCCAGTTCTATGCCGTGGTAGGCCTTCACGGGGGGGGCAAGTCCCGCCCAGCCTGCCGGGACGAAGTCCCACCGGTAAACATACTGCGGCGCGGTGTTGTTCTGCTTGCGCCAGGGCATCTGCTGGGTCACGCCGGGGGCGAGGTTTGCCGCTCCCACCATGTCATTTTCCACCGCGCCGCCCATAAAAGGCACGTCGTTTGGCAGACCGGCTTTAATCAGGTTTTCCATGGTATCGGTCAGATATTCCCCGTCAATGTTAGGAGAAAGCACCGCCCAGCCGTCCGGTCCAAGAATGTCCATCTGCGCGATCATTTCCTGCCATGTTTTCCCGCGCAATTCTGCAAGATTGCTGACAAAGCCCGTCGTGATGGTGGTGCCCAGGCCTTCCGCGAATGCCTGCGTGAAGTGACCTTGATTGGCGAACATGCCGCTTTGACAGATCGCTTTATGGAAAAGTCCTGTTGCCATAGGGGAGGCCATCAGCGAGATCGACTTGGCGCCACCGCCGGACTGGCCGAAAATCGTCACGTTGTTCGGGTCGCCGCCAAATGTTGCGATATTGGCCTGCACCCACTGGAGCGCCTTGATCAGGTCTTTCTGCCCGTAGTTGCCGGAGCGTCCCTGTTCCGTGGTCAGCCATGGATGGGCCAGATAGCCCATCACGCCCAGACGATGGTTGACGGTTACCAGAACCACGCCCTTGGTGGGAAGCGAGAGAGGGTTGTTGTAGCTTTTTGTGCTGCTGGTTAAAATACTGAATGCGCCACCGTGGAACCACACCATGACAGGCAGATTGGAGGCGCCCACCGGTGCGGAGATGTTCAAATGCAGACAGTCTTCGCTGACCTCGCCGTCGCCTGAGCCGGAGTAGGCTGCGGCCTGTGGCGCCTGATCCGAGAAAGTCACTGCCTGCCTGGGGGTTGTCCAGGGATCCGGATCTACGGGATTGCGCCAGCGCAGATCGCCGATTGGAGGTTTGGCGTAGGGGACGCCCAGACACTGAACATAGTCCGCGTTTGGTTTGTAGCAGCTGATCGGCCCAAAGGTCGTATTAAACGCGACGCGTTCGCTTGAGGAGCGCGTAAAATGATCCAGGGCGCGCGCTGCCAGACGCGGCTGGCGCTCTCCGCGGTAGAAACTGTCCGAGAAAACCCCCGCCGTGTTAAGGGCGGTCATCAGAGGACCAAGGCTCGTCCGGAAATCGGTGGTGGACTGATCGAAGATAATTGATCCGGCATGAGCGGAAACAATGGCCCGGATCGCAGCTGTGAGCTGAATGCCGTTGTTGAGATCCCCGTCTGCGTCGAGGGACTGTAAAAGGATTAATTTGTTGTTGACGATCTGCTCCGATGCGGCAACTGCGCCCGGCGTGATCGACAGGGGGGTCAGCGTCCCGGCAACCGGCGCGGAGCCCAATTCCAAAGTTCCGATGTAAAAGGAGATCGTGTCGCCCAGATAATAACGAAACTGACCGGCTTCATTTGTGACTCCGGAAAGTCTGTAAGCACTGGTGTAATTCAGACCCGAAACGGGACTGTCGATAAATACGCCGGTTTGCGGTTCGTTGTTGCTTGAGCAGCCGGACAAAAAAAGAATCGGCAACAAAACGGCCATAAGTAGAAATAACGGGATGACGCTGGATAACCTTCTGTGCTTTTGGTTCATTGAATCCCTCCTCGTTTGATTGGTTGTTTGCTCTTAAATGGACTCTTTCTACCCTATAACTTGTGCCACGCCATTTTCCTTAATCTTTGTGTCGCATAAAGAAACGATGTTTTTATTTGTGGCACAAATAGCGCAAGTCAAAACACCCTGTCAAGGGAAATAAGGGTGCAATACGGTGGTATCCTGCGTAACTGGATTACGATTTCCCCCGATGCTAATCAGGCGCATGGGTGGATAAAAACACACACGCCTGTCTTCAATATTCAAAATCATTCAAACTTAAGCGAAATTTTACAAAAAGCAGAGTTAAACAGCAAGGGTTATGTTCAATGTGAAAATTTTTAACTTGACAACAGCGGCACGCGCCCCCTATATATTCCATAAACGGAATATATAGGGGGCGGAGGCATGGAAGATTTTATTAAGGTGACGAAGGCTCTGTCTGATGCGACGCGTGTTAGAATATTGAAGATATTGCAGAACAAGACCCTGTGCGTGTGCGAAATTCAGGAACTTATGAATATGGCGCAATCGGCTGTGTCCAAGCATATGAAGGTTTTGGAAAGTGCAGGCTTGGTCCGGGGAGAAAAAGACGGCCTGTGGGTCTATTATTCACTCGAATACGGAAGCGCGAATCCGTTTGCGGCCGCCCTTTTGGGAAATTTGCGCCACTGGCTGTCAGGGGATATTGTGCTTGCCGATATGGAGAAAAGAATGCCGGATGTTCAACGAAAATCCGGATGCAGACGATCATAAAATATTCCCCAGGAAGAATATTCGAAGGAACGAAGGCTATGGAAAACAAAGTTTCTCACATTCGTGTTGAAGGACAACCCGTAGGTGTTGTTGGTCTGGAATACGCTGTTCACAATATGGTTGAGTGGGCTAAGGGAAAAAATGAAGATGAGATTTCCACTGAACTTCTAAACCGAATTGAAAAGCGCAATTACATTCCTTCTAAAATGAAAGACGCCTATCGCAAGGCGCTGCATAGAGAATTCAAAAAATATTCAGGGCAAGAAGTCGAAGAAGAGGCCGTTTGCGGTTTGCAGGTCATGATTCTGGGGCCGGGCTGTGTTCAGTGCAATGCTCTGGAGTCCCTTCTGAGGGATGTCCTGGCCGAGATGAATCTGTCGGCAGATTTGCAGCATGTGACCGACCTCAAGGAAATTGGACGGTATGGCGTGATGGGAACGCCCGCACTCATCATCAATGGAAAAGTCGTTTCCGTGGGCAGAATTCCGGATAAGAAAAAAATTGCCAGTTGGCTTTCTGATGCAGTTTGAAAATATTATTAAAAGGAGATGGGACGAATGTCTGAGCCTGTTGCCGGTAAGCTGTCTTTTTTAGATCGTTATCTGACGGTGTGGATCTTCGCGGCCATGATTCTGGGCGTGGGGTTGGGTTACTTCATCCCGGGCGTCGAGGCCTTCATTCATCGCTTTGGGGTTGGCACAACCAATATCCCGATTGCGGCTGGGCTTATTTTGATGATGTATCCGCCGTTTGCGAAGGTGAAATATGAGGAGCTGCCGCGCGTCTTTCGCAATCTCAAAATTCTGGGTCTGTCTTTGGTGCAAAACTGGATTATCGGGCCGATTCTGATGTTTGCCCTGGCCATTATCTTTTTGCCGGACAAGCCCGATTACATGGTGGGGCTGATCATGATCGGTCTTGCCCGCTGTATTGCAATGGTCATCGTCTGGAATGAACTGGCCAAAGGCAGCACGGAATACGCGGCGGGACTGGTGGCCTTCAACAGCATTTTTCAGGTTTTGTTCTACAGTGTGTTTGCATGGTTTTTTATCACGGTGCTTCCGCCCTATTTCGGGATCGCTGGTGTTGCCGTGGATGTCAGCATCGGCCAGATTGCCGAAAGTGTTTTCATCTATCTGGGCATTCCCTTTATCGCGGGCGCGCTGACTCGGCTCATCGGCGTGAAGGTGATGGGGAAGGAGCGCTACCATGCGCGATTTGTGCCGCTCATCAGTCCGCTCACGCTGATTGCCCTTTTGTTTACCATTGTGGTGATGTTCAGCTTGAAAGGCAATCTGATTATCACCCTGCCGCTCGATGTCGTGCGTATCGCCATCCCTCTGTTGATCTATTTTGTGGTTATGTTTCTGGTGTCGTTTTATATGGGGAAAAAACTGGGCGCGGATTATTCCAAGACCACGACGCTGGCGTTTACGGCGGCCAGCAATAATTTTGAGCTTGCCATTGCCGTGGCGATTGCAGTGTTCGGCATCTCTTCCGGCGCGGCATTTGCCGCGGTGATCGGCCCGCTGGTCGAGGTGCCGGTGATGATCGCGCTCGTGAGAGTGGCGCTGAAATTCCAGACTAAGTATTTTCAAAAGCGAGACGGCATTTAAAGGCATTGGTGAGGAAGTCTATGCAACACACAAATAAATCGGATCAAAAAATATTGATTTACGGCACCGCCACGTGCCATTTCTGCGTGCAGGCGCGGGAGGCCTACAAAGACCGGGCCGTCTTTATAGAAGTGGACAAAGACGCTGAAAGGCTCAGGGAAATGCTCACGCTTTCGGGCGGAAGAAGGCAGGTGCCGGTGATTGTTGAAGGCGATAAGGTAACGCTTGGTTTCTTGGGGGAGAGCTCCCTGCGGGGTGGCATTCCGCTTTTTGGCGGAACCTGATCGGTGTAAGCATCTCTCGTGCAGAGATGGTGAATTGAACCATGAAAAAGGTAAAAAATGGCTTGACATTGCTATGCTATATGGCTAATTAGCCAAATAGCATAGGGAGGTGGTCATGAATCATTCTTTAAAGGTGCGTTATGAAGCGAGGGCAAAAATCATCAAGGCCATGGCGCATCCCAGTCGATTATTGATTATTGAGGAGCTCAACAAAGGTGAGTGTTGTGTTGGCGAACTCACCGACATGATCGGCGCGGACGCGTCCACCGTGTCCAAGCATTTGAGTATTTTGAAAAATGCCGGCCTGGTGAGTGACGACAAGCGGGGAAATTCCATTTTTTATACGCTTCGTGCTCCCTGCATTCTTCAGTTTATCGGGTGCGTGGAGGACGTAATTTCCTCCAATGTCCGCGAACAAAAAGCGATTCTGCGGTGTTGCCGGTAATTGCCGGTAAACGTCACATCAATTTAACCCGATGGTCATGGGATTTTAAACTTAAGGAGTCAAGGCTATGAAGATTGAAGTATTGGGTGTCGGTTGCGCAAAGTGCCATAAGCTCGAAGAGCTGGTCCGCGAAGTTGCAAAAAAAGAAGGTATCAGCGCGGAGATCTCCAAGGTGGAAGATTTCAAAAAGATCATGGCCTATGGCGTCATGACCACCCCGGCTCTGGTGGTCAATGGCGAAGTGAAGGCTGCCGGTAAGATACCGTCGGAAGACCAGATCAAAGGCTGGATTAAAGGCTGAAAGCAACAATAATAATGGAGGGGGTTGTTACATGATTGTGCGTTTAAAATTAGTGGGACTGATTGTGCTGGCGGTGTTGCTCTTAATGAGTTGTGGAAAATCGGATGAGGGGGGCGATAACACCGCGGCCGTGGAGCAGGCAGGAACCGAGGCTGCGAGTATTAACCCGGAAACACCCACGCAGGAAGCTACCGCAGTTTCCGAAGCGGCTGCTTTACCTTCTGAAACAAAGTCTCAGGCTCAAACTGCCATACCTGAACAAAAACCAGCGGATGTTGAAAAAAAGAAAATGCCGCTTGTGACGTTTGTGGAAATCGGCGCAGCCAGATGCATCCCCTGCAAGGCCATGCAACCCATTATGAAAGAAGTGGCTGAAACATACAAGGGACAGGTGGTTGTTCTTTTTCACGATGTCTGGACGGAACAAGGTAAAATTGATGCAATGAAATATAATATTCGCGTGATTCCCACGCAGGTATTTCTGGACAAGGATGGCAAGGAATATTTTCGGCATGAGGGATACTTTCCAAAGGAGGAGCTCGTTAAGGTTTTAAAAATGCAGGGGGTCGAGTAAATGCTGGTTGATCTATTTACCGCTCTCACCGCAGCCCTGACCCAGTCTCCGGAAATCGCCATCGGCGCGGCGTTTGCCTGGGGCATCCTGTCGGTTATCCTTTCGCCCTGCCATATTGCGTGTATTCCCCTGATTGTGGGTTTTATCGACGGCCAGGGCAACATTCCCACGAGACGGGCATTTGGCCTTTCGCTTCTTTTCGGATTGGGGATTCTCATTACCATAGGCCTGATCGGGCTGATCACTGGTCTGGCGGGCCGGATGATGGGGGATATCGGCGGCTACGGCAACTATGTTGTGGCAATCGTTTTCTTTGTCATCGGTCTTAATCTGCTGGGCATTCTGCCACTGCCTTTCATGGAAGGCGGCGCGAATCCCACGTATAAAAAGGAAGGGATTTCTGGCGGCATTTATTCTGGGGCTGATCTTCGGCGTTGCCCTGGGGCCCTGCACATTCGCTTATATGGCTACGATGCTGGGTGTGGTGTTCAGCATGGCATCCACACAATTGATGCTGGCGATGTTGATTCTGGCGGCGTTTGCCGTCGGCCATTGTGCGGTGCTGGTTTTTGCAGGAACATTTACAGAGGTGGTCCAGCACTATCTGCACTGGAGCGAAAAATCCAAAGGCGCGGTTATCCTCAAAAAGGCTTGCGGTGTTTTGGTGATTCTGGGCGGCGTTTATCTGATTGCGTTGAACTGGATTTAAGGCGTTTCTATGAAAAAAAGAGTTTTATTTTTATGTACGGCCAATTCCTGCCGGTCGCAGATGGCGGAAGGAATTGTGAACCATTTCCTGGGTGACGGGCTGGAAGCCTTTTCCGCCGGAACGCAGGCGTCATTCGTCAACCTCACGGCCATTGAGGTCTTGAAGGAAATCGGCATTGACATTTCATTGCATCGTTCAAAGAATCTTGCGGAGTTTGACGGGCAATCCTTTGATTATGTCATCACGCTGTGCGGTGATGCCAATGAAACCTGTCCGCTCTACATCGGCGGAACAAAAAAGACGCACATCGGGTTTGATGATCCAGCCAAAGCCGTCGGCAGCCGGGAAGAGATATTACGGGAATTCCGACGCGTGCGCGATGAGATTAAGGCGAAGCTGGAGCAATTTTTTCAGTCTTCGGACTATTGACTTCGTAATGCAAAGGTGAATAATAAAATCAACTTTCCGGTTTGGTTATCTAATCGGATAGCATGTTTGTTGCAGGAGGGATGTAAAGATGAACGTCAAAATATTTATCGGCAAGTATCGCTGGATCATGACTATTGCGCTGGCGCTCGCGGGCATCGGCGTCATGGCCTATTATGATTATTGCGATACGGCCTGCAGTTATCTGAGTGGCGATATTTTGGGAATCGATCTCAAATATGTCGGGATTGCCTATATGGCGGTTGTGATTGTTTTTGCCGCTTTGCGGCAGATGAATTTTGTCCGCGCGCTCCTGGCTGCGGGGCTTGGTGTGGAGGTTCATCTCTATGCTTTTCAGTGGCAAAATGACATCTACTGCCCTTTTTGTCTGGCCTTTTCGGTTCTGCTGATTTTATCATTTATTCTTAACTATGAAGTCCCGTCCGCGTGGCGCGAAAAGCCGCGCCGGATGTGGCTGTATTTTCTCGGGGAGGTAAGTTTTCCAATGTTCAAATTACATAAGCTGCCGTTGTTATTGATGAGCGTGTTGGGGTATTTAACCATTGTGATCACTTTTTCCGGATCTGTCACACCCGCCTACGGTCAGGGAATTATTCCGTCATTTGGCCCAGGGCCTTATGAGGTTGTTATTTTTACCGATTATTTTTGCCCGCCCTGCAAGCGGGTTGATGGAAAGGCTGAGGAGCTGTTCAAGGAATTGGTGGCGACGAATCAGGTGAAACTGATGTTTGTGGATGTCCCTTATAATCGTGCCACACCGGTTTATGCCAAGTATTATCTGCATGCGGTCAATGCCGACGCCACGCTCGATCATGTTCTCCATGTCCGCAAGGTTTTGTTTGAGGCGGCTCAAGGCAAACGCCTTCGCAATGAAAAGGATCTCGTTGCCCATCTTCAGGATCAGAAAATTGCCCTCAAAAGTATGGATGAAAAGTCCATATTTCCGCTTCTGGATTCCGCCATCAAAGCGCACAAGGTGGATGCCACACCAACCTGCATCATCAAATATTCGGCCAAGGATGTTAAAAAATTTATCGGTTCGGATGAGATTTGGGACGGCTTGAATAAACTTCAGGCGCACCTGGCCGCCGGGAAGAAGTAGGCGCTTCAAAATGAAAGAATGGCAGAAATTACTATGGATTATCGGCATATTCGCGGGGGCGTATTTCATCCCCTGGGAAGCGGTGCTGATCCGTCAGGCGGGACTCGAAGCGTTTATGATGCTTCAGGACTACGCCCGCGAACATGTGCTCACCTGCCTGATCCCTGCGTTTTTCATCGCCGGGGCGATCAGCGTATTTGTCTCGCAGTCGGCCGTGCTCAAGTATTTCGGGGCCAAAGCCAATAAAATTCTTTCCTATTCAGTGGCTTCTGTTTCCGGTTCCGTCCTGGCGGTTTGCTCCTGCACAGTCCTGCCGCTTTTTGCCGGTATTTATACACGCGGTGCGGGCATCGGCCCGGCGACGGCGTTTTTGTATTCCGGCCCGGCCATTAACGTGCTGGCGATTATTCTGACGGCCAAGGTGCTGGGCTGGCAGTTGGGGCTTGCCCGCGCGATTGGCGCAATCGTTTTTGCCATTGTTACGGGTTTGTTGATGGCGTTTATCTTTCGAAAAGACGACGCCAACCGGGAAACGGGCGACATCTTTTTGCCCGACGAGGACAAAACCCGACCGCTTTGGAAAAACGGTCTTTATATGTTGACGATGGTTTTAATCCTGATTTTTGCGTCGTTTGCAAGGCCAGCGGAGGATGACGGAACGCTGTGGCGGACGATTTTCAGCGCCAAGTGGTTTGTCGTCGTCGGGCTGATGATTGTTTTGGGCATCATGCTCAAAAAATGGTTTGTGAAAGATGAGATCAAGGACTGGGTGCAGTCGACCTGGGATTTTGCCAAGCAGATTCTTCCGCTGTTATTCGGCGGCGTTTTAGTGGCGGGATTTTTGCTGGGCCGTCCCGGGCACCCGGCGCTGATTCCCGAATCATACATTCAGATGCTTGTCGGCGGCAATTCGCTTTGGGCCAACTTCTTTGCCTCCATCGTCGGCGCCTTCATGTATTTTGCCACACTCACCGAAGTGCCGATATTGCAGGGGCTTCTCGGTTCCGGGATGGGGCAGGGCCCGGCGCTGGCGCTTCTGCTTGCAGGACCTGCGCTTTCGCTTCCCAGTATGCTGACCATCGGCAGCATTATGGGCGCTAAGAAAACGGCGGTTTATTGTTGTATCGTTGTGATTCTTTCAACGATTGCCGGTATGGCCTATGGCTATCTTATGGGGTGATGGAAGAAAGCAATCCGTATGAAAGAATTGTGACATGAGCCATCATCATCATCACCACCACTCTGAAAAACAACCGGCATCGCTTGCCAATCTGATTCTGGCCATTGGCATCAACGGCGTGATTGTTATCTTTGAGCTGATCTTCGGCCTGCTGATATCGAGCATGGCGCTCATTTCCGATGCCGTCCATAATTTGAGCGACATTGCGGCCATGGGCTTTGCCTACTTTGCGGAAAAGATGTCACGGCGGCCGGCGACGGAGCAAAAGACTTACGGTTGGCGCAAGATGGAGTTTGTCGCCGCTTTCGTCAACAGCATTGTTTTGTCGGTGGTGATTGCCTTTGTCTTCTGGGCGTCCGTTCAAAGGCTTTTTTCACCCGCGGACGTGTCCGGCCGTGTTATGCTCTGGGTTGCTGCAGTGGCGCTGATTGGAAACGGCGCGGCCACACTGCTTCTGAAAAAAATATCCGATCGCAATTTCAACATCAAAGCCGCCTGGCTCCACTCGCTTCAGGATGCCTTGTTTTCAGCGGCCGTGATGGTCGGCGCTTTGCTGATTATGTTTTTTGACTTGTATTTTGTCGATCCGCTCATCTCGATGCTCATCTGCCTCTTCATTGCCCGCGAAATCTACAAGATCATCCGGCACACCGTCAACGCGCTTCTGGATGCCGTGCCGGCCGATGTGAATTTCAAAGCCGTAAAAGGAGACTTGCTTTCTGTGCCCGGTGTGGCCGAAGTCAACGACCTGCATATCTGGCAGACGGGCACGGGCCAGAAACTGCTTTCAGCGCATTTGATGTCTGATGATGAATCTCCCGATTATGAACAAATCATTCGCGCTGTGCAGGAAATCCTGCATGAAGCTCATGGCATCAACCACACTACACTCCAGCTCTTACCGCCTTCAGCCCATGCGATGGAGCATTGCAACCACTGCAACTGAGATGGCCGGACATGCATGCTGCGAGCGATGGGAAGGATCTGGATCGCGACTACGTCATCATCCCAAAGGGGGTGCTTTGAAATTAATGAATGATAAAGTTCAGAGAAGAGGTTGTCTGATATACTCAAGATGTTTCATTTCGGCTCTCATTTTATCGGCCATCATGTTCGGTGTTGGGATGGGCCCTGCCGGCTTTGCAGCTCAAGAGGTGTGTGTGCGCTGGATTGATTTGAATTCGATGAAGAAAATTCTTGAAGAGCAGGCGCCGGTGATTATTGATTTGCGAACGCCTCACGAGTTTGAACAGGGGCATATCCCCGGTGCGGTGAATGTTCCGCTCGATGAGTTAAGAGCAAACCGGACCTTGCTCGATAAGTATAAAGATCATCCGGTATTGCTGTATTGCCGCACCGTCAATCGAACGGGGCGAGCGTTGTGGCTGTTGGAAGGGCGTGGGTTTAAATTGATCTATGCCTTAAGCGGTGGTTATGCGCAATACCGTCGCTTAAAAGGCAATTGAAAATTCCTTCTGATGACTGGAGACGCAAGGGGCTATTTCAAAACCTTGCCCAGAATCTTTCGCAATTCGTAAGTGGTGTAGGGCTGATCCTGAAGCGATGAGAAATCGGCCATGTCCGAGTAAAGGATCAGCGGAATTTTGAAATCTTCCGGATGGTCGGATGCGTGAATTTTGTCGTGTCCGGCATGGTCGCTGGTGATGATCAACGTGGTGTTTTTCTGTTTCAATAATTTGCCGATCATCGGTTGCAGGTCGTCATCGATGCCGGCCAGTTCGTCAAGATAAACGGGAGAGAGCCATCCGTGCCGGGGGCCGATAAAGTCCAGCCCGCTGATGTGGAGAAATAAAAAGTAATCCGCCTTTTCCTCCATAACGATTTTTTCGGCCAGGCCAATCGATTGCCGCCGCCACGCTTTAGCCCATGTGGCTTGATCCACCGCCTCGCTGACTAGAAAACCAAGATTTTCTTTAGAATAAAGGTAGTAGGTCTTGTATCCGGCTTTTTTGGCATCATGAAAAACAGTATCGATATCGACCCGTTTATCTCCGGTCTTCCAGTTATTAAAATGATAGCCGCTTTCCTTGGGCGTCTTCCCAACGATCATGGCGGCATGATTGACGAGCGTCATGGGCGGGCTCACAGCGCTTCCCTTCATGGTATGCACGCCTTTGGCCATCACGGATCGGATGGTTGCCGGTTTTTTCAACTCAATAGCCTGGGGATGCAGCGCATCAATGGAAATCACCACCACCTTCCGGTTTGTCTCGGCGGACGCCATGAAGGGGATGAGCAGCAGCAATGACGCAATCACAAACAGTTTTTTCATCGTCGCACCCGCGATAAATGGTCTGGGGCTTGTTCCTCTTTTGCCCTTATCTGTGTCAATACCATGTTGGATCTGCCGTTTCAATAGATGATCAGGTCCACAAGATAACCTGCCACAATGGCGATGAAAAGAACGTTTAACGCGAAAGCAATCATCAGCTTCCTTTTAAACATGGAACTGAGAATGATCAACTCGGGAATGCTGGCGCCCGCGCCGCCGATAATCAACGCAAGGACGGTGCCAAGTCCCATCCCTTTTCCCACAAGGGCGGCGGCGATGGGAATAATGGTTTCCGCCCGGATATACATGGGTACGCCAATAACAGCCGCGATAGGAATGGACCAGGGATTTCCCGGTCCGGCCAGTTTGACAACGATGTCCTGCGGGAAAAAGCCATAAATGAAAGCACCAATGGCTGCTCCCAAAAGGAGATACCAGAATACGCCCTTAAAGGTGTCAATAGCGGTGAGTGATGCATTTTTCAACTTTTGCTTGAACGGCACAGGCGGGGTGGCTCTCGGGTCAAGATTGACCGAACAGCAGGAGGATGCTTCGATGGTCGGCAAGGTGATTAACGTCAGGGACTGCGCGCCGTCTGAAGAACAGCAAGCCGCCGCAGGCTGTGTTTTTAAGGGCGCCATATCTGAATGGGTCGTGGCCGCACAACACGAGGCTTCAATATTCAACAGCGGTTTGACTTGCTTTTCCATACTCAGTCTGGAAAGCAGCGCCGCCATAACCATGCAGCCGACAAAGGTGACAATGACATAAAAAACCGTTACTTTGAGTCCCAGCAGCGAAAGCAATAACGCGATAATGATCGGATTAAGCACCGGCGATGAAAAAAGAAACGCCATGGTGGGGCCAAACGGCACGCCGCCTTTGAGCAATCCTGCCGTGATGGGAACGGTGGAACAGGAGCAAAATGGGGTGAGCGCGCCAAGGCCCGCGCCTAGAAAATACTGAACCCAGGTAAATTTGTTGGATAGAAAATCCCGAACGCGCGACGGCGGCAGGTATTCCATCAGCAGGCCGATGATAAATGAAACCGCGATAAATATCAAAACAAGCTCACCGGCGATAATGATAAAGAATTTCCCGGCCGTGACAAAATTATTTAAACCAAACATTACCTGACCTCCGAGACGCTAGTTTGAAAAAGTTGATATAATCAACCAGTATTGTCTTTTTTGTTATTTTGAATCCGGTCGCTCCGTGTCATCCGCGCGGGCGTCGGTCTTGCCCAAGGTGTGGGCGCTTTCTATAAAGGCGCGCAAACCGATAAGAAGGATATGCCGCATGTCCGGAGGCATGGCTTCAATGACCGCCGCCATTTTCTTTGAGGGCTCATCTGTTATCCGTGAAAGCAGCGATTTCCCTTCTTTTGACAATTGGACACAGCAGATACGCGCATCATTTTGGTTCTGTACCCGGCGGACCAGCTTCTTTTCTTCCAGTCGACTGACGATACGCGTCGCCCCGCTTTTGGTCACGGCTACACTTTTAGCGATGTCCCGCATCGTGCATTTGTCCAAACGCGTAACGGCGCGCAACGCACGAAACTCACCATGTGAGATGTTTTCACAACAGTTGCTGCTCATACTGTAAGTGCCAAAATCATACATTATATCTTCAAGTTGCCCGGCTAGTTGAGTCACCTGTTCATCCATTTTCCAATCCTCCACCGATAATAATAAATGCCTTCCTGACAATCCACGGCCCTATTTTTCTCAATATTGGTTGAATTAGTCAACTAATATTTAAATAGGATTTGAATGCAATGATCAGATGCATATCAAAACATGCTCCTAAGGGTGGTTGAATGAAAAGCAGGATAAAAAAATATGCCAAATAATATTTCAGCAGAATGTGTTATAATTTTTTATGGAGACGCTGATGACTAAGAGATCCGTATCATCCATAAAGGATTAAAATATGAAATCATTCTGGTTGTGTTTTGTGCCCCTTTTTGTGGCCTTTAACGCCATCGGTGCTTTGCCGGTGTTTATCAACCTGACAGAGGGGGTTGAAATAAAACAAGTCAGAAAAATCATTCTGCAATCGATGATCACGGCGTTGGTTGTGGCGATTGCCTTTGTTCTAGTAGGCATGGGAATATTCAGCTTTTTGAATATCACGGTTGCTGACTTTATGATCGCGGGTGGTACGCTTCTTTTTATCATTTCCATCCGCGATATTCTCGTTGCCGAGACCAAAACCCACATTGTTGATCCCGATAGTGTCGGCGCTGTGCCAATTGGCGTGCCGTTGATTACCGGACCGGCCGTTTTGACAACGTCGCTTTTGTTGATTCATGAGCACAGTGTGATGGTGACGTCGCTGGCCATTGCAGCGAATATTCTGATTGTGGGCGTCATATTTTTCATGGCGCCGCTGATTAACCGGGTGCTGGGAAAGACGGGTTCAAAGGCCATATCCAAAATCATCAGCCTGCTTCTGGCGGC
>CAZSQS010000005.1:0-92012 GCA_964608995.1 uncultured Smithella sp. | reverse complement strand
GTGGTGACCACGCGGGCGCACGCGCACTGGCTGGTGACGGAATACGGGGCGGTGAATCTCTACGGCCGCTCGCTTCAGGAGCGCGCCCGATTGATGATCGGCATCGCGCACCCGGCGCATCGCGAGGCGCTGGACCGCGCGGCGTTTGAACGCTTCGGGTCACACTATCATTTTGTTTCGGGGTAGAAAAAAAGTGTTTTTGGGGCTTTTCAAAACCGATCAGGCATTGAGCTGCAGAAAAACTTTTTGCCCTTCAATCCGGTACAGACGGACGCAGGCATCGACCACGTCTTCATCGTACAGTGTGCTGCGATTCTTGAGAATTTCATCCATGGCGGCTTCGATGCCCAGCGCCGGGCGGTAGGGCCGGTGCGCGGACATGGCCTCCACCACGTCGGCCACGGCGAGAATGCGCGCCTCCAGCAGAATGTCCTCCCCTTTGAGTCCCTGTGGATAGCCGGACCCGTCCATCCTTTCGTGATGCTGCAAAATGATTTGGGCAATCGGATAGGGAAATTCAATGGTCTTGAGAATATCATAGGCGTTTTGAGAGTGTGTTTTCACCATTTCCATTTCCAGACGGCTCAACCGTCCCGGTTTGGTGAGAATTTCTGAAGGAACGGCGATTTTTCCAATGTCGTGAAGCGCGCCGGAAATTCGCACAGCTTCCACCTGTTCGGGGGGGAGTCCCATTTTTTCGGAAATGAGGCTCGCGATTCGGGAGACCTGGTGCTCGTGTCCTGCCGTGTAAGGGTCGCGGCCCTCGACGATTTTCGCCATCGCCTGCACGGTGCCGTCGAGGATAATCTGGATTTTTTCGACGCTCGCCTTGAGCTCCTCGGCGCGCTGATCCAGATGCAGCGTTTTGAGACGGACTTTATCTTCGAGATTGCGGTTGAGTTCCAGAAGTTCGGCATTTTGCTTTTGAACCAGTTCATTGAGCCTGCGGTTGTCGATGAGCAGTTCCGCCTTGGAGAGAATCTGGTTGATCGAATACAGAAGTTCATCTTTGCGCCAGGGCTTCGTCAGATACAGATGAATGCCGCCGCTGTTGATCGCCTCAATAATGGCGTCCGTGTCGGTATAACCGGTCAGAAGCACGCGCATCGCGTTGGGGCAAATGTTTTTGGCTTGCGTAAAAAACTGCACGCCGGTCATGCCCGGCATCAGCTGATCAGACATGATCAGTGAAAAGTTTTGAATTTCCGCAAGCTTTTTCAGACCCTCCTCACCGGAGTTGGCTGTATGCAGATCATAACCCTCATCGGCCAGCATCATGACAATGATATCGAGAATCGCTTCCTCATCGTCGATGATCAGGATCGAATGCCGGTATTTTAATGGAGTCATTGGTAATGAATTCATATACTTATGCTTACTTCGCTCCAGAGTAAGATTTATTTCTTCATAGATGGTATCGGCAGCCGGGCTCAGACACTAAAGTAAAAAATGCCGTCAGAGCCGAAATAATTTAATATATCTTGTTATTTTAATGGCTTATTGGATGTCATCCGAGGCGGCCCAAAGTGCGGCGCCCAGCGCGGCTGAAAGCCTCGGCTTCTCAGGAACCCAAATTTTGAGCTTTAAGGCCTCGGAAATGGCCTGGGCCAGCCCCTCGTCTTCGCCGCCCCCGCCGGTTAAAACAACATCCGGCTCCATCTTAAGGCGTTTGACCAGCATGCCCACTTTTGCGGCCATGGCTTTATGGACGCCTGCCAGAATGTCGGCGGGCTTTGCGCCTTCGGCGATGCGCGAAATCGTTTCGGATTCGGCAAAGACCGCGCAGTTGGTGGAAAATTCCACCGGATGCTCCGACTGCATCGACAGCGGCCCGATTTCATCGAGCGGCACATGCAGAATCCGGGCAATCACCTGTAAAAACCGTCCCGAACCCGTGGCGCACTTTTCACTCATGAGAAAATCCGCAATCCGTCCCTGGGGCGTGATTTTTGCTGCTTTGGTAAACTGGCCACCAATATCGATGACGGTTCGCGCGGCGGGGAAGATGGCGGAGCAGCCTCTGGCCTGACAGGAAATGTCGGAGATCTGCCGGGCGGAAAACGGGGAACTTTCCGCGCCAAGGCCGGTCACCACCATGCCGGAAAGTTCTTCGTAGGTCAGGCCTGCCTGGGTCAAGACATCGCTCATTACTTTTTCAGCGCAGGTTTTGTAGTGGCCGCCGGAAGGGATCAGGCTCGACGCGATCATTCGTCCGTCTTCAATCAGAACCGCCTTGATGGAGACAGACCCCATATCAAGGCCGGCGTAATATTTTTTGTTATTCATATCGAATACCTTTAAGGGGAGAAGAACTCAACCTTGGTGTAGGGAACGGTCGCGACCGTTCCCTACGAAAAGAACGTAACATCCTCTTTCTTTCGCTCTTTCACCGGTCGAACGCCCCGATCGTAAAAATCCTTGCCGACAAGCGCCGCGCCCAAAGCGCCGGTGATAAACGGCTCTGGCGGCGTGAGCACATCAAATCCGACGCGTCCGGCAATTGCCCTGACGAGCCCCTGATTTTTCGCGCCGCCGCCCGTGACGACGACCTCTTTTTCAATGCCTAAGTGCCGCGTCATATTGACGACGCGCGATGCGATGGCTTCATGGAGCCCCGCCACAATTTCGGCCACGCCCGCGCCTTCAGCCAGACGTGAGGTGACCTCATGCTCCGCAAAGACCGTGCACATGTTGGAGATCTGGACAAAGCCGTTGGCCTTGAGGGCAATGTCGCCCATATCGACCAGATTGATCCCCAACGTTTCGGCGATGACCTCCAGAAACCGCCCGGTGCCTGCGGCGCACTTGTCGTTCATCGCAAAGTTGGCAACCTTGCCTTCGGCATCGAGTTTGATGCCTTTGGAGTCCTGCCCCCCGATGTCAATAATAATTTTCGCCGCCGGAAACAACGCCCGGATGCCGCGCGCGTGGCAGGTGATTTCGGTGAGTTGCTTGTCGGCAAAAGGAACGTTGATGCGGCCATAGCCCGTGGCGACGATAAAATCGAGCGCCTCAAAGGCGATCCCGGCGCGCTCGAGCGTTTCATTCATCACCTTGAGCGCGAGGTGCCGATGCTCCGCGCCGGTGGGTCCGATATGGGATGCCAGTATTTGTTCCTGTTCGTCCGCGATGACCACCTTCGTCATCGTGGAGCCGATATCAATTCCGCCAAACGGCATACGTCACCTTCGGTGTGAATGGTGCATAGTGGATGGTGGATGGTGTATCGTGAATGGTAGGCATGGGAAAGTATTGCTTTCGTTGCTTCTTCTATCCACTATTCACGATCCACCATTCACTACTTCTTTCTCCCCTGGAGCGATTCAATAAACGCGCCGATCTGCGCTTTCCACTGCGCCTCCGAGTAATCCCGCAGATCCACCATGTCGGAGACGAGCTGCATCATCGGCAGGTCGCAATATTTCCCCAGCTCGTTTTTCATGTGCGTCTGGCCAATGGTGGTCGCGCGGCAGGAGCGGCAGGCGTGAAAGACGACGCCATCGATGTTGTAATCTTCAATCATGCCCAGAAGCTTCTCTACTGTAGGGTTGCCGCTGCGCGCCTTCGCCTTTTCATGATACGCCGTGTAGCGCAGGAAAGCCCGC
The DNA here is from genome assembly GCA_964608995.1 of uncultured Smithella sp. Classification (GTDB taxonomy): domain Bacteria; phylum Desulfobacterota; class Syntrophia; order Syntrophales; family Smithellaceae; genus UBA8904. The sequence continues at coordinate 88,407 of CAZSQS010000005.1, read as the reverse complement.
CACGCCAGATAATCCACCGGGTCTTTGACGTGCGAAGGCACTTCCACCGGGTCAAATCCGCGATAAACGTTTTCGATGACGAACACCGCGCCGAAGCTTTCAAAGTAGTTGAAGATCCAAAGCGTGTGCCAGGGCGGGAGCCCCCCGCCGTAAAGAATCCGGTACTTCTCGTCGGGAATCACGCCGATTTTGTGATCGACCTTGTACTTCACTTCGTCGTAGAGCTTTTGATAGAAGTCCACGGCAATCTGCGTGCCTGCGTAATAGTGGCCCGCCACCATGATGCTGAAGTGATCCTGCGAGGGCATCGGCGAGGGGATCGCCACGCGCAGGCGGTCGATGTCGTACCAGAGCTGCCAGGCCTTGTCGCCCAGACGGATGCATTCCCAGAGGCGCTCCTTGTCCATCTTCTTGCCGGTTTGCGCCTCCAGAAATTCGATGAGCCCCTGCACCTGATCGCGCTGGTATTTAATGTAGTAGTCGCGCACCGCATTTAAATCCGCATGCGCCGGAGGCGCGACGACATCCATGCCGAACATGGGAACGTCGAGATAGCGGCTGGTGGCCTGATACCATTTAAAGCGCGGATCGCATACGGCGGAAGAGCCGAGCATCATATCGGGGATGGGCATGCCGCCGTCGGGCGAATTGTCCGGGATGCGTCCCAGCTCTTTGCGCAGAGAGTCGAAGCCCAGACCGATGCGCGCGTAGCTGCAAAGCACCTGCGAGTAGCCGTCCGCTTCAGCCTTCAGTAAAAAGCGATCCATATCGCGCTTGGCCGCGCAAAGCCCCGCGTAGTTTTCAGTCGGCAACGGAATCACATCCATCGCCCGGACGACTTCGTCATACTGCGAGGCCACCATATAGTAGGCCACCTTCTGCCCGCTGGCTTTGGCCTCATGAGCGCTTTTATAAATGTTTTTGACCAGTCCGCGCACCTCGCGCGCCGTGTCCGTTCCCTTGACGGCCGTGGTTTTAGCCTGCTCCATGTATTATCCTTTCCCGTAGGGAACGGTCGCGACCGTTCCCTACAAATAAATCATTTCCGTTGAGGTAGGGATCATTGCTGTCCAATGTCCACTTTAATGGATTGTTAACAATATACTCCCGGATCAAATGCAGTTCATCTTCATTGCGGACAACACGATCATAAAAAGATTTTTGCCACTGGAAGTTTCGTTGACCCAATAAATGGATTTTCTTCGATGAGGTTGTTTTAAATGCGCCGATCAATTCGGAAAGGGACTTTATCTTGCTATCCTGGAGGGAACGGTCGCGACCGTTCCCTCCAATATGAATTATTCCATGAAAATGATTGGGCATCACCACATACTCATCCTTCACAAGATAGGGATATTGCAGAAATAACCAGTCCCATTGCTGTTTTACGATTTCCCCTGTCTCATGGAGAACCGCCCGGCCATCGAGAACATTCCCCAGCGTGCAGCGCATATCTTCGACACAAACGGTGATAAAGTATGCCCCGGGGCTTGTGTAATCGAAATCGGACAATCTCTGTCTTTTCCTGGATTCCATCGTCTTCATTCTCTGTAGGGAACGGTCGCGACCGTTCCCTACATGATCATTTCTAAAAAGGCCTGAATGCGCGTGCGCAACTGCCCCATCGTCGAGGTTGAATAATCATCCTCGATCATGAGGACGGGCAGTTTCAGGCTGGCTAAATATTCCTTGAGATCCGGCCCTTCCAGTTCGCACGTGTCACAGTAGCGGACAATGTAAAAAATGGCGCCGCTTGCTTTCCAGTCTGAAACAAACTGCCGGATGTAACCGAAGCGGCTCTCCAGATCCGTCGCACGGTCGCCCGCCTGGGGCTTGAGGGTCCGCGGGCAATGCGTGCAAATATACCGGCGGGCGAGCGCCCCCACCGGATCATCCGTCTGGGGCACGTCCTCCCAGAAAAACCGCGAACCCGTGCACAAATCATCCATGACGACATGCGCGCCGCATTCCTCGACCAGTTGGATAAAGGCGGCATCATCAATTTCATTGCCCCATAAAAATATTCGGGGCCCTCCGTCGGGCTGCGGTGCGGGACGCTTGCGGACTTCATCGATAAACCCGGAGACCAGTTCGATATGTTCGGCCGCCGGGATGCCCATGCCAGCCACCAGCACTTTGGTAATTTCCGTGCCGGAGACGCGCGGCGGATTTTCTTTGCGCAGATCATAGAGCTCGCGAAGGAGCGCGCGACGCCGGTTATACAGCGCAATGGCGTCATGCAGTTTTTGATCATCCCTTTTTTGACCGGTAAACTCTTCGAGCCGCTGAATGAAGTATTCCAGTTCCCGGCGGTAAAATTCGTCGGATGACGGCCCCAGCATATGCGGCACATTAATCATGTGATTGAAGGGCGATGGCTTGTTTTTGAGCCAGATGGCATACATCCGCTCGATCGTATCGCAACTGTGCGGCGCGACGAACCCGTCGAGGAAGTCATATTCTCCTTTGAGCGCCATGTTAAAGCAGCTTCGGGCAAACGGGCAGGCCATCGGTTCTAAAAACGCATCCGCTTCATCAATGGGATCATTTTGCGATCCCTGGATGCGGTAGGGAATCAGATCAAACGCCGTAATAATTTCGTCCGGGACGAAGCAGCAGAAATAGCCGATCACTTTCTTTCCTGAGTCCCGCAACGCCCGGGCGCGCGCTCCCCGGTTTTCGTAAATCTCTTCAATTTTCTGTAAAACGCTCATCTGCTTCACAAGCCTCCTCGTTCAGGTGTGCACCTTTTGCCCGATACTGAGGTATCGGCGCATGAAAATCAAGTCTGATTTTTTTTGCCCATCGGGCAACTTGTGCATTAAGGAATGAAATGATATGCATCGCGCATGAAAAAGACATTCATCCAAATTTACGAGGTTCAAAAACCTAAAGAAGCCGAGGCGCTTGTCGCGGCGGGCGTGGATTATGTCGGCAGCGTCCTTCTGGAATCCGACAAACGCAAAAATGCGACGATCCGGAACACCGTTCAGGCCGTGAGGCTCGGAGGCGCAAAAAGCGTCGTCATCCCGCTTTTCAAGGAACCGGCGCGAATCTTTGCCGCCCTTGACTATTACGAGCCGGACATCGTCCATCTGTGCGATACGCTCCTGCCCTATCCGGATCAGCAGCAGACGTTGATTCGCGACTTTGACGCGCTTATGTCCCTGCAAATCGATCTCAAAGACCGGTTTCCAAAACTGGAGATGATGCGCTCTCTGTCCATACCGCGGCCCGGCCACCCCGAGGCGGCGGCCATCGAAAAAAATGTGTTGGGATTCGTCGAGCGCTTCGCGCCGTTTAGCGACTATTTCCTGATCGATACGCTGCTCGATGGGGAATCCCAGCCGGTGGAGGGCTTTGTGGGCATCACGGGCGAAGTCTGCGACTGGGGCATCGCCCGAGCCGTCATTGAAGCCAGCCGCATTCCGGTCATTTTGGCGGGCGGCATTTCTGCGGAAAATGCCTTTGAGGCGGTCACCACCCTGCGGCCGGCGGGCATCGATAGCTGCACGAAAACCAACGCGGTGGATAAAAGCGGCAAGCCCGTGCGTTTCAAAAAGGATATGAAGAAGGTCGAAACGCTGATTGCCGAAGTGCGGCGCGCCGACGCTTTGTTTACCGGAGAAACACCTTGACGCGATCAGGAGTCATTCGCACGGAATCCGAAACGCTCGACGCGATGATCCTTCTGTATTGCCGTAATCTCCACAAAACCGAAAATGATGCACTTTGCCCTTCCTGCCGGGAGCTTTTAGCCTATGCCCGATCGCGTCTGGAAAAATGCCCCTACGGTGAAAACAAGCCTGCCTGCTCGGCCTGCCCGATCCACTGCTACAAACCGAAGCGGCGCAAAGAAATTCAGGACGTCATGCGTTATGCGGGCCCCCGCATGATGCGATCGCATCCGATGCTGGCCGTCAGGCATCTGATAAAAAAATTTCGAAAATCTAAACCGGTGAAGCTATGAAAATTGCGATTATCGGCGCGGGACCGGCGGGGCTCTACGGGGCGCTGACCGCCGCGAAAAAAGGCATCGAGGTTCATCTCTACGAAAAGCGTCGTGTGGGTGAGGGAATTGTCTGCGGCGAATGCATCTTCGATTCGCTTCGCCTGATGCCCAAACCGGGCGCTGGTCTTTTGCGGCCCGTCGATGAAGTCATCTTTCAGGGACATCACCCTTATCCGTTTGCGCTTTCGAGGCATCGGCCCCTGTGGATGCTGGATCGCAAAACCTGGCAGCAAGACCTTGCCCGCGCTGCCCGGTCGTTTGGCGTCACCATTATTGAAAACGTAAAGGTGACGCCTTCGCGCCTTCGGGAGATGCAAAAATCGTATGATGGAATGATTGACGCAAGCGGCGCTCCGTCCGTCACGTCCCGCCTCTATGGGTTTTCCGGCGAGTATCTCAAAGATGCCATGGTGGCCTATCAATGTGTGCTGCAAAGTGATTTCAGTGCAATCTGGCCAAAAATATTCATCGCGTTTTTACCGGGGCTTCCTGCCCGTCATCAACCCGCTTATGCTTGGATTTTTCCCAAGGATAAACAGATCGCCAATGTGGGCGTGGTTTATACGCTTCGCGCAGCCGATAAAAAAGAAAGTCCGGATTTAAAAATTCTTCTGATGAACTTCATGAAGACGCATGGCCATTTCACGTCGAAAATTCTGGAGCAAGGCGGCGGCCTGGCCACCGGTCGCGTTTTGCCTTCGCTCGTTTACGATAAGATTCTTCTGGCTGGCGATGCGGCCGGACTCACCTCGCCCTTGCACGGCGGCGGCATTGATCTGGCGTACTTAAGCGGCGTGCTGGCGGCGGATGCGCTGGCAGCGGGATCGTCAGGTGTTTCAGGCTATGACGCCCTTGTCCGGGATTATCTTCGCGAACGAACGGCGCTTGAGCAGGTGACCATCCGCAAAATGCGGAAGATGAATTTCGATCAGTTCGACCGCCTCCTTCACGGCGTCACGGCAAAAAGCAAATTCACCCGGCTTTTAACGGGGCTTCGTCATCCGGATATGCTCTATACGACCCTCAAGTGGTTCGGTGTAAAAAAGAAAATCCCCGACTGGCCTGTGGTTTCCGGCACCCCGCCTTTTTAGAAGGGGGACTTCATGGGGCTTTTGGTGGTTCGGTCCAAATCCTTCCTGACCCTCTTTTAAAAAAGAAGCGAATAAACTACAGCGATTAATCAAACATAGCCTTTGGCCTTTTTCCTTTTTCCCTTCGCCCATTGCCTTGTTTCTAGTTCACCGTCAGTCCTGAAGGCGCGGCAGGTTCCGAATCGTCCTCCCCTGCGCGAAGCGGGTGCGGGTAGGTGTAAGGCGTATAGGAGGCAACCCAGGTATTGGACGCGTTGCATTTATAAAGCGTGCCGGAAATGGTTTGGGTATGGCCTCGCCCGACATAGCCTGTCAGATCCCGGCAGTTGTCCTGAGATGTGACCCAGAACGCCACGCCTTCGTCGCATGTTGTCATCGCCGACATCTCCGCCTGCGTTCCGCAGCCGATGCCGCTTTTCGTACAGGCCGGGCCGCCGTAGTAGCCGCAAGAGCCAACGGGATCGACCCGGCCCGTGAAGTCTGATACGTTATCGCGCCACCAGGAACGGTTTTCCAAAATAGTCAGCGGGTCATTCAGAATCTTATCCTCCACATTAAAGTGATCAAACAGGACGTTTGTGGCCGTCACCAGCGATGCGCCGTCGGGGCCTGTAAAATTACTCCAGTAATACGAATTGTAGGCGCGCTGGAGACAATTGACGCCTCCTTGTGTTGTGGGATAGCCAAGTCCCAGGCAGGAGGTGACGTGATACGTGTCGTCGTCGTATTCTTCCCAGATGTTGAAGCTTGCGGCCCCGTTGGTCTGGCGCCATGAATTCATAAAAAAATGAATTCGGCCGGATCGCTGGTCAAACCACCGTCCGCTGCCGCCCAGGCGGTGAATACCATAGACTTCAAACCCGATGCTGCCGCCGCCGTTGTTGGGCTGATTGCCGTGAATGTCATGGGTCTGCATAAATTTATTGGGCCCGTTGGCCGAAAGATCAAACGTGTTGTAGCGGCTGACATAGCGGTTGCCATTGCCGCCGCTGATGATCTGGGAGGTGTCCCAGGCCTCGGTGATGTAGATAAGATTGTCTTCAAAATAGAGGGCGTAGGGGCTGCCCGGGGCCCAGTGGATAACGGTCTTGCCCGTCTCGATGTTGCCCAGGAATCGCCACGCATGCGATCCGTCGATAAATTCATTTTTGTAAACCACACCGAATACGGCCGGATAGAACGTCATTGAAATGCAGGTGTAGCCAGAATTTTTCAGCTGCTGAAATTTATTATTTGAAATTTTTACATTTGTTAAATGCTGTGTGTAATACCTGTTGGACAAATGCAAAAGCGCATAAGGGGGGTAGGCGCCTTCGGCCTTTAAATGAAAACCCTTGAAGGTGAAAGGATAATCATGGGCCGCCGTTTCGGCGTCTGTCTCGAAAGAAATCAGAACTTTCGATGTGGAACGCGACAGGAGCTTGGATTTGATGATCGTTCTATCCTGCCCAGCCCCGACGAGGTGTATTCCCTTGGTGACGACCAGCGTGTTTTCCCCCCAGTCCGACTCGCACGCGGGAACCTGCACTGTGTCGCCGTAATCCGCCGCCGCCACAGCGGCGCTGACGTCGGCGTATGAACAGGAAGCCGCCATGTGCGTCTCGGCGTAGGCCAAGGGCACGGGCCATCCCAAAAAGCATCCGGCAACGCAAACAAGAACAAACATCCCTTTAAAAAATGGATTCATACATGACTCCTTTATTGAACGGTTAAGCCCAAAGGCGCGGCGGGCGGGGTGGTGTCGGCTTCGCCAATTATGATCCTGCCTGCGCTTTCCTTGAATGGCGTGGGGGTTGCGTATAGTGCATAGGCGATTGCTTTAACGGTATGCGCGCCTGTCAAGCCGGCGGTGTTCCAAGAGTGGCGGTATGGACTTTCGTAATCGGTTGCCACCGGCAGACCGTCAATCCAGAACTCGACAAATCGAACGGCCACCGGATTTGTAACCGAAGCGGTTAATTCGACGGTGCCGGAAACATAGCCTGACTTCGGAGAAATCGAAACCGTGTAATCGTAACCAGTTTCGGAATATTCCCATGCGCCGATATCGGGATGCTCGTCCGAATTGCGCCAGTAGATGCCGTCTCCTTCTATCCACGTTATGGGTGTGTCAACCGTGACGGTGTGTGTATCGTCATTGATCTGCGTGATGGTCACGGGAGGATTGGCGCCCACGCGAATGGTATCGCCCCTCGTAATGCCAAATCCGTCAGAAAAGAAACCGGCATCCGTCACGACGAAAGAGGTTCCCGTGCCGCTTGCACAGCTGACTGTTGAAATGGCTTTGCCTGTGTTTTTCGCGGGTGAACTGTTTTGAAGATAAAAGACATCGGATACATAATTCTCAAATAACGGATCGGCCATCGTGCAGCTTCCCGTGCTGTCCGTTCCGCTGAGATAACAAATATTGTTGGATGCCGTTAGCGTGCAGTCCGTACATTTTCCAATCGGTCTGCCTTTGGTCGGATGAGACGCGTTATAAAATATATTGTTGAAATTATGACTATTCAATGGATCATCCTCGCCTTCATTATAATAGACCATCGCGCCGTTGGTGGCGTCGTCAAAGGCGGGATCGATATTCATGTCGGTCAACGTGTTGTTATACATCCTTGTGTTATCGATGGCGGATAACATGGCAAAGTAAGAACCGATTCGAAATGCAAAGTTGCCCCGGATGATCAGTTCTGATGCGCCCGCCGCGCGAATTTGAATGCCATGCGAGTTCGCGGAATAGTTATCGCCCATCCAGTTGGATTCCCAGATATTTCGGATGGAGGGCCAGGTGTCGTCGGAATACCATTGAACGACGTCTGTGTGTCCGGTGCCGCCATTATCGGGAAAATATGAAAATTTAAAATCTGTAAAACTGTTGTTCCGAATGATGCTCCGGCTCACATTCAAGTTCAGAAAATCGCCGCCGGGTTTATAAATGATATTATTTTCGATAAGCACATGGTCGCCGTGAATGACCATGGCCATCGCCCCGGCACAGGCGCCCGGTATGGGGGCGCCGCCTTCATCCACCAGACAACCGGTTTCATAGAGGGTGTTTCCCCGCACGGTTAAATACCTTGCGCCCAGAGTGCCCGGCGGCTGCGTACCGTTATCGCGGATGGCCTGATTGGCGGTATGGTGGATTTTGTTGTTTAATATGTTGCAGCGCAGTGAATTATTGACGGGGATGCTGTAAAGCGTTCCTCCGGTGATCTCAAATCCAATGATGCGAATATCGTTTTTACTGACTAATGATATTTGTTTCGTGATGCGCACAATCTCGTTTTGCCAGGCCGCATAAGTATTTTTCTTGCCTTCGGCGCCGCTTTGCGGATCAATGTTTTCGGCATACGTTCCCGTCCGAACAAAACAGGTATCACCGCCTGCCGCGGACATGGCTGCCGTGCACGCGGCAACGGTGTTAAACGGCGCTTGGTAGCTACCGGCATTACCGGCGGCGCCATTGACATTGTCCACAAAGTACGCGGCCGCCCAGGCGTTTTGCGCTGCGATCAATCCAATAAAGAAAATGATGCTCCATAAAATAGTCTTGAATGTTGTTGCCATACGCTTGCCCTCCTGCGGTTCATCGATCCGATTAGGAAAGAAGGAAAAAACAGTTAACGGTTACCGGTTGCCAGTTACCAGTTTACCGATGACGGCCATCCTCCCCCTGCACCCCCTCTAAAGGAGGATAATATCGTGGTGTCCATAATCCTTCGGCTCTTCTCCTATAGCCTATGGCCCATCGCCTATGGCCAAATTTTTATCTTACCATCAACCCCGACGGTGCGGCGGGCGGCGTGGTGTCGCCGGATACATACTCATAGGCGCCGATATCCCAGGCCAGGCCCCGGGGGCGCGGTGTGTTCTGAATGTCTCTGGCAAACGCGTTTGACAGGGTCAATCCCTTATCGATGGCGACGCTGCCTTCCGTTAAGCGATAGTCGCCGCTTGCCGGATTAAGGAATATTTTCGCCAAATCCGTTTCGACGAATTCGCCATCACCCAATTGCCATCCATATCGGGCATCCTGTTCCCAGGAAAGCTTCGTATAGATGTTGTTGCTTCGGCTTTGACGCGCTTCGAGGCTCTGGGTGGCGCCTGCGCCGGAAACAATATTGTTTTTAAAGTTATAAAACGCGTCATCCTCACGGACCAGTAATGTTGCGTAAGTGCTGGCCGAATGCAAAACGGTATTGTTGTAAAAATTAACCGTTCCAGCCATGCCGCTCCAATTGGCGACGGCAAAACTGCTGCCAGCCTCCTGGCTTAGAAAAACATTATTGACGATGTCGATATTTTGCGTGGTCGAAAAGGTGAAGGCGATGTTGGAGTCGGACACCCGATTGCCGGACACGGTCACGTCGAAGGTTTGGATGCCGGCTCCCCCGGTATAAACAGACATGCCGTTGGCATGCGTTCCCTTGCATTCGCTGACGGTATTCCCGATCAGTTTGGCGCGATTTCCGTTCATAAACCAGATGCCCAGACGCGAGGCGCGTCTGACTGTGTTATTGTGCACCGTCACGTCATTGCCGCTCGTCATGATGCCCACGGCGCGCAGGGCCTGATCAACGACGTTGTTTTCAACGAGAATACTATTGCCGCTGGCTTGAATGGCAAACAGATCATTGCTTTTGAGATTCCGGATTTCATTGTTGCGAAGAATGGTTCCTGCCGGATCCCGTCCGGAGCTTCTAAAGACCCGGATGCCGGAGACCGCTTTCTGGACGATAAACCCTTCAATCGTCGTGTGGCTCGCATCCGAGAAAAAAGCGTCGGCGCGGTTGGTGACGCTGTAAGTGTGCTGGTGAATATTTGAATTTCGCGGCCACAGATAGAGACGCTGAAGATTTTCGTCAAAACTGTACTCGCCCGGCGTATCGATCAGAGACAGATGGTTGAGCACGGAATAATACGTGTCACGATCCGTATAAAGAGAGCCGAGGTCTTCATGATAAATCGTGTGTGTTGCCGGATCGAAACCCGTCACTTTGACGATGCGCGTGACATTGGGAAGGCCCCATCCGATCACGTAAGCCCCATTCCAGAAATTCGGATCCGTTTGCGTGAAATAGCGCGGGTCGGTGATGGACGTGGCGGTTTGGAAAATCGTCGAACTGCCCACGGGAAGAACCCGCAGATTTTCGATCCGGTCATAATAAAAAGGATCGGCCGGATTAGGATCCTGCGCGTACCATAAAAACGAATCGTCTTCGAAAAACGCATTTTGAAAACTGTAAGCCCCCGACAGATCGACATAATAAATGTTGGCCCAGTTGGGATTGTTCGCGCAGGCGCTCTGGGAGGCGCAACGCGTAAACAGCGCCACAATGGGATCAGACCCGTCGATAATTGCTTTTCCGGCGCCCCAGCCGTTTCCCTTGAACGTGATGGGATGACCGGGACTGCCATAGGTGTAGCGACCGTCAAGACGGATGCGGCCGCGATAGATTACACCGCCTTTGAAAAATACCGTGTCACCGGCGGCAAGCGTTGTGCCGGCGGCAACAGACCCGGCCACGACATTGCCGTCCCCCGGACAGTGCTTCCACGCGGTTTCAGGTGTTGCGCCGTCGTTTGTATCCTGACCGTTATCGTAGTCAATATAGTAATTCGCCGCCCATGCGCTTTGGCCTGTCCAAAACACACAGAGCAAACATACGATTGAAAATACTTGCCTGAACGCCTGCATGACCTTGTTTCTCCTCGTTGTCCGATCCTTGTTGAAATGCGGTGACCGATTTTCAGTTGAACGTCACCATTTATGCTATGACGGCCATCCTCCCCCTGCGCCCTCTCCAAAGGGGATAAGTCCGTTATAACCATGATTCTTCGGCCTGCGGCCTCGATCCCTTCTCCTATAGCCCATCGCCCATGGCCTAATTTCTATTTCACCGTCAGCCCCGAAGGTGCGGCGGGCGGGCTGGCATCTTCGCCGCCGGTTGTGCAGGGCAAACCTTCAAATCTTCTCTGCGCCGGTATTTTGCTGTACGTGGCCGTGGCGGGATTCACTGGTGGCCATGCCGATTCGTTACACCACCAGGAAGGCTTAGCCGATAAATAAAGGGAAGCAGGCAAATCGGCGCCTGTGATTCCCTGGCAGGGCTCGGAACTGCCGCCACAGGCGATTTGGGCATTGTTTTTGTAATCGTAGTTCTGATGCAGGGCCACGGTTGAATAAACTTGAGGGTCCAGGTGCGTAAAATAATAGTCCGGACGGATGATCACGTCACCCGGCAGAGCATCATCGTATAAACTATTACCCCCATTGGGGTAGCCAAACCGAAAAATGGTTGCCTCTTCAATCCAGGGATGTCCCGATAAACGGATATAGGTTGACGGCGTCCAGCTGGAATCGCCCAATATATTGCCGATGATGTTATTCCAATAACTGAACTTTCCCATTTCGATCATTCTTCTCCAGCCGGTTCTTTGCGGATAGGGATTAAGCCCGGTAAATCGGTTTCTAAACAAGGTGACAAAAGCGTTTGAGCCATGATAATTGTCGCTGCTCCAGGAACCACCGTAATTGCCCTCCCACAAGCTGTACATTCTTCCGGCGCCATGATTGTCAAAATAAGCCTCCAGCAGATATCCTGAGGGTTGGGCCGTTCTTGAGTTGAAAACCGCCGTCACGCCGGAGGCATTCAAGGCCGTTACGCCCGGAATAAAACCCCCCGGCTGTGTGGACACCACCGTCACCCAGCCCATGCGGGCGCGGGTATTCATAACGTCCTGCCCCAGGACATCCAAAAACCCGTCCACGCCGTATGTTGTTGTGGCGGCCTCGGAATCATAGCCAACGTTGTTTCGGGTTCCTTCCACGATATTGACAGTTCCGGAAGCATTGATATCCAGTGCCCAAATGCCGTATCGGTTCTGCGGAACCGCTGCGCCGCTAAGAGGTATTCCAACGGTTGAGGCCGTATTGAAGTAGGGCGTTGTATAGTCCTTGTCGGACAATGGACCTTTATAATGGATGTAGTACGTGAAATTTTCCCAGGAAATATTGGCCGGGTGGGTTGCGCTTCTGGCTATCTTCGGTCCGTCAGCGCCAAAAGCGTAATCGTTGATAAAAGAATAAAACCGGATCGGATTGTGATTGTAATTGTAGGCATAGACATTGCCCGTTCCACCAAAACTCCAGGGCGATTGCGCGCAAACCCACAGATTATAACAGTCATTGTTTTCAATTAAATTCAGGGTGGCATTATCCGCGACAAAGATGCCGTGATTTTCTCTCCATGAATTTCCATCATGGATCGTGCTGCCCGTAATAGTGTTTTGAAGACCGTCATCCACAAACACGCCTGCCCACATAAAGTTTTTGATCTCGATGTTTCGTATCCATGAATAGGCCGTGTTGGACATCAGGACGACCTCACCGGGATAAGTATGCGCCTCATCGGCGCCCGATAAGGACGCATCAATCGTCAGGTTTTCCAGCCCAATATATTGATAGGGCAGATAGGTGGCGCCATAAACGGATGCATACGATCTGGCGTAAGCAGCATTATGCGAAAAATCATAGGTTAAGGCCGGTGAAAAATGAACGGTATTCCCCGCGATGCTCGATATCATCACAATCTGTGTCGGCAAATTGGGGTAAGTATTATTGCGCTCCCACATCCAGTCTTCTTTTGCGGCGGAAATAAGTAGGGTCTGTCCCACTGCCAATGTGCCAGCATTGGCGACGACCACCGATATGGATCCCTTCGTCGCCCCGCTGGTAATTGCTCTGGTTTCCTGGGGAACGCCGCCGGAATGTCCGGTAGAATCGAGATAACCGCCTCTGCCTATTATAATATGATAATCATTGGCCGAACTGGCGTGCGTCGGCTGCAAAATGGTGACGCCTTTACCCATTCCACGAAGCACGACGTTGCTTTTATAAATCTTCAGCTGTTTATCGAGGGAAAATGTTCCAGCCGGTAATCGAACAACTTCATTAGCGCCAGCGGACGTGATAGCCGCCGATATGGAATCCGTTGTGACGGTGGCTCCGGCGCTGGTGCACGTGGCAGGCGCGCCGGAGCCACACAACGCATTGCAGGCAGATGTTGTGCAGTTTACTGTTCTGTTCGGGATACCCCCCGGCACACCTGCCTGTGTCCAATCAGCTCTGCGATGATCGGGAATAACCAGCTGCGCCGCTGAAGTGTCCTGGCAGAAACATAATCCGCAAATGCTGATGAACAAAATGATCTTCAATATTTTAGCCATACATTCTTACTCCTGGTCCCCCGATTTACGTCGGGAAGAACATATAAAATCAGTTGTCGGTTAAAATGGTTTCCGGTTACCCGTTATCAGTTACCGGATGATGGCCATCCTCCCCCTGCACCCCTCCAAAGGGGGATAAGGCAGTGGTGGCCGTAAGCCTTCAGCGTTTCAGCTTAATCCCATTGCCCATCGCTTGTATTTAATTCACCGTCAGTGCATCCGGTTCGGCAGGGGGCGATGCATCCGTCCCCTTGAGCCAGTAGCCTTCCCGTCCGGCAATGGCGACATTGCAGTTTCCCTCGCCTGCCAGTGGGTGCGGGCAGGTGTAAGGCGTGTAGGACGTCGCCACACCATTGCAGACGGCGGGCATCATTGAGCCGTTGCAGAAATCGCGGCCTTCCCGGATATGATGCGTGGCCATCCAGCGCGCGTTCCCGGAAGCGATGGCCAGCGGATTGCAAAGGGTTTCTCCGCTGTCGGCAATACAGTTGTCATTCACATAGGCACCGACCGGATAGGGTGCGTCGTCTCTGATCCGGACGGTGTTATTCCAGAAAAGCGCGGGACGGCTTTCCATGCTTTTGCCGCGCCCGATTTGCCCCCGGCAGGGGTAGCCCGTGCCATCGATATTTCCGTCCTCCTGCTGGCAGGAACCGGATGCGCCGCCGCAGTCTGCATCGGTTGTGCAGGGTTTAGTCGTTCCGACGGCACAATACTTTTCAGGGATGTTGTCGCACCAGGTGTTTCTTTTAGACCAGGAGCGGTAATTTGTCAGGGCGATGCCCTGCGAAGGGCCATAAAAAGGAATGGCCACCGAAGAAATCATTTCATTGTTGAAAACAAATCCCGTCCCGCCTCGCAGAGAAAACAGCGGCGCTCCCCACGATGTGCCGGTATGTGCGACGTTATTATAAAATTCCCAGTGCCGGTTGGAACGGATGTTGTCGAGGTTGTCGTGGCCACCGAAATAGTAGCCTGAGACCGTGTTGTATCGAATGACAATTCTCGCGCCGTCCCAGTGATCCATCAGCATGCTTTGGGTCGGGCGCTTATTTGAGAGCGTACAATTTTCCAGATAGACCGCATCGGATGTTCCGAAGCTGTCCTCCGAGGCCCAGGAGGTGTTGGCGATGCCGCTATAGACAATGGAGAACTGGCCATACCAGCCGGCGATGATATTGTCGATCACGCCGAAGGCGTCCCCATGCACCGCAATGGCCCTGGCCGTTGTCGCACCCCCGGGATTGTCGTCGCTGTCAAAGATGAGGCTGTCGATCCTAAATCCTCCGCCGGAGGATGGCTTAGTGTTTCCCCGAATCCGGATGGCTGCGCCATTGGAATCCAGCACCTTGCCTGTTATGGATAAATTGGTGAGGCGAAACTTTTTATCGGAAACCGTAATGACTGACCAGGTGGCGTCTCGGATCACGGTTTGCCGTTTGTGATTGCCGCGGATGGTGAGCGACGAAACATGGATTAAAGACGTCATGTCGATACTGACCGCCGATGTCCAGGTGATGCGGCCTTCCGGGATCGTGATCGTAACGTCCCCGGATTTCGTGGCGGCATCAGAGAGACACTCGGCCACATCCGAAGCGGCGTAAGGCGAAGCTGCCGTCGCGTGGTTGCCGTTCCAAATGCACAGCGCCCAAACCTTCTGACAAAACAAAATACCGATAATAAAAAATATGATGAATATAATCTGTTTTGATGCGTCAGTCTTCACGGCATTGCTCCTTTATTCCAGATCCGTATCGGGAAGAATCAATAGAAATCAGCTGTCGGTTGAAACGGTTTCCGGTTTCCCGTTATCAGTTGACAATTACTTGATCACGGCCATCCTCCCCCTGCACCCCCTCCGAAGGGGGATAAGCTCGCAGTGGCCGTGAGACTCAAACCCTTCAGCCTTTCTCCTATCGCCCATCGCCTCTGGCCCATGGCCTGTATTTAATTCACCGTCAGCCCCGACGGTGCGGCGGGGGGCGTGGCGTCGATGACCGGCGTGGCGCTATCCGATGGCGAAGCGGCATTGCCTGATCCGTCGAAAGCAATAATGCTGTATGCAAGCGTTGCGCCGCCGGCGGAAGCAGCATCCGAATAACGCGGCGAATAAACGGTGGCGATCGGAGCGCCGTTGCGAAGCACACGGTAGCCTACACCGCCGATGTTGTCGCCCGCGCGGCCCCACGACAGGCTCCGGGATCCGTCGGGAAGGGCGGTCACCGCCAGATTCAGGACTCTCGTCGGCGGTTGGGTGTCGCTGAAATTGCGGTACTCGGTCCACATCCGATTGACAAGCGTCGAATTGGAGCTTCGGTACCAGCCGATCGTGACCGATCCGCCGGTCGCGGCGTTCATGATGGGCAGAAAAGGTGTCATGTCCTCGTGCATATAGCGATCCAGGTAATCAAAAAAAGAGGGTTTGTTCCAAATGCTTTGCGCGCCCATCAGACGCACGGCAAGGGCTATGCCCACCCAGGATCTGGACGAGCAGCAGATGCGGTAATTTTCGCAGCTCTCGTCCGTGATATACGGAACCGTGTCGCCTTCTTTCGTCCAGGCGGCAGGCTCCTTATGCTCATAGACGGCGGCGTATCTCGGATCATCCCAGTGGTAATTGAATTTGTAGAGCACCTTCGAGCCCGTCCAGGAATACTGGTTGCGGGCGGAGGCGGAAAGATTCGGATCGTTGTAATAGTAGGTCAGCGTATCCTCGGCAAAGCTCGCGTTCACGTTTTTCATGGCGTCGTCGGAAAGCACCAGCCCCGCAAACACGATGGGTAATTTGCGCCCGGTAAAATGCCCGCCCCAGCCTTTCCACGCCTGCGCTCCCGCGCCGCGCCCGGTAACGCCGAATAAATCGATTCCCATCTGGACAAAATTGATCAAGAGCTTTTCCTTTTGCGCGTTGGAATAATTGAGATTCAGCAGAAGCGCCACATCTCCCGTTTCAACGGAGACTTCGCGTCCGTAGCCGGACATGTTCTCTTCGGGAAAGATTCTTTGTTCCAGATTGAAGTCGCTGCCGTTGTTGTCCAGAAAAACGCGTTCAATCCGGCTGGCTTTGTCTTCCAGATTGACGGAAATCCCGGAAGGCGTGGCCAGATTGAGCAACGCCGCATAGTTGAGATCACTGATGTTATGCGGTATTGTTTTATCCGCTGAGGCATACGAGGGGCGGAAACTCCCGGCGGCAGGCGCGGTATTCACAACAGTCAGCACGGCGGCAACTTTCAGGCGGGTGTTGTAGAGATGGCCGGTGCCGAGCGGATAATTGCTTTGCGTGGAGACCAGCGAATGGCCGCCCGGAATGTTAAGCGGCGTGGAGGGAGAAATGGTTTTCGCAACATTGAGCGGATCGCTGTAGTTTCGCTGCGCGGAATCATAGCCCTGCGGGTTCGGCGCGGAAGCCGTCGCAAAGTAGGGATCGAGCATCGCGCCGTTGATGGTTCGCGAGATCGTTGCGCCCTCAACCACATCCGTGACGGTCTGACAGGCGGGCGTCATCCCGATGATGTTGATGGGGCCTCTGACCCAGAAATCCCCGTTGGCGAATTGGCCGAAGTCATGCTCCGCAGCGAAATGCCAGGTGATGCCCCACTGACGAAGAGTGTTTGCCCTGCCGGACGGATTGAGCCAGACAACGCTGCGATGGACGCGGATATCGCTTTCTCCGTCGGCATTATAGGCCCGAACAGCATAAGCGTAGATGCCGTATCCGGGAAGCGTATCGGACCAGGTCAGCGCCGCGCCTGCCGGCACTGTTCCGATCAGCTCGTGATCACGGTAGATGTGATAACCGACGGGCCCGGGCCCGAATGGCGCGGACCAGGTGAGCGTAACGCCGGAAGGCGGCGTGTAGGTGAGCGTCAAATCGTTCGGCAAATAGGGAGGCGCCGCCGGAGCGCTATTGACATTAAAAAGAAAAAACAAAATCCCCAACAAAGTCAGCCTTATTATTTTTTCCGTCATGTTCATCTCCTTTATCCACCCCTCACCACCTATCGCACCGGCATACGCCGGTCTCCGCTTCGCTCCGCTTTTGCCTTGAACCTTGAACCTTTGTCCTATTTCACCATCAAACCCGGAGGCGCGGCGGGCGCAGTGGCGTCGATACCCTTTAGGTGATAGCCTGATTGCCCCGCAATGTTTGCATCACATGAACCTGATCCCGCCAGAGGGTGAGGGCATGCGTAGGGTTTATATCCAACGAAAAACGCATAGCCTTCGTCTCCGAACTGCGGGGCTCTGTTAAAAAAGTCGCGATTAAGCTGCAAAACACTGGATTCCCGCTTGCACATCGTCCCGTATTGAGTCCAGGTGTCCGTTACGGTTCCGTTCTTCCTGTTATTCCAGCCATAAACCGGAAATCGGGCTTGCGTATTACTGTCAAGGCCACCGAACGTTTGACCGGCTTGCTGAGAACAAGGATAGCCGTTTAGCCCGTCACCATCGACATCCTCGCGCAGTCCGTCGCAAGCACCATTAGGATTTCGGAAGTAGAATACTGCATACACATCGCCAGGTTGCAGAGTATTATCCTCGATTCCGCCGCGCTTCCCGCCCTGCATAGGACCATACGGCAGACTGGTTCCGCAATTTATCGTGTCAGCGGTCCATGATGCGATATTGCACCAGGCGCCGGTTGTCTGATTATTGAGATAATAATTCGTTGTTATGCCACTTGCAGAAATGCAATATGGATCGTTCTGACGGGCAACAGGGACGCCATGAAATCCAAATCCTCCGCATCTGGCGGTTAGATTGCCGTCTGTCAAAGTGGTCGAACTCATGGCGCCGGTATGTGTTCCATAAAAAGACGGGCAGGAGCGATAACTTTGAAGGTCGCCGAGATAAGGATAACTGCCGCTAAGCTCATTGTTATGGACAAGCGAGGTTCCGCCGCGAACAGAAAAAGCAGTCGAGATATTATATCCATCATCCAGTGCGAATTTATTATTGTAAATTTCCGCGGAGAATATCGATACGGCCTGCGAATCATTGCCATGAAAATTACCGGCGCGTGAATTTGAGATATCATTGTACCGGAAAACCATCCGGGCGCCGCTGTTGCCGTCGCCAATTCCATTCACGGCATAATAAGCCGGATTCGTTCGCCTGAACAAATTATTTTCAACAAAAATAGCGTCCCGGCCACCCAGGGCAAGCTCTCTTTGCCAAGTGGCAATTCCCGCGCCGGAAGCGATAATATCCGCATTCGTTGAACCGATAAAAGCATTATTATCAATGAGCCCGTACAAGTCGCCGCTTATATGGATGCCTGTTGACTGATTGAAAAATGAACATCTCGTGACTCGAAAAGTATGCCAGCCGACATTGGCGGCATGGTTCGTCCGCCGAATATAAATAAAGCCCCACTGACCATAGTTCGTTCCGGCATGAAATCCAATATCGGAAACTGTGATGAAGATATTATCCCGGCCGGGTTCCATATACATAACCGTATAGGCGAATGTACTTTGCACATTATTGGTAATAACCGTATTATTTGCTCCGGCGCCTTTTATGGTCAGATGCGTGACATTGGCCATGCCGGAGACGCCTGTAGAAACACTGATGCGTTCAACACCGGTATAAGTGGCATTTCCCGCGGGAATGTTGATTTGGATATGCCCTGTTTGCGAAGGTGTTATCGCGTTAATACAGGCTTGCACTTCCGGCTGACCGGCGTTGGCCGCCGTGGCGACAAACGGATTGTCTGATGTTCCGGCGCCGGACCAGGCACTGCAGGCCGCAGAAGCGTTTTGACCGGATAAAAACGCCGGCAGCAGAATGCCGATAAAAAATAAAATGATTTTGCGCATAAAACGTTCCTCGTAAATCAATTACTAATCGGGGCTTCTACCTTTACCCTTTCGCCCATCACACCGGCCTGCGCCGGCCTGCGCTGTACTCCGCCTTTAGCCTTTATCCTTGCACCTTGTGCCTGTTTGAGCTTTGCGCACCATCCACCATTTCTCTCCATTGCCTCTCGCCCATAGCCGCTGGCCTGATATTTATCTCACCGTCAGCCCCGCCGGCTCGGCGGGCGGCGTGGTGTCGTCGTCTATGCGCAGGGGATGCGGATACGTATAAGGCGTGTAATACGCCTCCCAGGAATTCGTTGCGGTGCATTTAAAAAGTATTCCGGAAATTGGTGTTGACGGATTTGCACCTACCCTGCCGGTCAGATCCGTGCAGGACTGATCCGTAACCCAGTAAGCGACGCCGGGTGTGCAGGTGGATGGCCTCTGAGAAAGCGTTCCGCAGCCGATGCCGCCGATCGTGCCGCAGGAATTCGTGAGAACATCATTGGACATGGACTGGCAACCCATGTTTACGATGCCGGTAAACGATGCTCTTTGCGTCCAAAAATCTCTATTTTCCGCAAGGGTGGGCGAGCTGTTATGAACCGGCACGCTGTAATCAAAATCATCCTGAATGATATAAGGGATAATCAGGATGGAATCTCTGTAATTTCCCCAATAGTAGCTGTCTGAAACGTGCTGTACAAAGCCTGTGCCCATATGATTATCGTCATACTCTTCGCGAACGGTGGTAATCGTCGATGACGTGGCGTTTTTGATCAGGTTTTCGAAAACAATTCCCCTGCCGCCCCGATGATCCAGAATCCTGCCACCCCTGTTTGTGCCGTCTGGATCTTTAAAGTCAAAAGCATTGCCATATACTTCAACAAGCATCGTCGAATAATTCTGGTAGGTATCGCTGCCCTGATTCCCATGAGCATCCAGCGCATAGACACTGCCTCGGGCATTGTTGTGAAAACTGTTATATCGTGATACGTAGCGGCCGCCTCCACCGCATTTGAAATAAAAACCTGCGCCGTAAAAATGGTTGTCCTCGACATAGATATTATCTGCGTTGCCCGCTGTTTGATCGAAATTTTTCCATTCCAGATGCCCTGCGCCTCCCTGGCTGAATGACTGATATATGCCGCTGATATCAATCCCCCAGTTGCCGGTGGTAAAAGTTTCAATATTGTTATTGTCAATAACGCCATAGACCGTCCCCCTCAGGACAATGCCGTATCCCTTCGGATGGGTTATATCATTATGGTCGATCCGGATCTGATTTATTTTGATGAGACTGCTGTTTTCAACATAAATACAGTTCGACATGTTGTTCCCGTCAAGCGTGAAGCCCGTTATTCGAAATGTTTCATTGAATGCCGGTATGATGGTTATGATGCCGGCATTGACATCCGTGATGCTGCTTTGAAGAACCGTTTTGCCTCTTCCCGTGCCTTTCAGGATTATCCCCTGTGTTATGCGAAGCGCATTGTTCCACGTTGCTGTGCCGGCGGGGACAATGACCGTGTCTTTGTTTTTGGCGCACACATTCACGCAATGGTTCACATCCGCGTAAGATGCTGAAGCCGACGTCCAGGGAGAAGAACCTGAACAGCTTGCGTTGCCGCAATTTCCGGCATTTGCGTGGTGACATAGCATGCTGCCGAAGAATAAAATTCCCGCAAGGAAATAAAAGATCAATGTCTTGGCCATAATTATTCCTTCCCGTCATCCGCTATTGACCATTTGCAGCCCATAGCCTAAAGCCTGTCTTTTTATTTCACCGTCAATCCTACAGGTGCGCAGAAAGATTGTATTCATCTACTGTTTGCCCTCTTATCGGTTATACCCCGCTGTGCCCGGTTCGCTCGTACAGGTTCCGCTCAGGCCTGAAAGGGGGTGCGGGCAGGGTGTTGGCTGGAAATAGACGGCCCAGGTGTTCGCGGATACGCATTTATAAAGCGTTCCCAGCGGGCCTGCGTCCGTGGCGAAATAGGCGGTGTTGACTGTACAGGCGGCCGGCCGCGCGGATAGCAGGCCGCGTCCGATGCCGGTGGTCCCATCGAATGATGCTGCGAAATTGTAATAGTCGCGATTGGCCTGAATGTGATTTTCCGAATCGTTAATCACATGAAAGGGCACTTCGGTTGTTCCGTCGGCTTTCTTGTTGTTCCAGGCATACGCCGGCATTAAGGGCTGAGTGGTGGGACGGCCCAGGATGTAGCCGTTTCCGGTTTTCGGACCTGTGTAATCGAGGTCAATGTCCAGTGTGTTGGCGCCGGTTGCCACAATGGCAAAGGTGCCGCCGGTAAAACCACTGCCGCATCCGGATAAACCGGATGAATCGACAATGGTCGCTTTGTTAGCCGGAGATAAATTATGACCGGTCACCGTCAGACGCACTTTGCCGGTACCGTTGTCTGAACAGGATTCAATAGTGAACGATCGCCAGTGTTCGGTATCGTGGCCGCGACCGATCTGATCGCGGCAGGGATAGCCTGCCTCGGCGCCCGTTCCTTCATTGCCGTCCCAGTAAGAAGTACCGTCGCATTTTCCGCTGAAATCTGCCCTCGCGTAACAGCGCACGTTATCCAGCGCGATGCCGAAGTTTGTCCAGTTGCCCAGGACGGTGTTGTTGAAAATCAGACCCGTGCCGGCCCGGATGCGGAACGGGTAATAATGACCGGCGCCCCGGTTATCGATAATATTGTTGTAAACTTCCCACCGTTGAACCGCCCGGTTGACCCATTGGACGGAATGCGCCTCAATATAGAGCGCCGAGTTGGCCTGGGTGGCGCCCGTTGAAATCACATCGTTGTATCGGAAAACATAGCGTACGCCGTAATTACCATCAATGGCATTGGCCGTGCCGTTGTTTGTGCGGTTGAAGGCATTGCCTTCAAAAAACACAATTCCGTCTTCGCTCCCCATCGTTTGCGCCTCTGACCAGACGGCGCTTTGCGAATTCATGCCGGTGCCGCCGCCCCCGACCAGAACGCTGGTATTGATGAATTGACAGGAATGCACCACGCCCGTCGGGTGAGCCGCCGAGCGGTTGATGACCATTGCGCGCTTCCCTGCGGTGGTGGTTGTGAACTTAATGTGATCGACGACAAACCCCTGACCGTCGGCGATAATGACGCCTGTGGTCGCATCCAGTGTCAGATGGGCGATGCGCGATCCGCCTGTGCCGAGGTGAATTACGTGTGTCATCCAGCTATCTGGTAAGTTCGTGCGAATCACCGTGGCATCAATTCCCGCGCCGATCAGAGAAAGTTTCTTTGCGCCGAGGGATAGCCGCTCCTGCCAGATGGCCTGTCCTGCTGTAATGTTAATTGTATCGCCCGATGACGCCTGTGAAACGCAGGCACTCACCGATGGGTAATCCGGTGTCGATCTCCATAGCGGGCTTTCGCCGGAGCAGGAAGGTGTATAGTCAGAGCCGCCCGGTGTGGAGTCCCCCGCGTCCGAGCCCCCGGAGCCGCAGGACCACACAAAAAAACTGCCCAACAAAAGCAATAAACAAAAAATGCCGGATATCGGACCGTTTCTGAAAACAGAAAAAAACGGATGCCCCATCACTTCATCCTCCGAATGATATTGGTTGTATGACTGTTTTATATGAACGTTGCCGCGCCGGACGTAAAGACGTCAAGACGCGGCGAAATATCAGATGCTGATGGATCTAAAAAATCTTTTTAACGCGCTTCGCACCCATCACGACTTAAGCGCAATCAGGGCGTCCACCGCCACGGGGCTGCCGTCAGCGCGGATTATGAGCGGGTTGATGTCGATTTCAGCAATTTCCGGAAATTGCAGGCCGATGTCGCCTATGGCCGTGAGAATTTGCGCCAGTTTGTTTTTGTCCGCCGCCGCTTCGCCGCGAAACGTCTCAAGCAGTTTTGCGGCGCGGATGCTGGTCATCATATCGCCTGCGTCGTAGGCGCTAAGCGGCGCGATGCGGAAGGTCGTGTCTTTGAGCGCTTCGGTTAAAATGCCGCCCAGGCCGAACATCACTGCCGGGCCGAAGGAGGGATCGTGCATCAGGCCGCAGACGAATTCCCTCGCGCCCGATACCATTTCTGAAATCAATAGCGCCTCGCAGCCGGGTATGGCCAGAAGGCGCGCGCCTTCCTGCGCCACTTCCTCTTTATTCTTAAGATACAGAACCACGCCGCCCGCTTCGGTTTTATGCAGCATTTTTTCTCCCGAGGCCTTGAGCGCCACGGGAAAGCCGATGCTGGCCGCCTGCGCCGCCGCCTCTTCGGGCGTGTGTGCTAAAACTTCGCGGCAGACGGGAATGCCGAACGAAGAAAGAAATTGCTTGGCTTCATATTCAGTCAGCGCCTGGCGGCCGCTGGAGAGCGCCTCTTGAAGAATGGCTTTCGGTTCGCGCATGGGATTCACCTCGGGTTGTGGACTGTTAATGCAAACGTCCCTGTTATTGAGGATTTTCCGCAAACTGTCAAATCATTTGTTTGGCGTCTTGAATCTTCAAAACTTATCTGTTATCGATGAGGCGACTGTTCGATATCCGAAAGAATTTTTTAAGTCCTGGAAGGGTAAAAGCTCATGATTGCGTCGATTGAAGAAAGTCCGCTCTACCCGATTGTCAACCCTCAAAGCGTTGCGTTTTTCGGCGCCTCCCCAACGTTTAACCGGATGGGCACCATGATGCTCTCCTGTGTCCAGCGTCTGGGCTTTGAAGGCAGGCTCTATCCTGTTCACCCGAAGGAAAAAGTTGTCCGGGGCCTTCGAGCTTATGAAAGCATTCTGGAGGTTCCGGAAGTTCCCGATCTGGCAATCATCGTGCTGCCGACGGAGGTGGTTTGCCGGACGCTTGACGCGTGCGGGCGCAAGGGCATCCGCCATGCGATCGTGGTCTCCGGCGGATTTCGGGAAGCCGGTCCCGAAGGGGTTTTACTTCAGCGCGAGCTCGAAGCGATTGCTGCCAAGTACGGTATTCGTTTCCTCGGGCCCAATTGTCTGGGAGTAGCCAACTCGCGCCATAAGTTCAATCCGACGACGATTCCGATGGAGGGCCCTCCGGGGTTTGTAGGGCTTGCCTCGCAAAGCGGCAGTTTCGTCACGCAGATGTTTGACTATCTTCACCGCCACGGCATGGGATTCAGCGCGGCCATCAGCGTAGGCAACGAGGCGAACATCGATCTGGTCGATGGCCTCGAGTATCTGGCCGCCTGTCCTTTCACTCGCGTCATTACGCTCTACATTGAAGGCATCAGTCGGGGCCGAAAATTTCTTGAAACGGCCCGGGCGATTACAAAGATCAAACCGATTGTCGCGCTTTACGTCGGCGGCTCCGAAGCGGGACGGCATGCGGGCCGCTCGCATACCGGGTCTTTGTCGGGGCCCGATGAAATTTACGACGGCGTCTTTCGGCAATGCGGCATAATCCGCGCCGTCACCCTCTCGGAGCTTTTTGATTATGCGCTCGCGCTGGGAACGCTGCCCCCGCCACGGGGAAACCGCGTCGTGATTCAGACGCATTCGGGCGGGCCTGGCGCGACGGCGGCGGATGCCTGCGGGCGCGCGGGCCTGGCGCTTTCTTCGCTATCGCCTGAGACCATCGAGCGGCTGGCGCCGATGATTCCCCAAACCGCCAGCACCGCCAATCCGGTCGATGTGACCTTCAGCCGTAACTTTGCCGAAAATTTTTTGGACATTCCCGACGCCCTTCTGGCTGATGACCAGGTGGATATTCTGATGACCTATTTCCTGTATCCGGGGCTTTTTATCACCCGGATGCTTCAGGAAGCCGGCGTGTCTGAAGATTTGATCCCCGCCGAAAGAGACAGGATGCTCGATCAGCATACGGATAATTTTATGAGCCTGACCCGGCGCCACCCCGACAAACAGCTGGTCGGATTTACTTATCGCTCGCTTCAGGAAAAGATGATCCGCGATTTGCTGGAGAGGGGCATTCCCATTTACCGCGATCCGGAGCGGGCGGCGCGCGCGCTGGCCGCCGTGCAGCGCTATTATCAAATGCGCGACGCCTTAATCCAGGCGTCCTGATCGTCGTAAATCCATTGATTCTTAAAGGAGGCAAATCATGTTCAGAAGAAATTCGCTGCGAGTGGTGGTTATGGCGCTTTTTGCCGTCTTGTTTGCCGGTTCGACAGGCTTTGCCCAAAAGCCCGTCTCGCTGGGGGTGGTCACCAAACCCGGTTCCGCCCAGAATATCTGCGCGGAAAAGTTTAAATCCCTGGTGGAGGAGAAGTCGGCCCTGCGGATTCGCCTCTATGACGACGGCTCGCTGGGCGATGAACTGGCCATTCTTAAAAAAATTCAGTCAGGCGATCTGCACCTGGCCATCGTTACCTCCGGGCCCTTTGATGAGTTTTTGCCCAACGCCCGCGTGATCGACTATCCCTTCCTGTTTGAAAGCTATGAGCAGGCCGACCGGATGCTGGACGGAGCGCCGGGCCGCGCGCTTTTAAAAAGCCTGGAAAAGGCGGGCTTCAAGGGGCTGGCCTTTTCGGAAAACGGGTTTCGCAACATCACGTCCGTCCGTCCGGTGCATAACGTGGGCGATGTGGCGGGGCTGCCGATTCGCGTGATGCAGTCCGTCATCCACCAGGAAATCTGGAAGGAACTCGGGGCCAAACCCACGGCGCTGGGCTGGCCCATCAACCGTGAGCTTCAGGACAAAACCGTGCTGGCCCAGGAAAATCCGCTTTCCGCCATCCTGTTTTATCAGCTCTACGCGTATCATCCGCACCTGGCGTTGACCCGTCATGTGTATTCCACGCATATCGCCGTGGCCAATCTTGCCTGGTTTACCTCACTGTCCGCATCCGACCAAAAGGCTGTGGAAAAGGCCATGCACGAGGCGGCACGGTATGAACGAACCTGGAACCGCGCGCATGAAGCTGAGTTTCTGGAGAAGCTCAAAAAAGCGGGAATGACCGTGGATGAAGCCCCGGATCGGGATTCCTTCCGCCGGAAGCTGTCCGCCTTCGCGGACAATCCCATATTCAAGGACGCCGAGACCGCGCGCCTTTTAAAGCGGTTTATGGACGAAGCC
Organism: uncultured Smithella sp.; assembly: GCA_964608995.1. GTDB lineage: Bacteria > Desulfobacterota > Syntrophia > Syntrophales > Smithellaceae > UBA8904. Next base: position 62,220 of record CAZSQS010000005.1, on the reverse strand, counting down.
CGCTGAGCGCAGTCTTAAAGACCCGCAAGGCTCCGGGCGACAAGGGTTTTGGTGCGTTCGATGATTTTTTCGTAGTACAGGCAGTTGCGCTGAACGTAGGTGTGCGTCTGCGTGTTTTGGAACTTGTCGCCGCCGGCCCGGATGAACTCGCGAAACGCCTGCGGTGAATGAAATGAAAGCGAAAAGATTTCTCCCCAGGCGTTTGAATACAAAACGCTGAACTCATTTTCATCTTTGTTTTGCCGATGCCCCTGGGCGCTGACCACAATCAGCATGTGCACGATGCGCTCCGGCGCCAGAAAAGGCTCAAGCGCAATGTCCGACTGCTCATAGGCGCCAAAAATCCTGCCAATGGTGTCGGCGAGGCTGGCGATCTCCTGAAGCGTGACGGAGGTGGCGTTGGGGGTCATGGAGACCAGATACGGCTCATATAACCCGTTCCAGATCAGGTAGGCCAGGCAATAGACGATGTCCGGGTTCGAAACAATTGTTGCGGCGCCCTTGGCGGATACGCTCCAGATTCTCTGATGGTCGCAGGCGAAGGTAAGGCCCGGCAGATGCATCCGGCGCATCGGTTTATAGCAGAAGGCAATCTTGTGGGGTTTTTTTTCAAGGCACACAGACAGCTTGCGCCCGATGATCGTCATATCCTGCGGATTGACGCTGCCGGCCACGCCCTGTTCGATGCGCGAGATGCTGCCGTAAACACCGGCCAGAAGCGAAAATATTTTGCGCCCGAATTCCGTCTGGGCCTGAAACGGCCACTCCGAAAAGCTGTTGAGTTCGTCGATGGTTGTGCGCGACAGCGGGTAGCGCTCAAAAAGAATTCGCGCCAGAATTTCTTTCATGGTCATTTTTTGATACAGGCGCAACTCATAACGCAGATAAAAACACTTCTTGATGAAGTCGAGATCGCCGGGTCTTTGATGGAAATTGTGGCGCAAGACCGCCTCCATTGTAAACATGCTCGGATCCATCAAATCCAGGTCTTTTTCGCGCCCCAGAATGAAGTTGCGAAACTGGTGGCATAAAAGATCGTTTCGCGGCGCGGCCAGCAGCATCTCCAAAAGCAGCATTTTCAAGATCGACTTCAAGGGATTCGTCAGCGCCTTGCCGAACTGCCACAGCGCCGCCCCGAAATATTCTTCGCTTTGCACCGACTCGAGCGGACCCAGATCAATACAGTCTTTGCGGCCCAGGCCCTCTTCACGATGCAGGGCGACAAGCGCCGCGTAATCAACGTCGGTGGTTTTGTCGAAGCACAGCCACCACAGGGGGATTTTCCCCGCAATTAAAATAGCTGTGCGGTAAAATTCTTCCTTAAGCGTGTTTTTTTGTGTGCTGCCCGCGCTTTCGCCCCCGACGCTGCCGAAGTTGGACTGGCGGATATCGTCGATATCGCACAGAAAAAAATAGACGGGGATCCTTATGGAATTGTCCAGCCAGCCCTTGATGAGGTTGGTTTTTTCTATAAGCCAGCCGAAGGCTTTTTCGCCCAGCGCCTGCCGATCGACACAAATCCAGATGTCGCAATCCGACTGGGCGCTCTGGCTGATCGTGCCGATGCTGCCGATGGTATAGATGCCGTGGATTTGCGGCCTTTCGATACCCGCGGCGGGCGCGGCAGGCGCTTGAGCCATTTTCAGCGGTTTTAAAAAATCGTCAATGCGTTTGCGGATTTTTTCATCCGAATCCGCCCCGCAGACTTCAAAGCCGCTCGCCATGGCGGCAACATAGCCCGGGACGGCCGGATCATTGCAGCCCAGCATCCACGGCAGCATATAGAGAATCACTTCGCTGTCGGCGGGCGCCAGGTCGGCAAAAATCTGCTTTCGGAAATTATTGTACTGAAGATACGTTTTCTTATTTTCGTCAAAGGTTTTGATCTGCATAAAATATGGGAGAGCAGTGATTGGTTATAGAAGCGGTGTGCGTATTATTCTTTTTTTGGGGCTTCCTTTGCTGAGTTAAAGCGCACCAATTTGTCCCAGTTAATTTCGCCACTATCTTCGCAAAATGCTATGGCAAATTCTTTAGTAAATTTATTGATCATTTGCGAATAGGACTTCACGAAAACATCATTCTTGTCCTTTGCCTTGTATCCTAGTGGTTCGATAATTTCTGTAAAAAGGTCCACGTTGCCCGATATAAACTCCCAAAAACGCTGACCGCAATATTTGTAATAGTCACCTTTGTCCGGTCTGCTGTCCCTGCCATAACAACAGCCGTTAACCGCAATAATGTTATATCATCAACCCTTAGGTTGTGATATGTTCATGAATAGAATTCTCAATTGCTTGGAACCAATCCAAATAGTCACCTATTGAGTCTTTCATTTTTATAATCTCCTCTTTGTTTAATTTGCGATGAAGAACTTCTTGAGCGACTTCTTGAATATCAGCAATATTTATTGAGTAGACAATTTTATTGTTTCTATAATATTCCATTCCTTACCGCCCCTTTATTATTCTCATAAATGTCTATACGATTTCATCGATGAAAAATATTTTCACGATGCCACCTTATTGCATTATGATGTGGATGAAGTTCGCTATTTTTCGGCAAAAATATCTTTGTTGTTTTTAAAGATAATGATCGAATAAATTCATAATCTCCAAATTTACCAAAATCTGATGGTATACTTTGAACTCTTGATGAAACTTGGATCATAAATTGATCGAGCAAAGTGAACCAGCCAACATCAAAAGCCCAGTGATGCAAATGGCACAGTGCTAATCCATTCCAAATATCGTCCCTGCCCATATAACTATGGGGAACAATGTGGGCAGCTTCCACTTCCCAAGATAAAAAATCTGGTGTTTTTATTTTCATTCCACAAACGGCGCACCTGCAATTATATGCTTCAATAACTGCTTGACGAAATCCTCTCGTCCGTAAAGTAGATTCTCTGGTTACCTTTGTAACCTTTTTCCCTTTATCAAAAGGATTATAGTTTTCTGGCCTTGATGATTCATTAAGCTTCTTTACAATCTTCTGAACTTCGTAAGATTTAGTCGGCAAATACTCTTTTCTTGCATTGGCTATTTTTGAAAGAATTAGCGCCTCATCAAAACCTTTCTCCGTTAGCATCCATTCTTTTTTGTTTGTGAGTTGAAGATTCTGTGAGGGACGTGAAACCAATTTCTGTTTTGCCAATGAATCCGCTGCTCGAAAAAGTAATCTATGCCAGAGAAGCGATTTCTTAACGCGATTCTCTTTACGATATACAGTTTGTAAGAAGGCCGTGCGTTGCTGTTCGCTCAGTCCAAAATCATTTGCTATTTCATCAACAATTTCTTGTCCCAAACTGAACTCTTTAATTACACCACCGTGTTTCAGTAATGAACGAAGTAAAGCTTGCTCAACTTGTATTCGTGTTGGCATGGCAAATTGTTCATTCATTTTAGCTTCGTAACTCATTGTTACCCTAAATCCAGTTTATGATTTTTTCAATAATCTATTTTCGCACAGACATGCCTTTGCCCAGTCACCCATTGGAACCATGACTTCTGCTTGATACATATTAAATTTTCTACTTTTATTAAACTGGAGAAGTCTTTCCCATGCATCTCGAAATCGGTTAGGCCATTTTCCAGGATAGCAATTATTCTTGTGCCAAATAAACTCTTCCGTCCATAACCACCCTTGCTTACGCATTTCTAATATAAGCTCCATAACGTATGTATTGCGCTCACCATCGAAAACTTTCTCTTTAATATTTAAAATAAAGGAGCCAGAAGGCTTGAGGACACGCAAAAGCTGTTCCGAAATAGGCAGAAACCATTTCACATATTGATCGGGGTGAATTCCACCATATATGCTTTTTCGCTGATCAGCGTAGGGTGGTGATGTTACAATAAGGTCAACAGAATTGGAGGGTATTTCATTTAAGACCTCTTTGCTATCACCATGATATATATTTGAAGTTACTTCCATTATTCCCACCGACAGATACTTTTGATATAAATATATTTATATTTTCTGAGCATCGATAAGTTTAGCTTTTATAGACATCCAAACATAATAAGTCAATGAGTCCTTTAAAGCATTATGCGACAGGCTTGATATATTTTGCCGATTCATATAGATTCCCCAAGTTGAATTGTATTTATTGACCAAGGAGTTAAACCGCATGGAACCCTCATTAACACCCACCGACTTTATCCGCGACATCATTGACGAAGACCGATCTCTCCACAAAAACGACGGCCGCGTTGCCACCCGTTTCCCCCCTGAACCCAACGGCTATATTCACATCGGGCATGCCAAATCGGTCTGCCTCAACTTTGGCATCGCGGCGCAGTACGGGGGAACCTGCAACCTGCGCATGGATGACACAGACCCCTTGGGCGAGTCGATGGAATATGTCGAATCGATCATTCGCGATGTGCGCTGGCTGGGCTTTGACTGGCAGGAGCGCCTGTTTTACGCCTCCGATTATTTCGAAAAACTCTACGCCTTCGCTGTGGCGCTGATCCGCCGCGGCGAGGCCTACGTCTGTGATTTAAACGCCGAAGACATCCGTGAGCATCGCGGGTCCTTCACGGAGCCGGGAAAGGACAGCCCCTACCGCAATCGAACGGCGGAAGAAAATCTGGATTTGTTTTCGCGGATGCGCGCCGGAGCATTCGCCGATGGAACCCATACGCTTCGCGCCAAAATCGATATGGCCTCGCCCAATATTGTGATGCGCGATCCTATTTTATACCGCATCAAACGCGAGCCGCACTACCGCACGGCCAACAACTGGGTGATCTACCCCATGTACGATTTCGCCCATTGTCTGTCTGATGCGATCGAAGGCATCACGCACTCCATCTGCACGCTGGAGTTTGAAAACAACCGGCCCCTGTATGACTGGATAGTCGAGCGGCTCATAGCCGGTCACCGGCCCAGACAGATTGAATTTGCGCGGCTGAATCTGAGCTATACCGTCTTAAGCAAAAGACGTCTCATTGAGCTGGTTAAAAACCATCATGTACAGAACTGGGATGATCCGCGCATGCCGACGGTGACGGGCATGCGGCGTCGCGGCTTTACGCCCGAGGCGATCCGGAAATTCTGCGCTGAAATCGGCGTGGCCAAAAACGATAATCTGATTGACGTATCGCTTCTGGAGCATTGCGTGCGCGAGGATCTCAACGAAAAAGCGCCGCGCGCCATGGGGGTCTTGAAACCGCTCAAAGTGATTATCGACAATTATCCGGAAAACCAGACAGAGAGCTTCGAGTTTGCCAATCATCCCCAGCGCCCCGAGCTGGGGGTGCGTCAGGTTCCTTTTTCGCGCGAGCTCTATATCGAACAAGACGATTTCATGGAGGACCCGCCCAAAAAATACCATCGGCTGGGGCCGGGCAGGGAAGTGCGGCTTCGAAACGCCTACATCATTAAATTCGAAAGCCTGGTGCGCGACGCCCAAAGCGGCGACGTGGTCGAAATTCACTGCACCTATGATCCGGCTACCCGAAACGCGCCGCCCGCCGACGGACGCAAAGTGCCGGGCGTGATTCACTGGGTTTGCGCCAGACAGGGCGTGAAGGCTCAAATCCGTCTCTATGACCGGCTTTTCAGCATTCCCGATCCGGGAAGTGAAGAAGATTTTCTGAAGTTTTTAAATCCGGCCTCATTTGAGGTTTTGACTGATTGCTATGTTGAACCCAGTCTGGCCCAGGCAACGCCTGCAAGTCGCTATCAGTTTGAGCGACTGGGCTATTTCTCGGCGGACGAAAAGGATTTTACCCCCGGTCGCCCTGTGTTCAACCGCATCGTGCCGCTTAGGGATTCCTGGGCGAAAGTGGCCTCAAAAAGCTGACGCTTCGCGGCCCGGATCGATCTTGACACGATGCCATCGGTGGCTAAATTATGGCTGCGACTTTTGAAGGTGAGAAAAAATGAACCGTTCATTTCAGCAAGCGCAGATTCCAGTCGCGGCGATGGCGTTTACCGAGGCCGAAAAACTGGTGAAAAGCCAGTTTCGCTTGGCTGACGACGATTGGCGCAGGCATAAATATGACGTAAAAACGCTTGCTTTTCTTGAGCCGCATGAAGTAAAAGACGGCGCGTTTGCGCAGTTGTGCAAATACGGCTATGCCAAACCCGCAACGCCGGACGGGGAAGCAGGCGAAGCGTTTGATTTTTACCGGGTTTGCCTTCAGGATCACAGCATTCTCGACGCTGTGGACCGGGCCAGTTCTTTTATAAAATTTGAATCGTTGCTGCTGTATATCGCGGTGCACGAGCTGATTCACGTGATGCGCTTCGGAAGCGGGATCGCCGATTTTGACGCGCCGCTTGAGGAAAAAGAGCAGGAAGAAAAGATTGTTCATCACCTCACGCACACGACGCTGCAACCGGTGAAGCACAAAGAAATGGACCGGGTTTTGGAGTGCTTTTCGAGCCGTTTTGTGATTGGGGATTACACGAGTTAATATTTTTTATGTGAGGAGGTTTGACCATGCCTATTTATGAATATGCCTGTAAGAAATGCGGAAAACAGTTTGAAGTCTTTCAGGGAATTACCGAACCGGATGTAAAAACGTGCAAGTTCTGCAAGGGAAAAGTGCACAAAATGATGTCGCTTTCGTCTTTTAGTCTCAAAGGAAGCGGCTGGTATGCCACTGATTACGCCGGGAAAAAACCCCAGCCGTCCAAAAGTGAAAAAACCGAGTCTTCGGCGGCCGAAAGCGTAGCCCCGGCGGAGAGTTCTTCAGCCTCATCCGCGAAAGAAGATTAATCCGAATAACGCATGCCGCCTCCGGGAGGATTTCCCGGGGGTGGTTTTTTTGTCAGCTTTTAAATCCGTATTTTTTAAGTTTATAACGCAGCATCCGCTCAGACATGCCCAAACGCTCCGCCGCCCGGGTTTGATTGTCCCCTGCTTTGGTCATGGCTTCGCCGATGAGCTGTTTTTCGAGTTCCTCGAGCGAATCCCGAAGTGAACCTGAGGACTTGCCGCTGTCCCCTCTTGCCGCGCTTTCGCTTTTGAAAGGCAGGTCTTCCACCGTAATATAGTTTTCGCGGGCGATGACCACGGCGCGCTCCAGAATATTGACCAGCTCGCGCACATTGCCCGGATAGTCATATTTCAACAGCATGTCGCGCGCTTCGGCCGTCAGGCCCTGTATGGTTTTGCCGTTTTCCCGGACGAATTTTTCAAGATAATGGTCAATCAGCGCCGGCATATCCCCTTTTCTTTCGCGAAGCGGCGGCAGGGCCAGCGTGACGACTTTCAGCCGATAGTAGAGATCTTCACGGAAATTTCCGGTTTTGACTTCCGCATCCAAATTGCGATTCGTCGCGCTGATAATGCGTACATCCACATAGATATGTGCGTTGCTGCCCAGGCGCGAAATTTCCCGTTCCTGTAAAAACCTTAAGAGTTTCACCTGTATGGCGGGGCTGAGCTCTCCGATTTCGTCGAGGAAAAGCGTGCCGCCGTCCGCTTCTTCAAAGCGTCCGATGCGGCGCGACACCGCTCCGGTATAAGCGCCTTTTTCATGACCGAACAGCTCGCTCTCCAAGAGACTTTCGGTAAGCGCGCCGCAGTTGACCACAATAATCGGTTTATGGACGCGCGGGCTCAACTGATGAATCAGTCGCGCCAGAAGCTCCTTTCCCGTTCCGCTTTCTCCCGAAATCAATACGGAGGCGCGGCTGGGCGCCACCCGGCTGGCCAGATTGACGATTTCCGCCATCTGCGGGCTATTATAAATAATTCTTTCCGCCGTAACGCCTGTTTTTCCCAGTTCCTGCCTTAAAAGCTCGTTTTCGCGGATCAGCCGCCGGTGATCCGACACGCGTTCCACTAAAAGCAGCAATTCGTCGAATTCAACAGGCTTGGTGATGTAGTCAATCGCGCCGACCTTGATGGCCTCCACGGCCGTTTCGATGGTGCCGTAGGCCGTAATGATTACGACATCGATTTCCGCGTTGATGCGTTTGATTTCCTTGAGCACGGAAAGACCATCCATGCCAGGCATTTTATAGTCCAGAAGAATCAGGTCCACGTGAGCGGTTTTCACCGTTTGAAGGGCTGTATCGCCATTTTCCGCTTCCAGTACCTTGTGGCCCTCCGACAGCAGAAAATCCCGCAGCATTTCCCGCTGCGAGCGACCATCCTCAACAACCAGAATGTTCAATTTTCTCATCGCGTTTCCTTTTCACCGGGCGCTCAGGTTTTGTCTGTGACTCTTTTTATGGGCAGGATGACGTCAAAGGTGGTTCCGGCGCCGTGCTGGCTGGTCACCCGGACATCGCCGCCATGGCCGCGGATGATTTCCATCGCCAGCGGCATTCCCAGGCCCAGACCCTTTTCCTTGGTCGTGTAGTCCGGGCTGAAAATCCGTTCGATTTCCGCTTCGGTCATGCCGCAGCCCGTGTCGGTAATGCTCACCCGAAGATATTTTTTGCTTTCCTTTTCGACGGTGATGGTAATTTTCCCCGCCTCTGTTATCGATTCCATGGCGTTTTTGACGAAATTCAGAAAAGCCTGCTGAAGTTTGTTGATGTCCATGGGAATCACCGCAGGCGCCACCTTCCATCGGGTTTCCAAAACGATGCCGCGCGCGCTTGCCTCTTCCTGCATCAATTGGATAATTTTTTGTAGAACCTCCGTTACGGAAAAATCGCTCAACTCCAGACGGCGGGTTTTGGAAAAGGACAGAAATTCTTCAATAATACCGTTGAGCCTGCGGATTTCATCGCGGATGACACTGGAAAGATTCTGAAAGTCCTGAGCTCTGGCCTCATCGGATGGGCCGAAATCTCTTTTGAGTCTTTGTGTGGCCATGCTGATGGCGTTTAACGGATTGCGGATTTCATGGGCAACGCCGGCCGCCAGCTGTCCAAGGGCTGATAGTCGCTCGGCTTTTTCCAGACGGCGCTCCATATCAACAATGCCTGCCAGATGGCGGTTCTGATCGTGAAACAAAAGCCACATGGACAAAAGGGCGATCACGACAACCAGCATCATGAAGATGAAAATATTATGCCGGTTTTCCGCGAGGATAGAATCCATTGAGCCTCGCTCCAGACCGATACGCACCAAGCCCTCGATTTTTTGATCCAGCATGAACGGCACGGCAATATCGAGAATTTTATGATCCGCCGTGTCCACTTTTCGGCTGACCAGTGGAAGCGATCCCTTTATAATAGCATTGTAATCGACGTTGCTGCCGTCGAGTTCATCCGGCGCCTGCCCGGTGCCCGCCAAACGCTTTTTGTGTTCGTTGAAAATATGAATATAGACCAGGCCCTGTCCGGTTCCCATTTTGCTCAGACCGCGCTCAACCGCCACTTTGATGCTCCAGTAGCGCATGCCATCCTTGTCGAGATTGATCACCACCATGCCGCTGCCGTCCGTGCGCCCGAGGGCCATAAAGCCGATTTTTTGTTTGACGCGGATTTCTTCGAGCAATTCCAGCGTGGTGATTTTACGGCGGCTTGGCTCAGGATCGTACTCATCGATGCGGTAGCTTTTCAGCGGAGAGCTTTCGTAGATGGCATTGCCCTCCCGATTGAGGACCGCGACATACCACAGGTTGTTCTCCGCGGCAAATTTATGCAGATACTCGTTATTGATCAGCTTTTTTCTCCACTTGTCATCAATGTCACGACCCAGGTCGGTAATGGTTTCAATGACCAGCTTTTTGAAATAATTTTCTTCTTGCTGGCTGGCCGTTTTGGCCTTAGGCTGGTTTTGGCTCTGCTCGGCGACAATGTTTTTCAAGTTGTCTTCTGTAATGCGCTCCAGAACGGAAATCGTGCTTTTGGCCTGATCCTCAAGAAAACCGACGAGGTTGGTTTCATTGCGACGGATGTCCAGAAAACCCATAATCACAATGAGTCCCACCAGCACCGCGGATACAAGACCCACAGCCAGCGGCTGAAGAAAACTGCCTTCATAGGGGCGCGCGCTGCGCCGGACGACAGGATCTTTTTTTCGAAAAAGCATAAGTTCCTTAGAGGTTTATTGAATCATATCCCATTTGACATCTGTGCGACCGTGTTGCAAAAAAGGCCGTTATCCGTCAGACGCAGCAACTTTCCGAACTTTTGCCGGTTATCTTAAGCTATTCAGGGGAAAAGTCAACGCTAAACAAGCCGATAATCCGACAATTTTGTCGAATGACGGATAAGGGCTGCAGAATACTTATCGTATTGATAATAAATGTAATATTATGTTGACCCTGATTTAGGGCCGACAATTATTGCCGAATGTGACACTTTTCACAAAAAGGACATCTAACGAAAAGAATCAGTTACTCCTATGTATTATCAAGTAGTTGCGATATATAATGATTGCAGGGCACAGAATTTGCAAAAGATTATAAACAAGATCGAGTTTGTCGACTACAAAATCACGGGCATGATTAGCCGACAGCAAAATTAACCCAGGAAGGTTGAAACCTTCCCTCTTCTCCCCCCCCTTGGGAGGCTCTAACCAGGCCTCCCATTTTTTTTACTGATTTTTCTTTTGCCGCCAGATTTCCATCCGTTCACGAATCGTATTTTCAAAGCCGGCTTGCGTCGGGGTGTAGAGGGATTTCCCCGAAATTTTCTCCGGAAGATAGTCTTGAGCCACAATCGCATCCGGATAATCATGGGCGTATTTGTAGTCTTTGCCGTAATCGAGTTGTTTCATCAGCTTCGTTGGTGCGTTTCGCAGGTGTAGCGGGACGGGAAGATAGCCGGTTTTGGCGATCAAATCTTTAGTTTGTCCGTATCCTGTATAAAGCGCATTGCTCTTGGGCGCCGTTGCCAGATAGACGGCCGCCTGGGCCAGGGCCAGCTCTCCTTCCGGCAGTCCGATAAAATGAAACGCCTGCTGGGCGGCCATTGTGATGATCAGCGCCTGGGGATCGGCCAGTCCTACATCTTCGGAGGCAAAGCGCATCATGCGCCTGAGGATATAAAGCGGGTCTTCGCCGGCAGCCAGCATCCGCCCCAGCCAGTACAGCGTGGCATCCGGATCCGATCCACGCATGCTTTTGTGAAGCGCCGAGATCAGATTGTAATGCTCTTCGCCGTCCTTATCATAGAGGAGCGCCTTTTTCAGCAGGGCCTCCTGGGCCGACGAGACGGTGACGACACGCTCGGAGGCGGGAAGCGTACTCACCATGGAGGCTGCCGCTTCGAGGTTGTTCAGCGCCGTGCGCGCATCTCCGTCGGAAATGCCGGAAATGAAGCGAAGGGTATCGTCATCCATCTGAACGCTTAGCTTCCCCAATCCGCGGCCGGTATCCGTCAGTGCGCGCCGCAGGATGGTAACCATTGCCTCTTCGGTGAAGGGCTGAAGCGTCAGTACGCGCGTTCTCGATAAAAGCGGGGCAATCACTTCAAATGACGGATTTTCCGTCGTGGCGCCGATGAGCGTAATCAGGCCGCTTTCGACGTGCGGGAGAAACGCGTCCTGCTGAGCCTTGTTGAATCGATGGATTTCATCGACAAATAAGATTGTTTTCTTTTTTTTGGCTTCCCAGACCTCCCGGGCCTCGTCGATGACCTGCCGGATTTCCTTCACGCCGGAGAGCACGGCCGAAAAGCTCACGAAATTGGCTTTGGTTTCATTGGCTAAAATGCGCGCAAGCGTTGTTTTTCCTACGCCCGGCGGCCCCCAGAAGATCATGGAAAAGAGCTTATCTTCGGCAATTGCTCGCCTCAGGAGCGTCCCCTGGGCGGTCAGATGCCCCTGACCGATATAATCGGCCAGCACCTGCGGCCTCATTCTTTCGGCCAGCGGCGCGGTGTCGAGCCGGTCGCTGTCGGTGCCGAGGCTGAACAAATCCAGATTCTTCATTTTTGCCTCTTGGCTTGTTCAATGAGTTCGATGATACTGGAAATTCTGTCTTTGGGTTTCGCGCCGGAAAATTGATCCCATTGGCCGGGGGTCAGCCCTTGCTTCAGAACGCCTTCCACATCGAAAGCCGCCTGCCAGCACGTCAGTATCCGGGGGCAGGGCAGCTCGCCCGCTTCTGTCAGGCAGTAGCTGAAAGGCACGTCATGGCCCAGTTTCGGGCAGCGGGTCTGCTTTTTGTCATGTTCGGTTTTCATGGGGCGTAAGCTTTTTAAAAAAAGAAAAGCCGTCAAGAGATTTGCTTTCCTGACGGCTTCCCGGTTCACTCTTTTAGGGTTTGGGGAAATCCTTAATGGCTAAAAGCGCCTTTTGAATTTCTTCGTCCGGCATCTCATAGGCCTGAAGCTTGCCCTGGAGGTAAGCATCATAGGAGGTCAAATCCACCAGTCCGTGTCCACTCCAGTTGAATAAAATAACCTTTTCCTTGCCTTCTTCTTTGGCGCGCATTGCTTCATCCACGACGGCCGCGATCACGTGGTTGGTTTCCGGCGCGGGAATGAATCCTTCAGATCGCGCCCATTTGATACCCGCTTCGAAGGTCTTGAGCTGATCGTATGCCCGGGGTTCGATGTATTTCCCTTGAACCAGGTGGCTGACAATCGGCGCCATGCCGTGATAGCGAAGCCCGCCAGCGTGAATGGGCGCAGGAATGTAGTCGTGCCCCAAGGTGTGCATGGGCAGAAGCGGCGTTGTCCGGGCCAGATCGCCAAAGTCGTAGGCGAAGGGGCCTTTGGTCATCGTGGGGCAGGAGGTGGGTTCCGCGCCGACGATTTTGACTTTCTTGCCGGCAAAAAGATCACTGACATAGGGCATGGCCAAACCGGCAAAGTTACTTCCGCCGCCACAGCACCCCATGACGACATCCGGATAGATGCCCAGTTTCTGCATTTGCTTTTTCGCTTCCAGGCCGATAATCGATTGATAAATCAGGACATGATTGAGCACGCTGCCCAGGGCGTATTTTGTGTTCTGGGAAGTGACCGCATCTTCAATGGCTTCGCTGATGGCGATGCCCAGCGATCCCGGGGAATCCGGATGCTCGGCCAGGACGTTGCGGCCCGCCTGCGTCAGATTGCTGGGGCTCGCGATGCATTCAGAGCCCCAAGTGTTCATCATCATCCGCCGATAGGGTTTCTGATCATAGCTGATGCGCACCATGTAAACCCGGCAGGGAAGCCCGAACATCTGGCAGGCCATGGAAAGCGCGCTTCCCCACTGGCCTGCGCCTGTTTCCGTGGTGATGCGCTTGGTGCCGGCCACTTTATTGTAGTAAGCCATGGGAATGGCGGCGTTGGGCTTGTGGGAGCCGGCCGGGCTCACGCCTTCATGTTTGTAATAAATCTGCACCGGGCAGCCCAGAAGTTTTTCAAAGTTGCGGGCGCGATACAAGGGAGAGGGACGCCAAAGGAGGTATTTCTGCAAAACTTCTTCGGGAATGTCGATCCAGCGCTGGGTCGAGACTTCCTGTTCAATAATGTTCATCGGGAAAATGGCTGCAAGATCCTGAGGGCCAACTGGCTGACCCGTGCCGGGATGCAGCGGCGGTTTCATTGGCGTGGGTAAATCCGCCATGATATTATACCACTGACGGGGAATTTCACTTTCATCTAAGAATGTTTTGACCTGGTCCATAGTCCTTCTCCTTTATTTAATTTTTTCACAGTATATGCCCAGCTTGGACATTTTATCCGTAAACGTGTTGCGGTTGATGCCCAGGTAGGCGGCCGCAGCGCTTTTGACATTGCTCGAGCGGCGAAGCGCGATTTTAAAGAGGCCTTTTTCGACCATGGCCAGCACTTCCTCGTGCAGCTTGCTTTTGCCGTTTCCGTTTCCGGAGGAGGACAAAACCGTCGTCACGTCCTCGAGCTGCTGCTCCAGGATGTTTTCAACCTCTAAATAGCGGGTTTCCCCGGAACCAACAACGACCTGCGGTTTTTTTTGTCTTTTAATTGTCATAGCGCATCACTCCCGGATCAAAAAGGCCATCCGAATATATATTAATATAATTTCAATAGTTTGGTGATAAGGATCGCCAAAAGGATGGCGACGGCAAGCCACATCAGAATCACAATGGACTTTCTTTCAATGGGGTGCTCCAGATAGCTTTGGATTTCCGGCTCGACTTTATTGCTGCCCAGCCGATCCGCAAGTGATTTCACCAAGGCAGAATGATCCTTAAGAAGATTGGAAAAAATATAAAAGCCCCGTGTTGTGGTCAAAAGAAAATAGACCTTGCTGCGCATGACCATAAAGCCCAGCTGCGTGATTTCCGCCCAGCTGAATTGTTTTGTCCGGAAATATTTGCGGATCTCCAGCCCGTCTTCGGAGAAGATCAACACCCTTTCGGACGCCTCCACGGCCACGATGGCCGTCACGACTAACAGCGCAGTGAGAATCATCTGCTCGACAGGCGCGCCGCTTGCGAGGCTCAGGATCATAAGCGCCAGCAGCAAGACTGCTGAAACGATGAGCGCGATGCGCAAGGCTAAATTGATTTTATAAACGTGTGTCACGCTTTTTCCTTTATTTTCCGATTCTTTACGCCTGCGTCCCGAATAAAGGTTCCGCTTTTGCCGCCCCGTTTTTCCAGAAGGACAATGTTGCCGATCATCATGTCCTTATCCACGGCTTTGCACATGTCGTAGATGGTCAGCGCGGCGACGGATACTGCCGTGAGGGCCTCCATCTCGACGCCGGTCGGTCCGACAGTTTTGGCCACGGCAATAATTTCGACCTCGGAGCGGCGAGGGTCTGTTTTAAAATTCACATCCACGCCGGTGAGCGCCAGCGGGTGACTAAGCGGAATCAGATCACCGGTTTTTTTGGCGGCCAGAATCCCGGCAATTTTTGCAGTGGAGAGCACATTGCCTTTGGTGAGGCGTCCTTCTTCCAAAAGCGCAAGCGTCTCGGGCTTCATCTGGATGGTCCCGCGCGCTTTTGCCAGACGAGACGTGTTTTGCTTCTCCGTAACATCGACCATCTGGGCCTGGCCTGCATCGTTAATATGGGATAGTTTTTTCATGGCGGCAACGGACGCTATTTATTTTGAAACGATATCCGGACTCTTCAATTTAGCGAGACCCTAGCACAGCGTTTGGCTTTGGTCAAGAAAGTGAAAAAAATATTTTGCGCAATTAAAAACTTGA
This sequence comes from uncultured Smithella sp., assembly GCA_964608995.1. Lineage (GTDB taxonomy): Bacteria > Desulfobacterota > Syntrophia > Syntrophales > Smithellaceae > UBA8904. The sequence goes on along the minus strand of CAZSQS010000005.1, from coordinate 47,220 downwards.
TATAAATATCTTTATTCGCTAGAAGTTTTTCCATCGCACCCCATCACAACGGAGAAAAAAGTGTTTGTCAAAGTCTTCAGCATGAGCGTGATCGGGATGGAATCCTATCCCGTGTCGGTGGAAGTGGATGTCTCCGACGGTCTGCCGCAATTTGCCACCGTGGGGCTTCCGGACGCCTCCGTCAAGGAAAGCAAAGATCGCATCCGGGCCGCCATAAAAAACTCCGGTTATTCTTTTCCGCGCTCTCATGTTACCGTTAATCTCGCGCCGGCTGATATTCGCAAGGAAGGCACAGGTTTTGATCTGCCCATTGCCGTGGGTATTCTGGCGGCCCAGGAGCTGATTACAGAGACGACGCTTTCGGGGTGCTATTTCTTCGGCGAATTGTCGCTCGACGGCAGCATCAAAGGCGTTCGGGGCGTATTGCCTGCCGCCTTTCAAGCCAGGGAAATGGGGGCGCGATCTTTTTTCGTACCGGCCGAAAACGCAGCGGAGGCGGGTATGGTGGAGGGTCTCGATGTCTATGGGGTCAAAACCCTGCCCGATGTGGTGGAATGCCTGGCCGGAAGGCAACCTCTCGAACCGGTTCGGATCGATATCCGGGAACTCTTCTCGAAAAAGCGGCATTATGAATGCGACTTCTCCGAAATTAAAGGTCAGAAGCAGGCGCTGCGCGCGCTTGAAATCGCGGCGGCCGGTGGCCATAATCTGCTTTTGATCGGGCCGCCCGGCTCCGGAAAAAGCATGCTGGCCAAGCGGCTCCCGACCATTTTACCCGAACTGACTTTCGAGGAAGCCATTGAAGTCACGCAGGTATTTTCTGTCGCCGGATTTTTGCACGACGGCGAGACGCTCGTAGCGGCGCGCCCTTTCCGCTCGCCGCATCATACGATATCCGATGTGGGCCTGGTCGGTGGCGGTCAGATGCCGCATCCGGGTGAAATCTCTCTGGCGCATCTGGGCGTTTTGTTTCTCGATGAGTTGCCGGAATTTAAAAGAAATGCGCTCGAAGCCCTTCGTCAGCCCCTCGAAGACGGAACCATCACGATCAGCCGCTCGGCTGTGTCGGCTCAGTTTCCGGCCCGGTTCATGCTCGTAGCGGCGATGAATCCCTGTCCCTGCGGCTATTTTGGCGACCGAAACCGCAGTTGCCGCTGTTCGGCCCAGCAAATCCGTCAGTATCAGGGCAAAATTTCCGGCCCGCTCCTGGATCGCATGGATATGCACATTGAAGTGCCGTCCGTCAAATACCGCGCCCTGACGGCAAAGGCCGAGGGAGAATCCTCCGCGGATGTCCGAAGGCGCGTCGAGAGCGCCCGCGCGATGCAGAAGAAGCGTTTCGGCGCACATACCACGTTAATCAATGCGCGCATGACGGAGAAGCACGTCCGGGTCCATTGCGCCATTGATGAGGCGTCGCATCAGCTCATGGAAATGGCCATTGAAAAACTGGGGCTTTCCGCACGGGCGATGAATCGCATCCTGAAGGTGGCGCGCACCATCGCTGATCTCGACGGCGTCGAGGCGATTTCGTCCGCGCACATTGCCGAAGCCATCCAGTACCGAAGCCTTGATCGCAGAATTATTTAGTGGTATGCAATCGATTACCCATTATTTGGAGATTTCTTAACATAGAGGGATATATGGAAATTAAAATCATTGAAGCGTTGCCGAAATATTTAAAGCCCAAACCGGATCAGAATAACCTGCGTTTTGGAAAACACTTTACCGATCACATGTTCTCCATGAAGTTTCAGGAGGGGAAGGGCTGGTATGACGCCCTCATCGAGCCCTATCATCTGCTCCAGCTGGATCCGACGGCCATGTGCCTGCATTACGGGCAGGAAATTTTCGAAGGCCTCAAGGCCTATCGCGGCCCGCAAGATGAAATTTATCTTTTCCGCCCCATGGAAAACATCAACCGTATGAACGCCTCCGCCGAGAGGCTGTGCATGGCGGCCATTGATGAAGGCGTTTTTCTGGAAGCGCTTAAAAAATTTGTTTTGCTCGAGAAAGACTGGATTCCAAAAGCGAAAGGCTCGTCTTTGTACATCCGGCCGACGCTTATTGCCACCGAAGCGGCCCTGGGCGTGCACCCCTCCAGTGAGTATCTGTTTTTCATTATCGCCGGCCCCGTGGGCGCCTACTACGCGAATGGTTTTTCTCCAACCAAAATTTATGTGTCCGAGGAATACGTGCGGGCGGCACCGGGCGGCACCGGCGAAATCAAAGCGGCCGGAAACTACGCCGCAAGTCTCTATGCCAGCCGGATTGCCACCAGCATGGGCTATACTCAGGTGTTATGGCTGGACGCGCGTGAGAAAAAGTATGTGGAAGAAGTGGGCACCAGCAATATCTTCTTTCTGATGGGCGACGAACTGATCACTCCGCCTCTGGGAGGCACCATTTTGCCGGGCGTGACGCGCAACTCCGTGATCAAACTGGCTGCGCATCTGGGCGTGAAAGTGAAAGAACGTCCGATTACCATTGCCGAAGTTTTAGCTGCGCAGGAAAGCGGCGACCTTAAAGAATCCTTTGCCTCGGGAACCGCCGCGATCATATCGCCTGTGGGACAGATTTATTACCGGGGTAAGGAATATCTCATCAATGACGGGAAAACCGGGGAGCTTTCGGAAACGCTTTTTAATGAGATTTTGCAGATTCAATATGGCCTCAAAGAGGACCCCTTCGGCTGGCGGATGCGGATTGACGGATAGCGAAAATTAGTCTGCTTGAGACCCTGAGTCAGATTTTCCTCAGTCGATGCGGGCCTTTTCCCCCCATTCCACAGCGCTGTGGAAAAGCTTGTGGATAACGCTGTGGATAAAATCGGTAAATGCCCAACACGAACGCTTTTGGAGCAAATTGCCCAAGGTTTAGGCAATTAATTATATGAGTAATATTGAATACTTATAAATATCGCTAGAGATCATCGCCACTTATGAATGCTTTGTGTCAAAGATATACACTTCATTGAAAAAAGCGTGCCACCGAGAGGACGGGAACGGACGATTTTGAAAAAATTAAAGAAAATGAAAGCAAAATCCGATACAACCAGATTAATATTTTTAGTGATGTCATGTTTTATGTGCTGTATGACATTTTCCTGCCCGGTTTTCGCCTCCGCCACCTCGTCTGACGTGCCGCCGATTGAAGACACGGTGAACCGGCTTCAGGCGATTTATGAAAATACTCGTGATTTCCAGGCGGATTTCACGCAGACGACCCGGGTCAGCTCGATTGGTAAAACGGAGATCGAAGAAGGAACCGTTTATTTTAAAAATCCCAAACAGATGTTTTGGGATTATAAAAAGCCGACTGAAAAAAAACTGATCATCAATGCCACCTCGGCGTGGCTTTACCTGCCTCGTGAAAAAACGGTTTACACCCAGTCGGCGGATGAACTTTTCCGGTCCGGAGCGCTTATCAAGTTTTTATCCGGCATCGGAAAACTCAAGGATGATTTTGCTATTGTCTATGCGTCGCCCAAGCCCTGCGATGAAAAAGGCAACTATCTGTTAGAGCTGACTCCTCGCCAGCAAAGCGTTGCCTATCAGTTTTTGAAAATGACGCTGGATAAAGACAACTATTTCATCGCGTCAGTCAGCTTTGACGATGTGGCGGGAAACACCACGATCTTAAAATTTTCCGGCATAAGGCTCAACCGCGGCCTTTCTGCAAAACTCTTTTCGTTTCAGCCGCCTAAAGGCGTGAGCGTCTTCAAAATGCCCTGATCGCTAAAAAGGACGGTCGCTCTCGAAATCCGGGCTCAGGTGGTCGAGGCTGACTTCCTGCACGAACAGATTTTCAAAGTCGAGCTTCAGCGCATAGTCAAGAACTTCTTCATATTCCGCTTTCGTAATCCTGCGCGAAAGCTGCGGATGGCAGCGCACTCGTGGTGTTGGTGAATACTGCGACATGAGGCTGATGGGAATGCGCGAGGAAATTTCATTTCTCAAAAGCATGAGCGCCTCCTTTGAATTTTCAAGTCTTCCAGGGAGCACCAGATGGCGGATAATGATGCCGCTTATTGCGATGCCGTCATCGTCCATGATGAGATCGTCTCCCACCTGGCGCACCATTTCGCGGATGGCCGCAAGCGCGATTTGCGGATAATCCGGCGCGTCGGAAAAAAGCCGCGCGTCGGTTTCGCACCCGTATTTAAAGTCCGGCAGGTAGATTTCCACCTGTCCCTCAAGCCTCCGGATCACCTCGGGATTTTCATAGCCGCCGCAGTTGTAAACCAGCGGCACGGTCAGCCCCTCCGATCGGGCGATTTGCAGGGCTTCCATAATCTTCGGGATGTGCGGCGTGGGCGTGACCGGCTCGACGTTGTGGCAGCCTTGCTTTTGCAAATCCAGCATCACACTTGCCAGCTCGGCGGCTGCGAGCGTGCGGCCGCGGACGCTTTGCGAAATCTGATAATTTTGACAATAAAGGCATCCCAGATTGCACGAGGACAGAAAAATCGTTCCGGCGCCGCCCGTGCCGGAAATTGGTGGCTCTTCGCCCGGGTGCGAAAGCGCGCAGTCCAGGACAATATCGGCGGGCAGCCGGCAGTAGCCCAGCTCTCCACGCGTCCGGTCCACCCGGCAGGCGCGCGGACAAAGGGTGCAGGATTGATAAATGTCTGAAAGTTCCTGAATCATAATGAAACGTTTTAAGTTTTAGGTTTTAAGTTTTAGGTTTTGATCAGGCCGTGGAGCATGGAGGAGATACTTTTGAGTTCATTGATTAATTCCTCGCTGATGGCTGGGGAAAGAATGCCTGTTTGGCGTGCGATATAAATTTGTGTTCGAAGCTCGCCTGCCGAACCTTTGGCGATGTGCAAGAATCGCGCGAAATCCGGTTTTGTATCTCTTTCGGCCCCTTCTGCAATGTTACTCGGAATGCTAATGGCCGATCTGGTCATCTGATCCTTGAGGCTGAAACTCCGGCAGTCTTTAAAACCTCATAAACACGCACGGCCAACACACAAGCGCGCTTCCAGACCTCCAAATCTTCAAAAGATCGATACCCCATACGCCGTCCCTTACTTAACACTTAAAACTTAAAACTTTTCTACAACCTCCCGGATTCGACCACTTTCGATCAGTTCCAGAAACTCTTCACCCAGGGGCGCGGAGAGCTCCACGGCCTTGTTCCACTTGTGGATGCGCTCGGCCGGTTGATCGGCGTAGGCCATAAAGTCGTCGCGATCCGGCACTTTGGAGTCGGGAAGCCGGTCGATAAAGCTCTGTGAGGGAAGCACCATGACCACATTTTTTAAAATGTCCTTATCCGGCGCACGCCGGCGGTTTTTTTTGTCCAGCCAGCCGGGGATGATTCTTTCGTCATGAGAAAAAAACAAAACGAGTTCATCGTCTTTTGCCGCAAACTGGTGCGACAGATGATAGTCAATCAGTCCGCCGTCGCGATACACACCGCGCGGCGCGCCGTAGATATTCCTGACGCCTTTCACCAGAAGCGGAATGGCGCCGGAGGCCATGACCGCGAACTTAAAGTTGACTTCGCTCAGTCGCACAACCTTTCCCCGGAATTGGGGTTGAAAACAAAAAGCCGGCGGTTTGGAACCACTGTAAAAGACGACACGATCTGCAAAGGCGTATAGATTGTTGCGGCTTAAAAAATTCATGACAAAGCAGGCGGCAAGCCCCGTTTTCTGGATGAGAGGCGTCTCCGAGGTCACCAGGCCCCGAGCGCGTGCCGTAATCACTGACAGGCGGTAGGATTTGCTGGCCAGCGCAAAAGACAGCGCGTCGTCTTCGATATAGGCGTTCATGATGGAAACAAACTTCTCTAAAATAGAGGCGGGCGTGTCTTTGCGGCTGAAATCCACGGAAATATAGGATTGCAGAAACTTTTGGTAGCAGAGCTCAGCCTCGGGCTGCAACCAGGCGGCAAAGCGCCACGCGCCTGCTGATGATCCGATCAGATGACACGCTTTCTTTCTTCCCAAAAACCTGCCTGCCAGAAGCGTCGAATCGAAACCACTGGCGATCAGCCAGCGGGGGCCAACCGCCGCTCCAAAATAGGCGCTGACCGCATCGAAGTTAAACCCGCCATCCTTAAGAATTTCATAGGCGGTTTCCCCGGCTTTAATGCGCAGTGAACTCATGATGATCTGCCCGACGAGCGCCTAAAAGCCTTGACACCCGTTGATTTGTTTAGTAAATATCGTATCAATACTCCTGTGCCGCATAAGCGCAATGAACCATGGTTTCCATACGTTAACATCTTCAAATTGATGCGGCTTTTACCAGTAATTTTAGAAAAAGCAAGCCCTATTAACAGACATCGCAAAGAGGAGCACAATGGACATTCACAGCATGGTACAAAAGATTGCCGATGACGCGCTGGCGGCTTCCCGCCGTCTGTCGCATTTTTCAGCCAACATCAAAAACGCCGCCCTTTTGCGGATGGCCGACGAGTTGACCTGGCGCAGGGATTTTATTTTGTCGGAAAATAAGCGGGACGTGGCCAACGCCAGGGACAAAGGCATTTCCGCCGCTCTGATCGACCGCCTGACCATCAAAAACGAGACGATCGAGACGATGGTGCAGGGGCTTCGGGAAGTGGCGGCACTGCCAGACCCGGTGGGCCGCGTGGAATCCATGTGGCGGCGTCCCAACGGCTTGATGGTAGGCCGGATGCGCATTCCTCTGGGAGTCATCGGCATCATCTATGAGTCGCGGCCCAATGTCACGGTGGATGCATCCGCTTTGTGTTTAAAATCCGGCAATGCCGTTATCCTGCGCGGCGGCTCCGAAGCAATTCATTCCAACCTGGCCATTGCTTCCATTTTACAGGATGTTTTAAGCGAAAGCCCGCTTCCGGCCAAGGCCATCCAGATGATTCCCTTTACCGACCGCGAGGCGGTGGCCACTCTGCTGCAACTCGATGAACACATCGACCTGATCATTCCGCGCGGCGGCGAAGAGCTCATCCGCGCCGTCGTCGCCCAGTCACGCATTCCCGTCATCAAGCATTACAAAGGCGTCTGTCACGTATTTGTGGATGCCACAGCCGATATGGACATGGCCGTCAATATCTGCTTAAACGCCAAAGTGCAGCGTCCGGGCGTGTGCAACGCGATGGAAACGCTTTTGGTGCATACCGATATCGCCCAGGCCTTTTTGCCGAAAGTGGCCGAAAAGCTGCAAAAAGCGGGCGTCACCCTCAAGGGCTGCGAGAAAACGCAAGCCATTTTGAAAAAAATTGATCCGGCCACCGAAGATGACTGGTATGCCGAGTACCTGGATTTGGTGCTTGCTGTGAAGGTGGTGCCGTCGCTTGACGAGGCGATTGCCCACATTGAAAAATACGGGTCGCTCCACACGGAATCGATCGTGACGAAAAACTACGCCAACTCGCAACGGTTTTTAAACGAGGTCAACTCCTCCACGGTGATGGTCAACGCCTCCACACGCTTCTCCGACGGCTTTGAGCTGGGCCTGGGTGCGGAGATCGGCATTTCCACCACCAAGCTCCATGCCTTCGGGCCGATGGGCCTCGACGAGCTGACCACCTCGAAATTCATCATTTATGGCGATGGCCAGGTTCGCGGATGAAGTGGGGGCTTTTCGGCGGAACCTTTGACCCGATCCATTTCGGCCATCTGCGCGCCGCGGAGGAACTCGCCGCCCTTGTTAGTCTTTCGCGTGTCATTTTCATCCCCGCCGCCTTGCCACCCCATAAGACCTCCCGGGCGGTCACGCCCTTTGATGCCCGCGCGCACATGACGCGCCTGGCCATTGACGGCAACCCGCTTTTTTCTTGTTCCGATGTCGAAGCGTTGCGCGAGGGCAAATCCTACTCCATTGACACCGTCCGGTATTTTCTCGAAACGTTTCCGGACGTCGAACTGTATTTTATCACCGGTCAGGATGCTTTTGATGCCATTGCGACCTGGCACGACTGGAAAACGCTTCTGACGCTTTGTCACTTCATCGTCATGACGCGTCCTGGTTATTCAAACGAAGGGCTGGAGAAAATTTTGCCCCCGGAGATGGCCGCGACATACGTTTATAACGACCGGCAGGACGGTTATTTTAATCTCCAAGGCATGGGCCTCTTTTTCCGCAAAACCACCTTCCTGGATATTTCCGCCTCCGATATTCGCCACCGGGTTTTCACCGGCCAATCGGTCCGCTACCTCACCCCGGAGGCAGTTATCAAGTACTTGGAAGAGAGAAGGATTTATGGAAAGGCTAAAGGATAAAGGCCAAAGGCTAAAGGGGAAAGGGGATCCGGTCTTTCGTCAGGTGCGACAACTGCTTTGCCTCCATTGCATTTCTTTCAACCGCGAAGGGGTTGCACGTTTATAGACAAGCATTCCCCATTTGTGTTCGACCCCGACGGGGTCGCACGTTCGTTTGAAATGCCGTTGCTATAAACGTGCAATCCCTTCGGGATTTTTTTCCTGTCGCACCGGCATACGCCGGTCTGCGCGCTCCGCTTCATCCTTATAGCCTTTATCCTTTAGCCTTTTACCTATTTCCTCTCCAGCTCCTGCCTTACCGCCAGGCCGACTTTTTCGGTGGTGTAAGGTTTTTTCACGTACGCGCCCGCGCCGAGACGCAGGGCTTCGTTGACGCGTTCGGTTTCGGCAAAGCCGCTGACGATGATTGCTTTTTGCCGGGGATGGATTTCAATCATCCGCCGGTAGGTCTCCAATCCGTCGATGCCCGGGTCCATAATCATGTCGAGTACCACCAGATCGACAGGGGTCTTTCTTAAAAATTCAATCGCCTCTTCGCCGCTCGCGACAGATGTGACGAGGTAATTGAGCCTGCCTAAAAGCCTGCTGGCCAGCTCGCGCTGCTCGGCGACATCATCCACCACGAGAATCGTCTCTCCCTGGCCCAGATAGCTTGACCTTTCGGCGGTTTGCGGTTCCTGGGTGACTTCGTCGCGCACAACGGGGAAGTACAGGCGGAAGGTCGCTCCCCGATGCGGCCTGCTTTCCACGTCAATGTAGCCCTGGTGATCTTTGACCGCGCCCCAGACCACCGCAAGCCCAAGCCCCGTGCCGCTTCGGCCCATCACTTTTTTGGTATAGAAGGGTTCAAAGATGTGCGGCAGATCTTCGGTGGAAATGCCCGCGCCCGTGTCGCTTACCGAAACCACCACGTAGTCGCCCTGTCTGACGGAATCATAGCCTTTCACCGGCCGGTCCAGATGCATGTTTTCGGCGGTAATTTTAATTTTGCCTTCGCCGGAGATGGTCTCGAGCGCATTGGCGACGAGATTGAAAATCGTTTTGTTCAGATGGATGGGGGAGCCGCTGATGTTGAGTAAGTCCGGGGCCTGGCATGTTGATATTTCGACGGATGGATGCCGCGAAGCAAGCGCCGTGAGCTGGGGTGAAGCCAGCGCCTCGTCGATGATCGAACTCAGCTGAACCACTTTGTTGACGGTCACGCTGCGCCGGGCCATGGTGAGCATATCCTGCACGATGGCCGACGCCCGTTCTGTGGCTTGCTGAATGTTGTCCACATAAAAACGAAGCGGCGAATCCGGCGGCATCTCGTCGATCATCATTTCGGAGTAACCGATGGACACGCCGATGACATTATTGAGGTCATGCGCCACACCGCCGGCCAGCAGGCCCAGCGCCTCCATTTTTTCCGCACGCTGCAGGCGCTCCTCAATTTTTCTCTTATCGGTGATATCGCGGATGGTCACAATCACGCCGATAATTTCATTTCGGCCATTGCGCTGTTGCGTGCAGGAAACTTCCGCCCATCCCTTCTTGCCCGTCGCGGCCACATCGTAGGGAAACGGCGGAATTTGCAGAGACTCGCCGTCGAGAATCCGCTGAAGAATGGTTTCGATGCCATAGTCTTTCAGGGGCGCGTAGTGATCGCCGATATTTTTGCCAAGGAGGTCGCTCTCGGGCACACCTGTGACCCCTTCCATAAATTTGTTCCACAGGCGGTAGTGGAATTCCCGGTCAAAAATAATAATGCCCTCATTGACGGACGAAATGATTTCACGCAAAAGGGTGTAGGAGCGGGAAAGCTCTTCTTCCGCCTGACGCCGTGCGGTGATGTCGATATTAGTTCCTTCCAGATACACAATAGTATCCGACGCATCGCGAACCGCGCGGGCGCTGCTGGACACCCAGCACGTCGAGCCGTCCTTGCGTCGGGCCTGAAATTCAAAATGGGCCACCCGGCCTTCCCGCATCATCCGCTCCAGAAACCGCTGTCGGTCTTCGGGGTTGACGAAAATCTGCCGGGAAATATCCGTGACCGATGCGATCAGCTCTTCTGGGCTGTCGTAGCCAAAAAGCTCAGCCTGCGCGCGGTTGGCGCTCAGGTATCGGCCCTCAAGGGTGGTCTGATAGACGCCCTCAACGATGTTATCCACGATATTGCGGTACTTCGCCTCGCTTTGCCGCAGGTCTTCTTCGATTTTTTTACGCTCGGTGATATATTCATAAAGCGTCACCATTTCACCCGACGGCAGCTTGTAGATATAAAATTCGCACCACGCGACAATGCGGTTTGACTGCCGAAGCGAGACGGGATAGCTCTCCGGTGTGCCGGTCCGATAAACGCGCCGGATCGCTTCGATGACCCCCAGTTGCGACAGATCGGGAAACGCTTCCTGGATTTTACGGCCAAGAACTTTGTCCCGCGTGACGTTTTCGGCGTTTTGTGTCGCCGCATTGATATCCACCACCACGAAGGAATCGCCGTCATCCGGCGTCGTATAAACCGCAACGCACCGGGAGGTTCGCTTGAAGAGTTCGCGGTAGCGTACTTCGCTTACGCGAAGCGCCTCTTCCGACGCTTTTTGGGCGGTCACATCATGCACGGCGGCAAAAATCAGCTTTTCCTCTTCCAGAGGATAGGCGTTCCAGCTAAGCCACCGATACGTTCCGTCTTGACAGCGGTAGCGGTTTTCAAATCCCTGCAGGGGCTCGCCCTGCCGCAGGCGCTCCTCGGCTTGGCGCGTTGCCGCCCGGTCGTCAGGATGAACAAAACTCAACCATGGCGCGCGCGAGAGTTCCTCGGGGCGCCAGCCCAGCGTTTTTTCCCAGGCGGGATTCAGATGATGCAGCTTCCCGTCAAAGCCCGCGATGCAGAGCATATCCGGCGATAAATCAAAATACCGGTTTCGCTCACGCGTGACCTTTTTGCGTTTCCCGATTTGCCGCTCCAGCGCTATAATCCAGACCGCGGCAAAGAGCGCGATGGCGATCAGCGCGGCGAGCCCTGCCTTCAAAAGCCAGGCGCGAATGCGCGTCTCCGTGGTAAGAATAATTTTTTCGCGCTTCCATTTGGTAATGATCTCGTCGAGCTGACCGCTTGCGCGAAGCCGGCCCAGTGCCTGGTTGATGTCGGCATGCAAGGCCGCATGGCCTTTTTTGACGGCGAGGGTGTTGCCGTCAACGGCAAACGGCTCCGGCTCGACGGCAATGCCGGGGATTCGTTGATGATAGAGCTGGTAGGTTCCCACCCATTTTTCGGCGGCAAATGCATCCACCGCGCCCTGTTTCAGAAGCGCAAATCCTTCCGCATAGGTTTTCACAGGGCGAAGCGTAAAGCGCGTATCGCCTCCAAGCAGATGGCGCGGGAAGCCGCCTGAAGTCACTGCGATGACCTTTCCCGTGAGATCATCGAGCGTTTTAACGCCCACGGTGGCCTCTCGCAAAAACAGCGTCTGCTCAACCTCAACAATGTTTTCGCAAAAATCAAATTCTCTGGCGCGCTCCTTTGAAAACGACAGGCCCAAAAGCACATCGGCCTTACCGGCGGCGACGCGCTGCTGGGCCTCATTCCAGTCGATCAGTTCAATTTGAATCGGCCGGTTCAGCTCGCGCCCGAGGGCTACGGCCAGATCCGCATATAATCCGCGGGGCTTATCCTGTTCCAGATAGGAAAAAGGCGGATAATCGGCATCCCCGACGAAAAACAGCGGTTTGAGCGAGCCGGCCTGCGCTGCCGAAAAATAGCAAACCGCCAGAATCATCAGCAGGGAAATGTGAAAAACCTTTTTTTTCAAAGTTCTATCCCGCGTGAAATACTCTCCGTTAAGATCGCTTACCTCTCCAGCGCTTCGCGCACTTTGGCAGCCAGCGCCTTTGAATGAAACGGCTTTTGCAGAAAATGGACGCCCTCTTCCAAAACGCCCGAATGGGTTATGACATCTGCCGTATAGCCGGACATGAACAGCCGTTTGATGTCGGGATAAAGCGACAGGACACTTTTGGCCAGATCTCGCCCGTTCATTTCGGGCATGATGACATCCGTTATCAACAGGTGAATGCGTCCCGAATGTTCGCGGGCCAGATGCATGGCTTCGCCCGGCGTTTTGGCCGGTAAAACCGTGTAGCCGAGTTTTTCAAGCATGAGGCGGGTCATGTTCAAAATGGAGAGCTCGTCTTCCACCAGTAAAATCGTTTCCTGGCCTCGGGAGGCGGGGGTGGATGCGGGCGCGCGCGGGTGTTCCTCAACGCGGGCGAGATGGCGCGGCAGGTAGATGCGAAACGTGGTTCCCTCGCCCGGTTCGCTTTGCACATGGATGAAGCCCCGGTTTTGCCGCACCGCCCCATAGACCATCGCCAGCCCCAGGCCCGTGCCTTCGCCGACGCCCTTGGTGGTGAAGAAGGGCTCAAACAGATGCTCGAGCGCCTCGGCGCTCATCCCGGAGCCTGTGTCGCGCACGAACAGCATCACGTACTGGCCCGGCTCGCAATCGACAAGTCCCTCGCAGGCGTCCTCATCAAAAACGCGGTTGTCTGTTTCAATGATAATGTTTCCCACGCCCGAAATGGCATCGCGGGCGTTGACGCACAGATTGGCCAGAATCTGATCGATCTGCGAGGGGTCGATCCGCACAGGCCACAGGCCCATGCCCGGCTTCCAGATCAGATTGATGTTTTCACCGATCAGGCGCTTGATCATTTTCTGCATGCCGGAAACCGTGGCGTTCAAGTCCAGCACGCGGGGTGAGACGGTCTGCTTGCGGGCAAAAACCAGAAGCTGTCGCGTCAGGTCGGCGGAGCGGGTGGCCGCCTTGTGGATTTCTTCAAGGTTTTCATGCAGGGTCTGCGGCGACTCCATCTGTTCCAGCGCGATTTCCGCGCGACCGATGATGACGCCCAGCATATTGTTGAAGTCGTGCGCCACGCCGCCCGCAAGTTGTCCGACTGATTCCATCTTCTGGGCCTGAGTGAGCTGCGCCTGGAGCTTTTGCTTCTCTTCTTCATATTGTTTGCGCTCGGTCATGTCCTGCGCCAGCGTCAAAAGCCGGATTGCGCCACCAATATTGATAAGTTCCCCATAAACCAGCATGGCGAGTTTCCAGCCGTCTTTCGCGGTTGCTTCAATTTCAACACCGTCGATGGATTGTTCCGGCGTGAGTTTCGACAACAGGCGATCGCGCTCCTCTTTGCTGATCCATCCCATTTCGAGCGTTGTTTTTCCAAGACACTCTTCGCGCGGATAACCTGAGATTTGTGTAAAGGCGTCGTTGATCTCCAGAAGCTTGCCGTCTTCCACCGCGCTCAAGCTCATAAGCAGGGGGGCCTTCTGGAAGACGCGCGAAAATTTTTCTTCCGATTCGCGAAGCGCCTGCGCGGCAAGTTTGGCCTCGGTGACATCGAGGTCATAACCGCTCCAGATAATTGATCCGTCGGCCTGCCGCTCCGGCAGGGACGTGCCGAGGATCCACCGGACCGGCCCGCCGGGAAGCTGCACCCGGTATTCACATTCCCAGGGCGACAGGGTTTGGGCGGAGGCTTCAATGGTTTGCTGGAGGCGGGTGTGATCCTCGGGCAAGACGGTTTTAAAAATCGGCTCAAAATTATCGCGAACCGCCTCGGGCGTGCAGCCGAACAGCGCGCGTATGCCCTGGCTTGCGTATGGCACTGTATAGGTTCCGTCCGGATCGCGCTTAAACTGAAACAGCATCCCCGGCACCTGCGCGGCCAGATTGGAAAGCAGCGCATCTTTTTCCCGCAGCGCCTGCGCGGCCCAAACCCTTTCCGAAATATCCTCCAGAGAAGTGATCACCGCTTCGATCTCACCTCGGTCATCCAGCAGAGGCGCGGCATTAATGGATAAATGGACGCGCCGACCCGGATGGGTTTCGATAGTCTGGCGCGCATGAAACAGGGGCTGACCCGAAGCCATAACCCGCCGGAAGGGTAACTCGCCGTCATCCATCGGTTCGCCGTTTTTCGTCAGAATCCGCCACAGCGGAGCGTTGTAGGTCTGCCCGCTAATGTCTTCGCGGGAGAGCCCCAAAATTTTTTCGGCCTGACGATTGGCGAATATTATAGTTCCAGAACGATCCAGCAGGGTGATCCCTACGGGGCTTGTCTCCATGACGGCTGAAAGCCGGTCGCGTTCCTTTTTCAGCGTGATTTCCGCCAGGCGGCGTTCGGTGACATCTGCAAAAATAACCGCAAACTGCATGGGTGCGGGACGAAAGGCCGTCACTTCAAAATATTTTCCCAGTGCGGCGAAATAGTTTTCAAAAAAGGCAGGCTCGCCGGTCAGCGCCACCTTGCCATAAGTCTCAATCCAGTAGGGTTCCGTGTCCGGAAAGATATCGAGGACCTTCCGTCCGGCGATGTCTTCGGCCTTGAGGCCGGTCATGCGCTCAAAGGCCGGATTGACGGCCAGAAAGCGGTAGTCCGACACAGAGCCGTCCGCGTCGCAGAGCATTTCATGCAGCGCAAAGCCGTCGAGCATTTCGTTGAAGAGCGCCCGGTAATTTTCTTCGCTTTTGCGGAGTTTTTCCTGAGCCCTTTTGCGTTCCGTCAGATCGCGGACAAAACTAATGGTCCAGCCGTCGTTTCCCGTCAGGGGGGCGGTGGAAATTTCCACATCCACAAACGTGTTGTCTTTGCACCTCAGGCGTGTTTCAAACAGGGCGGCCTTGCCCGCGCCCACGCTTGTCATGATGCCGACAATATCCTCGCGCGTAAAATTCGCATCCAGATCGAAAATCGACATTCCGGTCAGCTCGCCTTTGGAATAGCCCGTCATCCGGCAAAACGCGTCGTTCACCTCGGCAATGCGGATGGAGGGGTCCACGGCCACAAACCCGTCCGCCGTCGTATCCAGAATCGTCCGCAGGTAATGCTCGCTTTCGCGCAATGCTGCTTCGGCGAGTTTTTGCGCCGTGATATCGATTTCAATGCCGTCCCACACGAAGCGGCCATTGGGTAAAGCGCGTGGCGCCGAATGAAACAGACGCCAGAAGAGCTGACCCGATGGCTGCCTCAGGCGCACCTCGGCCGAGAGCGGCGAAAGATGCGCCATGGTGTAGGCCTCGCGCGAGGCGAGCAGGGCAAAGTCTTCTTCCAGAATTTGATTGTAAACAAGCGAAGCGTCGCTTAAGGCATCCCCGACGGTCACCCCGTGCATATTTTCAACGCCCGCGCTGACGTAATTGAGGCGGCGTTCGCCGGTTTCCGGGTTGAGTTCGATTTGATAGACCATGCCGTCGGGAATGTTGTCGCTGAGCGCGCGCAGGCGCGCTTCGGTTTCGCGAAGCGTCCCGAGGCTCGCGTTGAGCTCGCCCATCATCCGTTCGCGTTCCTGCTCCGCCTGCCTGCGCTCGGTGATGTCCGTCATTGTCAGGCAGGCGGCGAGAATGTCGCCTTTTGCGTTAATGATGGGGGTGGCGCTGGCCAGCATCCAGCGTTCGGTTGAATCCTGACGGACAATGCACAACTCCATGGCGTCGGTAGGAATGCCGCGAAGCGCCAGGGCCACGGGAAGCTGATCGCGGGAGAGGGCGGTGCCATCCGCGCGGTAATGCCGGTAGGTAAGTTCGATTTCAGCAAGCGATTTGCCGACGTTGGTAGGTGCCTGATCGATCCCCATGGCTTTGCGGTAGGCCGAGTTGACGATTTTCAAAATGGCTCCCGGCATTTCCACAAGCACCATCGGAATAGGGGATTGCTCAAGCGTCTGCTCCAGAAGCGCCCGGTTTTTGGCCAGCGCCTCATCGGTGCGTCTTTTATCGGTGATGTCCTCGCCGGAGCTCAGCGCCCCGGTAATGTTTTCTTCCCCGTCGCGCAGGATGGCGTTGTGCCAGGCCATGAGCCTTTGCTTGCCGCTTTTTGTCACGACAAAGTTTTCAAAATATTCGACGGAGGCGATTTCTCCCGCCATCATTTTTAGAAAAACGGGACGGACTTGTTCCTCGCCTTGGGGCTGGACCAGGCAGGTTTCAAACCAGGAGCGGCCCAGAAGTTCCTCGCGGGAATATTCCAAAAGACGAAGCGCCCTGGCATTGACGGCCGTGATCCGCCCCTCGGTATCCAATTGAACGATCAGCGTCTGAACCGTGTCCATGAAGACCTGGATGTCATCCTGGCGGGGCTTCGTTTTTCGCCGGGTGTCGTCGTTTAATGATTTACTCGCCCGGGACTTTGGTGGCGAAGCTGCGTCGGTGAAAGGGACTTTTTTCGTCATGACGGCCTTCCTTTTAATCGATACGGACAAAAACCCGGCCTCTTTAAGGCATTGAAATCTTCAGCCACCCGGATTTGCTCACGGCATTTTTATACAGTTCGAGTTGTTCGGCAAGGCGCGGGAATAGAAGCGCGGCTTCGCGGAGGTTGCGCCGTTCGATGGTTTCCTGAATTTTTTGAGCTGTCTCCTGAATTTCCGGCGCGGAGACATTGGCGGCCGCGCCCTTGATGGAATGCGCGTGCCTTGCGCCTGCGGCGATGTCGCCTTTTTCCAGGCAGCCACGAAGCGCTTCGAGGTGCCCCGGCATATCCGCCAGAAAGCGGGAGATGATCAGGCCCGCCACCTCTGCGTCGTCCATCATGCGCTCTTTCATTTCGTCTTCGGCAAAGATAATCCGCGCCTTTTCCGGCGCGCGAATCTCCAGCGGGGTGCCCAGTTTGTCCGCGCCCCGGCCCTTGCCGTTGGTTCTTGTCAGCCAGCGTGAGAGCATTTCCGCGAGCATCTTGATCTGCACGGGCTTGGCCAGATAGTCATCCATACCCGCGTCCACGTATTTGCTGCGGTCTTCCGTCATGGCGTGCGCCGTGAGCGCAATGATGGGAATGTCGGGGTTGATCGCGCCGGTTGCCCGGTTGCGGATCAGGCGCGTGGCTTCATAGCCGTCCATGTCCGGCATCTGGCAGTCCATCAGGATCAGATCGTAGGCGACGCGTTTGACGGCGCGCACGGCCTCGATGCCGTTTGCGGCCAGATCCGCCTCGTAGCCGAGCTTTTTCAAAAGCGCCAGCGCCACGGTCTGATTGGTCGGGTTGTCCTCGGCCACCAGAATCTTCTTGCCGGCCAGGCGCGATTCGGCAATTGTGTGGCGCGTGATAATGGCGCCGCTTTCAATTTTTTCTTTGGCGCGCCCAATCGCCATGGACAGCGCTTCGCGCAGGTGCGACTGGCGGATGGGCTTGGTGAAAAAGCCGTCAAACCCCACCAGCGCGAGCCTTGCCGCGTCACCGCGCACGCCCAGCGACGTCATCATGATAACGCGCGTCTCCCTTAAATCGGGATCGGCCTTGATGCGCCGTCCAAGTTCCTCGCCGTTCATGCCGGGCATCATCATATCCAGAAGTGCGATGTTGAACGGCTCGCCGATCGCATGGGCGCGCCGCAACGCTTTGAGCGCCTCTTCGGCGTCTTCGGCCTCCGCCCAGCGGCATTTCCATTCGGACAGGAGCGTACACACCAGCGTGCGGTTGGTGGCGTGGTCATCCACCACGAGAATTTTCGAGCCGCTGATCTCGGCGGAGACTTCCGCCGCCTGCACCCGGTCGTCGGGCTGCTTTTCAAACACGGCCGTAAACCAGAAGGTGGATCCTTTGCAAAGCTCGCTGTCGCAGCCGATTTTGCCGCCCATCAGTTCGGCCAGTTGCCGGGTAATGGTCAGCCCCAGACCCGTGCCGCCATATTTGCGCGTGGTGGAGCTGTCCACCTGGACAAAGGGCGCAAAAATCGCCTCGCGCCGGTCCGCCGGAATGCCGATCCCCGTGTCGGTAACGGAAAAACGCAGTTTGACGCTCTGCTCGTCTTCCGCCACGCGCGCCACACGGATAATGATCTGGCCCTCGGGAGTGAATTTTACGGCATTGCCGGTCAGGTTGACAATGGCCTGACGCAGGCGTCCGGGATCGCCCTTGATCAGCGAGGGCACGTCGCGATCGACCAGGGCGGTGAGCTCGAGGCCCTTGTCCTGCGCGCCGACGGCCACCATGTCGGCGATGTCTTCAATGGTCAGGCGCAAATTGAAATCGAGTTTTTCCAGATCGAGCTTTTGCGCCTCGATTTTGGACAGATCCAGAATGTCGTTTAACAGGGACAAAAGCGCCACGGAGCTGTTGCGGACGATCTGCGCGTACTGCCTCTGCTCCGCAGATAGCGTCGTGTCCAGCAGGAGCTCGATCATGCCGATGACGCCGTTCATCGGTGTGCGGATTTCATGGCTCATGTTGGCCAGAAAATCGCTTTTGGCGGCATTGGCCGCTTCGGCCGCCTCCTTGGCTTTTTGCAGTTCCTGCTGCGCGAGCACGCGGGCCGTAACATCACGGGAGAGGCCCCGAAAGCCGCAGGGCTTTCCTTCTTCGTCGCGCATCAGCGACGCGGAGATTTCCGTAATGAATTTCGCGCCATCTTTTTTAGTCAGCTCGAAATTAAACCCGCTGACCGGCTCGCCCGTTTTGTAGATCCGGTTGAAAACGGCATACACCTCGCGCGCGGTTTTTTCATCCTGATACTGGCTGTTGTGTATGCCCAGCAGTTCATCGCGCGCATAGCCGATATTGGCGCAGGCCGCCGGATTGAGAAACGTAAAGGTGCCGGCCAGATCCGTTTCAAAATACCCGTCCTGCATCTGCTCGACGATGCTGCGGTAGCGCTCTTCAGATTCCTTGAGTGCTTCTTCGATTTTTCTGCGGTCGTTGACGTCACGCGAGATGCAGCGAAATCCCGCGGGCTTTCCCGCCGCGTCGTGCATGAGCGACACGGAGAGTTCATAGTAGCCCACGGAGCCGTCCTTGCGGACAATTTCAACATCCAGCGATTTGACATGTTTGCCGGTCAGGTAAACGTCCGTAAAACACGCAACCGCACGCTCAGCGCTTTCTTTCGTGTGCAGCTTATGAAAATCCATGCTCAGGAGTTCTTCGCGGGTATAAAGCGTGTGCCCGCAGATGACATCGTTGACAAACGTCCAGTTGCCCGTCAGCGCCACTTCGACATACCCGTCCACAATGGATTCAATGATCGTGCGGTATTTTTCTTCGGATTGCCGAAGCGTCTCCTCCATTTTCAGGCGATCGGTGATGTTGCGCGAAAGCCCCCGGAAACCGATGGGGCGGCCTTCTCTATCCTTCATGAGAGAGATCGACACTTCACTGGAATATTTTCGCCCCGCCTTGTTGATATACTTGCCGATCGCCCGTTTGACCGGCTCGCCGGTTCTATAAACCCGGTTGTAAAGTTCAAGAGCTTGTTTGTGCTGGGACGGCTCCGTGTAGGCCCGGTAATCCAGACCATAGAGCTCCTCGCGCGTATAGCCCAGCTCGCGGCACTGCGCATCGTTGGCAAAGGTAAAGCGCCCTTTAAGATCCAGTTCGTAGTAGCATTCGTTGATGTCCTCCAGGACCATGCGGTAGCGATCCGCCTCACGACGGCGCTGCTCTTCTTCGCGGATCACCTGGGTAACGTCCCGGGAGAGGCCGTGAAAGCCCACCGGTTTGCCTTCAGGGCTCCGGATCAGGGCGCAGGAGAATTCATGGACTTTTGAATCGCCGTTTTTAGCGATAAACGTCGCCCGGAAGTTTTTAAAGGCATCGCCGGTTTTGTAAACCCGGGAAAAGAGCTCCCTCATATTGGCGGCTGTTTCTTCATTGCAGTAGAGCCGATAGTTTGCGCCGATCAGTTCTTCGCCGGGGTAACCGAGGTTTCGCGCCAGCGCATCGCTGACAAAAGTGAAATTGCCTTTGAGGTCGTCTTCGAAATACCCCTCGTCAATATCTTCGAGAATTGTCCGGTAGCGCTCCTCATTGAGACGAAGCGCCTCTTCCATGGCCTTGCGCTCGCTGATGTCACGCGACACGCCCCGGAAGCCGACAGGCATCCCCGATGCGTCGCGGATCAGATCAACCGTCAGCTCGTAAAACCCCCGCGAGCCGTCCTTGCGGACGAATTCAGACACCAGCCGTTTGATGGGCTGGCCGTTCTGGTAGAGATTGGCATAGGCGGCAAACGTTTTTTTAGCGCCGGCTTCATCCTGATAGTCGCTGCTTTTATGGCCGATCAGTTCCTCTTTGCGGCATCCCAGATGCTTGCAGGCCGTGTCGTTGACAAAGGTGATGCGGCCTTCCAGATCATTTTCAAAATAGGCCTCCTGCATGTTTTCGATAATGCTGCGGTAGCGCTCTTCACTTTGCTGAAGCGCCTGCTGCATGCTTTTTCGCTCGTCGATATTGCGGGCCAGGCAGCGGAAACCCACGGGTTGACCGCCCTCGTCGCGGATGAGCGAGACGATGAGTTCCACCGTGCTGACGTTGCCGTCTTTATGACGAATCTCCTGTTCACCTGTGCTTCCGGTTTGGCCTGTTCGATAAACTTCCTGAAAGACTTTGTAATTATTCTTTTGCGTTTCGGCGGTTTGCAGATTCCGGCTGGGAAGATGCAGTATTTCTTCCTCGGTGTAGCCCAGCCTGCGGCAGATGACGTCATTGACAAACGTGAATTGACCGTCGAGGTCCATTTCAAAATAGCCGTCCGCCATGCCGTTGAGAATGCCGCGGTATTTGGCTTCGGATATTTTCAACCTCGCCAGCGTCTGGCGGTCCTGGGTCACATCCCGGGCGATATAGAGCAGGCCCGCCGGTTGATCGTTTTCCCGGATCAAAAGGGATTGGACATCCATGATCCGTGTCTGGCCGTCGGGGGGGGTCAGCTCCCACGCGAAGGACAAAAGCCCGTCAAAACCGGCCTGTCTCCGGGCGAGCATCTCGCGTTGCGTCTCGCGCAAATGGGGCGGTGTGAAATCAACAATGGATGCGCCCACCGGATTTTCGCCCAGCACCTGGCGTGCCGCCCGGTTGGCATAGGTAATCTTCAGATCCAGATCCGTCATGGCAATCCAGTCATGCGTCGTTTCGGCGATTTGACGGTAGGTTTCTTCTGCTGTCCGCGATAAATGTTCCATGGAGCCCTCATGGAAATAGTATTTTTTGATGCTGCTATTCAATACTATATCGGCGAAAACGGGCAGATATTAAGCTTTCTGAGGACTTTTTTTAACCCGCTTGAGCGCGCCGGGATCCGGGCCAATCCCGAAAAAGAGAAAATCTTTAAAAAATGTTTTGCGTTGTCATTCCCGCGCAGGCGGGAATCCATTTAATATTCCTGGATTCCCGCCTGCGCGGGAATGACAAATATTCGATAGGGTGACTAAGTCTCTGTGCAAAGGTTAACCGTCCGGCATGCGTGATAAAATGGGGATGAGGGGCTTTTGCAAGCCTCCCGCATTGAGACTGCCCGATTCCATCAACCATCCACCATAAACCATGAACCATCAACCATTCAAAAGCTCCCGCACGCAGGCAAGGATGTCGGCGGTTTTAAACGGTTTGACAAAAGACCGGCTCGCGCCCAGCGCACGGGCCATTTGCAGATACTGATCCGCGTTGATGCGACCGCCACCCGACATGGCGATAATCCGGGTTTGCGGATGGAGTTTGCTCATTTCGATAATGGTCTGGATGCCCTCCTTTTCAGGCATGATGATATCCGTCACCACGAGGTCGGCCGGGCGCTCGGCCTGCTTCTGCATTGCCACCACGCCGTTTTCAGCCACTTCCACCTCATAGCCTGCATCGGCAAAGAGTTTTCTGAGCATCGCCCGGTACATGTCGTCGTCGTCAATCACTAGAATTCTTTTCATTTTTCACCTTTCCCGGCATTTGTATAACACTTTTTCGGCAATGGCCTCAAGCGGGCAGATTTTATCCACCGCGCCGAGTTTAACCGCCTCCTGGGGCATGCCATAAACCACCGATGTGGCCTCATCCTGTGCGATGTTGAAGGCGCCCGCCTCTTTCATTTCGAGCATCCCCCTGGCCCCGTCGTCGCCCATGCCGGTCATAATGACGCCCACGGCATTGGCCCCGGCGTAGCGCGCCGTCGAGCGAAACAGCACATCCACCGACGGACGGTGGCGCGACACCAGCGGCCCGGGCTTCACCTCCACAAAATAGCGCGCGCCGCTGCGTTTGAGCAGCGTGTGAAAATTTCCCGGAGCGATGAGCGCCCGCCCGGTGAGCACCGTGTCGTTGTTTTCGGCTTCCTTTACGGATATTTTGCAAAGGGAATCGAGCCTTTGGGCAAACGATTTGGTAAAATGCTCCGGCATGTGCTGGACGATGACGATGCCTGGCGCATCCGGCGGCAGCGCCTCCAGAAAAACGCGGATGGCCTCTGTTCCGCCGGTGGAGGCGCCCACGGCGATGACTTTGTCGGTGGTTTCCACCATGGCCGCGTTGCGCGCCGGTTTGGCCAGCACGGCGTCCGCCGTCAGCTTCGGCTCGACGGCCCGAATTTTGGGCACACTGCGAAGCCGCGCCTGCGCGGCCGCCCGGATGGCGTCGCAAATGCGGATTTTCGACTCTTCCAGATACTGTTTGGTCCCAATGCGCGGCTTCTGGATGATCTCGACGGCCCCGTACTCCAGTGCACGAAGCGCCGTGCCGGAGGAGTCTTCGGCCAAAGATGAACAGATGACCACCGGGATGGGGTGCTGGCTCATAATTTTCTGCAAAAACGTAATGCCGTCCATCCGGGGCATTTCCACATCCAGCGTGATGACGTCCGGCGTTTCGTCCCGCATTTTATCCACCGCAACGTAGGGATCGGCTGCCGCCGCCATGACCTCCAGATCAGGATCGGCGTTGATGATCTGCGCCAGCGTCTGACGCACGACGGCGGAGTCATCAACAATCAGGACGCGAATTTTATTTTTCTTTAAATTCACAAGTAATTACAGCTCCTTTCCGGTTATGCCCGACGCCTCGTATGGAGCGAATCGAATCATCTTTAAAAAGTGTCCGGCTGATGAGTTGACAGGTGATCTCGCCTGTGTTCGTATTGAACAATATTTTTCTTCCGGCCGTTCCGCCGGTTTCAGTGGATTTTAATTTCAGCCGACAGTTGGCAAGCACCTTTCTGGCAACGTTCACGTTTTGATCACCCACGGCCAGGCTTTTATCCAGCGTCTGCCCTCCGCTCATCATTTTGGCGCCGCCAAAAAGCCTAGCTTCGGTTTCCTCTGGTTTTACGCCAAAGCGCCAGAAGGATTCGATCATCATGGAGACGGCGCAATCCGCATATTTGAAGGCATCCGTGCACTTCTGGCATTCCCCGTCGAGCAGATCATCAATGGTGTTTCGATACACTTTTTTTTTACAGCGCGGTAGAAGTGCATGGCAGATGCCCGCTACATGCAGACGCGGATTGAACAGCGTGACCGCAATACATGAGCCTAAAAGTGTTGAAATCATCGCGGGTTTATCCATAATGAACAGCTCACCCGCTTTGAGGTAGTAGATCGGAAGATGTGCTTTGTGGGCGCTCATGTCATTTCCTGTAAATGGAGGCTGTCACCTGGTTAATCGGCAGGTTCATGCCGTTTAGCGTTTCCGAATGTCCCATGAAAAGATACCCGCCGGGAGACAAATGCCGGCAGATGCGCGACAAAATGGCCTCCTGTGTGGGCCGGTCAAAATAAATAATGACGTTTCGGCAAAAAACGGCGTCCATCATCTCGCGGATGCCGAAATGCTCATCCATGAAGTTCAGGCGCATGAACTGGACGGAGGCGCGAAGCTCGTCAATCACGCGGACCACGGGCTTCGTCTTGCCGCGAAGCAGATATTTTTTGCGCATGGGCATCGGCACCGGCGCGATTTTTTCCTGGGTGTAGATGCCCTGCGCGGCGTTCTCAAGGACGCGCGTGGAAATGTCGGTGGCTAAAATGGAGAAATGAAATTCCGGATGGCGCTCGGCAAAATGCGCAAGCACCATCGCCAGTGTGTAGGGTTCTTCCCCCGTTGAGCAGCCGGCCGACCAGAACCGGAATTTATTCCACGCCGATGCGGAGGCGCGGCTCACGATCTCCGGCAGAACTTTTGTGGTCAGATAATCAAAATGCGCGGCCTCCCGGAAAAAATCCGTTTTATTGGTCGTCACCGCGTCGATCATGTGGTAGATTTCCCCTTCCATCCCGCGGTGACTGAAGACGAAATCCGCATACGCTGAATAATTGTTCATCTTCAGGGCGCGCACCCGTTTCTGGAGCCGCCCCTGAAGCATGGTCTTTTTGGACAGGGGCATTTTGATGCCGCAGCGCTCCTGAATGTAGTTGCCCAGACGGTGAAATTCCGAATCCGTCATGTTTTTGAGCGCGATGTCAAATCCGTTTTCCTGTGTCATGTGCCGCCTCGCGATGTCCGCGTTCGCGCGTTATCCTTCACCCCGAAGGTTCGTGCGGGAAGGAGCCTCCCGCCTTAAAGCCTTGGGGTGGGATGGGCGCGGCTTTTTCGGGCGGGAGGCAGGGGTGCAGATGGTTAATGGCCCTAAGGGCTCATGAGGATTCTCCCCGCATGCCCGCGACCAGATCCAATTCTTCCGCGGAGAAGACCTTGTCGATATCCAGAATAATGACAAACTGTTCATCGCGCTTGCCCATGCCCAGGATAAATTCCGTATTGAGCTTGGTGCCAATGCGGGGCGCAGGCTCCACCTGGGAGGGCTCCAGTTCAAAGACTTCCTGCACAGAATCCACCAGGGCGCCCAGAATGGTTTGCTCCTCTTCAATGGTGATTTCCACGACGATAATGCAGGTATCCACCGTGCGCTCCTGCTCGGGCATGTTGAACTTCAGGCGCATATCCACCACCGGCACAACGGAGCCGCGCAGGTTGATGACGCCTTTCATGTAATCCGGTGTCTGGGGCACTTTGGTGATATTGGTGTAATCCAATATTTCCCGCACTTTCCCGACATCCAGCGCGAAGATCTCTTCTTCCATTTTAAAGGTCAGGTATTGTCTGGCCTCCGTAATTTTCGCTACGCTCATAGTTATCCTCCCCGGGCTTGGGCCGGCGCGCAGGATTTGCGTCCGCGCGCCGGCGCTAAGGAAATATTAATATTTTTCGAAATCCCCATCTGTGGCGTCGGCCGAACCGGACAAATGAATATTCACCCCCGATTTGGACTCTGTGGGAGTGGTTGCCTGCGGGAGTGGATGCTTTCCCGGCGCCGAGAGCTGCTTGATCCGGCCTGCGTGCGCTGTATCGGCGGCGGATGATTTGTGCTGCCGCTGGAGGCGCGGCGCGCTTTTTGCGGCGATGCGCGCGGCTCCGGTTTGCTCGCCGATTTTAAAGAAGGCCACCGCCTCCTGGAGCTGCGCCGCCTGAGAGGCCAGTTCTTCGGAAGTGGACGACATCTCTTCGGAGGCCGACGCGTTTTGCTGGATGACCGAATCGAGCTGTTGAATAGCCTTGTTGATCTGCTCGGCGCCCGCATCCTGCTCCTTGCTGGCCGCGCTGATTTCCTGCACCAGATCAGCTGTTTTTTGAATATCCGGCACCATCTTGTCGAGCATCACGCCCGCCTGTTCCGCAATCTGGACGCTGGAGGCCGACAGCTTGTTGATTTCGCCTGCCGCATTCTGGCTGCGCTCCGCGAGCTTGCGCACCTCGGAGGCCACCACGGCAAAGCCCTTGCCGTGCTCGCCGGCGCGCGCCGCTTCAATGGCCGCATTGAGCGCCAGCAGGTTTGTCTGACGGGCAATTTCCTCAATAATGGAGATTTTTCCTGCGATTTCCTTCATGGCGTGCACGGTCTCCGACACCGATTTGCCACCCTCTTTGGCGTCCTGGGCTGACTTGATGGCAATTTTTTCCGTTTGCTGAGCGTTGTCGGCGTTTTGTTTGATGTTGGAGATCATCTGCTCCATTGACGAGGAGACTTCTTCCGCAGAGGCAGCCTGCTCGGTGGCGCCCTGCGAAATTTGCTCGGATGTGGACGTCATCG
Source organism: uncultured Smithella sp. (assembly GCA_964608995.1). Taxonomy (GTDB): domain Bacteria; phylum Desulfobacterota; class Syntrophia; order Syntrophales; family Smithellaceae; genus UBA8904. The sequence continues at coordinate 21,166 of CAZSQS010000005.1, read as the reverse complement.
CCTCGCTGCCGCTGGCGACCTGATCGGCCGCCACCTGAACGTTGGTGACGACTTCGGTAATTTTTTCCAGCATGGCCTTGAGGGCCTGCATGAGTTGATCCTGCGCGGAGCGCTCGCGGATGGTGACCAGGAGGTTCCCTCTGGAGATTTCCTGCGCCGCCTTGGTAATGTCATTCATTGCGGTGATCAGGACGTTTAAGTTGTTTTTGATGGCGTTGAAATCGCCGTTGTAATTATCGGTAATGGCGGGCGGGATGTCGCCCTTGGAGATGCGATCGACATATTCGGCCGCCACGTTGAGCGGTCCGATGACCGCGTCGAGCGTATCGTTGATGCCCTGAATGACTTTGCGGTATTCGCCGTGGTGTTTGGAGGCGTCGGCGCGGGTGGCGAGCTTGCCTTCGACGGCTGCTTTGGCAAGGATGCCCGTATCCGTGATGAGCAGATTGACGGTTTCCATGCAGTCAATGACGGCAGGCAGCAGATGATCGTTGTCCGAGCGCTTGCCGACTTTCTTGAGATCCGGCAGTTCCGCCGTGTTGCCCACGGCAATTTCATTGATCTGCCGGGTCACCACCGTCAGGCGGTCGCGCACTTCATTGGTCGCCTCGCCGATGGAGGCGAAGACGCCCTGATACTTGCCTTCCACCTTCTTGGTGTGATCATTTTTCGCCATGAGGTGCATGACCGCATTGGCTTCCACCAGGCCCTGCAATCCGTCAATGCAGTTGTTCAAGTTGTTTTTGATTTCATTGAAATCGCCGTTGTAGGAATCGGTAATTCTGGGCGGGATGTCGCCTTTGGAGATGCGATCGACATATTCGGCCGCGACATTGAGCGGACCGATGACCGCGTCGAGCGTGTCGTTGATGCCCTGAATGACTTTGCGGTATTCGCCGTGGTGTTTGGAGGCGTCGGCGCGTGTGGCCAGCTTTCCTTCGATGGCCGCTTTGGCAAGGATGCCCGTATCCGTGATGAGCAGATTCACGGTTTCCATGCAGTCAATGACGGCTGGCAGCAGGTGATCGTTGTCGCAGCGTTTGCCGACTTTCTTGAGATCCGGCAGTTCCGCCGTGTTGCCTGCGGCTATTTCGTTGATCTGCCGGATCACCACCGTCAGGCGGTCGCGCACTTCATTGGTTGCCTCGCCGATGGAAGCGAAAACACCCTGATACTTGCCTTCCACCTTTTTGGTGTGATCATTTTTCGCCATGAGGTGCAAAACGGCATTGGCTTCCACCAGACCCTGCAATCCGTCAATGCAGTTGTTCAAGTTGTTTTTGATTTCATTGAAATCGCCGTTGTAGGTATCGGTGATTCTGGGCGGAATGTCGCCCTTGGAGATGCGATCGACATATTCAGCGGCGACGTTGAGCGGGCCGATGACCGCGTCGAGCGTGTCGTTGACGCCTGCGACGATTTTCTTAAAGTCACCCTGATGCTTGGCAGCGTCGGCGCGTGTGGCGAGTTTGCCTTCAATGGCCGCCATGACCAGCGCGCTGGCGTCGCCCACCAGATTGTTGACGGCGTCAATGCATTGATTGAGGTTGTTTTTGATTTCATTGAAATCGCCACTGTAGGTATCGGTGATTTTGGGCGGAATGTCGCCCTTGGAGATACGATCGACATATTCGGCGGCGACGTTAAGAGGGCCGATGACGGCGTCGAGCGTGTCATTCATGCCGCGCAGAAGCTTGCGATAGACGCCCTGCGCCCGGTCGGGATTGCAGCGCTGTGCGAGCTTTCCGTCCTGGGCCGCGCTGATGACCACACCCACTTCATCCACCAGCGCGCCGATTTCGTTGATGCATTGATTGAGGTTGTTTTTGATTTCATTGAAATCGCCGTTGTAGGTGTCAGTAATTTTCGGCGGCATGTCGCCCTTGGAGATGCGGTCAATATATTCGGCGGCGACATTGAGCGGCCCGATGACGGCATCGAGCGTACTATTGATGCCCGCGACGATTTTCTGGAAATCCCCCTGATGCTTACCCGCATCGGCGCGCGTTGCGAGCTTGCCGTCCACGGCGGCCCGGGCCAGCGCGTCGGCGTCAGCGACCAGTGCATGGACGGCATCGATGCACTGATTGAGATTGTTTTTGATTTCATTGAAATCGCCGTTGTAGGTGTCGGTGATTTTCGGTGGAATGTCGCCCTTGGAGATGCGATCGACATATTCGGCGGCGACATTGAGCGGACCAATGACGGCATCGAGCGTTTCATTGATGCCCGTGGCAATGCCCCGGAATTCAAAATTGATCTTGCCGGCTTCGGCGCGGGTGGCCAGTTTTCCGGCGACGGCGGCTTGCGTGAGCATTTTGGTTTCCGCAAGCAGCGTATCGATAATGTTCTTGATATTCCTGAAAACAATAATGCCTAAAGTCAGCGCGATAAGAAGTCCGATCAGCGTAAAGGCGATCATGGTATAGGAGGAGGCATTGGCAATAGCTGTATTATTGTCGGCAATGATCTTGCCCTGTTTTTCCTTCGCCTCCATCATTTTCTGCAAGGCGTTTTGCTCGTCGCGGGAGGTTGTGGCTGCCTCGCCGGTCAAAATGGCGCCCGCTTCCGCAATCCGGTCCTGTTTGACCAGGGCCACCATCTTGTCAAGCTGAACCCCATAAGCAATGCGCGACTTTTTGAAGTCTTCCGTGAGCTTTCGCCCCTCCTCGGTGAAAAGGGTTTTTTCATAACTGGCTGTCATCTCGTCGATCTGTGCGCGCAGATCGGCGATTCTCTTTTCATAGGTGATCCGGTCCTCTTTACGCGTCGCGCTGATCAGATCGCGGGAATTGACGCGGACCCGCTGGAAGTTAATGGAAATATCCGCGAGTTCGCCCAGGGGTACGACGACTTGTTCGTACAGCATCGTATCGGCATCATCGATTTGTTTGATGCGCATGATTCCCATCACGCCGATCACCGTCGCGATGAGGGCAAGCACGATGAAACCGCTGATAATTTTTGTGGCAAGCTTCATGTTCTTGAACATAACTGTCCTCCTTCAATAGGGTTGATTGTTATTGATTAATCCCGTCACTTCGTTTCGTATGTGGATACAAGACAAAGCTATCCTTTCGTGGCGCGTTTTGGCGCTTTTGCCTCCGGATGATGGCGGCTCTTGCGCACATTCTTGAGCGACTCCAGGAGTGCCTCCTGAGCGCCCTCAAGCAAGGGCTCGCCATGCCCGAAATAAATGGCCCGGACTTTTCGCAGATTAAGCTCCATCAGGGCATTTAAGTAATCCGCTTCATAACCACCGCCTGCGGCCCGGATAATGACGGGCGCGTCACCCACGAACAGTGCTCCTTCGTCTTCAACATAGACGGAAAGCGAATCGCTGGAGTGACCGGGGGTGGCGATGATTTCGGCCATACGCTCGCCGATGCGCAGCCGGTCTCCATTTTTGACGACAGAATCTATGCCGTCGGTAAAAGGCGATAAGGCATAGACGTGCGGATGGAAGGCCGCAATAATGGCCGGCAGCGCGGCGGTGTGATCCGAATGGCAGTGCGTCAAAATCACCTGCTCGACCTTATTTTTGCCGATTCCCGTATCGAAGGCGTTGAGTGCCTGGACAATGCCCGGATCGCTGCCTACATCGATGAGCGTATTGGGGTCTTCAATGCGTTTCCAGTCACCCAAAACCAGATAAACGTTGGAGCTGTACAGATGCTGTGCGACGGGGATATTGATCACCTTCATGCGCGCGCCTCCCGCTTGCGATACACCTGCGCATCGCAGGTGAGTTGCTCAAAGGATGCCGCGAGTTCTTCCGGCAGCTTTTGTGTATGTTCCATGACGAGAAGGCCCTGGGGCTCCAGCGCGTCATGGAACATGCGGATGACGGAAATACGTTGTTCGTAGGAGAAATGCAGGAGCACGTTTTTGCAGACAATGAGGCTGAAACCCGTCTGGATGGGCGAAAGCGTCAAGAGGTCATGATGGTAAGTCGTTACGCGCTCCTTGATCGAATCCGTGATGCGAAAATACCCTTTGCGGCCATTTTGCGCGAAATACCTGTCAAAGAGGTCTTTGGGAATGCGTTGAAGTTCTTCCCAGGGATAAACACCCTCGTTGAGCGTTTTCAAGAGCGGCTCGTCATAGTCGGTTGCATAAATCTGGATGTTGCGAAAGGCGAACCGCCCCATGTTTTCGGCAAGCAATATGGCCAGGGTGTAGGGCTCCTGCCCCATGGCGCAGCCTGCGTCCCAGATGCGCACGCGGGCGCGCCCGGCGGCGCTGACTTTCAGATACTGCACCGCGTGCTCGAGGGGTTTTTGATCGCGAAAGAAAAAGGTAAATGCCATGTCTGCTCTTTCCTGTTTAAAAATGAGGCGACACTTAATGTTGCGCCGTCTCGGAGATGGCCTCATTCACCAGTTGCGGGATGTCAATAATCAGCGCCACCGTGCCGTCGCCCAGAATGGTTGCGCCGGAGACCTCTTTGATATGACGATAAAATTTTCCCAGATTCTTGATGACGGTCTGGTGCTCGCCCACCACCTGATCCACCACCAGGCCGACCCGGTCGTCTCCGACCCGGTTGATGATAATCTGCTCGATGGCGGGCGGATTGCCCGCGATGGCGAAACGCTCGCGAAGATGGATGAAGGGCACCATCTCTCCCCGGATACTCGTGACATTGCGCCCATGAGCGTTTTTGACATCCTCTCGCGTGAGCTCCACGCATTCTTCAATGGCGGAAAGGGGAATGACAAAATAGGCGTCGGCGATCTTGACCAGGAGGCCGTCAATGATGGCGAGCGTCAGCGGGAGTTTGAGCGTAATGGTAGTGCCGGTACCCAGGCGGCTTTCAATCTCTACAGAGCCGCCCAGAGCGTCAATGCTCTTTTTCACGACATCCATGCCGACGCCCCGGCCCGACACGCTGGTGACGGTTTTGGCCATTGAAAAGCCGGGCGCAAAAATCAGCGAAAGAATGTCTCTGTCCGAAAGCGTTGCGTCGGGGGCAATCAGATTTTTTTCAATGGCCTTTTGGCGGATGGACTCCGGGTTCATGCCCGCGCCGTCATCGGCGATTCGGATCAGCACGTTTGCGCCGGAGTGTTCAGCTGTAAGACGGATAATGCCCTGGGGCGCTTTTCCCGCCAGTTGCCTCGCCTGCGGAATTTCAATGCCGTGGTCGATGCTGTTGCGGATGATGTGCACCAGCGGATCGCTGAGTTTTTCAATGACGGTCTTGTCCAGCTCCGTCTCGCCGCCTTCGGTGACGAGCTGAATTTCCTTGCCGAGCTCCGTGGAGAGGTCATGGACGAGGCGTTTGAATTTGCTGAAGGTATTGCCGATGGGGAGCATGCGGATGCTCATGGCGTTGTCGCGAAGCTCCGCCGTGAGGCGCTCGACCTCTTCGGCAACCAGCGCCAGATCGGAATCGCTGATGCGCGTGGCCAGCTGCGACAGCCGCGACTGTACTGTGACAAGTTCGCCCACCATGTTGATCAGGCGGTCGAGCCGCTCGGCGGGTACGCGGATGCTGGTGGCGGACTCGGCGGGAACCTGCCGCTTTTCACGCATCTCGCGCACATGTTTTTGTTCGGCCAGCGCCGAATTGATCCGGTCGGCATCCACCAGGCCCGTTTCCACCAGGATTTCACCGATTTTTTTCTGCTTGGCCAAAACGTTCGAAACCGCATCCGGAGCAACATCGCCGCGCTCGGCCAGGATTTCGCCAATTTTTTTGTAGCTGTCGGCCGGACCGGGGCTGGCATCGTCTATGACGTTTATGGTCAGCTTGCCGTGGTCTTCCACAAAGATGAAAACATCTTTAATGGCGTTGAGTCCGCGGGAGGTGGTCAAAACAATGTCCCAGAAAACGTAACACATTTCCGGATCGATGTCCGACAGCGCCGGAATGGCGTCGGTCTGCGCCGTGATCGTGCAGACGCCCAGCTCGCGAAGCTCATCGAGCATCAAAGCCGGATGGATGCCGATGGTAAAAATATTGGACTCAGGCTGAAAGCGGATGCGGTAGGTCACATCGGGCGCCGGCGGGGGCTCAGCCTGTTTGGCTTTGGGCGGTTCGGGCGTTTTGGCAGGGGCGGCATCGCCTGCGGCGGGAATCAGTTTTTTAAACGTCTGACTCAGCTCGCGCACGGCCTTCTTGTCCAGATCCGCTTTGCCATCGACCATGGCCCGGATGACGTCGCAGGCGGAAAGCGTCAGCGCAATCAGAGGCTTATCGGCCGAAATTCTACCGTTTCGAAGTAAATCATAGATATTTTCAATATCATGCGTGAAGGTGGCCACGTCGTCAAAGCCGAACATGGCGCCCGAACCCTTGATGGTGTGCATTGCACGGAAGATTTGTGCGATCAAATCTTTGCTGGCCGGGTCTTTTTCCAGTTCGATGAGCGAACTTTCCAGCTCGGCTAAAAGCTCGTTGGCTTCTTCCCGAAATATGTCGGCATGCGATGAGTTCATCCCATCACCTTTTTGACCGCCGCTAAAAGCTGCTCCGGGTTAAAGGGGGTTGAGACCCAGCCTGTGACACCTGCTGCCTGGGCTTCCTTTTTGCGCTCGCTTTGCGCCTCTTTTAAAATAAGGAGAATAGGTACAAAGCGGTTTGACTCGCCTGTGCGAATGGCTTTAATCAGACCGATGCCGTCCAGATCAGGGAGCTCCAGTTGTGTGATGACCAGGTTGACCGCCTTTTCGCCAAGCAGGGTGAGCGCGGCCTTGGCATTCGTCACTTCTTCCACGGCGTATTTGGCCTGTCGAAGCGAAAAGGCCAGCATCTGGCGCACAGAATCGGAAGGATCGACAATCAATATGACTTTATGCATTTTTGAGTACCATCCATAAACAGGTTTTGGTTTCGTCCAGCCGGCAGCCGGTTTCCCTTGCGTAACTGTTTTCGGCGATGGCCTTTTGCATAGCCGGATTGTCTTTTCCTGAAAGGCTAAATGATTTGTTCATGCCGACGGCGGTGCGGTGGGCCGAACACATTAGCTGCAAAAACGCCAGATCAACCTCGGAGGCCTGCCCGACATCGACGAGAAGTGTTTTGACCTCGCCAAGCCGCCGGTCGAGCGCGTCGCGGATTTCCCGGACCCGGTCAATGGTCAGCGCGCCCGTCATCACCAGTTTGCCGCTTTTGGTTTTTTTATCGAAAATCCATTCCATGCCGTTATTCCTTTTGTCGCGTTGAAATCATACCTTTGCGGTGGATGGGTCTTTGAGGTTTCCCGTTTGCGTCTCGAGCATGTGGCGCACCACGGAAGCCATTTCGAGAAAGTCACTGTCATTGTAAGTGATAAATCGCGGTCGAAGCGAATGGCCCAAAACAACGGCGTCGCGGCTGCGGCCAGGGAGAATCAAAATCACTTTGTTGCCCGCCAGAAGCTCGCGAAGCGCTACAAAGCTTTCCAGGTCGCTGAGGTGGCCGGCATGAAGAATGACCAGATGGCCGGAGGTGAGGCCGTGACGCAGATACGTCTCGAAATCGGACAGCAGATAAAAAACTTCGAGCGCATCAGACGAAATCAGCATCTCGATGACGCGCTTGGCTCTGTCACAATCTGAATCCCGACCCGGGCAGCAATACGCTATTTTCATAAAGTCCCCTTGATATGATCCGCGTCATCTAAAAGCATTAAGAGTGCCAAAAACCGCCGCGTACGAGAGGCCCGGAGCGACAATTAATAATAGTGCACTATAATCAATAACTTAATCAGCTTGGCAAGACGCGACCCGGTGGCGGTTTATCGTTGTTCGTCCGATGGATGAGCGATTTTACGTCCACTAACTCCGGACAGTGTCTTGCGGGGGTGGATAGTTGATGGTTGATGGTTCATGGTTCATGGTTGATGGTGAATGGTGGATGGTGAATGGGGTAAGGTTTTTGTCCTGCCTTCTGCCTTCTGCCTTCTGCCTTCTGCCTCCTGTCTCCTGCCTTCTGTCTTCTGTCTTCTGTCTTCTTTCGCCTCTGTCCTTTATTATTGAAAGTATTGTTAAAGGTATGCCATGGTCGGGCCGATATAGGCTTGGGCAAACTTTTTCCCGATTCCAGTATGAAATTCTCAGAGGATTTATGGGCGCACATATTCTCATTGTGGATGACGACAAGATGTTTTCCAAAATGCTGTCCCACAAGGTTAAAAACATGGGCTATCCGGTGGAAACGGCCGAAACGCTCAAAGACGCATTTTCCCTTTGCCGCCAAAATGCCTTTGATGTGGTTTATCTGGACGTCAATATGCCCGACGGCAATGGTCTTGAGGCCATTGCGTCTTTGCGCGAGAGCGCCTCGGAGCCGGAAATCATCATCATGACGGGCGCGGCAGGCGCGGATGGCGCGGAGCTGGCGATTAAAAGCGGCGCGTGGGATTATGTGGCCAAGCCTTCTTCCATCAACAATCTTATTTTACCGCTGACACGGTCGCTTCAGTACCGCGAGGCCAAAAAAGCGGTGCAGCCGCCGAAACATTTCCGACGCGAAGGCATTGTCGGAACGTCTTCCGCCATGAAAACCTGTCTGGATGCAACGGCGCGGGCGTCCGTATCGGACGCCAATATTCTGATTACCGGCGAGACGGGCACAGGCAAAGAGCTTCTGGCCTGGGCCGTTCATGCCAATTCGTCGCGTTCAGGCGGCAATTTTGTGGTGGTGGATTGCGCGGCGCTTTCGGCAACGCTTGTGGAAAGCACGCTTTTCGGCTACGAAAAAGGCGCCTACACGGGCGCAGAAAAATCGCAGGAGGGGCTCATCAAGCAGGCCGACGGCGGAACGCTCTTTCTTGACGAAATCGGCGAGCTGCCGATGGCGGTGCAAAAATCCTTCCTGCGCGTTTTGCAGGAGCGCAAATTTCGCCCCCTGGGCGGCAAAGCCGAAATTCAAAGCGACTTTCGCCTGGTGGCCGCCACGAACCGTAATCTCGATGCGATGTCTGAAGAAGGCGCGTTTCGCAGCGATCTGCTCTACCGGGTGCGCTCCTTCCATATCGAAGCGCCCCCGCTTCGCAAAAGGCTCGACGATGTCCGGGAACTGACCGAATTTTATATCGGCAGGCTCTGTGCGCGAAAGCAAATCGCGAACAAAACGCTTTCGGATGAATTTCTAGAGTATCTGACGCAATATCCCTGGCCGGGCAATGTGCGGGAGCTGTTCAATACGCTTGAGCGCGCAATAGCCGAGGCGGGCGCCTCGCCCATGCTTTTCGGCAAGCACCTGCCGGTGGATCTGCGCGTTCGGGTGGCGTCGTCCTCCTTTGCGCAGGAAGCGCCAGGCCCGGGTGAGACGGGACAGGCGGGATCGGGTCGCCTGGGAACCTTTCACGAAGCCCGCGAGCTGGCGCTGGCTAAAATGGAGCTCGATTATCTGAATAAACTGATTGGACAAAGCGGCGGCGATGTGAAAAAAGTCTGTGATCTGTCGGGCCTGTCCCGCTCGCGCTTCTATGAACTCGTCAAAAAGCATTCCATTAAGATTTAATCCCGCTTGTCCAGTTGTTGGCGCACCTGAAGGTACGCACTACGAGTCTGTGCTTTTTATGTAGTGCGTGCCTTCAGGCGCGCGAAATGGGCCGAATTACGAAAACGCTGTATTTCCCAGCATTGATAAAATATGAATTTAGCAACGATCCCGATGGGATCGCATGTTTATAGCCCCGGTGTTTCAAATGAACGTGCGACCCCATCGGGGTCGAACGCAAATCGGAAAGGGTTGCCTATAAACGTTCAACCCCTTTGGGGTTGATAAAGGCGCGCACCTGAAGGTACGTACCACGAGTCTGTGCTTTTTATGTAGTGCGCACCTTCAGGCGCGTGGATTTGGAGAAAGCTCGCGTTTTTTCATCATGATCAGGACGGCGGAGATGGCGCCTTCGGTCATGCCGGGGATGCGCTCCATCTGGCCCACGGTGGCGGGGGCAATGCGGGTAAGTTTGGCGCACAGTTCGTTGGAAAGGCCCGGAACGGCCGAATAGTCAAAGTCCGGCGGGATTTTCTTTTTTTCCTGCTCTTTTAATTTTTTTGTCGCCTCGAACTGGCGCTTGATGTAGCCTTCGTATTTCGTTTCAATTTCAATCTGCTTTTTGACAAATTTATCCGGCTGGGCCTCCCAGCCGGGGAAGGGTGCCAGATCGTCATACGAAAGTTCGTGGCGCTTCAAAAGCCCGTAAAGCGTGGTGGCCTGCGTCAGCGGCGGCGTTTGACGAACTTTCAGCGCCGCGTTGACTTCCTCGGAGGGTTTGACGGTTGAGGCCTTAAGCTTCGCGATGCCCGCATAAATCTTTTTCGTTTTTTCCTGAAGCGCCCGGACGTGCGCGCTGTCGATCAGGCCCAGCGCCGAGCCCTTCTCCATCAGGCGGATCGTCGCGTTGTCTTCGCGCAGGATCAGCCGGTATTCCGCGCGCGAGGTGAACATCCGGTAGGGTTCATCGACGCCGCGCGTGACCAGATCGTCGATCATGACCGCCATGTAGGCCTCGGAGCGATCCAGAATGAAGGGCGGCGCGCCCGACAGCGAAAGCGCGGCGTTGATCCCCGCCCAGAGCCCCTGCGCCGCCGCTTCTTCATAGCCGGAGGTGCCGTTGATCTGGCCTGCCAGATACAGGCCGGAAATGCGCTGGGTCTCCAGCGTGGAATGAAGCTGACTGGGCTGGACAAAATCATATTCAATGGCGTAGGCCGGACGCATGATGTCTGCCTGCTCCAGCCCGCGCACGCTTCGGACAATCTGATACTGAAGCTCAATCGGCATGCAGTTGCCCAGTCCCTTGGCGTACATCTCCTGCGTGTCAAGGCCCTCATGCTCCAGCACCACGGGGTGGCTCTGGCGCTCGCCAAAGCGCATGACCTTGTCTTCAAGTGACGGACAGTAGCGGGCGCTCACGCCGGAAATGACGCCGGAATACAGAGGCGAATGGCGGATGTTGTCGCGGATGACACCATGCGTCAAGGCGTTGGTGCCGGCAAAATACGACGGCAGTCGCTCTGTGCGAAGCGCGGTGGTGGTAAATGAAAAAGGTTCCGGCGAGGGGTCGCTGTCCTGGCGTTCCAGCACGGAAAAATCGATCGATGAGGCGCGTAGCCTCGGCGGCGTGCCGGTTTTCATGCGGCCCATCTCGAAGCCCAGGGCTTTCAACTGGCAGGCCAGTCCCACGGAGGCCAGTTCGCCTGCGCGTCCCGAGGGCGTCTGCGAGGTGCCGATATGCACGAGGCCGTTTAAAAACGTGCCGGTGGTGAGAATGACTTTTTTCGCGCCGTAGAAGTGGCCGCTCGCGTCGAGCACGCCCGTAACTTTTCCCTCTTCGCACACCAGCGACTCCACCATGGCCTGACGGATGTAGAGGTTGGGCTGATTTTCCACGACGGATTTCATGGCCAGCCGATAAAGCTGTTTGTCGCATTGCATGCGCGAGGATTGAACGGCCGGGCCCTTGGAGGCGTTTAAGAGCCGGAAGTGGACGGCGGTTTGATCGGTGATTTTGCCCATCTCGCCGCCCAGCGCGTCGATTTCCTTGACGAGCTGGCCTTTGGCCAGGCCGCCGATGGCCGGATTGCAGGACATGAGCGCAATGGCGTCGAGGTTGATGTTAAAAAGCAGCGTCTGAAAACCCATGCGCGCCGAAGCCAGCGCCGCCTCGCAGCCCGCGTGTCCGCCGCCGATGACCAGAATGTCATAAGAGTCGGTCAAAATTTGTTTATCCTTTCGTTTTGCGTAGGGAACGGTTTATAACCGTTCCGTAGGGAATGGTCGCGACCATTCCCTGCAACATATTGGAACGGTTATAAACCGTTCCCTACAAATGGTTTGACGCTCCGTAGGGAACGGTTTATAACCGTTCCGTAGGGAATGGTCACGACCATTCCCTACAATATATTGGAACGGTTTCGCACCGTTCCCTACTGTGAATAATTTGAATCCCCGTAGGGAACAGTCGCGACTGTTCCCTACATTGATGAAAAACTCAATATAAAAAAGAGGCGCCGTGTGGACAAGCCGGATTTCTGGAAAAACAACAAGCGCTATTATGATCTGAAAAGCTACTGGCGAAACGGGTTTGGTTGCACTGTGCACAAGCTTCAGATCGACGCGGGCTTTACCTGCCCCAACCGCGACGGCCATGTCGCATACGGGGGCTGCATCTATTGCGACGGGCGGGGCTCAGCGCTTCGCCAAAGGGGCCCGCTGCCGTCCGTGACGGATCAAATTGCCGTGGGGAAATCATACTACCGGCCGTCGGCGTCTAAATTTATTGCCTATTTTCAAACCTTTACCAATACCTACGCCCCGGTGGCCCATTTGAAATCCCTCTATGACGAGGCGCTGGCGCAGGAGGATGTGGTCGGTCTGGCCGTCGGCACACGGCCCGATTGCCTGCCGCCGGATGTGGTCGATCTTTTGAAAGGCTATGCCAGAGATCATCACGTCTGGGTGGAGCTTGGCCTGCAATCGAGCCATGACCGGATGCTCCGGTTTCTCAACCGGGGCCATGATTACCGGCAGTTTCTGGACGCGGTGGAGGCGCTTTCCGGCGGCGACATCCATATTTGCGTCCATATTATTCTGGGGTTGCCCGGCGAAACCCGGGACGATGTTTTGCAAACCGCCCGGGCGCTGGCGGCGCTTCCTGTCGGAGGCATCAAAATCCACGCGCTTCTGGCGCTTGCCGGCACAAGGCTTGGATATCTTCATGAAAAAGGCGAACTCCCCATAATCGCCAAAGACGAGTACGTCTGCCGGGTGGTCGATGTTCTGGAAGTGTTGCCGCCAAACATCGTTATCCAGCGCCTGACAGCCGACGGCTACCGCGATATTTTTCTGGCCCCCACCTGGGCGGCCAACAAGCTCGATGTCCTCAATTCCATTCATAAAGAACTTGAAGCGCGCGACACCTTTCAAAGCAGGCTTTGCCCCTCGCATCCCTAATGTTCATTTGGCGTGATTTAAATCACAATAAATTCAGATTGCTGTGTCGATTTCAGAAATGAATTTAAGAAAAAGGGATTTCTTTACGATATAGAATTTGAAAAGGACATTGAGGTGACGCCATGAAAAGAAAAAATAATGAAGGATTTACGCTCATTGAATTAGTGGTGGTGGTGGCGATCATGGGCGTTTTAGCCGCGATTGCCGCGCCGAGCTTCTCCGCCTATATGACCAAAGAGCGGCTCCATGGCGCAAGTCTCCAGATTTATTCGGATATGATGCGCGCCAGAATGCAGGCGGTAAGCAATAATGGAAACGTCATTTTGCAGGTGATAGACGGCGCGACGTATAAGCTGGTCGTCGATGCAAATCGCAATTCCATCGCTGACGAAGGCGAGTCCGGCCTCACCCGAAGCATTCATCCGGATTATTTTGATGTCACGCTGTCCATGAGTGGCGCATCGCCCAGTCCGGTTTTCTATCCGAACGGCTCGGCCTTAAACAGCGCAATTATTGTGACCAGTTCATCGATGGCCACCTCCAAGACGGTATCGACAAATATTGCCGGACGCGTCAAAATTAATTAACGGGGTATTGCATGAAGCACGTTTTGCGGGTTTGGGGCTGCCGGAAAAATCAGCGCGGATTCACTTTGCTGGAGATCGTCATTGCCATGTTCCTTTTGGGCGTGGCGATTCTGGCGTTGGTGAGCCTGACGGTTTCCGTCATCAAGGGCAATGCCGTCAGTAAAATGGTAACCACCGGATCAACGCTGGCGAAAGACCAGATTGAATTTCTGCGCAGCCGGGCGCAAATCAGCGAGACGGAATTTAACGGCATTACCTCCACTGCATGGGCGGCCGTGTCCGGTTTTGCGGGGTATGAAAGACGCCTGATCGTCACCTCGACGATTGGAAACAGTTTATGTACGGCGGCTAAAACGCCCTATGCCTGTTGTACCGGGTCGGCAACGGGCAAGTGCCCGGATCATAAAAATGTTTCCGTGGAAGTCCGCTGGCAGTCGCAGGGCGCCTACCGCGATGTGAAGCTCAACACCATCATTACGCAATTTTAAGGACAACCCAAAAATGAAAACGAACCGGTTTACGAGCACCTCCAGCGCCTTGAGCGCAGGCGACAAAGAATCCCGACGGGGCTTTACGCTGGTGGAAGTGCTTGTGGCTATGGTGGTGGGCCTGATTATCCTCTCGGCGATTTATGCTGTTTATGTTTACCAGCAAAGAGAGCTCCGGCGTCAGGAGCGCATCACAGAGGTGCAGCAGATTGCGCGGATCGCCATGGAGATGATGACCCGGGACATGACGATGGCGGGCTTCGGCCCTGCCGCCGTTTCCAAATGCACCGGCACGACCACGGCAACCAACGAACCGGGATGTGTCGGCATCGCTCAAGCGCAAAGCGGGCTTTTGAGTTTTCGCACCTACCGGAACGGTGCGAACGAAAAGATCACCTATAAGCTTGTCGGCGCCTCTTTGCGGCGCGTCATCAACGCCGCCTTGGACGATCCCAGCCAGGAAGTTGTTTCAAACGTTCAAACGCTGGCTTTCACGTATGTTTACGACCCTGCTGCCTCGACGGACCTCAAAGATCTGCGAAAAATTTCCATCAGCCTCACGATCAGCGCACCCAATACGACTCCCTATACCCTGACCTCCCAGGTGACGCCCAGGAACATGGCGCTGGGTGGATACTGAGCGCCGTCTGATTGATGGCAGAAAGCAATGTGAAAAGAGGTGAGTTATGCAATATCCCGAACCCTTGAAATGCCTTCGCAATGAAAGAGGCGTGACGCTTCTGGTGTCGATTCTGGTCATTGCCGCGTTGGTCCTCCTGGGCGCGACGGCCCTGATGACCACGACGACCGACTTGAAAATCAGCTCTAATTACCGCGAGAGCGCCCGGGCGTTTGCGGATGCCGAGGCGGGTGCGGATGCGGCGATTGCTCACCTGAGGACCAATAAAGTGACCTTCCCGACGGCTGTTGCCAGCCAAGCCGTCATTGATGGCGGCACCTGCCCCACCAGTGTCTGCACACAATTTACTTTGGCGCGGCCCACGGGCTATGCGTTTAATACCACGGTCAATCTGTACGGCGTGAATCTCACCAGCAAAGTTTTTATGTTTCGGATGACGGGGCACGGTACGGGGAACGCCTCAAAATCCATCGACGTCTATATTCAGCGCGAGCCTCTGTTCCCGGTTGGCGCGGATGGCGCGGTGGCCATGTATGGCGGCGGGCCCGAGGTCAAATTTAAAACCGGCGCGGGCGGCGGCTATAACATTGACGGGCACGACTACCCGATTCCCGCCACCTGGGGATGCACGGGCTCAGGTTGTTCGACAACGGCCGGCGCCACCGGCTCGGCCGGCGTTTTTACCGTCATGAGTCTGGCTTGGTCCGGCAACAAGGCCGCGCATCTGGGCGGTCTTCCCCCCGAGACGCTCGGACCCAGCCGGGAGGCCGAATATGACGCATTTGCCAGCTATGTGCTGGCCAATAATCTTTATCAAACCACGCTGGGCGGCACGCGCACCGACCCGGCGATTATGGTGGTGCCCAACGGTACAATGCTCAATGGCAACACCCACTGCGCGGGCATCATCATTGTGGACGATGGCGGAACGCTGAATCTGACGGGAACCTTTACTTTCGAGGGGCTGGTCATCCTGCGTGGTTCCGGCACTGTGTTTGGGGCGGGAACCAACAATATCTTTGGCACGATGGTCACGGTGAATCACACCAACAAGCTCATCGACGTGACCGGCAGCGTGAATATTTTTTACAGCAGCGCGGCGCTTTCAAACCTCTATAATATTCATCAGCTAAACACGGCCAAGCGCGTGGCGTGGCGCGATGTGATGTAGGCCTTGTGGGTTGCAAGCGTGCCGCGGTTATTTTTTTGCGGGTGCGGTCTGACCCACGCCTTTCCACCAGTCGGCGGGAAGCTGGCCATTGTTTTTTTCCTTCAATTCGTTGGTCAACTGCCACATCTGAGCGGAAATTTTCCGGTTGTCTTCCATCGCTTCTTCCCTGGCGGTCGAATCCTTCGCCTCGTCCGCCGCCTTCATGCGAACCAGCGTTTCGTTGATGGCGTCCTTGAGCTTGGCCATCTCGGCCTGATAGGCCGCGATATCCACCTTCTTTCCCTTGACGCCGGATGCGGCCTTCGCGGGTTTTTCCCCGGCGGATTTGGGCGCCTTGATCTCAGGCGCGGCTTTGTCTTTGTCAGCCGGTTCATCGCTTTCCGAAGCGTTGGGGGGCGCCTGATCACCTTGAGCAGCGGCATCTTCAACCTTGATAATTTTTTTGACTTCAGACTTGTCAAATCCCATGATGCCGCCTTCGACCATGAACTTGATCTGATCGCCTTCATGCCAGTATTGCTTTGTGGTGTATTGTCCTCCGTCCTTGAGATGAATGATATATTCAGCCAGGCTCAAGGCGGGAAGCATTGCGACGATCAAAAAGCATACGGCCAGCAAAAATAATTTCTTCATGGTTCGGGCTCCTTTATGGTAAACAAAAACGGTTTCTGACTTTTTCAAAACTATAGTTCACTCACGGTCATTGGGCAATCTTTTTTTAAGGAGAAGGGTATGAAAAATGCGCTTTGGATTGGGTTTGCCGCTGTCAGCCTGTGTTGTCTGTGTGCCTGTTCGGGCGGGGGCTCGCCTTCGACGGATGCCGGTTTATCGTCGAGCTCCAGCTCCGGCTCCGGCGCGTCAGGCGACATTCTTGCCGCGTCACGGCGCGTGGACTGGTCGCAGGTTGGCATCCCCGGTGGCATTCCGGCCCGGGCGATGATTTGCGCCAATGTGCGCGAGGCGCCCTATAACGCTTACGGAGATGGGCTCCACGACGACGCGCCCGCCATTCAGGCGGCCATTGACGCCTGCCCCGAAAACCAAACGGTCTTTATTCCCGAAGGCCGCTACCTGTTAAATGCGACGCTTTCGCTATCGAAGAGCCACATCACGCTGCGTGGCGCGGGGCCGGACAAAACGCTGCTTTTTTCCATGGCCACGTACGGCCGCGCGGTCATCGTGGGGAAGGGCGCCGCGATGGGAAGCTACATTCCCGTGACGGGCGGATATGCCAAGGGCTCCACATCTATTACCGTGGCCGACGCCTCGTCTCTCAGCGTGGGTGATTTTCTGATCATCGATCAGGAAAACGACCCGGGCTTTGTGACGTCCGATGGAAAGGATGGCCCCTGCAACTGGTGCGGCATCCCCCGCTGCTCGCTCGATGTGGCAACCAAATGCAACGCCTGGAATGAGCCGAAAATCGGCGAAGCCTGCGCCGAAGGCAAAGGCGTCTGCGAAGGGGGCAAGCGCGCGCTGGGCCATATTGTGAAGGTGACGGCCAAAAGCGGCAATACGCTGACGCTTGAGCAGGGCCTCTTGTGGGACTTTAACGCAGCGTTTGCCCCGCAGGTGATCAAGGCGGGCATTGACGCGCAGTCCATCGGCGTGGAGGATTTGTATATCACCTCGCATGAGGCCGCCATCGGTAAAAATTTTGATTATTACTACTGCGCGTATTGCTGGCTCAAAAATGTCGAATCGTCGCGCGTCAATCAAATCCATCTATACGCGACCAAAATCTACCGCAATGAATTTAGGGAAAACTACTTTCATCATGTCCGCTGCTATACGGGAAACTACGGTTACGCGATGGGGTTTCAGGGGCATGTAACCGCGTCGCTCATTGAAAATAACATCTTTGAAAACCTCGCAAGCCCCGTGTCGTTTTCCAGCGCGGGCGGCGGCAATGTCGTGGCCTACAATTACTTCGGCACAAACGTCGCGGAATTTCCCACCTGCGGCGCCAACAGCTACGGCATTAAAACCGATGTCACGCATCATGGCGCGCATCCGGTTTTCAACCTGATCGAAGGCAACCTCGCCATCAAAGTCGGCAGCGACTTCATCTGGGGAACCACATCGCATCATGTGATTTTCCGCAACAACCTGCGCGGCTATCAGGAAGACACGTACAAAGACAATCGCGCGGTTCACATTGCGTATTACTCGCGCTATTTCAATGTTCTGGGGAATCTTTTGGGCTCGGCGCCGGATATTGCCTTTATCTACGAAGTGGCGGGCATCGATTCTCCCACAAGCTGGACGATGCCGGTCATCTTCGATATCGGTTACAAGGCGTCGTTTAACGCGGTGTTGGCCGAGTATGACCCGCTGGCTAAATCCACGCTTTATCGCCATGGCAATTACGACTTTGCCAATCATGAGGTTGTCTGGGATCCGGCCATTTCCTCGCAAAGCCTTCCCGATTCCCTATATCTAACCGGTAGGCCCGCATGGTGGACTGAGGGACTTGCTTGGCCGCCCTATGGGCCCGAGGCGGCGACGGCGAATAACAAAATTCCCGCCGAGGCGCGTTTCGAGGCGATGGCCTGGCCGATGTGCGGCAACGGCAAACCCGAGGAGAGAAAAATGAAAATTCTGGTGGATGACAGCGATCCCGGCTGTGAGCTCACCGGCCAGTGGGAGCGCTTCACCTCCATGCAATATGGTTTCCGCAACAGCTACACGCGAGACGGCTCCACCGGCCCGAGCCCCGGAAAATACGCCACCTTCACGCCGAATGTGACGCTTCCGGGCCGCTACGACGTCTATTTCGTCTGGCAGCGCGCCTGGTATCGAGACGCCACGGCCGTGCCGGTAAAGGTCATCTCTCTGGATGGCGAATACAACACGCTGGTGGATCAAAGCGCAGGATCCGGCGATCTGGGCTATTATCTGGGGTCGTTTAATTTTGCTGCCGGGACGTCCGGCAAAGTCGTCGTCTATGCCGATTCCGACGGATACACGACGATTGACACGGTGAAGCTTATCCGCGACATCGTGGAGGAATGCGATGACGGAAACACGAGCGACGGCGACGGCTGCTCCGCGACGTGCCAGTTAGAATAAGTCGCAGGACTCGTTGACAGGCGGTCGATTTTATGAAAAACCGGATCGCGCAAATGAAGACAAATTCGGAGGCGTAAAGATGATTGGAATAGACATGACAGGCCGTGTCACGCTGATTACGGGCGCGGGAGGCGGCATTGGCGGATCGATTGCGGATGTGTTCGCCCGGGCGGGCGCGAAGGTTTACGTGGCGGATCTGGAGGGCGATGACGCCCGGGCCAAAGCCTCACAGATTAAGGCCGATGGCTTTTTGGCTGAGGCGGTAAAGCTCGATGTGACGCGCAAGGCCGAAATTGATGACGTAATCGGCCGCATCGCGCAGGATAACGGCAAAATCGATCACCTGGTTACATCGGCTGGCATTCTCTACTGCAAGCCCTACATGGAAGCCACCGAGGACGAATTTCGCAAGCTGCTGGAGGTCAATCTGGTGGGCCTGTCCAACTGTTGTCAGGCCGCCCTCACGCACATGATTCCCCGCCGCGAAGGAAAAATCGTCAATATTCTTTCTGCGTCCTCCAGGCAGGGGAGCGATTTTTACACACACTATTCTGCGTCGAAATTCGGAGCGCTGGGTCTTACGCAAAGCATCGGGCTTGCCGCGTCCCGGCACAATATCAACGTCAACGGCATCTGTCCGGGTGTGATTGAAACCAACATCGGCAAAAAGCAAGACGGCGGCATGGTCAGCCAGATGGGGAAATATTCGGGAAAACCCGAAATTGAGCTCAAAGAGAGCATCCGTAAAACCATTCCGCTTCGGCGCTTTCAAAGCGGCGAGGATATCGGCTATATGGCGCTGTTTTTGTGCTCGGAGCTGGCCCGAAACATCACCTGTCAGGCCATCAACGTCTGCGGCGGCATGCGGATGAACTAGCGAGACGGCTATTTCTTTGCTAAATGAAACGCAATGTCGTTGACTTAAAAAGCATCCTCTTCCCATTCCCCCTTTGATAAGGGCGGGAAGAAAATGACAAGCGGGAGCCTGTGATCCCGAAGGGATCAAATGTTTATAGCACAAGGTGTCATGACATCATGGTACGACCGGCGTCGGGGTCGCACGATTCAAGGCGATAATTGGCTATAAACGTATCATCCCTTCGGGATGCCGAGAGCGGGCGGGGATGTGCAGAAATGGCACGACGGCAATTTGGGGCTAAGCAGGATACAGGGGTGAGAGGGTGCGCACCTATTGCCAAGTTGCTTCTACAAAATCCGGGTAAAATCGGGAAATAAGATTTCGGCCTGTGCAGCGTCTTTATCCTGCAATCGCCGGACGCGAACCCGTAAAGCCAGTCCCATTGAGCGCGGGGCTTTGGACCCGCAAATGAACACGCTTCTTGTCTGATTTTCATGCCCACATGGCGGCGCGAAAAATGATGGATCAAAGATCCCGACGGGATCTCACGTTTATAGCGCCGTCATTGCAAATAAACGTACGACCCCGTCGGGGTCGAACATAAATTCAAATGGTTGTCTATAAACGTTCAACCCCTTCGGGGTTTTAAATAATTGAGCCCGGAATTATTTTTTCGAAAGCGATGCGGCGATGGGCCGGATGCGGTTAAATTCAGGCGTGGTCGTGACGGATTTCGTCTGCTGGGTCTGCCCCGCCAGCTCTTTCATTTGTTTGACGCGCTCATCGCTTGGCGGATGCGTGCTCAGCGCGTCCGTGAGGCTTTTGGTTACACCCCCTGAGCCCTTTCCGGATTTCTTTTCAAATTCCAGAAGCTTTTCGTAAAACCGGCCCACCTGATCCTTGTCATATCCGGCGGCCACCGCGTAGCGGAAGCCCAGGCGGTCCGCCTCCATTTCATCCTCGCGCGAATTGACCAAAAAAGAGTATTGCTGCGCAAGTACACCGCCGCCTGCGCCCAACGCGCCTCCGGCCAGGGCTGCTTTGGCGCGGCAGGCGGAATCGCCTTCGGCGCACAGGGCAACGCCTGCGGCATAGCCGATGGCTGCGCCCAGCACTGCGCCGCCTGCCGCATAAAGCCAGGTTTTTTTCTGGGCCTTCTCCATGGCAAACATGCGCTCCGCCGAATGGCGCGCCACGACGTGGCCGATTTCATGCGACACCACGCCCGCGAGCTCCGACTCGGTTTCCGCAAGCGCGATCAAGGGCGCGGTGACGAAGATCGTTCCGGCCGGCATGGCAAATGCGTTGACATCCGGCACATCCACCACGGTGAAAGTGTAGGAATAGGGGTTGCCTTCGAGGTTGTTGGCCCGGACGATTTTCATCCCCAACTGTGTGATGTATTTTTGCAGCGCTTCATTTTGCGCGGGCGGATAATCCTTGAGCATCTTCGG